>JBGAFQ010000066.1:0-10244 GCA_044227195.1 Thiobacillus sp.
AAGGCCGACTTGGTGCGGTCGCGGAAGGCGTCGAACTCGTGCGGGTGGCACACCACCTGCGCGTCGGGCAGGAACAGGTCGCGGAACTGGCAGGCGAAGGTGTTGGTGCCTTCCATGCCGATGAAGTGCGCGTTCTGCATCAGCGTGAGGCCGGGCGTGCTGCCGTGCAGCAGGCCGATCACCAAGCCGGGCTGGTCGGGCAGCGAGGCGCCCATGTGGAAATGATGCTCGGGGCCGATGTTGGATACCCAGGGCAGCACGCCGTTGACGAGATAGCCGCCTTCGACGCGCTTCGCCTTGAGCCGGGTGTCCTCGATGCCGGCGCAGGATTTCATGGTGTTCGACTGCGCGGTGCCGCCCAGCACCTCGCCGCGCGCCATCTTCGGCAGCATGTCGGCGGCGAGCGCGGGGTTGGTGCCGTTCAGCACGTACCACTGCAGGGCGTACTGCGCCCACAGCAGGAAGCCGGTGGATACGCACTGCTTGGACGCCTCCTCGACCACCTGGATCGCGTGCTTCAGGCCGCGCGCGCTGCCGCCGTATTCCGTCGGCGTGAGGCTGCCCAGCCCGCCGAGCGTGCCGAGCTTGCGCAGGAAGGCGTCGGGGTAGACACCCTTCAGGTCGATGTCGACCACCTTGGGCGCAAGCTCCTCGGCGATGAGTGCGGACAGGCCGGGCAGGATTTCGCCGGATTCATCCATGAAAGTGGGGGCAAGGGCGACGGCAGGCATGATGCGCTCCTTCGAAATACGTGGACTCAGGCCAGCTCGACGCTGACGTTGACCGGGTTGCGCAGGGTGTTGGCCACCGGCGACCAGGCGTTGGAATGCGCGACCAGATCCTTCAGTTCGGCCTCGGTGGCGTCGCCTTCCAGATGCACCTTCACGCGCACGTCGGTGAAGCCCAGTTTCTTCATCGGGTCGAGATCGCCCACGCCCCACACGGCGGTCACGTTGATGTCGCCTTCGAGTTCGAGTTCGATCTTCGACAGGCTGATGCCGCGTGCCACGGCGTTGGCGTGCAGGCCGACGGACAGGCAGGAACCCAGCGTGGCGAGCACGGCTTCCGAGGGGTTCGGCGCGGTGTCGTCGCCGAGCAGGTGCGGCGGCTCGTCGATCACGTGCGCTTCGAGGTTGCGCACGTAGGTGAGGTTGCGGAACTTGCTTTCGCACACGGTCTTCGCTTTCAGCGTGACGACCGATTGCGGGTTGGCCTTGCCCTTGGCGGACAGGGCGGAGAGCCCCTCGCCGGAAATGGGCTCGAGCACGGCTTGGGTTTTGAGGGCGACGACTTCGGACATGGTGGACTCCAGAGGGTTGAAAGAATCGGACGACCCGATATCCCCTCTATTGCGATTGCCGTGCCAGCTGCGTCGAACATTGTCAACGCATTGATTTGGATGGCGATTCTGCCGAGTCGCCGGTTTGCTCAACCAGGCGTGGGCTTACAGATTGTCAACCTTTGTCAGCCCATCTCCAGCCGTTTCATGCGGTAATTGAGCTGCCGCAGGGTGAGTCCCAGCATCTGCGCCGCGCGCGACTTGTTGCCGTGCGTCTGCGCCAGCGCCTGCTCGATCTGGGCGCGATCGTGCGATTGCGCAGGCAGGTAGGGGCGCACGGCCGAAGCGGCTGCCGGCATGGCCGGGGCGGCGAGCGCCGGTTCGGGCGCACCTGCTCCCTCGCTGCGGATCACGCGCTCGACTTCGCCCGCGGAAATCGCCGCGCCTTCGGCCAGCAGCACCAGGCGTTCGAGTACGTTGCGCAACTGGCGGATGTTGCCTGGCCAGGGGTAGTCGGCCAGACGCTCCATCGCATCCGCCGTCAGCCCCACGTTGCGCTGGTAGCTTTGCGTGATGAGGTTGAGCTGGTGGCGCACCAGCGGGCGGATGTCCTCGCGCCGCTCGCGCAGCGCGGGCAGGCGGATGGGGATGATGTTGAGCCGGTAGTAGAGGTCGAGACGGAAGCGGCCGGCCGCCACCTGCTGCTGCAGGTCGAGGTTGGTGGCGGCGACGATGCGCACGTCGATCGGCGTTTCGCGCCGGCTGCCCACGCGCTGCAGGGATTTTTCCTGCAGCACGCGCAACAGTTTCACCTGCATCGCCAGCGGCAGGTCGCCGATCTCGTCGAGGAAGAGCGTGCCGCCGCTGGCCTGCTCGAAATAGCCGGCGCGCGCGGTCGAGGCACCGGTGAACGCGCCTTTTTCGTAGCCGAACAGCTCCGACTCGAACAGGTTTTCCGGGATCGCCCCGCAGTTCACCTTGATGAATGGGGCGTCGCGGCGCGCGCTGCCCAGGTGCAGCGCGCGCGCGAACAGCTCCTTGCCGGTGCCGGATTCGCCGAGCAGCAGCACCGTCGCGTCGGTGCCCGCCACCTGCTCGACCTGGCGCAGCGCATGGCGAAGCAGCGGCGATTCGCCGACGATGCCGAGCGTGGCCTGCTGCGGCGCGCCGTGTTCCAGCGCCCATTTCAGTTCGCGGTTTTCGCTTTCCAGCCGCGCGGTCTGTTCTGCCACGCGGTCGTTGAGCTTGAGGACCTGGGTGACGAGCGTGGCGATGATCTCGAGGATGCGCAGATCGTCGGAGAAGGCGCGCGAGCGGCCGCGGATGCGGTGCACACCCAGGAGGCCCAGCACTTTCCCGTCGTCCACCAGCGGCAGCGCGATGAAGCTCACCGTCTCGTCGGGCAGGCGCGCGCGCTCCACCGCCTGCGCCAGGTAGTCTGGGTCGTCGTCGATGTCCTGCACGATGCTCGCCTCGCCGGTCTGCAGCACGCGGCCGGTGATGCCGTGCCCCGGGCGATAGATGCCGCGTTCGATCTCCGCCTTCGTCAGGCCGTAGGCGTAGCGGATTGCATAGTCGTTCGCGTCCGACCGCCGCAACACCACGCGGCCGCGGTTCAGACCGAGGAATTCCGAGATCAGGTGCAGCATCTCGCGAATCGCCAGGCCCGGTTCCAGGCTTTTGCCCATCAGGCGGGCGGATTCGCGGATCACCAGCAGTTCCTCATCGTGCAGGCGCTCGGCAGGTTGGGTAGAAGTCATGGCGTGTCGAATGAACAAATTGTTCACACTGTGTAATCAAGAACCGGGCCAGTTCGCGCACGTCATTCCGGGCTGTTCATTGAAATCCATTCCGATCAACTGCTTAGGATGAATTTGCGGCACTGGCACGCTTCCTGTTAACGACACAAGTGGAAACACGATGCTGCACGTGGAAATCGCCGGACTGCCCGCATTGAAGGGCTTCCCGGCGAATCCGGTCCGGATCGCTGCGCGCACTGTTTGAGCGCGCGCGGCAACAGGATGGTGCGGGTCGGAACGATCCATCTACTCAATCATCAGGAGCGCTTCCATGTCCGGCTTTGACAATCCCTTCGATCCCGATATCAAGCTGCACCGTGCCGGCTGCAGTTGCGGCCGCCACCACAGCCAGGCCGACCACGACGCCGACCTGCAGAACGCCGACGCGCGCGTGTCGCGCGTGGTCGAATCGGCGGTGATGCGCGGGCTCTTTCCCGACGACCAGATGCGCCGCAATTTCCTGCGCGCGGTCGGCGGCGGCACCGCGATGGCGGCGATCTCCACGCTCTTCCCCATGGGCGCGGCGAAGGCGCTGGCGGCCGAGGCCGGCAAGCCGGAGAAGACCGACCTCAAGATCGGCTTCATTCCCATCACCTGCTCCACGCCCATCATCATGGCGGGCCCGATGGGCTTCTACGCACGCGAAGGCTTGAACGTCACCCTGCAGAAAACCGCCGGCTGGGCGGTGATCCGCGACAAGGTGCTGAACAAGGAATTCGACGCCTCGCACATGCTCTCGCCGATGCCGCTGGCGATGTCGCTCGGCCTCGGTTCGGCCAAGCAGGCGGTCGATGTGGCCTCGATCCAGAACATCAACGGCCAGGCCATCACCCTGCACCTCAAGCACAAGGACAAGATGGATCCGAAGGAATGGAAAGGCCTGAAGTTCGGCCTGCCCTTCGACTACTCCATCCACAACCTGCTCCTGCGCTACTACCTCGCCGAAGCCGGTCTCGATCCGGACAAGGACGTGGAACTGCGCATGATGCCGCCGCCCGACATGGTGGCGAACCTGCGCGCCGGCAACATCGACGGCTTCCTCGGCCCCGAGCCCTTCAACCAGCGCGCGGTCTATGAAGGTTTCGCCTTCATCCATACCCTGTCGCGCGATCTGTGGGACGGCCATCCCTGCTGTACCTTCGGCGTGCAGGAAGGCTTCTACAAGCAGTACCCCAACACCTACGCCGCGCTGTTCCGCGCGATCGCCAGTGCCACCGACTACGCGCACAAGCCGGAGAACCGCAAGGCCATCATTGAAGCCATCGCGCCGGCCAACTACCTCAACCAGCCGATTCCCGTGCTGGAACAGGTGATGACCGGCCGCTTCGCCGACGGCCTCGGCAAGGTGCGTAACGTGCCCGACCGCGTGGACTTCGATCCCTTCCCCTGGCAGTCGATGGCGGTGTGGATCCTCACGCAGCTGAAGCGCTGGAACTACATCAAGGGCGACATCGACTACAAGATGGTCGCCGAGGAAGTGTTCCGCGCCACCGATGCGAGGAAGCGCATGGCCGAACTGGGGCTGAAGGTGCCGGCGACCAATTACATGAAGCACACCATCATGGGCAAGGTCTTCGATCCCGCGAAGCCGGCCGAATACGTCAACTCCTTCGCTATCAAACGCACATGAAAAAACTGACCCTCACCCTCGGCCAGAAGTCCGCCCTGCTGTCGCTGGCGCTGTTCGGCGTGTTCCTGCTGGCGTGGCAGCTCGCCACCCAGCCGGAGGCGCAGACCGTCGCCGCCGGCGTCGATCCCGAATACGCCGCGCTCATGGGCGGCGGCGCGGCCAGTTCGGCGTCGAGTTTTCCCACGCCGGCGCAGATGGCGCAGACCGTCTGGGAGCGGCTCTCCGATCCCTTCTACGACAACGGTCCCAACGACAAGGGCATCGGCATCCAGCTCGCGTACTCGATCGCGCGCGTGCTCGCCGGCTTCTTCCTGGCGGCGGCAGTGGCGATTCCGCTCGGCTTCGTCATCGGCAACTCGCGCGTGTTCTACCAGGCGCTCGATCCCTACGTGCAGTTGCTGAAGCCGATCTCGCCGCTGGCGTGGATGCCGCTCGCGCTCTACACCATCAAGGACGCCTCGGCCTCGTCGATCTTCGTCATCTTCATCTGCTCGCTGTGGCCCATGCTCATCAACACCGCGCACGGCGTCGCCAACGTGAAGAAGGAATGGCTCGACGTGTCGCGCACGCTGGAAGTGAATCCCTTCCGCAAGGCCTTCCGCGTGATCCTGCCGGCCGCCGCGCCGACGATCCTCACCGGCATGCGCATCTCCATGGGCATCGCCTGGCTGGTCATCGTCGCCGCCGAAATGCTCGTCGGCGGTACCGGCATCGGCTACTTCGTGTGGAACGAGTGGAACAACCTGTCCATCACCAACGTGCTGTTCGCCATCTTCATGATCGGCGTCGTCGGCATGGCGCTCGACAGCCTCTTCGGGCTGCTGGGCCGCCGCGTCGCGTACCAGGAGTAAACGCATGACCGCATCGCATCCCTTCCTGCAGGTCGAAAACCTCGCACGGGCCTACCCCAGTCCCACCGGCGGCGATCCCGTCACCGTGTTCGACCACGTCAACTTCCGCATCCACAAGGGCGAATTCGTCTGCGTCACCGGCCACTCCGGCTGCGGCAAGTCGACCATCCTCAACATCCTGGCCGGGCTCGACACCGCCAGCACCGGCAACGTCTTCATGGACGGCCGCGAAGTGTCCGGCCCCAGCCTCGACCGCGGCGTCATCTTCCAGAGCCACGCGCTCATGCCCTGGCTCAGCGTGCTGGAGAACGTGTCCTTCGCCGTGAAGTCGCGCTGGCCCTCGCGCAGCAAGGCGCAGATCCGCGACCATGCCATGCGCTACATCGAGCTGGTGGGCCTGAAAGGCGCCGAGCACAAGAAGCCCTCGCAGCTCTCCGGCGGCATGAAGCAGCGCGTCGGCATCGCGCGTGCGTTTTCCATCGAACCCAAGATGCTGCTGATGGACGAGCCCTTCGGCGCGCTCGATGCGCTCACCCGCGGCGTCATCCAGGACGAGCTCCTGAAAATCTGCGCCGAAACGCAGCAGACCGTGTTCATGATCACGCACGACGTCGACGAAGCCATCCTGCTGTCCGACAAGATCATGCTCATGTCCAACGGCCCGCACGCGCGCATCGCCGAAATCGTCAACAACACCCTGCCGCGTCCGCGCGAGCGCAGCGCCATCCACAAGCACGCGCACTACTACCCCATCCGCACCCACCTGGTCGATTTCCTGGTGAGTCGCTCCAAGCAGTTCGGCAGCCAGCGCGCGGCGCCGGACGCCCCCAGTTCGCCCAGCGTCTTCGATCCCGAAGACCTGATCGAAGCCGAGCCTGCCGCGCCGGCCGACGCCAACGTCGTCCCCATGACGCCGGCAGGCAAGCCGCACATCCACCTCGTCAACGCCTAAGGATTCGCCAACATGAACCGCACCGAAGTCACCGACCTCATCATCGCCGCCAAGCACAAGAAGGGCCTCAAGTGGGCCGACATCGCCAAGAAAGTCGGCCAGAGCAAGGAATGGACGACCGCCGCGCTGCTGGGCCAGATGACCCTCGACAAGAAGCAGGCCACCACCGTGGGAAAAATGCTCGGCCTGCCGCCCGAAGCCGTCGAGCAACTGCAGATCGTGCCCTACAAGGGCAGTCTGCCGTCCGCCGTGCCGACCGATCCGCTGATCTACCGCTTTTACGAACTGATCATGGTGTACGGCATCAGCATCAAGTCGCTCATCCACGAAGAGTTCGGCGACGGCATCATGAGCGCGATCGATTTTTCGATGGACATCTCGCGCGTGCCCGATCCCAAGGGCGACCGCGTCAAGATCGTGCTGAACGGCAAGTTCCTTCCCTACAAGATGTACTGAGTCCCGTCCGGCGCGCGCATCGCATGCGCCGCGCGGGGTCTCCGTGCATCGCCGACATCGAGCGATCCCAATGGCCAACATCTTCATGAAATCGTCCTGGGGCAGCGACGACCCCACCCGCGCCGCCATGGTGTTCGGGCATGGCAATGCCCTTGCCCGGGCGGGGCACGCGGTCCGCATTTTCCTCGTGGGCGAAGCCGCGCCGCTGGCTTTGGAACCAGTGCGGGCGTCGCTGTTTCCGGTGGGCTGGCCGTCGCTGGCCGATCAGTGGCGTGAAAGCGTGGCGCTCGGCATCGACATCATGGTGTGCGATGCCTGCCGGCAGGCGCGCGGGGTGACGCCCGAGGCCATTGCGGCGTCGGGGGCGCGCATCGGGACGCCGGCGGATTTTGTGGAGGGGGTGGAGTGGTCTGACAAGATTGTGGCGGAGTAGCTGGGGTCTTTGCGGGGCTGGGGACCGTTGGCCGGGGGTAGCCCGGCGGCTAGTCACTTTCTTTTGTCTCGCCAAAAGAAAGTAACCAAAGAAAAGGCGACCCCGCTCATCCCCGAAACCCCGGAAATCGATTCCACCGTGCGGGCGGCAAAGAACTCGCCCCGCCTTCGATATGGTTAATTTGATTTTTGTGGGCGGGGCTCAAACACCTTTGCCGCTGATCCGCCCGGCGAAATCGATTTCCGGCGGGGCTGTGAGGGGAAGAAAGTCAAAACCAGAGTGGTGATGACTAGGTGATTTGTGTGCTTGTGTTGCGACGCGAAAGCTACTTTCATGCGGACTCAGATATCTCTTGGGGCAAAGTCTGAATCCTTGAAGTCCCCATTTTGGATTCGCCTTTCTCTTTCGTCGCTCATCCTCAGCCCGTCATCGATTACGTAAAGTAGTGACTCAGCTCCCCCATAACCACTGGGGACATCAAAGAAGGTGGTTGAATCGCTGTAGTGAAGTGTCACTGTATTTAATACATCCGCTAAAGAACTTAGGGCTTCCTTAACAGCTTTTCTGCTGGCAGGTTGCAAAGGGTGGAGACCGGTCTCTAGTGCCAAGTGCAGATCGCGGTGAGCGATGCGTCGATTACGCCAGTCACGGCAGAAATCCGATTTTTCTTTTGCCGTATTAATTTTTTCTTCTAGTGCGTGCCTTAGTGATCCGTCCGGCTCTAGAAGGAGAAGTCTCTGGATGGATAGATTTTCTTTTTTTCCTGTTTCTGGCGGATCAGTGAGCCTCACGATGTGCAACAGAATTTCTTCCCACAGACTGTCTTGGATGATCTTGAAAAGACGTGGGGCAGATCTATTCATTAAGTCTATTCGACCCTCTTTCGTGCCATAGAGCGCTTCGTATTCACCCCATTTTGTATAGAGCCAAGCCACCTCTTGCCATAACGCATGGAAGACCTTCCCAAGCGGCTCGCCCATGAGTTGAACGTATTCTTGCTTCGATTCCTCAGCTGTTTTGGATTGTGTCATTTAGTATTGCCTTATGGTTTGACACGCGAGCCCCGAAAGTTGCCTGGAATCTCCGGTTACGCCGCGCTGATTTTGACTTTTCTCCCCTCACAGCCCCGCCGAAGATCAAGCGCGTCGGGCGGATCAGCGGCAAAGGTGTTTGAGCCCCGCTCACAAAAATCAAATTAGCTCAGCCAAAGCGGGGCGAGTTCTTTGCCGCCCGTCCGGCGCGCTTGAGCTTCGGGGTTTCGGGGATGTCGGGGTCGCCTTTCTTTGGTTACTTTCTTTGGCGAGACAAAGAAAGTGACTAGCCGCCGGGCTACCCCCGGCCAACGGTCAGTAGCTACGTGAAGCACTCACTACTCAGTCGCGCTTCAGGCCAATCCACGAACTGGATTGTTTCGCTCCCCTCGCAATGACGGCGAATCGCCCCTTACGCATACCCCCCATACCGATGCATGGGCGTCAACACAATCTCCTCGTGATAGTGATGATGCAGCGCATCCAGCAGCTTCGCGTGTATCCCCCCGAATCCGCCGTTGCTCATCATCAGCACATGGTCGCCGGGGCGTCCGTCGGCGACGAGCTGCGCGACGAGCTTGTCGAGGTTGTCGAAGACGCGGGCCTTCTCGCCTAAAGGTGCCAGGGCCTCGGCGGCATCCCAGCCGAGGTTGGCACCGTAGCAGTAGACCGCGTCGGCGTCGGCGAGGCTGTCGGGCAGCTGGGATTTCATGACGCCGAGTTTCATGGTGTTGGAGCGCGGTTCGAGCACGGCGAGGATGCGCGCGCTGCCGACCTTGCGGCGCAGTCCTTCGACGGTGGTGGCGATGGCGGTGGGGTGGTGGGCGAAGTCATCGTAGACGGTGATGCCGTGCACGCTGCCGCGCACTTCCATGCGGCGCTTCACGTTTTCGAAGCGGGCGAGGGCATCGATGGCGGCGGCGGCGGGGACGCCGGCGTGGCGCGCGGCGGCGATGGCGGCGAGCGCGTTCATGCGGTTGTGTTCGCCGATGAGGGCCCACTGCACGCGGCCCTGCAGGGTGCTGTTGAAGAAGACGTCGAAGCTGCCGTTCGCATCCGGCTCGCCGCCGGTCCAGCCGCCGACGCTGCCGAAGCGTTCGACCGGGGTCCACAGGCCGCGTTCGAGCACGCGGTCGAGCGCGGGTGCGCGGCCGTTGGCGACGACGAGGCCGTTGCCGGGCACGGTGCGCACCAGGTGGTGGAACTGGGTTTCGATGGCGGCGAGGTCGGGGAAGATGTCGGCGTGGTCGTACTCGAGGTTGTTGAGCAGCGCGGTGCGCGGGCGGTAGTGGACGAACTTGGAGCGCTTGTCGAAGAAGGCGGTGTCGTATTCGTCGGCTTCGATGACGAAGAAGGGACTGTCGGTGAGACGCGCGGAGATGCCGAAGTTTTGCGGCACGCCGCCGACGAGGAAGCCGGGCTTGAGTTTCGCGTCTTCGAGGATCCAGGCGAGCATGGCCGAGGTGGTGGTCTTGCCGTGGGTGCCGGCCACCGCGAGCACCCATTTGTCGCGCAGGACGGTGTCGGCGAGCCATTGCGGTCCGGAGGTGTAGGGCAGGCCGCGGTCGAGGATGGCTTCCATCAGCGGTTGCTTGCCGCGCGCGACGACGTTGCCGACGACGAAGATGTCGGCGCCGATGTCGGCCTGCTTCGCGTCGAAGCCTTCGATGAGTTCGATGCCGAGCGCGCGCAGCTGGTCGGACATGGGCGGGTAGACGTTGGCGTCGCAGCCGGTGACGGTGTGGCCGGCCGCGCGCGCGATGGCGGCGATGCCGCCCATGAAGGTGCCGCAGATGCCGAGGATGTGGATGTG
>JBGAFQ010000067.1:0-9937 GCA_044227195.1 Thiobacillus sp.
TTCGATCGCCTGTTGCGGGCAGATCTTCACGCAGGAATAGCACTCCCAGCACTGCTCGGGTTCCTGGTTGAACGCGCGCATGGCGTGGCCGGTCTCGGAACCGTCCTTGTCAAGCTTCATCAGGTCGTGCGGGCAGATGTACATGCAGGCGGTCTTGTCCTGACCCTTGCAGCCGTCGCACTTGTCGGTACGAACATAGGTTGGCATTGATAAGTCTCCTAGTTAGCTAACTCCGCGTACGTCGCGGTCCGTATCAGAACCTCTACCTGACCTTGGCCGGGGCGTATCGCGAATCCGCTTCCGGCAGGCTTAAGTCCTTAATCCCTCGTGTCAAGCGGCCGAGTGGCCTTTCAGTTCCACCTTGACGTTCTGTTCGGCGCTGAGGCCGGCGTAATATTTCTGCAGCACCTTGGCCACTTCCGGACGGCTGAACTCGACCGGCAGGTCCTGGCCTTCGGAGAGCATCGCGCGGACCTTGGTGCCAGACAGCAGGATGCGGTCATCCTTGGTGTGCGGACAGGTGCGCTGCGAGGCCATGCCGCCGCACTTCTTGCACCAGAAGGTCCAGTCGATGTTCATGTTCTTGGTTTCGAGCGCGTCCTTGGGGATCTCGTCGAAGATCTTCTGCGCGTCGAAGGGGCCGTAGTAGTCGCCCACGCCGGCGTGGTCGCGGCCGACGATCAGGTGCGAGCAGCCGTAGTTCTGGCGGAACAGGGCGTGCAGCAGGGCTTCGCGCGGACCGGCGTAGCGCATGTCCAGCGGGTAGCCGGCCTGGATCACGGTGTTGGGGGCGAAGTAGTTGTCGACCAGCACGCTGATCGCTTCGGAACGCACCTCGGCGGGGATGTCGCCCGGCTTCAGCGCGCCCAGCAGGGAGTGGACCAGCACGCCGTCCATGGTCTCGATGGCGATCTTCGCCAGATATTCATGGCTGCGGTGCATGGGGTTGCGGGTCTGGAAGGCGGCAACCTTGGACCAGCCGGCCTTCTCGAAGGCGGCACGGGTTTCGGCGGGGGTCATGAACTGGTCGCCGTACTCTTCCTTGAAGGTGCCGGTGGACAGGACCTTGACCGGGCCGGCCAGGTTGTACTTGCCCTGGGCCATGACCATCTTGACGCCGGGGTGCTCGATGTCGGTGGTCTTGTAGACCTGCATGCACTCGTGGGCCTTGTCGATGGTGTACTTGTCGGTCACCTTCATGGTGCCCATGATGGCGCCGGTCTCGCCGTCCACCAGGGCGAGGTCGTCGCCGTCCTTGATGGTTTCGTCGTCGGTGGACAGGGTGATGGGGATGGGCCAGAAGAGGCCTGAAGCCATCTTGTAGCCGTCGCACACGCCCTGCCAGTCGGCCTTGGTCATGAAGCCGGTCAGCGGGGTGAAGCCGCCGATGCCCATCATGATGAGGTCGCCGGTTTCGCGCGAGCTCATCTTGAGCTTGGGCAGCGAGGCGGCGCGGGTTTTCTCGGCTTCGAGCGCGGCGCCGGTCAGCAGCAGGGGCTTGAGTTCACCGCCACCGTGGGGGCGTACCAGTTTGGACATGCTGTCTCCTCAGACTTTTTGGGGGTATTTCGAGTGCGGGGAGCATAGCATCGGGGGTGGCCCCTGAATAATCCTTTATTTTTATTTGAGGATAAGCGGGTTTGATATTCGGCGCAGGCGTGAAAAAGCCCGGCTTGGCCGGGCTTTTCTGTTTTTACAACAAAGACTTATGCGTCGAAGAAGGCGGGCATGTCGGTCTGTTCGGTCTTGATGACGTCGACCCAGGCCGGCTTGGTGTCGCCCCCGGCCGCGGCCAGCTTTTTGGTCTCTTCGTAGAGCATTTTCCAGCGGTTGTAGAGGCAGTCGCTGACCTTGCGCATGCCGGCATCGAAATAGGAATTGTGCAGGTCGCCGACGGTGCGGGTGAAGGATTCCATCTGCTCCAGCAGGTTGTGCGGGTAGCCATGGCGGTTGGGGTCGGCGTATTTGACCATTTCGCGCTTGACTGCGCGGATGAAGACTTTCTGCCCTTCGGTCAGGTCGGCTTCGGTGCGGGGGGCGCCGCCGTAGTTCATCACCTCGTGGATGAATCCGTTGAGACGCTCGCCGAAATCGAAATTGGCGTAGTCGACGTTTTGCATAAATCCTCCAATGTCCTGTAAAGCTTGTTTTCGCTGCGGATGACCGCGCTGTTCATCCTACGCTGAGCGGGACGTCTGTCCAGCGAGTACTTAACCAGATACTAATGATCAACGGCTAAGCCCTTGAATCCAGCGGGAATAAATTTTGTCGGCGAGCCCGTGCAGGCGCGCGGCACGGGCGTCGACGTCCTGCAGGATGGCGGCCGGCGTCTGCACCGCGGGGCTGTCGCTGGCAGCGATCTCCGCCGCGCCGTTGTCGCACCAGCTGGCGATGAGTTCGGGCGTCATCTCGACGTGGCACTGCATGCCGATGTGGCGGTCGTTCAGCACGTAGGCCTGGTTGGCGCAAAAGGCGCTGTCGAGGATGCGGATGGCGCCGGGCGGCAGGGTGAAGGTTTCGCCGTGCCAGTGGAAGGCAGGCGTGGGGCCGTCGAGATCGCCGACCCACGGCCGCGCAACTGCAGGGTCGGTGACGCGCACGTCGCCCCAGCCGATCTCCTTGACCGGGTTGGCGCCGACGCTGCCGCCCAGGGCTTTCGACATCAGCTGCCCGCCCAGGCAGTGGCCTATGACGGGCATGTTTGCGGCGACCGCCTGACGGATCAGGGCGAGCACGGACGGAATCCAGGGCAGGTCGTCGTTCACGCTCATGGGGCCGCCCATCAAGCACAGGCCGGAAACGCCGTTAAGGGTGTCGGGCACGGCGTCGCCGGCGTCGATTCGCACCAGTTCCCACGGAATGCCATGGCGATCCAGGAACGTGGTGAAATAGCCCGGACCTTCGGTCGGGGAATGTCGAAAAATCAGAACAGGATGCATGATGACCTACTTACGAAACGCACTCGCGTCCATCATAACGGCCGGCAGCCTTGCCTGCACCCCCTCGTGGGCCGCCAGCGTCTCGGTGGTGGGCTTGTTCAAGGACAAGGCCATCGTCAGCATCGACGGTGGCAAGCCGCGCACGATCAGCGCCGGCCAGACAATGCAGGGCGTGAAGCTGCTGTCGGCGAATTCCGATAGCGCGACTTTTGCCGTCGAAGGTACGCACCGTACCCTCGGCATGGGACAGTCGTTCGCGGGCGGGGCGACGGACGCGCGCCAGAGCGTGTCGCTCACCGCCGACGCGCGCGGACACTTCGCCGCCACCGGCTCGGTGAACGGCTTTCCGATGACCTTCCTGGTGGATACCGGCGCCACCACGATCGCCCTCAGCGCCGCCGACGCCAGCCGCGCAGGCATCGACTACAAATCGGGACAGTCCGGCCTCGTCAGCACGGCGGCGGGCGTGGTGCCGGTCTGGCGCGTCGTCATCAACACGGTCAAGGTCGGCGGCATCGCGCTCAACCAGGTCGACGGCATGGTGGTCGAGCGCGGGCTGTCGGTTCCCCTGCTCGGCATGAGCTTCCTCAACCGTATGGAAATGAAGCGCGACGGCCAGACGATGACGCTGACGCAGCGCTACTGACCGAAGGCATGCAGCAAAAAGGCCTGCGCAGGTGCGCAGGCCTTTTTGTCTGGGGCGAGAGGCCGTCAGGCGGCTGCGCGCTTGTCCTTCTCGATCAGCGCGTAAGCCGAATGATTGTGGATGGACTCGAAGTTTTCCGCCTCGACCACGTAGGCATCGATCAGCGGCTCGGCATTCATCGCGGCGGCCACGTCGCGCACGATGTCCTCGACGAACTTCGGATTGTCGTAGGCGCGCTCGGTGATGTATTTCTCGTCGGGGCGCTTGAGCAGGCTGTACAGTTCGCACGACGCCTGGTCCTCGATCTTGCGCACCAGATCCTCGATCCACAGGAAACCTTTGGTCTTCGCTGCGACGGTGACGTGCGAGCGCTGGTTGTGCGCGCCGTACTCTGAAATCTTTTTCGAACAAGGGCACAGCGAGGTCACCGGCACCACGACCTTGGTGGTGTGGGTGTACTTGCCGTTCTCGATCGCGCCGATGAAGGTGACTTCGTAGTCGAGCAGGCTCTGTACCCCGGACACCGGCGCCGACTTGTTCACGAAGTAGGGGAAGCTCATCTCGACATAGCCAGATTCGGCTTCCAGGCGCTCGACCATCTGGCGCAGCATGTCCTCGAAGTTTTCCACCGAGATCTCGCGCTCGCGCGTGTTGAGGATCTCGATGAAGCGCGACATGTGTGTGCCCTTGAAGTTGTGCGGCAGGTACACGTACATGTTGAAGCTGGCGATGGTGTGCTGCACGCCGCCGCTCTTGTCGGCCACCCGCACGGGATGGCGAATGCTCTTGATGCCGACCTTGTTGATGGCGAGCTGCCGGGTGTCGGCCGAGCTTTGCACGTCAGGCATGCAAACGGCGGTATCGCAAATCTGGTTCATGGCAGGCTCCTTGTCATGTCCGGCCATTTCGGTTCGCGGCCGGCTTGCAGTTTAGACTGAGTCTACACTGCGCGAATAGTTGAGTAAACTACTCGGGTAATGGGGTTATCTTTGTGCGCACGGCGCGCTCGATGCCCGCGGCGTCGAGACCGCACTCGGCCAGCATTTTCTGCGGGTCGCCGTGTTCGATGAACGCGTCGGGCAGGCCCAGATGCAGCATGGCCACCTCGACGCCAAGCGCTGCAAGCGCTTCGGCCACGCCCGCGCCGGCACCGCCGGCAATCGCGTTCTCTTCCAGTGTGACCAGCAGGCGGTGGCCGGCGGCCAGCTCGCGCAGCAGCGCCACGTCCAGCGGTTTCACGAAGCGCATGTCGGCGACGCTGGCGTCCAGCGCCTCGGCGGCGACGAGCGCCGGCGAGACCAGACTGCCGAAGGCGACCAGGGCCACGTCGCGGCCCTGCCGGCGCAGCACGCCCTTGCCGATTTCCAGCGGATCGAGCCCGGGTGAGAGGGCGACCCCCGCGCCGCTTCCGCGCGGATAGCGCACCGCCGACGGACCGGCGTGCAGGAAGGCCGTGGTCAGCAGGCGGCGGCACTCGTTCTCGTCCGACGGTGCGGCGATCAGCATGTTGGGCACGCAGCGCAGGAAAGACAGGTCGAAGCTGCCGGCGTGCGTCGGCCCGTCCGCGCCGACCAGGCCCGCGCGGTCGATCGCCAGCATCACCGGCAGGTTCTGCAGCGCGATGTCGTGGATGAGCTGATCGTAGGCGCGCTGCAGGAAGGTCGAGTAGATCGCCACCACCGGCTTCATGCCCTCGCACGCGAGCCCGGCGGCGTAGGTCAGCGCGTGCTGCTCGGCGATGCCGACGTCGAAATAGCGTTTCGGAAACTGCTCGGAGAAGCGCACCATGCCCGAACCTTCGCGCATCGCGGGCGTGATGCCGACCAGCCGCCTGTCGGCCGCGGCCATGTCGCACAGCCAGTCGCCGAACACCTGGGTGTAGGTCTGTCGGGCGGAGGCAGCGCCGCCGGATTTTTCTGCGATGCCAGCGGCCGGATCGAAGCGCGCCACACCGTGATACAGGCAGGGATTGATCTCGGCGGGCTCGTAGCCCTTGCCCTTCTTCGTCACCACGTGCAGGAACTGCGGGCCGTTCAGATGCTTGATGTTGGCAAGCGTATCCAGCAGCACGTCGAGGTCGTGGCCGTCGATGGGACCGATGTAGTTGAAGCCGAATTCCTCGAACAGCGTGCCGGGCGTGACCATGCCCTTCATGTGTTCCTCGGCGCGCTTGGCCAGTTCGCGGATCGGCGGCGCCACCGACAGGACCTTCTCGCCGGCACGGCGGGCGGCGGCGTAGAACTTGCCCGACATCAGCCGCGCCAGGTAGTTGTTCAGCGCGCCGACGTTGGGCGAGATCGACATGTCGTTGTCGTTCAGCACCACCAAGAGCGGCAGGTCGGTGGCGCCGGCGTTGTTCAGGGCTTCGAAGGCCATGCCGGCGGTCATCGCGCCGTCGCCGATCACGGCGACCGCGCGCTGGTTCGAGCCGGTCTGGCGGAAGGCTTCCGCCATGCCAAGCGCGGCCGAGATCGAGGTGCTGGAATGCCCCGTGCCGAAAGCGTCGTATTCGCTCTCGGCGCGGCGCGGAAAACCTGCGATGCCGCCGCCCTGACGCAGGCTCTGCATCGCTTCGCGGCGGCCGGTAAGGATCTTGTGCGCGTAGCTCTGGTGACCCACGTCCCACACGATGCGGTCGCGCGGCGTGTCGAACACGTAGTGCAGCGCCAGCGTGAGTTCGACCGCGCCGAGGTTGGACGCGAGGTGGCCGCCGGTCTGCGCAACCGAATCGACGAGAAGGGCGCGCAGTTCCTCCGCCAGTTTCGGCAGGTCGGCGGGCGGGTGGGCGCGCAGGTCGGCGGGGGTGCGGATGCTGTCGAGCAGAGGTGAGTTCATGTCAGAAAGCGCGCTCGACGACGAAGTCGGCCAGCTGCCGCAGGCGGTCCGCCGGCGCATCGAGCCGGTCCAGGGCGGTGTGCGCGTCGGCACGCAGTTCCTGCGCGAGTTCGCGCGCCCGCGTCGCGCCCAGCAGGCTCACGTAGGTGGGCTTGTTGTTGGCGGCATCCTTGCCGGCAGTCTTGCCGAGCGTGGCAGTGGAAGCCTCGGCGTCGAGCACGTCGTCCACCACCTGAAAGGCGAGGCCTATGCATTTCGCGTAGTGATCGAGCGCGGCAGCGGCCGGGTCGGACAGGCTCCCGCAATGCGCGCCCAGCAGCACCGAGGCGCGGATCAGCGCACCGGTCTTGTGGATGTGCATGAATTCGAGTTCGGCCAGGTCGAGCGGCTTGCCCACGCTGGCCAGATCGATCGCCTGCCCGCCGGCCATGCCGCGCGAGCCGGCCGCCTGCGCCAGCAGGTGCACCATCTTCAGTTGCGCGGCGGCGTCATCGGCGAGCGGTTCTGCGGCCAGGACCTCGAACGCCAGGCTTTGCAGGGCATCGCCGACCAGCAGCGCAGTCGCTTCGTCGAATTCGACGTGCACCGTGGGCTTGCCGCGCCGCAGCGCGTCGTCGTCCATCGCCGGCATGTCGTCGTGCACCAGCGAATAAGCGTGGATGAGTTCCGCCGCCGCCGCCGCGTGCTGCACGCGTGCGGGGTCGGCGCCCGCGACCTCGCCGGCGGCGAAGGCCAGCAGCGGGCGCACCCGCTTGCCGCCGCCCAGCACGGCGTAGCGCATGGCTTCGTGCAGGCGTTGCGGCGCGATGTGGGCGGGCGGCAGCCAGTTCGCCAGCACGTCCTCGATGCGCGACTGGCAGGCCCGGGTCCAGGCGGCAAAATCAGTCATCGGCATCGGCGGGGCTGAAGGGGGCGAGGCTGCCATTTTCCAGGATCTTCACCTGCTGCTCGGCGTCGGCCAGCTGCTGCCGGCAGAAATGCAGCAGTTCGGCGCCGCGCTTGTAGGCCGCGAGCGAAGCTTCCAGCGACAACTGGCCGGCCTCCATGTCCGCCACGATGGCTTCGAGTTCGGCAAGCGCGGATTCGTAATCCTTGGGGGACGTGGCGGCGCGGGATTTGGCCATCGGAGTACCCGGCGTGAGATGCAGGAAAAGACCAACACTTTAACAAATTGGTCGCGGATATGTCTTCCCTCCGTAGCGGGGCGTGCTATTATTCCTGCGTCCCCGCCAGAGATGGCGGGGATTTTTCATCCGTACCCGCACCATCTTTGGGGCGGGAGTATCCGGTGGGTCATTGAATAACTTGCCGCTCCAGCAATCTGGAGGGGGCTTGGTTTTGAGTAGGGTGCGCCAATGAGCAATCTCGCCGAATCCAGCGCCTTGTCGCTTACTTCGCCGCAACTTCCGGTTTCCTGGTATTTCGATCCGGCCATCTACGCGCTGGAACTCGAACACCTTTTCAAGAACGGCCACGGCTACGCGGGCCACCAGCTCATGGTGCCCGAGCCCGGCGACTATCATGCGCTGGAAATGTTCGAAGGCGGCAGGATGCTGGTCCACAGCGCCGCCGGCATCGAGCTCCTGTCCAACGTGTGCCGCCACCGCCAGGCCATCATGCTCAAGGGCCGCGGCAAGCTGCCTTCGAACAACATCGTCTGCCCCATCCACCGCTGGACCTACGACAGCCAGGGCCGGCTCATGGGCGCGCCCGAATTTCCCGGCAACCCCTGCCTCAACCTCAACCGCACCGGCCTGCAGAACTGGCAGGGCCTGCTCTTCGCCGGCCGGCGCGACGTCCACGCCGATCTCGCCGGCATGCAGGCCGCGCGCAACCTGGATTTTTCCGGCTTCATGCTCGACCGCGTCCAGGTCGACCACTACGCCTGCAACTGGAAGACCTTCATCGAGGTGTACCTCGAGGATTACCACGTCGCGCCGTATCACCCCGGCCTCGGCCACTTCGTCACCTGCGACGACCTCAAATGGGAATACGGCGACTGGTGGTCGGTGCAAACCGTGGGCGTCAACCGCGGCCTGGCCAAGGCCGGCTCGCCGGTCTACCAGAAGTGGCACGAGCAGGTCATGGCCTACAACCGCGGCGAAGCACCCCGGCACGGCTCCATCTGGCTCACCTACTACCCCGGCCTCATGGTCGAGTGGTATCCGCACGTGCTGGTCGTCTCGTCCATCGTGCCCACCGGCGTCGAATCGTGCAGCAACATCGTCGAGTTCTACTACCCCGAGGACATCGCCCTCTTCGAGCGCGCCTTCATCGAAGCCGAGCAGGCCGCCTACATGGAAACCGCCGAGGAAGACCGCGACATCTGCATGCGCATGCACGAAGGCCGGCGCGCGCTCTACAAGCAGGGCATCTCGGAAACCGGCCCGTACCAGTCGCCGCTGGAAGACGGCATGATGCATTTCCATGCCTTCCTGCGGCGGGAGATCGAGCCGCATATCAAGTGAGGGGATTTGGAGAGTAAAAAGGGCGGCCCGGGCCGCCCTTTTATTTTGCGCATCGATCCGGAAGCTGCGCGATCAACTGCTGGGTGATTTGGGTTGGTAACGTTTGAGGTAAGGGGCGCGCCGCTCGCGACGCGTCCCAGCGTAGCGAACTTGACCGAGAGGTTAGAGGTCACTGTTCGTCCTCCCCCGCGAGTTCTTTAAGTTCCTGTAGACGCGCAGACGTGACTCTAGAAATGCACCGGCCATAGCTCACGGAATTGAGCCCTCCGTAGATCATTTGCTCAAGATTGCATGCAGACTCTTTGTATTTGGCCCAACTTTTTTGTGAGTTAACCAATGACTCTCGCTCGCTATTCATTTTGTTATTTTTGTATTCGGCCAAGAGTTTTTGGTACAGAACATTAATCTTTGACTGGCTATCCTCGGCGCTCTTGCTGGCGATACACGCAGAAAAATACGTGCTCCCATTGGCCTCACCACAGTCGTCGAAGGAATAGGCCTTAGATACAAATAATGCCATTGGCAACACAACTAATAATCTAGCTACCATGAAGTGACCTCTAACGTTTTCGAGTTGAGCGACACCCCGAAGGGGCGAATGCCGTGAGCGAAGCGAGCGGTGTTCGCTCTAACGAGGCCTTGGGCGCAGATGGCCATGCATCCGCTGGACTGGTTTGGATCACGCTTTCCCTCTCCCTTCGGCTCGGGCCGATCTGTTGGAAAACGTCCCCCGCAATGTTGTTGTGTGTGCGAAAGTTTCGCTGTGCGCATTGATAGCATGTTTGGTTGAGGGAGACAATTCGAGGACGCCGCATCGACTGACCTGAAACTTGAATCGGCATCCATGAAGTCCGCCGGAAAACCGGTTTCCCGTGCACACTACGCCTCAATCGCCAATCGTTTTCCCCTGACATGAAATCAAGCTGGATGCTGGTGGCCGCCGCCCTGTTCGCGCTGATGGGCGTGCTGGTGAAGCATTCGTCGGCGCAGTTTTCCAGCGCAGAGCTGGTGTTCTACCGTTCCGTGTTCGGCCTGGTGGCGATCTGGAT
>JBGAFQ010000068.1:0-9712 GCA_044227195.1 Thiobacillus sp.
TCGGCGATCGAGGAAGGCGAAGAACTGCGTCTCGAAGCCTTCAGGAAGAAAAAGTCCCAGCTCGAGGCGGTGAAACCGGATCGTCTGGTGACCGCCTGCGCCAACTGCCGCATCGTGCTGGAGGAAGGCCTGGAGCACTACCAGATGGACATTCCGGTGGTCGGCCTGACCGAAATGATCGCCGAGCACCTGCCCGAGAAGAAGGAGGTCTGAGCCATGACCATCAGCAACGACGCCGAATTCAAGCGCGTCCTGGCCTCGCTGGCCGTGACGCGGCAGCGGCAGATCGCCGCCCGTTTCGTGCAGGCGGTGTTTCCGCTTTCCGGCGATGCGCGGATCAAGACCGCGCTGGACGCGGCCATCCGCCCGGAAATCTCGGACGGCGAGCTGGCGATGGCGGCGCAGGCCGCCAACACCGCCCGGGTGGAAAGCTTCACCCGTTGCGGCCGCGAAACCGACTGGCGCGCGCAGGCCGGCCATTTCGTCGCCAGGGCGGCGGTGGCCTGCGTGAAACCGGGTGCGCAAGGCGAGAACCTGGCCTGGGAAGCCGCGATGCAGGCCCGACTGGCGCGCACCTGCGAAACCGTCGCCGAGGGCACGGGCACCGACAACCGCGAAGCCGAGGCGCAATACCGCAGCCTCGACGCGTTTCTGAACAGCTAAGGAAGCCAGGACATGAGCACAGCACAACGCGTCGTCGTCGACCCGATCACCCGCATCGAGGGCCATCTGCGCATCGAGGCGGAGACCGACGCCAGCGGCCGGATCACCAGCGCGTATTCCGCCGGCACCATGGTGCGCGGCATCGAGATCATTCTGCGGGGCCGCGATCCGCGCGACGCCTGGGCCTTCGCCCAGCGCATCTGCGGCGTGTGCACCCTGGTGCACGGCATCGCCTCGGTGCGTTCGGTGGAGGACGCGCTGCATCGTGCCATCCCCGACTACCGCATCCCGCCCAACGCCGAGCTGATCCGCAACCTGATGATCGCGGCGCAGCACGTGCATGACCACGTGATGCACTTCTACCACCTGCACGCGCTCGACTGGGTGGATGTGGTTTCCGCATTGAAGGCCGATCCCAAGGCCACGTCCGCGCTGGCGCAGAGCCTGTCGAACTACCCGAAATCCTCGCCCGGCTATTTCGCCGACGTGCAGAAGAAGGTGAAGACCTTCGTCGAACAGGGCCAGCTCGGCATCTTCGCCAACGCCTACTGGGGTCACCCGGCGTACAAGCTGCCGCCCGAGGCCAACCTGATGGCGGTGGCGCATTACCTCGACGCGCTCGCCTGGCAGCGCGACGTGGTGAAGCTGCACGCCATCTTCGGCGGCAAGAATCCACATCCGAACTTCGTCGTCGGCGGCGTGCCCTCGGCGATCTCGATCCATCCGGAGGGCGGACACGGGGCCGGGCCCCAGCATCGCGGCGGCCAGGATGCCACCGCGCTCAACATGGTCGGCCTGCAGACGGTGGCCAACGTCATCCAGCAGATGCGCGACTTCGTCGACCAGGTCTACGTGCCGGATACGCTCGCCATCGCCGGTTTCTACAAGGAATGGGGCGGCATGGGCGACACCGGCGGCAACTTCCTCTCCTTCGGCGACCTGCCGTCGAAGAGTTTCTGGGATACCGATTCCTACCTGATTCCGCGCGGCGTGATCCTCAACCACGACATCTCGACCCTGCATCCGGTCGACCTGGACGACGACAAGGAAATCGAGGAATACGTCAGCCACTCCTGGTACAAATACGGCGCCGGCGATGCCCAGGGCCTGCACCCGTTCAAGGGCGAAACCGAACTCCACTACACTGGGCCGAAGCCGCCCTACGAACATCTCGACGTCGAGCAGAAATATTCCTGGCTGAAATCGCCGCGCTGGAAGGGCAAGCCGATGGAAGTCGGCCCGCTCGCCCGCGTGCTGATGCTGTACGCCAGCGGCAATGCCCAGGCGAAGGGGCTGGTGGACCATACCCTGAAGACCCTGGACGTGCCGGTGCAGGCGCTGTTCTCCACGCTGGGCCGCACCGCGGCGCGCACACTGGAATCCAAGATCCTCGCCGACGCCATGCAGGGCTGGTACGACCAGCTCGTCGCCAACATCAAGGCCGGCGACGTGCGCACCTTCAACGACCAGTACTGGGATCCCTCGACCTGGCCGAAGCACATGCAGGGCGTGGGTCTCATGGAAGCGCCGCGCGGCGGGCTTTCGCACTGGATCGTCATCGACGACGGCAAGATCGGCAACTACCAGGCCGTGGTGCCCAGCACCTGGAACGCCGGCCCGCGCGACGCGCAGGGTCAACCGGGCGCCTACGAGGCGGCGCTGCAGCACAACCACGTGATGCACGATCCGAAGCAGCCGCTCGAAATCCTGCGCACCATCCATTCCTTCGATCCCTGCATCGCCTGTGCCGTCCACGTCACCGACCCGGACGGCGAGGAACTGGTGCAGGTGAAGATCAAGTAAACCCGCCGAACCGGACCGGCACGATTCTGGAGACCCCGCAATGCATCCCGTCAAACTCACCCGAACGCTTTCCATGGCATCCCTGTGCCTGTACGCGAGCGCCGCGTCCGCGCACACCGGCCACCATGCGGTCGCCGGCTTCGTCAGCGGCCTGAGCCACCCGCTGTCGGGGCTGGATCACCTGCTCGCCATGATCGCGATCGGCCTGTGGGCGGCGCAGCAGGGCGGGCGCGCCCTGTGGGCGATTCCCGCGGCCTTCGTCGGCACCATGGTGCTGGGCGGCGCGCTGGCGCTCGCCGGACTGGCGCTGCCGCACGTCGAGACCGGCATCGCGGCGTCGGTGCTGGTGCTGGGACTGCTGGTCGCCACGCGCCGGCGCTGGGGCGTGGCGGCCGGCATGGCGATCGCCGCCGGCTTCGCGCTGTTCCACGGCTACGCGCACGGGCTGGAAATGCCACAGGCGACTTCCCCCGCGCTCTACGCGCTGGGCTTCGTGCTGGCGACGGCTTTCCTCCACGGCGTGGGCATCGCCGCGGGCCGGATCGGCCGCTACGCGATCCAGGCAGCGGGCGTGGCGATCGCCGCCAGCGGCCTGGCGATGCTGTTCGGAGCATAGGCAAGGTGGACGACGCCCTGCAGCGTCTGCTGGACGCCGAGGCCCGCGCCCAGGCCGTGATCGACGCAGCCAGCCGCGAACGCCAGCGCATTGTCGACACCGCGCTTGATGCCGCACGCGAAGCCGAGACGCGTTTCGAGGCTGGCCGCGAGGCGCTGCGCGCACCTTTCCTGAACGAGGGACGCGAACGCGCCGAACAGGCGGTGGCCGAACTCAACCGCAAATACGGCGAACGCCAGCGCATGCTGCGCGAGCTGGCAGCGCGCCATGAATCTGCCGCCGTGGATGCGGCACTGGCCCTGCTGCTCGACCCTGCTGCATGAACCTTCGCCCGCGCCGATGAACGATCCTGCCGGACGCAGCGTTCGCCCGCCGACCTGAACACGCGCTCCATGTCCGCCTACCTGAACACCCGGGTCAGTCTGTATGCCTCCCGCCTGTGGCCGGAGGCGGCGCTCGATGCGCTGGCGGACGCGCCCGCGGAAACCATCGCCGACAGTCTGACGCAACGCGACCTGCCGCAACTCGCGGCGGGGTTTCTCAACCCGGCCGACCGCGAGGACGCGCGCTCGCTGGAACAGCGCATCATCGCGCGCCTCCTCGACGAGACGCGGGTGCTGATCCGGCCGCTGTCCGGCGAGGCGCGGGATTTCCTGGGCTTCTGGACCGCGCGCTTCGAAATGTCCAACGTGAAAACACTGCTGCGCAGCAAGATGACGGGCGAGCGGCCCGCCGTCGTGCTGGCGCGGTTGACGCCGATGGGCACCTTCGGCCGGCTGGACAATGCGGACCTGGCGCACGCCGAAGACGTCAACGAGCTGCTGCGCCGGCTGGAAGTCGGGCCCTATGCCGCCATCGTGCGCCATGCCCGCCGCGCCTTCGAGCAGAGCCGCGACCCCTTCAGTCTGGATGCGGCGCTGGACCAGGGCTATTACGCGGGACTGACGCAGCGCGCGCGCGCGGTGGAGGCGATTGCCGGGGCACCGTTCCGCAGTTCGATGGCGAACCTCGTCGACCGCGTCAACCTGGTGTGGCTGCTGCGCTACCGCTTCAACTACGGGCTGCCGCCGGCGCAGGTGTATTACCTGCTGATCGACACGCCCTACAGCCTGTCGCCGGCGCGCCTGAAGGAACTTGCGGCGCTGGACAGCCTGGATGCGGTGCTGGCCGCGCTGCCGCCGGCCTGGCGCACCCTGTTGTCCGGGTCGGCGGGCATCCCCGAAATATTCGCCCGCATGGAACGCTTCGCTGCCGCGCAGGCGCGCCAGGTGCTGCGTTCCCGTGCGGCCGACATCGCCCGCGCCTTTGCCTACCTGATCCTGCGCGAGCGCGACCTGCGCGCCGTGCGCGCCGTGCTGCGCGGCCGCCATCTCGGCCTGGCCGCGGCCGATATCCGGGAAGCGCTGCATCGTACGACGGGGACTGCCCATGCTGCGCACTGAGCCGCTGCTCAGGGTGCAGGTGCTGCTGCTGGCTTCCGAGGCGCAGGACGTCGCGCTGGCGCTGGCGCGTTTTGGCGTGTTCAATCCTGCGCCCTCCACGCTGGATGCGCTGGCGGACGCGCCGGCGACCGCCTACCGCGAAGCCTGGCTGGAAGCCCGGGCGCGCCTGTCGAAATTGCTCGAACAGTGCGGCGAAGCCGGACCGCTCCGGTTGCCCGCAGACGCCGAGGCGCCGACCCTGGCCGACCTCCAGGAATTGGGCGACTGGCTGAAGGAGGTATGGACCGCCTGCCTCGACTGCCACGACGCCGAAACGCGGATCGCGGATGCGCGCAGCCATCTCGATGCCCTGGGCGACACGCTGGCCAAGCTGGAACGACTGAACGTGGATCTGGCCCCGCTGCTGCGCAGCGACAGCCTGCTGGCCTTCGGCATCGGCAGCCTGCCGGCGGCCAGTCTCGGGCGCGTGACCGAGGCGCTCGGCATGACCGGGCATCTGGTGTCGCGCTTCGACCAGGCCGGCGATCAGGTATTCGCGGTCATCGCCGGCCCGCGGACCCGCCACGAGGAGGTACGCGGCCTGCTGGCCCAGGCAGGCTGGCGCGAACTGCCGGTACCGGACGAGCTGCGCACCCATCCGCAGGCGGCGCGTGCCTGGCTGGAAGCCGAGCGCGGCCGGATGGACACGCAATCCGGTGCAGCCTGCGCGCTGCGGGAGGGCCTGCGCGAACGCTTCGGCCCGCGCCTGCACGAGGCGCGCCAACGCCTCGCCCTGGCGCGCCCGCTGGCGGAAGCGGCGCTTGCCGGCGTGCAGGGCAGGCGCGGACTCGCCGCGCTGTCGGGCTGGGTGCCGCAACGCGAAATGGACGCGATGCGCGCAGCGCTGGATGCGCGGCTGCACGGCCGCTACTGGCTCGACGTGCGGTCGCCGGCGCCCGGCGAAGCCGCCGAGGTGCCCTCGCTGATGCGCTACCCCGGCTGGCTCCAGCCCTTCGTGCCGCTGGTGAAGAGCTATGGCGTGCCGCGCTACGGCGAGTTCGACCCGGCCTTGCCGTTCGCCCTGACCTACCTGCTGCTGTTTGGCGCCATGTTCGGCGACGTCGGACACGGTGCAGTGATCCTGGTGCTGGCTGCCGCCCTGTATCGGCGCCTCGGGCGCATGGCCTGGGTGGGCATCGCGGCAGGCGGCGTGTCGATGCTGTTCGGTGTCCTCTACGGCAGCATTTTCGGCTACGAGGACATCATCGAACCGCTCTGGCTGTCACCGCTGCATGACCCGGTGCGGATGCTAACGCTGGCGGTCGGATTCGGCGTCGGCTTCATCGTGTTCACGCTGCTGGCGAACATCCGCAATCAATGGGTCGCAGGCCGGATCGGCGCGGCCCTGTTCGATTCCGGCGGGTTGGCCGGACTGGTCTTCTATCTCGGCGCCGTCGGGAGCCTGGCCAGCCTCGCCGGCGCGGCGGATGTCGCGCAACCGGCGGCGCTGCTGGCCTGCGCAGGGATCATCCTGGTGGCCGCCTACAAATGGTTCGAGACCGGGGCCGCTTTCGGCGAGCGCATTCTGGTCACCGCGATCGAGATCCTGGAAGCCGGCATCAACCTGTTTTCCAACACGCTGTCGTTCATGCGCGTGGCAGCCTTCAGCCTCAACCACGTCGCGCTGGCGCTGGCGGTATTCACGCTCGCCAGCGGACTCGACGCCGCAGCGCATGGCCTGACCCTGGTGCTCGGCAATGTCATCATCATCGTGCTGGAAGGCGGTATCGTTGCGATTCAGGCCTTGCGCCTGCTGTATTTCGAGGGCTTCTCGCGCTTCTTCAGCGGCGACGGGAAGGAATTCCTGCCCTTGCGAATTGAAAATGCATGAGCAGTGAGCAGTGAGCAGTGCGCAGCAGGCTGTACCTGCCCGCTGTTTACTGCTCACCGTTTACCCAACAAGGAGAAAACATGACCGGACTGATCGTATTGGCGTGCCTGCCGGTGGCCGCAACACTGGCTGCGGGGGTCTGGCTCACGGCGAAGCCGCAGCCCATGCCGGCCGGCTGGCTCAAAGGCGGCCTGCTGGCCAATCTGGCGCTGTTCGGCCTGGCCCTCGCCGGCGCGACGCTGCTGGGCATGCAGGACGTGATGGCGGCCGAACCGGTCGCCGGCGCCGCCGCGGAAATCACCCTGGGCAGGGGCCTCGCGTTGCTCGGCATCGGCCTGCCGACGGGACTGGCTGCCATTGGCGCCGCGCTCGCGCTGGGGCCGATCGGCTCGGCCGCGATGGCGGTGATCGCCGAAAAGCCCGAGATGTTCGGCCGCACCCTGATTTACATGGGGCTGGCCGAAGGGATCGCGATTTATGGCCTGGTCATGTCCATCCTCTTGCTCGGCAAGCTTTGAGCCGGCGCGATGAACCGTGAAACCGGCAGTGCCCGCCTGGTGGTGCTGGGCAGCGCCGGCCTCGCCTACGGCTTCGGCCTGATCGGCGCCGAGGTGCATGCCGACGCCGATCAGACGACGGTGGAAACGGTGCTGGAACAACTCGCCAGGGATGGCGGCGAAGCGCTGGTGCTGCTGGAAACGCAACTGGCGCACGGCGCCGGTTACTGGCTGAACCGGCTGCGCAACGAGGGCGGCCGCATCGTCATCACCGAACTGCCGCCGCTGCCCGCGCCGCAGGATTACGCGCCCGCCGTGGACGCTGTGGTGCGGGCGGTGCTCGGGCCGGATGCGCTGAAGTAGATACAAGCTGCAAAATGCAAGTCACAAGAAAAAGCCTGGCAAACAATCCTGCCGCTTGAAACTTGTTGCTCAAGCTCATGAATCCGGAGGAAAAATGGAAACCGATGCACAGGTTTCGCAACTCGAACAGGCACTGATCCAGCAGGCCGAGACGCTGGCGCGCGAGCAGCTGCAGAATGCCGAGTCTGCGCGCGCGCGCATCCAGGCCGAGTCGGCCGACAAGCTCAAACTGGTCGAGGAACGCGAAATTCTCGCTGCCAAGGTCGAGGCCGGACGCCTGGCGCGGCGGCAGATCCAGGCGGCGGAAACGCGCCTGGCCGCCGAGCTCGACCGGCTGCGCTGGGCGCTGACCGAGGCCACGCTGTCCGAGCTCAGAACCAGTTTCCGGGGGCTGGTGCAGGACGAGGCACGCTATTTCGCGATACTCGAAACCTGGCTGGCTGCGGCTGCGCAGGCATTGCCGCCGGGCGATCTGGTAGCGGAAGTACGCCCCGAGGACGAAAAACGCCTGGCGCCGCTGTGGCAGGACATGGCGGCGCGCGCCGCGCCGGGGCGCACGGTCGGGCTGGCCACGCATGGTCTTTCCAGCGAAGGCGGCATCCGCGTCCGCCTGGCCGACAACCGTGCGCAACTCGATCAGACCTTCGAGGCGCGTCAGGCGCGTCTTGCCGACGAACTGGCGCGCGTGGCGATGGAACGCCTGTTCGCCAGTGCGCCCGATCTGGGAACGCTGGTGCATGGGTGAGTGGTGAGTAAGGAAAACGAATGGGCAAGGTTCTCGAAATCAACGGTCCCCTGGTCAAACTCGAACTGCCGCAGACGGTGATCGGCGAGCAGGTGCGGGTAGGCCGCCTGGGCCTCGTCGGCGAGGTGATCGGCCGTGACGGCAGCACCGCGCTGGCGCAGCTGTACGAAGACACCGCCGGCCTGCGCCCCGGCGAAGTGGCCGAAGGGCTGGGCTGGCCGCTGTCGGTGGAACTCGGCCCCGGCTTGCTGGGCGCGATTTTCGACGGCGTGCAGCGGCCGCTGCACGCCGTGTGGAAACAGAGTGGGGACCGTATCGCGCGCGGCGTCGCGGTGCCTGCGCTGCCGCGCGACACGCGCTGGCATTTCGTGCCCGACCCCGCGCGTCAGGCCGGCAGCACGCTGACGGGGGGCGCGGTGCTCGGCAGCGTGCAGGAAACCGAATCGATCCGGCACCGCATCCTGACGCCGCCGCTGCTCAGGGGCGAATTGCTGGAACTGGCGCCGGAAGGCGATTACACCGTGGACGAGGCGATCGGCCGGGTGAAACGCGCCGACGGCCACATCGAGAAGCTGCATCTCTTCCATCGCTGGCCGGTGCGCACGCCGCGCCCGTTCCGGCAGCGCGACCACGCGGTGGCGCCATTGATCACCGGGCAGCGCATTCTGGATACCTTCTACCCGCTGCTGAAAGGCGGCAAGGCGGCGATTCCCGGTCCCTTCGGCGCCGGCAAGACCATGCTGCAGCAGCAGATTGCGCGCTGGTGCAACGCCGAGATCGTCATCTACGTCGGCTGCGGCGAGCGCGGCAACGAGCTGACCGACGTGCTCGAATCCATGCCCGAGCTGACCGATCCGCACACCGGCCGTCCCCTGATGGAACGCACCCTGCTGGTGGCCAACACCTCCAACATGCCGGTGGTGGCGCGCGAGGCCTCGATCTACGTCGGCATCACGCTGGCCGAGTATTTCCGCGACCAGGGCTACGACGTGGTGATGGTCGCCGACTCGACCAGCCGCTGGGCCGAGGCACTGCGCGAAGTCGCCGGCCGGCTCGGCCAGATGCCGGTGGAGGAGGGCTATCCGGCCTACCTCGGTTCGCGCCTCGCAGCCTTCTACGAGCGCGCCGGGCGGGTGGAAACCTTTGCCGGCGACCACGGCTCGGTCACCCTGATCGGCGCGGTGTCGCCCCCGGGCGGCGATTTTTCCGAGCCGGTCACCAGCCACACCAAGGAGATCATCCAGACCTTCTGGGCGCTCTCCAAGGAACTCGCCGATGCGCGCCACTACCCGGCGGTCGACTGGCTGGAGAGTTTTTCTGGCTACGTGCGATCCGCCGCGAAATGGTGGGCGCAAGAGGTTGATCCGAATTGGGAAAGTGCGCGTGCCGAGGCGCTCGATCTGCTCGCGGCTTCCGAGGAATTGCAGCGCATCGTCAACCTGGTGGGCGTCGAAGCGCTCTCGTCCGAACAGCGCTGGATACTGGAAGCGGCCAGCCTGATCAAGGAAGGCCTGCTGCAGCAGTCGGCCATCGACGAAGCGGACAGCTTCGCCTCGCCCGAGAAACAGTACGTCCTGCTGGCCGGCCTGCTCGAGATTCACCATCAGGGCATGAAGCTGCTGAAACTGGGCGCGCCGGCGCGGCGCCTGATCCAGTTGCCCCTGCTGGCGCAGGCGCGGCGCTGGAAAAGCCAGCACCGCTCGGACGACGTGG
>JBGAFQ010000005.1:0-83785 GCA_044227195.1 Thiobacillus sp.
CCCTCGCCTACGCCCAGACCGCCGCCACGAAGGCTGCCCCCGGCATCGCCGACTTCCTGCCCCTCATCATCATCTTCATCCTGTTCTGGTTCATGCTCATCCGCCCGCAGATGAAGCGCGCCAAGGAACAGAAAAAGATGCTGTCCGAACTCGCCAAGGGCGACGAGGTCGTCACCGCCAGCGGCCAGGTCGGCAAGATCGTCAAGCTCGGCGAGCAGTACGTATCGCTGGAAATCGCCGACGGCGTGATCACCCACGTGCAGAAGCAGTCGATCCAGACCCTGCTGCCCAAGGGCACGATCAAGGACCTTTGAGGGATTGGGAGCCAGGGGCCAGTGGAAAACCCCGGCCCGGCGCCCCGCCCCCTGCCCCCTGAATCCTAGTTCCTGGCCCCCAAGAAAATGAACCGCTACCCGCTCTGGAAATACGCGCTCATCGGCATCACGCTGGTGGTCGCTTTTCTCTACACCCTGCCGAACTTCTTCGGCGAAGTGCCGGCCGTGCAGCTTTCGCCGGTGCGTGCGTCGGAACAGGTCGATACGGCCTTGATGGGGCGCGCCGAATCGGCGCTCAAGGCGGCGGGCATCGTCTACAGCGAAGCCGAGCTCGCCGGCAACACGGTCAAGCTGCGCTTCGCCAGCACCGACGTGCAGATCAAGGCCAAGGACGTGCTGCAGACCGCGCTGGGCGACGGCTACACGGTGGCGCTCAACCTGGTTTCGGCCTCGCCGCACTGGCTGTCCTCGATCGGCGCGCTGCCGATGTACCTCGGCCTCGACCTGCGCGGCGGCGTGCACTTCATGCTGGAAGTCGACATGAAGGCCGCGCTGGACAAGGCGGCCATCCGCTACCAGAACGATTTCCGCGGCGAACTGCGCAACGACAAGATCCGCTACGGCCGCATCGCGCGCGACGGCAACGCCGTGGTCGTGCACTTCGCCACCCGCGACCAGCGCGACGCCGCCATCGAGAAGCTGGGCAGCGTGTTCACCGATCTTGCCTACACGCCGGAGGACCAGGCGGACGGCTTCACGCTGACCGCACGCCTGAAGCCGGAAGCCGAGAAGCGCGTCCAGGAATTCGCCCTGCAGCAGAACATCACCACCTTGCGCAATCGCGTCAACGAACTCGGCGTGGCCGAGCCGGTGATCCAGCAGCAGGGCGAGAATCGCGTCGTGGTGCAGCTACCCGGCGTGCAGGACACCGCCAAGGCCAAGGACATTCTCGGCCGCACCGCCACGCTGGAAATCCGCATGGTCGACGAGCAGGCCGATCCCACGCAGGTGAGCCAGGGCCAGGCGCCGTTCGGCGACGACATCGTGCCGAGCCGCGAAGGCTTCCCCATCGCGGTGAAGAAGGACGTGGTACTGACCGGCGATTCCATCACCGATGCGTCTCCCGGCTTCGACAACCAGAGCGGCCAGGCGGCCGTGCACGTCAACCTCGACGGCAAGGGCGCACGCATCTTCAAGGACGTGACCCGCGAGAACGTGGGCAAGCGCATGGCCATCCTGCTGATCGAGAAGGGCCGTGCCGAAGCGATCACCGCACCGACCATCCGCGAGGAGATCGGTGGCGGCCGGGTGCAGATCACCGGCATGGCCAACGCGCAGGAGGCCTCCGACGTGGCGCTGCTGCTGCGTGCCGGCGCACTCGCCGCGCCGATGCAGATCGTCGAGGAGCGCACCGTCGGCCCCAGCATGGGTGCCGAAAACATCAGCAAGGGCTTCCACTCCAACATCTGGGGCTTCCTCGCCGTGGTCGCCTTCATGACGCTCTACTACCGCGTGTTCGGCCTGTTCTCCTCGCTCGCGCTGGCCGTCAACGGCTTCTTCCTGATCGCCCTGCTGTCGATGATGCAGGCCACGCTGACCCTGCCCGGCATGGCGGCGATCGCGCTCACGCTCGGCATGGCCATCGACGCCAACGTGCTGATCAACGAACGCATCCGCGAGGAACTGCGCAACGGGGCCACGCCGCAGGCGGCGATCCACGCCGGCTACGACCGCGCCTGGGGCACCATCCTCGACTCCAACCTCACCACGCTCATCGCCGGCATCGCGCTGTTCTGGCTGGGCTCCGGTCCGGTGCGCGGCTTCGCGGTGGTGCTGTGCCTGGGCATCCTCACCTCCATGTTCAGCGCCGTCACCGTCTCGCGCGCCATGGTCAACCTCACCTACGGACGCAAGGCGCGTCTGTCCAAAGTCTCGATCTAAGGGCACGCCATGCTGGAATTCTTTCCCTTCAGGAAAACCATCCCCTTCATGAGCTGGGGGAAGCTCACCACGACGATTTCGCTGGTGACCTTCCTGTTCGCGATCTGGGCGCTGTGGGCCAAGGGCCTCAACCTGGGCGTCGACTTCACCGGCGGCACCCTGATCGAGGTGCGCACCGCGCAGGCCGCCGACCTCAACCGCATCCGCACCACGCTGGAAAAGACCGGCCTGCCGGAAATTTCCGTGCAGAACTTCGGCACCAGCCGCGACGTGCTGATCCGCCTGCCCGCCAGGGCCGGCAGCACCGCCGCGCAGACGAGCAACCAGATCATGGCCACGCTGCACGCCGACGATCCCGGCATCGAGTTGAAAAGCGTCGATTTCGTCGGCCCCCAGGTCGGCAAGGAACTCTACGACAACGGCGCGCTGGCGCTGCTGGTCGTCGCCTTCGGCATCATGACCTACCTGGCGATCCGCTTCGAGTGGCGTTTCGCCGTGGCCGGCATGCTCGCCAACCTGCACGACATCGTCATCATCCTCGGCGTGTTCGCCTTCTTCCAGTGGGAGTTCACTCTCACCGTGCTGGCCGGCGTACTCGCCATCCTGGGCTACTCGGTGAACGAATCGGTGGTGGTCTTCGACCGGATCCGCGAGAACATCCGCAAGATGCGCGGCGCCACCATCCCGCACATCATCGACGACGCCATCACCCGCACCATGAGCCGCACCATCATCACCCACGGCTCCACCCAGATCATGGTGCTGTCGATGCTGTTCTTCGGCGGCGAGGCGCTGCACAACTTCGCGCTGGCGCTCACCATCGGCATCCTGTTCGGCATCTACTCCTCCGTGCTCGTCGCCTCGCCCCTGCTGCTCATGTTCGGCGTCAAGCGCGAGCATTTCATCAAGCCGGTGGAGAAGAAGGAAGAGGCGGTCGTCTGAGGGATCAGAGGCCAGGATTCAGGAGCCAGGGAATACTGTGCTTCGCGCTTTATTTGATTAGACCAACGCGGCGCAGCCGCACCACCCCCGAATCCTGATCCCTGGCTCCTCCCATGCTCCACACCTTCATCGACTGGATCCTCGCCACCGTCCACGACTGGGGCTACACCGGCATCTTCATCCTGATGGCGCTGGAGTCCACGGTGCTGCCGGTGCCGAGCGAACTCGTGCTCATACCGGCGGGCTATCTCGCGCACCAGGGCCACATGAACCTGGGCTGGATCATGCTGGCGTCCACCGCCGGCTGCCTCGCCGGCGCCTCGATCAACTACTTCTTCGCCCTCTGGGTGGGGCGGCCCTTCCTCGAACGCTGGGGCCGCTGGTTCTTCGTGCGGCCCGAACTGCTGCACAAGACCGACGCCTTCTTCGCGAAGCACGGCGCCGTCTCCACCTTCACCGGCCGCCTCATCCCCGGCATCCGCCACCTGATTTCTCTGCCGGCCGGCCTCACGCGCATGAACCTCGGCGCGTTCGCCCGTCCTCACTCTGTTCGGCTATTTCCTCGGCGGCAACGAAGCCCTCATCCGCGAATATCAGCACTTCATCACCGCTGGCGTGATTCTCTTCGTCGCCGCGATCATCGGCGGCTACGTCTGGTGGCAGCGCCGCAAGTGACGCGCCCCTGATTCCTGCCGTGTTCGCATTCGCCTTCCTGTGGGGCCTGGCCGAAGCGACGCTCTTCTTCATCGTCCCCGACGTCCTGCTCTCGCTGCTGGCACTGCACGACCGCCGCCGCGCCTGGATCGCCTGCGGCTACGCCGTCGCCGGTGCCGTGCTCGGCGGCGCGCTGATGTACGCGTGGGCGGCCCACGATCCCGCCCAGGTACGCAGCCTGCTGGTCTCGATCCCTGCCGTCTCCCCCGATCTGCTCTACCAGGTGCGCGCGCAACTCGACGACCGGGGCTACGCCAGCCTCTTCGCCGGTGCCTTCAGCGGCGTGCCCTACAAACTCTACGCCAGCGAAGCGGGCGCAGCCGCACTGCCGCTGGCCGGCCTGCTGGCAGTAACCATCCCGGCACGCGCGCTGCGCTTCGTGCTGGTCGTGGCGGTGGTGAACGGGATTGCCCGGCGCTGGCTGGACGGATGGACGCAGGGCCGGCGCGTGACTGCACTGCTGACCGGCTGGGCGCTGTTTTATGGGGGGTATTTCAGTGCGATGGCACGTCTGAACTAAGCCCCGTCGCACACAACAACGCTTGTTTGACCGGGCTTGTACGAAACTACGGCACGGCAATCAGGGTGCCTTGATGATAGAGGGCCTTCCAGTCCCCTTCAGCGCGCTGCCAGAGCGTCGACCTCCGGCTGAGGCGGCCGCCGTCCTGCTCAAGCCGATACGTAACCAGATACGTGTCGCCCGAAATATGGCGGCAGACAAAATCGGTAACCACCCAGTGTTCGGTATCGGACAATGGAAGTCGCTTCGCCAGCGTAGCGAGAACAAGCGCCCGGGAGTATCGCTTGCCGGAAGCGCCGACCTCCCAGAAATCCTCCGCCATCATCCGATCAAAATCGCTATAGGTCGCTCCGTACTCCATTCGATGAAAGATAGGCTCGCGGGCGGCCAGTTCTTCGGTCACGCGAAGTAATGGATCAGCGTCCACGGTGCTTTAGACAAGATCAAGCGAAGTTAAGGGAACGATGCGCCCAATCCGGGCAGCGCTATCCGCAGGACGTGACGCCGGATAGTGCGTCTCGCAATGCTCAATCGACCACGCGGGCTCAATACGGCATCTCTGGAGTGCCGTTCTCATCCCGCTGCCTCCACCATCAACCGCTTCATCTCCGCCACCGCTTCCTTCCACCCCACGAACAGCGCCTGCGCGACGATGGCGTGGCCGATGTTGAGCTCGTGGATGCCGGGCAGCGCGGCGATGGGCTGGACGTTGTGGTAGGTGAGGCCATGACCGGCGTTGACGGTGAGGCCGAGGCTGCGGCCGTAGGCGACAGCCGTGCGAATGCGTTCGAATTCGATAATGCGCGCTTCGTCGGTTGGGGCGTCGGCGTAGGCGCCGGTGTGGATTTCGACGACGGGCGCGCCGCATTGCAGGGCGGCGTCGAGCTGGGCGAAGTCGGGGTCGATGAAGAGCGAGACGCGTGCGGCCGGGTGGCGATGGCGATGCCGAGCATTTCCCCGGTGACGGCCATTTCCAGGTTCATCTTGGTTTTGAGGCACTGGCGCAGGATGGCGACGTCGGCATCCTGGATGTGGCGGCGGTCTTCGCGCAGGTGCAGGGTGATGGAGTCGGCACCGGCGGTTTCGGCCAGGAGCGCGGCTTCGACCGGGCTGGGGTAGCGCGTTTTGCGTGCCTGGCGCAGGGTGGCGATGTGGTCGATGTTGACGCCGAGATAAATGCTCATGGATTCAGGTCGGTGAGTTCGCGCAGGAGCTGGCGAGTATAAAGCGGCTTGGCGCCGAGGGTATGGTTGATGAGGGTGCGCATCAGCGCCTTGGCCTCGACGAGCATGGCGGGATCGTCGAAGCGGTCGGCGGCGAGATCGAGCAGGGTTTTCCCCATCACCGGGCAGCCGGGTTGCCCCGCCGCGCGCAGCGCGCCGCGTTCGGGCTGGTAGACGTAGCGGCCCCCGGGCTCGATGGCCGCGCGGGTGTCGGCCTCGTGATCGAAGGTGGCGCCGTAGCCGATGTCGGCGAGCAGGTTCTTCTCGAAGCGGCGCAGGATCTTTTCGTAGTCGCCGCCTTCGCCCGCCAATTGCCCAAGCGTGTCGGTATAGCGGTCGTACAGGGTTTCGTGCGCATCGCCGCGCGCCAGCACGCGCAGCAGCAGTTCGTTGAGGTAGAAGCCGCACATCAGCCCGCGGCCCTGCGGCGCCATGAGACCGCCCTGCCATTCGGCGCCATGCAGGGTTTTCAGGTCGGACTTGCCGAACCACGACAGCAGCAGCGGCGTGAAGGGCTGCATCAGCCCGCGCAGGGCCGAGGCCGGCCGGCGCGCGCCGCGCGCGATGAGCGCGACGCGCCCGTGTTCGCGGGTGAACACCTCGGCCACCACACTGGTTTCCTTGAAGGGATAGGTGTGGAGCACGAAGCCGGCGGCATTGTTGATGCGGGCGTCGGAGGACATGGGCAAACCTGCGGCGTGCGGACCTGCCGGATCAGTCGAGGCCGAGCGACTTCAGCACGCGGATGTCGTCGGACCAGCCGCCCTTCACCTTCACCCACACTTCGAGATACACCTTGCCGTCGAAGGCGCGTTCCATGTCCTGCCGCGCCTGGGTGGAGATGGTCTTGAGTTTTTCGCCGCCCTTGCCGATGACGATGGCCTTGTGGCTGTCGCGGTCGACGAGGATGGTGGCGAAGATGCGGCGGAGCCGGCCTTCCTCCTCGAACTTGTCGATCTGCACGGCGACGGCGTAGGGGATTTCCTCGCCGCACAGGCGGAACACCTTTTCGCGGATGAGTTCGGCGGCGAGCTGGCGCTCGGTCTGGTCGGTGACGTCGTCCTCGCCGAACAGCGGCGGGTTCTCGGGTAGGTGGGCCTGCAGCGTTTTCAGCAGTTCGTCGAGGTTGTGCGCGTTCTTGGCCGACACCGGCACGATCTCGGTGAAGGCGCGCACGGCGGCGACCTCCTGCAGCCAGGCCATGAACGCACCTTTGTCCTTGGCGTAGTCGATCTTGTTGACGACGAGGATGACCGGACGATCGGTCGGCAGCAGTTCCATCACCTGTTTATCCTCGCGCGTGAGGCGGCCGGCCTCGACCAGCATCATCACCACGTCGGTATCGGACAGCGTCTCGCGCACGCGCTTGTTCATCGCGCGGTTCATGGTGCTGGTGTGGCGCGTCTGGAAACCGGGCGTATCGACGAACACGAACTGCGCGTCGTCGGTGGTGTGGATGCCCATCACGCGGTGGCGGGTGGTCTGCGCCTTTTTCGAGGTGATGCTGATCTTCTGCCCGACCAGTTTGTTGAGCAGGGTGGACTTGCCGACGTTGGGCCGGCCGACGATGGCGACGAGGCCGCATTTGTATTCACTCATTTCGCGGCGACCTGTTTCTGTACCGCGACGCAGGCTTCGCGCGCCGCTTCCTGTTCGGCGGCGCGGCGGCTCTTGCCTACGCCGCGGGTGACGAGTGCGGGCCGGGCGAGCACGCATTCGACGATGAAACTCTGGTCGTGCGCCTCGCCGCGGGTATCGACCAGGCGGTATTCCGGCAGCGGCAGGCGGCGTGACTGCAGCACTTCCTGCAATTGCGTCTTCGGATCCTTGCCCGACGCCCTGGGGTCGATCTGCGCCACCAGGGGATCGAACAGGCCGCGCACCACGCGCTGGGCGGCGTCGAAACCGGCATCGAGGAAGACCGCGCCGAACAACGATTCGAGCGCGTCGGCGAGGATGGACGGGCGGCGGAAACCGCCGCTCTTCAGTTCGCCCTCGCCCAGCCGCAGCACGTCGCCCAGCTTCAGGGCGACGGCGATCTCGGCCAGGGTCTCCTGCCGCACGAGATTGGCGCGCAGGCGCGACAGGCTGCCTTCCGGCAGGTCGGGAAAGGCATCGTAGAGCACACGGGCGACCGAGCAGTTGAGCACCGAGTCGCCGAGGAATTCGAGCCGCTCGTTGTTGAGCGCGGCATAGCTGCGGTGGGTGAGCGCCTGGACGAGCAGTTCGGGGCGGGAAAAGGTATGCCCCAGCGCCTGTTGCAGGCGCTGGGTGAGCAGGGGATTACTCAACGTCGGCGGCGGCGGTCGCGTTGGGATCTGAACTGGCCTTGAAGTCGATCACCAGGCTGACGTTGCCGACCAGCCCGGTGCGGAACTCGTAGTCCGCGGTGATGACCGGCACGCCGCTCTTGCGGTCGATGGCGAGGTCTTCCGGCTTGACCACGGTGACGTAGCCCACACTCGCACGTTTGATGAAATCCGTGCGAATGTCCGCATTGCTCTTCGACCGGATGTCGCTTTCCTGCCCCATGGTGGCGAGGATCTTCTTCACCGAGAAGAATTCGATGTAGGCCGGCACGACCTTCATCGCCAGCATCGCGATGACGACCAGAACGATCGCGACGAACAGGAAACCGAACATGGTCAGGCCACGTTGGCGGGCAGGCCGGGCGGGTACGCGGTGCATGATCTCTCCTTAACGTATGGTGGTGCCGATGCGTCCGAAATCGTCGAAATTCATCCAGATGAAGAAGGCCTTGCCGACGATGTTCTCGTCCGGCACGAAGCCCCAGTAGCGGCTGTCGTTGCTCTCGTCGCGGTTGTCGCCCATCATGAAATAGTGTCCTGCAGGCACCTTGCACGTGAAGCCTTCGCCTTCGGCATTGTAGGAGCAGTTCTCGCGCTTGGGGAAGTCCATCACCTGCGGCGGATACACCGAGGGCTTGCCCGGCTCGACCATCATGGTGTGGCTGGCGTGGCCGAGCTTCTCGTCGTAGACCATCGCGGTGATGTAGCTGAGGCCGTTGCCGACGTAGCTGTAGGTGCCGTTCTGGCTCGCCGGTACCGGCTGGCCGTTCACCGTCAGCTTCTTGTCGCGGTATTCGACCGTGTCGCCCGGCACGCCGACCACGCGCTTGATGTAATCCAGGCCGGGGTCTTCGGGATAGCGGAACACCATCACGTCGCCGCGCTGCGGATCGTTCAGCTGCACGACCTTCTTGTTGATCACCGGCAGGCGGATGCCGTAGGTGTACTTGTTGACCAGGATGAAATCGCCCACCAGCAGGGTCGGCATCATCGACCCCGAGGGGATCTTGAACGGTTCGACCAGGAAGGAGCGCAGCCCGAACACGATGAGGATGACCGGGAAGAAGCTCTTGGCGTATTCGACCAGCATCGGCTCGCGCGCCTGGCTGTCTCGATTGCGTTTCAGCACGACGGCGTCGAGCAGCCAGATGCCGCCGGTGACGACCAGCGCGACGAACAGGATGAGGGCGAAGTTCATGGATCTCGGGCCTGATTATTTATCGGAGACTTGCAGGATGGCGAGGAAGGCTTCCTGCGGGATTTCGACGTTGCCGACCTGCTTCATGCGGCGTTTGCCGGCCTTCTGCTTTTCGAGCAGTTTCTTCTTGCGGGTGATGTCGCCGCCGTAGCACTTGGCGAGCACGTTCTTGCGCATGGCCTTGACGTTCTCGCGCGCGATGATGTTGGCGCCGATGGCGGCCTGCACCGCCACGTCGAACATCTGGCGCGGGATCAGTTCGCGCATCTTGGCGGCGAGCTCGCGGCCGCGGTAGACGCTGGTGGCACGGTGCACGATGAGCGAGAGCGCATCGACCTTCTCGTTGTTCACCAGGATGTCGAGCTTGACCAGGTCGCCGGCGCGATATTCCTTGAACTCGTAGTCGAGCGAGGCATAGCCGCGGCTGGTCGATTTCAGCTTGTCGAAGAAATCCATCACGACCTCGTTCATCGGCAGGTCGTAGCGCAGCATCACCTGCTTGCCGTGATACTGCATGTCGAGCTGCACGCCGCGTTTCTGGTTGCACAGGGTGATCACGTTGCCGACGAATTCCTCCGGCACGTAGATCGTCGCCGTGATGATAGGTTCGCGGATTTCCTCGATCTTCGACAGGTCGGGCAGCTTGGACGGGTTCTCGACATTGACCGTGCTGCCGTCCTTCATCACCACCTCGTACACCACCGTCGGTGCGGTGGTGATGAGGTCCATGTCGTACTCGCGCTCCAGCCGCTCCTGCACGATGTCCATGTGCAGCAGGCCGAGGAAGCCGCAGCGGAAACCGAAGCCCAGCGCCTGCGAGACCTCGGGCTCGAACTGCAGCGCCGCGTCGTTGAGCTGCAGCTTGGTCAACGCGTCGCGCAGGGCCTCGAAGTCGTGCGATTCGACCGGATACAAGCCCGCGAATACCTGCGACTGCACCTTCTTGAAGCCGGGCAGCGGTTGGGCGGCGGGGTTATCCAGCAAAGTGATGGTGTCGCCGACCTGCGCCGACTTCAGTTCCTTGATGCCGGCGATGACGAAGCCCACTTCGCCCGCCGACAGCTGCGGCTTGTCCACGGATTTGGGCGTGAACACGCCGACGTGTTCGGTCAGGTACTGCGCGCCGGTCGCCATGAAGCGGATCTTGTCCTTGGGCCGGAGCGCGCCATCGACCACGCGCACCAGCATGACGACCCCGACGTAGTTGTCGAACCAGGAATCGATGATCAGCGCCTTCAGCGGCGCATCCTCGTTGCCGCGCGGTGCGGGCACCTGCCTGACCACGACCTCGAGGATTTCCGGGATGCCGATGCCGGTCTTGGCCGAGGCGCGCACCGCCTCGCTGGCGTCGATGCCGACGATGTCCTCGATCTCTTCCGCCACGCGGTCGGGGTCGGCCGCCGGGAGGTCGATCTTGTTCAGCACGGGGATGACTTCCACGCCGAGGTCGATCGCGGTGTAGCAGTTGGCCACGGTCTGCGCTTCGACGCCCTGCGAGGCGTCGACCACCAGCAGCGCGCCTTCGCAGGCGGAAAGCGAGCGGCTGACTTCGTACGAGAAATCGACATGGCCCGGGGTGTCGATCAGGTTGAGGCGGTAGGTCTGGCCGTCCTGCGCCTTGTAGGTGAGCGCGGCGGTCTGCGCCTTGATGGTGATGCCGCGCTCCTTCTCCAGGTCCATGGAGTCGAGTACCTGTTCCTCCATCTCGCGCTCGGACAGCCCGCCGCATTGCTGGATCAGGCGGTCGGCCAGCGTCGACTTGCCGTGGTCGATGTGGGCGATGATGGAAAAATTGCGGATCAGATTCTGCGACACAACAAAACGGGCACGTTTCCGTGCCCGGTCAGGGATGCGATAACTGCGCGAATTTTAACGGATTTCAGAGGTTTCCGGCGAGCCACGCGCGAAACCGGACCGGGTCGAGACGGTGCCGGCAGATTTCGCTCTCCCCGTCGAACAGCAGCGGCACATCCCAGCCGAAACGCGCCTTGAGCGCAGGATCGGCGTCGACGTCGATGCACCCGAGCTCGACCGTCCGGCCGGCCAGCAGGCCGTCGACGGCCGCTTCCATCTCCTCGCACAGCAGGCAGCCCGCGCGCGTGTAGAGGGTGAGCGTCCTAGTCACCCGAGATTTTCAGCGGAACGTAGAGGGAGCCGTCGCCGCGACGCACCAGGATGGCTGCGCTCTTGCCGTTGGGCACGGCGGCGATGGCCTTGCGGAAGGCCTCGACCGTGGCGACCTTGGTGTTGTTCACCGCGAGGATGACGTCGCCCGTGCGGATGCCGGCGCGCGCGGCGTCGCCGGTGGCGTCCTCGACCATCAGGCCGTGGTCGAGGTCCATCGTGCGCCGCTGCTCGGCATTAAGTTCGGACAGCGCCAGACCACCGCGCGAGAAGGCCCGGCTGCCGCCTTCCGCCTGCGCGGTTTCGGTCGGCAGTTCGCCCAGCACCACGGTCAGCTGCTGGGCTTTGCCCTTGCGCCATACCGTCAGCGGCGTTTGCGCGCCCGGCTTGGTCATGCCGACCATGCGCGGCAGGTCGCCCGAGTTCTCGACCGGCCGGCCGTTGAATTCCAGTATCACGTCGGCAGCCTGCAAGCCTGCCTTGGCTGCAGGGGTGTCCGGCTGCACCTGCGCCACCAGTGCACCGCGCGGGCGGTCGAGCCCGAAGGAGTCGGCGAGGTCAGCGGTCACCTCCTGGATCACCACGCCCAGCCAGCCGCGCGAGACCTTGCCGCCGGACTTCAGCTGGTTGACCACCTCCATCGCCACGTCGATGGGAATCGCGAACGACACGCCCTGGTAGCCGCCGCTGCGGCTGTAGATCTGCGAGTTAATACCGACGACTTCGCCCTGCATGTTGAACAGCGGCCCGCCGGAATTACCCGGGTTGATCGGCACGTCGGTCTGGATGAAGGGCACGTAGTTTTCCGACGGCAGCGAGCGGCCCTTGGCCGAGACGATGCCCGCGGTCACCGAATTCTCGAAGCCGAACGGCGAGCCGATCGCCGCGACCGCCTCGCCGACGCGCAACCTGGTCGGGTCGCCGAGTTTCACCGTGGGAAGATTGTTCGCGGTGATCTTGATGACGGCGACATCGGTACGCGTATCGGTGCCGATGACCTTGGCAGTGAACTTGCGCTTGTCGATGAGCTTGACCACGACCTCGTCCGCCCCGCGCACCACGTGCGCGTTGGTCAGGATGTAGCCGTCGCTGCTGACGATGAAGCCGGACCCCGCGCCGCGCGCCGGAATTTCCTGCATCGGCCCGCCCTGTCCGCCGGGACCGCCGGGCGGGAAGAAACGGCGGAAGAATTCCTGCATGTCGTCTTCGTCGGGCATGGTGAAAGGCAGGCCTTCCTGGCTGCGCTTCACCAGCTTGGTGGTGCTGATGTTGACCACCGCCGGTCCCTGCTTCTCAACCAGATCGGCCACGTCCACCACGTCTTTCGCCAGCACCGGCGCCGACAGGGTCGCTGCCAGCGCCATCGTTGCAAGAGCCGCTCTCATCATGGCTGTCCTTTCTTCACTTGAATGGCTTCAGTTGAACGGGAAGTGAATCTTCGCGGCGCAGCACCACCGGGCGGGCGGCGCGTCCGCCACGACCGGCCAGCCAGCCGAGTACGCCGCCCGCCAACAGTCCGGCAATCGCAGGACCGTCGCCGGGTGCGAAGGACTGCGCCAGCAGGGCGCCCGCCAGCATCGACGCCAGCGGCCATCCGTAGGCGCGCAAGGCGCTGGACAACACGCTGCCGTCTGCGATTCCGACGACGATCCGGTCGCCCCGGATCAGCGGCAGGGCGCTCTCGACCAGGAAACCGCGCGGGCGCCGCTGGAACACTTCGGCGATGCGCCGCGTCGCACACCCCTGGCCGCCGCAGGTGCCGCAGCCGGACGATTCGACCGCACGCACCCACGCGCCTTCCGGCGCGACATCGATGACTTCTGCGGTTTGTTCCAGCATAGCGAGGATTGTTTACCTATTTCTTACTGACGGAATTGCCGGTTTCGATGAGCGCCGCGCTCGGCACCTCGCCCAGTGTCGTCACGGTGTAACCGTCGACATCGCGCGCATAGACGCCGATCGCCCCTTCGGCGGACAGGCCGTGCAGCCTTTGCGCCTGCGGATCGGCGGGCTCGACGAACATCGACAGCACGCTCAGGCCATCCGAGAACACCAGATGCGTCACCGGCGCCTTCTTGCCGGGCAAGGCACGTACTGCCTCCTGCACGCGCGCATAACCTGGCGGCGGCTTCATGGTCCAGGCCAGTTCGGCGGGCTTGTCAAGGCTCGCGCTGAGTATGCGCTTGCCGGCCATGTCGTTCTGGAACACCCGGTCTTCGGGCGGCTTGCCGATCTGGAGTTCGGAAAACACGAACATCGACACGATGCCGCCGTTCTCATTGACGATGCGCGACTTCAGCGGCAGGCCGGTGCGTTTGTCGAGCCACAGATTGAAGGCATAGCGGTAGCCGTCGCGCGGCTCCAGCATCACGACCTGGCAGGCACGGCCGGCGACGCGCTCGGTTCCGCCGAGCTTCACCTCGTAATAGGCCAGCAGGTCGGCCGGCTTGTCAGGCAGCAGGGCGGGGAAGAACCGGCGCGGTGCATTGCGTTCCAGCCGCACATGGCGCCCGTCCGGCAAGTGGCAGTAGACGTCGTTGTTGATGCGCAGGAACTGGCGCGGGGTGCCGTCGAGCACCTCCACCTTTTCCTGCTCGCCCCGCGCGTCGGCGCGATGCAGCACCCGCATCACCTCGATGTGTTCGCCATGGTGATACACATAGACGCCGCTGTAATTCTGCTGCTTGGCGGCATCGGCCGCGCGGTTCAGCCAGTCGAGCGCAGCGTCGGCTTGTGCCGCACCCGCCGCCAGAAAAAAACCTGCGAAGAGAACGCCCCGCCAGCCGTAGGTCCTTACCCCCCCCTGCATCAGCGCGGCTCCACCGCTACCGCTACGGCGCGCTGATAGGGGGACGCCACCGCCATCGGGGCAAACTCCTGGTGTGCCACGAGATAGGGCGCGAGACGCGCATCATCCTCGGAGGGGGTTTCCGACGCCAGTGCCACCTGCTGCGCGCCCGGCGCTTCCGCCATCGGAACGGCGGCCGGCTCGTCCGACAACATGCCGTTGAGCGTGACCGCCCCCCATGCCGCGAGCGAGGCGAACGACGCGACGGCGATGCGCTGCGGCCACACGCTGCGGCGTGGTGCCAGCACGGTCGGTTCGGCCGCAAGCTGCGCCGAGAAGCGGGTCATGAAGTCCGGCGACGCCGGCACCGCGACGCCGCGCATCAGGTCGCCGATCAGGTGGTAGTCGGCCCAGTCGCGTCGCAGGCCGTCGTCGCGTCTGAGCGCCTCGATGCAGGTTTCGGCTTCGGCGTGCGCGGTTTCCCCGTCCAGCAGCGCCGACAGCATCGAGCGGCTGCCTTCGTCTATCCGGGGGGCGTGATCGGGTTTGCGAAGTGCTGACATGGTTACCACCTTTTATCCTGACTCGTGCCCAGCATCGGGCGTATTTTCCCCGCAATCGCCTCGCGCGCGCGAAAAATCCGCGAACGCACGGTGCCGATCGGGCATTCCATCATCTGTGCGATTTCCTCGTAGCTCATGCCCTCGATCTCGCGCAGTGTAATAGCCGTCCTCAATTCCTCCGGCAGTGCATCCACCGCCTCGTTAACCGCTTTGGCGATCTGTTTGGTCTGGAGTTCCGCATCCGGCGTCGCGATGTCGCGCAGCATGTCGCCGTCCTCGAAATTCTCCGCGTCCTCGGCCAGCACGTCGGAGGATACCGGCTGGCGCTTGTGCGCGACCAGATAGTTTTTCGCCGTGTTGACCGCAATCCGGTACAGCCAGGTGTAGAACGCGCTCTCGCCCCGGAAGCCCGGCAAGGCCCGATAGGCCTTGATGAAGGCTTCCTGCGTGATGTCTTCCACCTCGGCGGCGTCGCGCACCATGCGCGACAACAGCCGACCGAGCTTGCGGTGATACTTGCTCACCAAGAGCTCGAATGCGCGTTTGTCGCCCTTCTGGGCGCGTTCGACCAGCACCTGATCCAGTTCGCGGTCCGACATATCTCCCTGCTGCTTGTTGTAATTGCAAAAGTATACGTGACCGCATCTTCCGGCTGTGGGAGCCGGGCAAGGCGAAAAAGTTCAATCCGAATAGGGTTGTTCGGCGGGGCGTTCAAGCCTGCTATCATCCGACGACCACCATGCAGCACAGACACGACGTCCTCATCCTCGGCAGCGGCCTCGCCGCGCTGACCACCGCGCTCAAGCTTGCCGACCAGCGCCGCGTCGCCATCGTGACCAAACGCCAGATGACCGACGGCGCCAGCGACTGGGCGCAGGGCGGCATCGCGGCGGCAGTGGACAACGGCGACTCGGTCGAAGCCCACGTGCACGATACCCTGGTGGCCGGCGCCGGCCTGTGCGACGTGGAAGTGACCCGCCTGGTCGCCGGCCAGGCGCGTGCGATGATCGCCTGGCTCACCGCCAACGGCGTCGCCTTCACCCCCGACCCGAACATGCCGGGCGGCCTGCATCTGGCACGCGAGGGCGGCCACTCGAAACGCCGCGTGGTCCACGCCGCCGACGCCACCGGCCACGCGGTGCAGACCAGTCTGCTCGACAAGGTGCGCGCCCATCCCAACATCGACACCTTCGAGCAGCACGTCGCGATCGACCTCATTTCCGGCAAGCGCGTCGGCGGCCAGGAACGGCAGATCCACGGCGCCTACGCGCTGAACAAGGCCACCGGCGAGGTCGAGACCTTTGCCGCGGGCCATACCGTGCTCGCCACCGGCGGCGCCGGCAAGGTCTATCTCTACACGACCAACCCCGACACCTCGACCGGCGACGGCATCGCGATGGCCTGGCGCGCCGGCTGCCGGGTGGCGAACCTGGAGTTCGTGCAGTTCCACCCCACCTGCCTGTACCACCCGCACGCCAAGTCCTTTCTCATCACCGAAGCCGTGCGCGGCGAAGGCGGCCGCCTGCTGCTGCAGGACGGTACCCGCTTCATGCAATTCCACGACGAGCGTGCCGAGCTCGCGCCGCGCGACGTGGTGGCGCGCGCAATCGACTTCGAAATGAAGAAACGCGGCCTCGACTGCGTCTTCCTCGACATCAGCCACAAGCCGGCCGCGTTCGTGCGCGAACATTTCCCGACGATCCACGCGCGCTGCCTCGAACTCGGCATCGACATCACGCAGCAGCCCATCCCGGTGGTGCCGGCCGCGCACTACACCTGCGGCGGCGTCGTCACCGACATCCACGCGCGCACCGACCTGTGCAACCTGCACGCGGTCGGCGAGGTCACCTTCACTGGGTTGCATGGCGCCAACCGGCTGGCTTCGAACTCGCTGCTCGAATGCCTGGTGTTCGGCCACGCCGCCGCCGCCGACATCCTGGCAACCCCTCCTGCGCCCGCGCTCGATCTGCCGCCCTGGGACGCATCGCGCGTGACCGACCCGGACGAGGAGGTCGTGATCTCGCACAACTGGGACGAGCTTCGCCGCTTCATGTGGGACTACGTCGGCATCGTGCGTACCAACAAGCGGCTGGCCCGCGCCTCGCATCGCATCCGTCTGCTGCGCGCGGAGATCGACGAGTTCTACCGCAATTTCCGCGTCAGCAACGACCTGATCGAACTGCGCAACCTGGTGCAGAGCGCCGACCTCATCATCCGTTCGGCGCAGTTGCGGCAGGAGAGCCGGGGACTCCACTACAGCCGCGACTACCCCGACACCTTGCCGATCGCCGGCAACACCGTGCTCAACCCGCGTCCGGGGACGATGTGTCCGAGCGTGTGCGGGGTGTCCAGCGAAGCGACACTCTGAGCCGGCGCCAGTCGCCGGCCGGAAGACTGTCCGGCAACAGCGTCAGCGCGCGCACCTTGCCGCCTTCCAGGCGATAGCGCAATACCACCAATGCTGGCGATACGAAACTGTCGCCCTGCACTTCGAGCGTGCGCCATTCGCCCGTATCGTCGAGGCTTTGCAGGCTGCCGTCCGCGAAGATGCGCAGCGGCGGCGGCCGCGCTGCCCGCCGCCAGCCCCATGCGCCCAGCGCCAGCGTCGCCGCACCCAGCGCGAGCCGCATCGCCGGCGGCAAGGCCGCAAAGGCAATGGCCGCCAGAACGAGCGCAAGCAGGCCGGCCAGCCACAGCCCCAGTCGGCGCGAGGGTTTGCATTCCAACTCGCGCATCAGCGTGTACACTTTTCGCCTTGCCTGACCTGACTGGACCGCATCGTGATCGACTCCTGGAAATCCTTTCTCGAAACGCAGGGCGCGCAGCTGGAGAACGGCGCCGTGCAGCATTATGGCGATGCCGCTGCCGAACGCGCGGCGGCGGCAAACGGCACCGTCATCGCCGATCTCTCGCAGCTCGGCGTGATCGCGTTCAGCGGCGAGGAAACCGCCGCCTTCCTGCAGGGCCAGCTTACCAACGACGTGCGCGCCCTGCACGCCGACAGCGCGCAATGGAATGGCTATTGCAGCCCCAAGGGCCGGCTGCTCGGCAATTTCCTGATGTGGCGCGACGGCGAGGATACCTGCCTGCAGCTCTCGGGCGACATCCTCGCCAGCGTGCTGAAGCGGCTGTCGATGTTCATCCTGCGCGCCAGGGTCAAGGGCCGCGATGCCAGCGACGAACGCGTGCGTCTGGTCGTCGCCGGCCCCGCAGCGGAGACTGCGGTGGCTGCCGCGATGGGCGCGATGCCCGACGCACCGATGCGCACCGCGACCGGCGACGCAGGTACGGTGGTGCGCGTGGGGGCGGACAAGTTCGTACTGGCGATCCAGCCCGAGCGCGCGGCTGCGGCATGGCAGACATTGCGCCAGTTCGCGATGCCGGTCGGCGCCCCGGTGTGGGACTGGTTGCGTCTCAATGCCGGCATCCCGATGATCGTCGCCGCCACGCAGGAACAGTTCGTGCCGCAGATGGTGAACTACGAAACCCTTGGGGGCGTGAGCTTCCAGAAGGGTTGCTACCCCGGCCAGGAAATCGTCGCGCGCAGCCAGTATCTGGGCAAGCTCAAGCGCCGCATGTTCCTCGCCCACGTCGATGCCTCCGCCGCGCCCGGCGACAGCCTGTACAGCGCCGACCTAGGCGAACAGGCCAGCGGCACCGTGGTCAACGCCGCGCCGGCACCGAGCGGCGGCTACGACCTGCTCGCGGTGGCCCAGGTGGAAAGCGCGCGCAGCCAGACCCTGCATCTCGGGCAGCCGGACGGCGCCGCGCTCGTGCTGAAGCCCCTGCCATACGCCGTGCCGGAATAGGTGCGCGCGGCCTACGTGTACTACCGCATCGATCCGGCCCGCGCGGAAGAAGCGGCCGGCTGCGTCGATGCGCTCCTGTCCGCGATGACGCCGCATTGCGCGATGCCGCCGCGCAGGCTGTGCCGCTGCGACGACGCGGACACCTGGATGGAAATCTACGAGGGCATCGCCGACTGGTCCGGCTTCTCCGCTGCCCTGGCCCAGGCAGTGCTGAACTGCGGCGTTGTGCGCCACGTGCTCGGCGAGCGTCATCTGGAATGTTTCGGATCGCCCGGAAAAATGACGTGAAAAAAGCCGGGCAAACCCGGCTTTCTCGTTTCATGCAGGCCGCTTACTTCCTGACCATGACTTTCTCGACCCAGCCTTCCCCGTCCTGTCCCTGCACGGAGATGAAGCCGTCCTTGTCCTTGCCGGTGTAGATGACCTCCTCGCCCTTGCCGATCGTGGCCACCACCTTGGACGATTTGCTGGGTTGTGCATACATCTTCAGCCCGGCGATCTTGCCGGTGACCGCATCGCCTTCCTCGAACACCGCCCCGGCCTTGGTCGGCTGGCCGGATTTGCCCTTGAGGCTGATGTCCTGACGCGCGAGTTCGGGGTTGTTGCGGATGGACTGGACGATGTTGTTCCAGTTGTCCAGATAGCTGGCCGCGATGACCTTGCCTTCCGGCGTGTTGGTGTACGCGCCCAGTCCGCCTGCCGCGCCGCCGCCGACCAGGAGTCCGCCGACGCTCCAGTCGGTCTTCTCGGCGTTGCCAGTCGCCGACGCGATCTGCAGCGAAGTGCGCGAATCGGAAAGGATCATGGTCGTCTGCGCCGACTTGAACTTGAGGCCGGCTGCCACCAGGCCCGCCACCGCGCCGAACACGCCGAGCCCACCCAGCGCGCCGCCGATTCCGCCCGAGTCCTTGCTGGAAAACACCGCGTCCGGCGTCAGCACGTAGTCTGCGGTCACCATCTGGCCCTTGCCCATGTTGGAGCCCTTGCGCAATTCGCCGGACTCGGCGAGCTGGCGCTCCTGCATCAGGTTCTGCATGGCGCGGCCGCGTTCCACCAGGACGAAGCAGTTGGACTGCTGCACCATCATGCGAATGAGTCCGGTCGGCGACTGCAGGCCGTATTGCAGCAGGTGCGAGATCACCGCGTCCTGCGGTTCGACCACCGCCAGCGTGCCGTATGGCTTGTCGCATTTCTCCAGCTCCTTGGCCTCGCCCTTGGCCCCGTCGGGTCCGGCCGAGCCGGACGGCTGGCCTTCCTCCTTCTTGTCGCCGCCGAGTTTGAAATCGAACAGGCCGGCGTACACCGGATTGATCGCCTGAGTCAGAAACAGCCCGGTGACGAGCGCGCGTGCAACGGCTTTCATGGTGTGGCTCCCTTGGTATGAATGCGGGAAATTATAAACATAACGTGTGTCTGCAACGATGCAAGCCCACTGCTTGGAATTCTGGCTCGACGTTCTATAAAACAGGCACCTCAACCTGGAGGAGATCATCATGCTGGACATCAACAAATTGGTGACGCAGGAACATGCCGACGCGAGCACGCGCGGCCACCTGATCGAACTCGACCCCTGGAGCGAGGCGCAGGCCATCGAAATGGCGCGCCGCGACGGAATCGAACTGACTGACGAGCATCTCGGCATCATCCGCTATCTGCGCGACTGCTATGCCGACCACGGCGGTACGGTCAATGCGCGGGCTTTGGCGAACAGTCTGGAGGAAGAGTTCGCGGGCGTGGGCGGACACAAATTCCTGTACAACCTGTTTCCGCGCGGCCCGATCGCCCAGGCCACCCGCTACGCCGGACTGCCGATGCCCCCGGGCACCCGCGACCCGTCCTTCGGCACCACGCACTAGACGGGGTCAATCCACCTCGTCGACCGGCACCCGCGCTGCGAGCGCGCACAGCAATTCATAGCTGGTGGTGCCGGCGGCGGCGGCGACCGCGTCCACCGGGATGGTCTCGCCCCACAGTTCCACCGGACTGCCCATGCCCGCGTGCGGGCAGTCGCTCAAATCGACGCACAGCATGTCCATCGACACGCGCCCCAGCGTGCGTGCACGCTGCCCGCACACGGCAATCGGCGTGCCGGTCGGCGCGTGGCGCGGATAGCCATCGGCATAGCCGCAGGCGACCACGCCGACGCGCATGGCACGGTCCGCGCGGAACAGCTGACCGTAGCCGACAGCCTCGCCCGGCTGCAGGGTCTGCACACTGATCAATTCAGATTCCAGCCGCATCGCCGGGCGCAAACCCAGCTCGGCAGCCGTCCTGTCGGCAAAGGGCGACGTGCCGTAGAGCATGATGCCCGGCCGCACCCAGGCGCCGCAGCTGTGCGGATAGCGCAACAGCGCGGCCGAGTTGGCGCTGCTCCAGGGCAGGCCGTATGCGGCGAGTTCGTCAAGGAAGGGTCGCAGTTGCCAGTCCACACCTTCGGCTTCGTCCGCCTGGGCGAAGTGCGTCATCAAGGTCACACCGGCCACGCAGGACAGGGACTTCATGCGCGCGACGATTTCGGCGTGGCGCGCCAGGGGAAAACCGAGGCGATGCATGCCGCTGTCGAATTTGAGAAACGTCTGCAGCGGCCGCGCGGGCGGCGCGCGTTCCAGCCAGTCGAGTTGCGCCGCGTGGTGCAGCACCGGCCACAGGTCGAGTTCGGCACAAACGGGAATTTCGTCGGCTCCGAAAATCCCTTCGAGCAGCAGGATGGGCTGCTCGACGCCCATCAGGCGCAGATTGGCAGCCTCTTCGAGCGTCAGGACCGCGAAACCATCCGCCGCCGCGAACGCGCGTCGCGCACGCGACAGGCCGTGGCCATAGGCATTGGCCTTCACCACCGCGAACACGCGGGCGTCGCCGGCGTGACTGCGCGCCACGCGCAGATTGTGCGCCAGCGCGCCGATGGAAATCCGCGCCTTGATCGGCCGCATGGATTCAGTACGAACCGGCTTGCGCCAGCGATTCGAAGCGCGTGTATTCGCCGAGGAAGGCAAGCGGCACCATGCCGATAGGGCCGTTACGCTGTTTGCTGATGATGATTTCAGCCTTGCCCTTGTCCTGGGTGTCGGGGTTGTAGACCTCGTCGCGGTAGATAAAGAGGATGACATCGGCGTCCTGCTCGATGGCACCCGATTCGCGCAGGTCGGACATCACCGGCCGTTTGTTCGGCCGCTGTTCGAGCGATCGGTTCAACTGCGACAATGCGATCACCGGCACGTGCAGTTCCTTGGCCAGACCTTTCAGGGCGCGCGAAATTTCCGAAATTTCGGTGGCGCGGTTTTCGCCGGAACTGCTGGCCGACATCAGTTGGATGTAGTCGATGATGATAAGGCCGAGTTTTCCGCATTGCCGCATCAACCTGCGGGCGCGGGCGCGCAGCTCGAGCACGTTGAGGCCCGGCGTCTCGTCGATGAACACCGGCGCGTCATTGAGCTTGCCGAGCGCGTAGGTCAGGCGTTGCCAGTCGTCCTCGCCCAGCTTGCCGGTACGCAGGCGGTGCTGGTCGAGCTTGCCGACCGAGCCGATCATGCGCATCACCAGCTGCGCGCCGCCCATTTCCATCGAGAAGATGGCTACCGGCAGGCCGGTGTCGAGCGCGACGTTCTCGCCGATGTTGATCGAGAACGCGGTCTTGCCCATCGATGGCCGCCCGGCCACGATGATGAGGTCGCCCGGCTGCAGTCCAGAGGTCTTCTGGTCGAGATCGTGGAAACCGGTGGGAACGCCGGTGACGCCGGAATCGTTGTCGCGGTGATAGAGCTCGTCGATGCGTTCGACGACCTCCTTCAACAGCGGCTTGATCTCGCTGAAACCTGCCTGGCCGCGGCTGCCGGATTCGGCAATCTCGAAGATCTTGGCTTCGGCCTCGTCGAGCAACTGGGAGGCGGGCCGGCCAGAGGGTGCGTAGGCGCTGTCGGCAATGCCAGTGGCGACTTCGGCCAGCCGCCGCATCACCGCGCGCTCGCGCACGATCTCGGCATAACGGCGGATGTTGGCGGCCGACGGCGTGTTGCTCGCCAGCGCAACGATGTAGGCGAGTCCGCCGACACTTTCCAGCTGCCCCATGGACTGCAGCGCCTCGGACACGGTCACCGCGTCGGCCGGGCGGTTCTCCGCGATCTGCCTCACGATGGCCCGCAGGATCTGCCGATGGTCCTGACGATAGAAATCGGTTTCGGCCACGACGTCGCCGATGCGATCCCACGCCCCGTTGTCCAGCAACAGGCCCCCGAGCACGGCCTGCTCGGCTTCCAGCGAGTGCGGCGGCAACCGCATCTGGGCAAGTTGCGGGTCGGCCGGACGGGAGTCGGCCGGCGCGTTCAGGGGATGGATGGCAGCCATGATGCGATTCTAGTCTTGTGCCCTGCCCCCGACCAAGGGATAAGCTTGTGGATAAGCGGTGGGCGAGCGGGAATAAAACGGATGAAAAAAGGGAGCCCGCGGGCTCCCTTCTCGTCGGCGTGGGCGACTTACTGCTCGCCGACCACCACCACCGTGATGTTGGCGATCACGTCATGGTGCAACCCCAGCACCACCGGGTATTCGCCAGCGGCCTTGAACGGACCGTCGGGCAGGCGGACGTCGGCCTTGGCCACGTCGTGGCCCAGCGCCTTCAGCGCATCGGCGATGTCGGCGTTGGTGACCGAACCGAACAGACGGCCGTCGACGCCGGCCTTCTGGGCGATCCTCACGCTCACGCCTTCCAGCTTTTCGCCGCGACGCTGCGCGTCGGTCAGCTTCTCGGCGGCGATGCGCTCAAGCTCGGCCTTCTGGGCCGCGAAGGCTTCCATGTTGGCCTGCGTGGCGCGGCGCGCACGGCCGCTGGGAATCAGGAAGTTGCGGGCGTAGCCGTCTTTCACCTTGACCACGTCACCCAGATTGCCCAGGTTGACGACTTTATCCATCAGAATCACTTGCATGGTCGTCTCCTCAATGCAGATCGGTGTAAGGCATGAGCGCCAGGAAGCGCGCACGCTTGATCGCGGTGCCCAGCTGGCGCTGGTAGTGCGCCTTGGTGCCGGTGATACGCGCGGGGATGATGCGGCCGTTCTCGCTGATGAATTCCTTCAGTACGTCGACGTCCTTGTAATCGACCTCGACCACCTTCTCGGCGGTGAAGCGGCAGAACTTGCGGCGCTTGAAGAGACCGCGGTTGCCGCTGTCGCGGCGCTTGTTGGCGAACTTGCCGCCGGATTTACCACCCATGGGACGGGCCATGATTCATTCCTTTTCGTATCGGTTCAATATCAGGATCAGTTGTCGGCTGTTCACGCTGCGCCGGTTCAATGCACCTTCCAGTTTCACCTGCGTTCCGCATTCCAGCCGGGCCAGTTGCGTGGCAAGCGCACCGCTTGCCTGTACCGTCAACTCGCATTCCACCTGCCGGGTCTGGCCTGCAACCGCCTGACTGCTGCGGTGCTGAATCACCGCCTCTGCAATCGGCACGCCGGCCGGACTGTAGCGCACAGGCTCAACCTGGATGAGGACGCCGCTGATGAGCAGCCTGTTCACTCATTCAGCTCGATCCACGCGCTCAGGCCGCGACGGGCTGCTCAGCGGCCGCTTCCGGCTTGGCGCTGTCCAGCATGTCGCGCGACTTCTCTTCCTTCATCATCGGCGAGGCGCTTGTCACCGCGGCGTCGCGTTTGATGGTCAGGTGGCGCAGTACGGCGTCGTTGAACTTGAAGCCGTGTTCGAGTTCTTCCAGGGTTTCCTGGTCGCACTCGATGTTCATCAGCACGTAGTGCGCCTTGTGCACTTTCTGGATCGGGTAGGCCATCTGGCGGCGGCCCCAGTCTTCCAGGCGGTGGATGTTGCCGCCACGCGAGGTGATGTTGCCCTTGTAGCGTTCGATCATGGCGGGCACCTGCTCGCTCTGGTCGGGATGAACGATAAATACGATTTCGTAATGCCGCATCGAGTTTCCTTTCGGTTAAGCCCCCCGCTGCGGTGCGGTGGAGCAAGGGTTCAAGAAGCCCAAGAAGCTTGAGCAAAAAACAATCCCCGGCAAACCGGGGAGCGCGAATCATACGCGATTTCCCTGAAAAATCAATCCTCAGGTCTTGCCCGGCAGCGGATCAGATGACGCAATCGACGTAATACCGTGCCTTGCCGTCGACGACGTTCTCGACCAGGCCGTGCACGTCGGTTTCGAAGCCCGGGAATTTCTCGTTGAAATCGCGCGTGAACTGGAGGTAGCGCACGATGGTGGCATTGAAACGCTCGCCCGGGATCAGGAGCGGAATGCCGGGCGGATACGGCGTCACCAGCATGGCGGTAATGCGGCTTTCGAGCTTGTCGATTTCCACCCGCTCGATCTCGCGGTGCGCCATCTTGGCGAACGCGTCGGCGGGTCTCATCGCCGGCGCCATTTCCGACAGATACATCTCGGTCGTCAGCCGGGCCACGTCGTTGGCCTTGTAGATGGCGTGGATCTGCTCGCACAGGTCCTTGAGGCCGATCTTTTCGTAACGCGGGTGCTTCTCCACGAATTCGGGCAGTACGCGCCACAGCGGCTGGTTCTCGTCGTAATCCGACTTGAACTGCTGCAGCGCGGTGACCAGCGTGTTCCAGCGGCCCTTGGTGATGCCGATGGTGAACATGATGAAGAAGGAATACAGGCCGGTCTTTTCGACGATGACGCCGTGCTCGGCCAGGTATTTGGTGACGATGGCGGCCGGGATGCCCCAATCGGCAAAGGCGCCGTCCACGTCCAGTCCAGGAGTGATGAGCGTGGCCTTGATCGGGTCGAGCATGTTGAAACCGGGCGCGATGTTGCCGAACTCGTGCCAGCGGTCATTGGCCGTCAGCACCCAGTCCTCGCGTTCGCCGATGCCTTCATCCGCGAAATTCTGCGGCCCCCATACCTGGAACCACCAGGAGGCGCCGAATTCGCTATCGACCTTGCGCATGGCGCGGCGGAAATCCAGCGCTTCCTTGATCGACTCCTCGACCAGCGAGGTCCCGCCGGGCGGCTCCATCATCGCCGCCGCCACATCACACGAAGCAATGATCGCGTACTGCGGGCTGGTCGACATGTGCATCAGATAGGCTTCGTTGAAGCGATGGAAATCGAGTTTGCGGTTCTCGGCGTCCTGCACCAGGATTTGCGAGGCCTGCGACAAGCCCGCCAGCAGCTTGTGGGTCGACTGGGTGGCGAACACCAGCGCGTTTTCCGCGCGCGGGCGGTTCTTGCCGATGGCGTGCATACCGCGATAAAAATCGTGGAAGGTCGCGTGCGGCAGCCAGGCTTCGTCGAAATGCAGAGTATCGATAGTGTCGCCGAGCAGTTCCTTGATCATGTCGACGTTGTAGAGAATGCCGTCATAGGTCGACTGGGTGATGGTCAGGATGCGCGGCCCGCCCTTGGCATCCTTGGCGAAGGGGTGGGCGGCAATTTTCTTGGCAATGTTTTCCGGGCGGAACTCGTCCATCGGGATCGGCCCGATGATGCCGTAGTGATTACGCGTCGGCGTCAGGAAAATCGGGATCGCACCGCACATGATGATGGCGTGCAGAATGGACTTGTGACAGTTGCGGTCGACCACCACGATATCGCCCGCTGCCACGTTGGCATGCCACACCATCTTGTTGGACGACGAAGTGCCGTTGGTGACAAAGAACAGATGGTCGCAATTGAAAATGCGCGCGGCATTGCGCTCGGACGCCGCCACCGGGCCGGTGTGGTCGAGCAGTTGCCCAAGTTCGTCGACCGCGTTGCAGACGTCTGCCCGTAGCAGGTTCTCGCCGAAGAACTGATGGAACATCTGGCCGATGGGCGATTTCAGGAAGGCGACACCGCCGGAATGGCCGGGGCAATGCCAGGAATACGAACCGTCGGCCGCGTAGTGCGTCAGCGCGCGAAAGAACGGCGGCACCAACGAATCCAGATAGGCGCGCGCCTCGCGCAGGATGTAGCGCGCAAGAAATTCCGGCGTGTCCTCCAGCATGTGGATGAAGCCGTTCAACTCGCGCAGGATGTCGTTCGGGATATGGCGTGCGGTGCGGGTTTCGCCATGCAGGAAGATCGGTATCTCGGCATTGCGAAAACGGACCTCCTCGACGAAGGCGCGCAGCTTCTCCAGCGCGGTGTTGGCGTCCTCGGCCGAACCCGCCAGCTCCTCGTCGTCGATGGACAGCACGAAGGCCGATGCCCGCGCCTGCTGTTGTGCGAAGGAAGTCAGGTCACCGTAGTTGGTAACGCCGAGCACTTCCATGCCCTCTTTCTCGATCGCCTCGGCGAGGGTGCGGATGCCCAGCCCGGATGCGTTCTCGGAACGAAAATCTTCGTCGATGATGACGACGGGAAAACGGAAGCGCATGGCGGCTCCTGGAAAAGGCCCTGATAAAAGCGCGGATTGTACGTCGGACGGAAGTCGTGGACGTTAAATTTTGGGCAGGGTCACGCCGAGCTGACCCTGGTACTTGCCGCCGCGATCCTTGTACGAGATTTCGCACACCTCGTCAGATTCGAGGAACAGCATCTGTGCAACGCCCTCGTTGGCGTAGATACGCGCGGGCAGCGGGGTGGTATTGGAAAATTCCAGCGTCACGTGGCCCTCCCACTCGGGTTCCAGCGGCGTGACGTTGACGATGATGCCGCAGCGCGCGTAGGTGCTCTTGCCCAGACAGATGGTGAGCACGTTGCGCGGGATGCGGAAGTACTCGACCGTGCGCGCAAGCGCGAAGGAATTGGGCGGGATGATGCACGAATCGCCCTTGACCTCGACGAAGCTGTTCGGATCGAAGGCCTTGGGATCGACGATCGTGGTGTTGATGTCGGTGAAAAGCTTGAATTCGTTCGAACAGCGCACGTCGTAGCCGTAGCTCGACGTGCCGTACGACACGATGGGGCGCCCGCCCGCCACCTTGACCTGACCGGGTTCGAAAGGCTCGATCATGCCTTGGGTTTCCGCCATGCGGCGGATCCAGCGGTCGGACTTGATGCTCATCAGGTATTGGAAATGATGATGTTCGGGAACTTGGCCGAGTGATCAACGGCGGTCTCGCCGATCTTCACTGCGACGCGACGCGCAATCATCTTGTAGATGTCGGCCACGCGACCGTTGGGGTCGGCAACGACCGAAGGCTTGCCGGTGTCGGTGTCGTGGCGGATGCTGCCGTCGAGCGGCAGCGCGCCGAGGAATTCCACGTTGTAGTCCTTGCACATGCGTTCGCCGCCGCCTTCGCCGAAGATGCGCTCCTCGTGGCCGCAGTTCGAGCAGATGTGCAGGCTCATGTTCTCGACCACGCCGAGGATGGGAATGCCAACCTTCTCGAACATCTTCAGCCCCTTGCGCGCATCGATCAGCGCGATGTCCTGCGGCGTGGTGACGATCACCGCGCCGGTGACGGGCACGCGCTGCGCCAGCGTCAGCTGGATGTCGCCGGTGCCGGGCGGCAGGTCGACGACGAGGTAGTCGAGGTCTTTCCAGTTGGTGTTGTTGAGCAGTTGTTCCAAGGCCTGGGTCACCATCGGACCGCGCCACACCATCGGGGTTTCGACGTCGATCAGGAAGCCGATGGACATCGCCTGGATGCCGTGGCCGGTGAGCGGCTCGAGGTTCTTGCCGTCGGTCGACTCGGGCTTGTCGGTGATGCCCAGCATGGTCGGCTGCGAGGGGCCGTAGATGTCGGCGTCGAGCATGCCGACGGACGCGCCCTCGGCGGCCAGCGCCAGCGCCAGGTTGACGGCCGTGGTGGACTTGCCGACCCCGCCCTTGCCCGAAGCGACGGCGATGATGTTCTTCACGTTGGGAATCAGCTTCACGCCGCGCTGCACGCTGTGCGAGACGACCTTGAAGCTGACGTTGGCGGTGGCGCCGGTCACGCCATCGATGGTTCTGAGCTTGTCCTCGACCTGCTGCTTGATGGCGGCCAACTGGCTCTGCGCGGGGTAGCCGAGCAGGATGTCCACCGACACTGCACCGCCTTCGATCTTGATGTTCTTGGCGGATTTGGTGGCGACGTAGTCCTTGTGCGTGTTGGGATCGACCAGCTCCTTCAGCGCGGTCTGAACCTGAAGTTCGGAAACAGCCATGTTTGCTCCAGCGATTGCTTTACGTAATCGCCTATTCTAACGAATTCCGCCGTCTTGGGTACCACTCGATTTCCGCGAAACACAGAAAGCACGCGGGATTCCCTGCCGTTCGCAGGGACTTGCGTACCTATCGGCAGGGGGCGACGACGCCGTTGCTCCAGCACATGCGCTTCTTGACCGGCGGGACTGCCGCGCGCGGCTTAGCAACCGGTTTTCTGGCGACGGGTTTGCGCACAGGCCTGGGCACCGGCTTCGCGGCCGGTTTGGCTTCTGCCACAGCAGCCTGATCCGGCGCCGGCAGTTCGATCACAGGCGTTGGCGCCACGGGGCCGTAATCGATTCCAGGCGCGGCGAACGCCTCCGGGACGGACGCCGGAACAACGGCATCAACCTCGGGGCCTGCCGGTGCGGCAACCGGCGGCACAGCAGCGGACGGGACAGCCGGGGGTGCCGACGCACTGACGGGCGCCTGAACTGCGGCTGGCCCCGCTTCCGCCGCAGACGCCGGGACCTCGGGTGGCAGCACCACCACCGGCGTTTCGGCAACCGGACCATAGTTCACCCCCCCCTGCGTTGGTGCCTGCATCGGCACCAGGACCAGGACGAACGGCACCCAACCAGGCGGAGGGACAAACATCTGCGCCGGCGGCAAGACAGGATAGGCAGGCGCCATCGCCCACGGCATCGCTGCCTGAGGCGCCAGATAGTAAGGGGGGGCACCGTTCAGCGGGACCTGCATCCAAACCGGCGTCATTTGCACCGCCGGCGGCGTCGGGGACGGCGTCACAGCTGGCATTGCAACGGGTGCAACGGGTGCAACGGGTGCAACGGCTGGACCGTCCGGTCCAGGCTCGGTTCCATTCGCCGACACGACACCGACGCCCAAGCACGCCGCCGCGATCAGGACGCGCAGTACTCCCGCTGAATTCATGCAGTCACTCCAGATTGTATTGTGCTTGCAAGGATAACGGCGATTCGCCGGCGAATCTAAATCGCCAGCGGATGATGCGCAACCAGAACCGCTTCCGGCACGCGCAGGCGGATGGCCGCCGCCAGTTCGGCGATCGCGCCAGGGCGGGGACGCAGCGAAATCCAGAGCAGATTGAGCTTGAGATTGAGGTCGGCGAACACCACGTCCTGATGCCGCGCCAGAATCGCCTGGATATCGTGCGAGGCGCGCTCGATCTCGCCGTGCGGACGCTCGCGCAGACGGGGAATCAGCATCATGAAATCGGTCAGGCGCTGGCCGGCCTGGTCGCGGGTCGGCGCGATCTGCCACAAGGGTTGGCCGGGCTCGCGTGCCGTTGTCCGGGTCAGCGTGGTCGAAGCATAAATCCGTATCTTCATCACGCCTCCCGTTTGCGAATCACGGTTTGGGCAACGCGTCCTGCGGCAAGTTCCTGCGGTCGCAGAGACGGCGCGCGCGCTGCCGCAAATACCGGACGTCCTTGTGCAGGAAACGCTCCAGTTCCTCCAGCGCCAGGCGGTAGACCTCGCGCTTGAAATCGACCACGGCCTCCATCGGCACCCAATAGTCGTTCCAGCGCCAGGCATCGAACTCCGGATGGCCACTGGCACGCAGCGACACGTCGCAGTCGCGGCCGGTCAGCCGCAACAGGAACCAGATCTGCTTCTGTCCGCGATACAGCCCGCGGCTGTCGCGCCGGGTCCAGTGCGCCGGCACGTCGTAGCGCAACCACTCGCGCGTGCGGCCGAGGATGCGCACGTGCTCGGGAAGCAGCCCCACTTCCTCTTCCAGTTCCCGGAACATGGCCTGTTCCGGCGTTTCCCCGGCATTGATGCCGCCCTGGGGAAATTGCCAGGCGTGCTGATTGACGCGCTTGCCCCAGAAGACCTGGTTGCGCGCATTGCACAATATGATGCCTACGTTCGGGCGGTACCCTTCTCGGTCGATCATGGCCGCCACCAATTCAAAAACTCACTGTCTGCATTCTTTCATACCCGCCGAAAATTGCAAACACGCGATGCCCGAAAAACGAATTATTAGTCTTTGTTTTGATTGAAATTTCCGGCCAATTTCCGGACCCGATGCCCATGGACGGACCCCGCTCTCGAACCGGACGGCGGGTCCTCAGCCCAGCAACGGCGCGATCCCCGCCGCCCACTGGAAATCGCGGGCGAATGCGCGCAGATCCAGACCCCAGCGTTTCGACAGATCGGCGAACTGCGGTTTTGCCGCTTCGAGCCGCGCCGCCGCGCCGGGCTCGGCAAAAGCGAAGACGATGACGTTGGTCTTGTCCTGCACCGAAATCCAGCCGACTTCGCCGTCAAAGGCGCGCGTAAGGCGCGCGAAATATTCGGCGAAGTCGCGGTCGCGCCCCCACAGGTTCACCACCAGAATGCCGCCGGGGCGCAGCACGCGGCGGCAGGCATCGTAGAACGTCTGCGTCGCCAGCGCCGCCACCTGGTTGCCGGCGTCGAAGCCGTCGAGCAGGATGACGTCTGCGCTCGCCGGATGCTGGCGCACGTAGAGCGCGCCGTCGGCCTCGATCACGCGCAGCGTCGCGTCGTCCGGCGGCAGCTCGAAATGCGCGCGCGCGGCGGCGATGACGCGCGGATCGATTTCCACCGCCGTGACGCGCGTCTGCTCGCGATGCTTGCGGATGAACTTGGCGAGCGAGCCGCCGCCCAGGCCGATCATCAGCACGTCCTGCGGCATGGGGTTGAACATGAGAAAACCCATCATCGCCCGCGTATAGGCGAGCTCGAGGTCCCACGGCCGGCTCGTGCGCATGGCGCTCTGGATCGCGCGGCTGCCCAGATGCAGCGTGCGCACGCCGCGTTCTTCCGTCACTTCCAGCCCGTCGTCCGCCGACCGGCGTTTGTCCATTTTCAAGCGCATGCCTTGTTCCATCCCGAGATCGAGCGCGAAAGATTACCCTCGCCCGCGCTAAAATGCGCGTTTTCGTCCTGCACATCCCCCGCCATGCGCGTCACCCGGTTCTTCATTTCCACCACCAAGGAAGCCCCGTCCGAAGCCGAACTCGTCAGCCACAAGCTGATGCTGCGCGCCGGACTCATCAAACGTCTGGGATCGGGCCTGTACACCTGGATGCCGCTGGGCCTGCGCGTGCTGCGCCGGGTGGAAGCCATCGTGCGGGAGGAAATGAACCGCGCCGGGGCGATCGAACTCCTGATGCCCGCCGTGCAGCCGGCCGAACTGTGGGAAGAATCCGGTCGCTGGGCGGTGTTCGGCCCGCAGATGCTGAAGATCAAGGACCGCCACCAGCGCGATTTCTGCTTCGGCCCCACCCACGAGGAAGTCATCACCGACGTCGCGCGCCGCGAGATCAAGAGCTACCGCCAGCTGCCACTCAACTTCTACCAGATCCAGATGAAGTTCCGCGACGAGATCCGGCCCCGCTTCGGCGTCATGCGCGCGCGCGAATTCCTGATGAAGGACGCCTATTCCTTCCACGCCAGCCGCGACAGCCTGATCGACACCTACCAGACCATGTACGACGCCTACACCCGCGTGTTCACGCGCCTGGGCCTCACCTTCCGCGCCGTGGCGGCGGATACCGGCGCCATCGGCGGCTCGGGCTCGCACGAGTTCCACGTGCTGGCCGATTCCGGGGAGGATCTGATCGCCTACTGCCCGGACTCCGACTACGCCGCCAACGTCGAACTCGCCGAGGCGCTCGACCCCGCCGCGCCGCGCGCCGCGCCACAGGAAACGCTGCGCGACGTTGAAACCCCGAAACAGACCAGCTGCGAGGACGTCGCGGCCCTGCTCGGCATTCCGCTTTCCCGCACCGTCAAGCTGGTCGCGTATGTCGCAGGCGAACAAATGGTCGTGGCGCTCGTCCGCGGCGATCACGAGGTCAACGAAGTCAAGCTCGGCAAACTCGACGGCATGGCGGACTTCCGCCTGGCAAACGAAGCCGAGATCCGTGCCGCCTTCGACTGCCCGCCCGGCTTCCTCGGCCCGATCGGGCTCGACCGGACCAGGATCAGACTCATCGCCGACCGCACGGTTGCGGCGATGCGCGACTTCGTCTGCGGCGCGAACAAACCCAAGTTCCACCTGGCCGGGGTCAATTTCGGCCGCGACCTACCGGAACCCGACTTTGTGGCCGATATAAGGAATGTGATCCCCGGCGACCCCAGCCCCGACGGCAAAGGCGCGCTCGCGCTGTGCCGCGGCATCGAGGTCGGCCACGTGTTCCAGCTCGGCAGCAAGTATTCGCAGGCGATGAACGCGACCTATCTGGACGAGAACGGCCAGGCCCAGGTCATGGAAATGGGCTGCTACGGCATCGGCGTATCGCGCATCGTGGCCTCGGCCATCGAACAGCATCACGACGAGCGCGGCATCATCTGGCCGAAATCGATGGCACCGTTCTTGCTCGTGATTGTCGCAATCGGCTACGCCAAGAGCGAAACGGTTAAAACCGCCGCCGATACGTTGTATGCTGAATTGAGTGCAGCCGGTTTCGACGTGCTCCTCGACGACCGCGACGAACGCCCGGGCGTGATGTTCGCCGACGCCGAGTTGATCGGCATCCCGCACCGCGTCACCGTTGGCGAGCGCGGCCTGAAGGACGGCGTGATCGAGTACCAGCCGCGCCGTGCCGAAGCTGGCCAGAGCGGCGAAGCGCAGAAAATCGCCGTTGCCGACGCGAAGGCATTTTTGACAGGATTGATGGAACGCTGACATGAAGAAGACGATGCACCTTGGCCTGCTGGCCGCCGCCCTGCTGCTGACGCAGCCCGCGTTTGCGGGCGCGCAGCGCGAGGAAGCGCTGTCGGCCAGCGTGCGCGCCTCGCTGCAGAAGTCGCTCGCCGACACGGCCGTCAGCCGCACCGCCTTCCGCAACCCGGCCGACGAGGCCGCCTGGCTGAAGGAGATGTCGCGCCGGCTTGCCAAGAAGATGCCGGACGAAGCCGAGCGCCTGGAATTCCTCACCACCCTGCACTGGGAAGCCTCGCGCGCCGGCGTCGATCCGCAGCTCATGCTCGGCCTCATCCAGGTCGAAAGCGGCTTCCGCAAATACGCCGTGTCGCCGGTGGGCGCACGCGGCTACACCCAGGTGATGCCCTTCTGGATCAAGGCCATCGGCAATCCCGACCACAACCTCTTCCAGCTGCGCACCAACCTGCGCTACGGCGCGATCATCCTGCGCCACTACATCGACATCGAGCGCGGCGATCTCTACCGCGCGCTGGGCCGTTACAACGGCAGCCTGGGACAGCCGGAGTACCCGACGCTGGTCGTCGGCGCATGGAAGCGCCACTGGGATTACACGCCCAGCACCCGCACCGCCGACGCGGGCGCTCTCTCCCTCGTTACCCGCAACTGACGAAAACCCGACTTTGCGTCGCGCCCTCGACGCCCGGGGCCGTCCTGCCGCGCGTGTCCGTAACGCACGCCGCATCGCCGGAATCCTTGCCGCACAAGGCCTCGCCGCCTGCCGCCCTGATCCTGGCACAAGCCATGCAATGCGCACCGTACAGGCTCACACCTGTTTCATTACAACGGAGGCGACAATGGACATGACACTGCAGCTGTCCCGCACGGTGAAGGGACAGGAAGAAATCTTCAATCACGGCCACACCTTGCGGCCCAGGCACCGGCACATCCTCTTCAGCGTCGGCAGCGGCATTTCGTTCGGCGAGCTGCGCAGCAAGCTGCCCAACTGCGCGGAACTGGAAACGATGGTGACCGAACTGCTGCAAAGCGGCTTCATCCAGGCCTTGCGCAACATCGCCACGCCGCACCCCGCGCCCGTACGGCCGTCCACAGCGGCAGTCGCGCCCGCAATTCATTTCGAACCCGCGCGCGCCTACGTGCTGGAATTCATGGCGGCACTGGTCGGCACCAAATCGCCGGCCTACCGGAAGATGAGCGAGGTCCATGATCTGGCCGAATTCAAGGCAGTGCTGCCGATGTGCCACAAGGTCATCGCAGCGGTGGCGTCGCCGCACCAGGCGGCGGAAATGGAATCGGAAGTCGCCCGCCGGCTCGGCGGCTAGCGCGCGACCGGCGTGAGGACGACGAGCGGCCTGGGCTGACAGTCCGCCGCGACCACCGTGCCGGGCATTCCCGGAATCGCGCCGACGCGCGCATCGAACGGCGCCCGGAGTTCCGCATCGTCCAGATTCTTTTGCGCAATGACGCGCCGCGCCTTGGCAGCCGACAGCGCTGCCTGCGCGCGCGCGTGACGCGTCCCGGCCGCGTCGAGTTCGCTGGTGGACGAGACCGTGCGGTTGAACAGTTCCTGCGCGCGATCGAGATCGCGCTTGGCGTCGGCCTCGTCGGCCTCGGCGCGCGCGAGTTCCGCCGCCGCCTCGTCGAGCCGCGCACGCAGCACGGTGGCGTCCAGACGCAACAGTACCGCGCCCTTCCTTACCTGCTGTCCCGGCTTCACCAGCACGCTTTCGACCACGCCCGAAACGCGGGTCGTCAGCTCCACTCCGTCGGCCGCCCACGGCGCCCCCATCCATCCCAGGCCCAGAACCAAACCGGCTGCCACGCGATGTCTCATTTCTTCGCTCCCTCCACGGGCGGCAGGCTGCCGCCGGACAATGCTTCGAGCCGCGCCAGCGCGAGCGCGAGCCGGTATTCCACCTGCTTGCGGCGCAACTGCGCCATCTGCGTTTCGGCCATGCTGGTCCCTAGGTTGGTTTTCAGCTCGAGTTCGTATTCCGCGCGGGCGCGCTCCAGCGCCCAGTCGCGGTATTCGATCTGCTTGTCGGCCGCAGGCCGGCTGCTGCCGCGCAGCCATTCGATTTCCTGCAGGTTCGCCAGGAGCGCATCGGCAAGATCGAATTCCAGCTTTTCAAGCTCGGCCTGGGTGCGCTGCTTCAACGCCCGTTCGCGTGCCTCCCGCGCGTCGACGCGCTCGCCCTGATACAGGGGCACGTTGAACACCAGCCCGGCACTCAGGTCGTCGCGGGTGACCGACTCGCGACTGTAGCCCGCGCCGACCACTTCCGCGTCTAGCGTCGGGCGTCGCTCCGCACGCGCCGCGGCGATTCGCGCGTCGGCCGCGTCGATCTGCGCGCGTGCGGCGAGAATGCGCGGATTGTGCGCCATCACCCAGGGCAGCAGCGCTTCGTAACTGGCGACCGGCCGGCCGTTGTCCATCAGGGCCGGTTCCTCCAGTTCGGACGACAGCGTCCCGGGCCGACCGATCGCCTGCGCAAGTTTCTGGCGCGTCGCCTGCATGCGCTGCAGGCTGGCGTTGCGGCGTTCGCGGATGTCCTGGTAGTCGGCCTCCAGCTTCATCAGTTCCGGCTGGCTGATCTGGCCGACTTCGAAGCGATCCGTAGCGTTGTCCCAGGCCACGTAGGCGACCGCAGTGAACTCGTTGTCCGCGGCGTACTGCATGTCGGCGAGCAGTACATCGAAGTAGCGCGCCATGATGTCGATGCGGCGCAGGTTCTCGGTATTGAGCAAGGCGGCCTGGCGCGCGGCGATTTCCTGGTCGGCCGCCGCAATGGCCCCGCTGCTGCGGCCGAAATCGAACAGGGGTTTGCGCGCGACGATACGCCCGGTGTTGTCGGGCTTCCAGTCGCCGTCCGGCCGCAACCCGGTACGCAGGCTGCCGTCGAGAAACAGGGCGAAATCCCGCCGGCTCGCCGCCAGCGCACGGTCGGCCCGGGCCACCGCAAGATCGCTTTCCGCGATGCGACGGTCCGGATGCGCGGCCGTCGCGCCAGCCAGCGCTTCTTCCAGCGTGAGCTTGTCGGCCGCCACCGCTCCGGACAAGGCCCAGACCAGCCACGCGAGGCGAGCGGCGCGCCTCATTTGCCCTGTTTGTATTTTGAGAAGGGCTGGCTGGCGTAGGCGCCGTCCGCGACGTATTTGCCCAGCAGCAGAAACTCGTTTTTATCGCGTGTCGGCCCGGTGAAGCGGGTGACCAGCTTGCCGTCGAGATCGAAGAACAGCATCGTCGGTGTGGCACGCACGCGGTTCTCGAAGGCAAAGGCCTTTTCGGTCGTGGCCTTGCCCTGGAAGTCGGTCATCTGGGTATCGCCGTTCACGTCGACGGGGTAGATCAGGAACTGCGCGCGGAAGGCATCCTGCACGTCGGACTGGTTGAGGATGGTGGCTTTCATGCGCGCGCAGAACGGGCAATCGTCCATCTCGAAGAACAGGAAGATGCCTTTCTTGCCCTGCTGCTTCGCAGTGGCGAGTTCGGCCTGAAAGTCGCCGAATTTGGGCTGGAAGAAATGGGTGCCCGGATCGCGGGTTTCCGCCCAGGCCGGCAGGGCGAACAACATCACGAAAGCGATGAACAACTGACGCATGAACGTCTCCTCGGACGGAATCTTATTTTTGAGCACGGACGGATTTGCTGGCGATGTACTTTTCCACCGCCTCGCGCGTGATCGCGCCAACCTGCTGCGCGACCATTTTACCTTCGGGGTTGTAGAGATAGGTGGTGGGCAGGCCCTGGACCGGGCCGATCTGGTTGACGATACGGGTCGTGCCGAGCACGACGGGATAGGTCACCATCAATCCCTCCGCGAAATCGGTCACCTGCTTGGCATTGCGATAATCGAGGGCGACGCCGATCACGACCAGATTGTTCTTCTTGTTGTCGTGCAGGGAAATCAGGTCCGGGATTTCCTCAAGGCAGGGCGGGCACCAGGTCGCCCAGTAGTTCACCAGTACCCACTTGCCCTTGTAGCCTGCGAGCGAATGGGCCTTGCCCGTCGTGTCGGTGACCTGAAAGCCGTCGGCCTGCGCCCACGCCGTTGCCAGGGTCAGCAGCAGGCCGGCCAGCCACATCGGATAAAATCGCCCTTTTCGCAGGATATGCATCACTTGCCCCATCATGAATGAAATGCGCATCGAGAAAGACTCGCTCGGCGAAGTCCGGGTTCCCGAAGACGCCTGGTACGGCGCGCAGACCGCCCGTGCGGTAGCGAATTTTCCCATTTCCGGGCGCGGTCCGGATAGGGATTTCGTACTGGCTCACGTCCAGATCAAGCTCGCCGCCGCGCGCGCCAACTGCCAGCCGGGCTGGCTGCCCGAGGCCAAGCGCGACGCCATCGTCGCCGCCTGCGAACGTATTCTCGCCGGCGAATTCCTCGACCAGTTCGTCGTCGACCGCTTCCAGGCCGGCGCCGGCACCAGCCACAACATGAACACCAACGAGGTCGTCGCCAACCTCGCCAACGTCGCGCTCGGCGGTGAAAAAGGCACTTACAAGCCGGTCAACCCCAACGACGACGTCAACATGGGGCAGTCGACCAACGACACCATCCCCACCGCGATCCGGCTGGCCGTGCTGGCCAAGCTGCCGCGGCTGACCGCCGCCGTGCGCGCGATGGCGGCCGAATTCGCGCGGCTCGCCGAACGCGAGAAGGACACCGTCAAGTCCGGCCGCACCCATTTGCAGGACGCGGTGCCGACCACGCTCGGCCAGGAATTCGCCGGCTACGCGTGGACCCTGATGCGCTGCGCCGCGAGTCTGGAAGCCGTGCGCCCGGCGCTGTGCGAAATCGGCCTCGGCGGTTCTGCCGCCGGCACCGGCCTCAACACCTCGCCCGGCTATCCCGCGCGCGCCGCCGCTGAACTGGCCAAACTCACCGGCGAACCGATCCGCGTCGGCCATCTGGTTGCGCAGATGCAGTCGATGAACGATCTGGCCCGGCTGTCCGGCGAAATCCGCAACCTCGCGCTGGAACTCACGCGCATCTCTAACGACCTGCGCCTGCTCGCTTCCGGCCCGCGCACCGGCCTCGGCGAAATCCAGTTGCCGCCGGTGCAGCCCGGCTCCAGCATCATGCCCGGCAAGGTCAACCCGGTGATGTTCGAAATGCTGAACCAGGTCTGCTTCCAGGTGCTGGGGCAGGACGCCGCCGTGTCCTGGATGGTGCAGGCCGGCCAGATGGAACTGAACGTGATGATGCCGGCGCTCGGCAGCGCGCTGTTCGACGCGATGGATTGGCTGACGAATGCGATGAACGCCGCGACCGAGAAAAACCTCAGGGGCATCGTCGTGAACAGGGAGCGCTGCGCCTTCTTCATCCACCAGAGCGTCGCGCTCGCCACCCTGCTCAACACGCAGATCGGCTACGCTGCCGCCGCAGAGGTCGCCAAGGAATCGGAACAGTCCGGCCGCCCGGTGCGCGAGATCGTCGCCGAGCGCGGACTCATGGACGCCGCCGCGTTCGACGCGCTGGTGCTTGCCGCCGCCAACGGCATCGGTTCGGGCGGCGGCGCCGGCTGACGGCGCGCACCATGGCGATTCAATGGTTCCCCGGCCACATGACCGCCGCCCGCAAGAAGGCGGCGGAAACCCTGGCCGAGATCGACGTGGTGATCGAAGTGCTCGACGCCCGCGTACCCGAGGCCGGCAGCAACCCCATGATCCACGAGCTGCGTGCGCACCGGCAGCGCCCCTGCCTCAAGGTGCTGAACAAGACCGACCTCGCCGACCCCGCCGCCACCGCCGCATGGATCGCGCACTACGAACGCCAGCCCGGCGTGAAGGCCGTGGCGATCTCCGCCAAGAAACCCAGTGACGTCGCAAGGCTGCCGGCACTCGCGCAGAAACTCGCGCCGCACCGTGACGACAACTTCAAGCCGCTGCGTCTCATGATCATGGGCATTCCCAACGTCGGCAAATCGACGCTGATGAACGCGCTGGTGAAGAAGAAGATCGCCAAGGTCGGCGACGAACCCGCCGTCACCAAGTCGCAGCAGCGCATCAACCTGACGCCGCGCCTCACCCTCATCGACACCCCCGGTCTCATGTGGCCCAGGATCGAGCACGATTCCGACGGCTACATGCTCGCCGCCTGCCACGCCATCGGCAAGAACGCGGTGATCGACGAAGCCGTCGCCGAATTCCTCGCCGGCATATTGCTCGCGCGCTACCCGCAGGCGCTGGTCGATCGCTACAAACTCAAGCTCGACGGCCTCGATCCCATCGGCGTCGTCGAAGCCGTCGCCAAGAAGCGCGGCTGCCTGCGCCAGGGACGCGGCGGCGAACTCGACCTGGAGAAAGCTGCCAACCTGATGCTCACCGACTTCAGGAGTGGCGCGCTGGGGCGGATCAGTCTGGAGACGCCTGGGACGCGGGCGGCGATGCTGGTGTCAGACAGCAGCCGCGCGATCCAGCCATAGCAATGTAGCAAGACGCGCGCGAACGGCAGCAACCGGTAAAGCCTCCCCCGCTTCCCACCGCCGCAAGGCCTCGCGCTTCCCTTCCCCCGCCACGACAAACCACACCGCCTGAGTGTTCGACAGGCGTTCTACCGACAGGCTCACGCGATCCGGCGGCGGTTTGGGGGCGTCGTGTACGGCGAGCGCCTCCGGACCCGTCCAGACCTGCCCCGGAAACAGACTCGCGGTGTGGCCATCATCGCCCACGCCGAGCAGCACGAGATCGAAGGTGGGCGCGTCCGCGAGCCGGGCCGCGTATTCGGCGGCGGCGGCTTCCGCGCCGAGCTCGGCGGGGATGGGACGGCGCTGTTCGGGCGGAATGGCGCTGGCGGCGAGCCAGGCGGTTTCGGTCATGACGCTGTTGCGTTCGGGATCGTCCGCCGGCAGGCAGCGTTCGTCGCCGTACCAGATGTGCCACCGGCCATTGCCCGCGCCGCGCCGCGCCAGTTCCTCGTAGAGCGCGCGCGGCGTGCTGCCACCGGCAAGCACGAGATGGAACGCACCGTGCGCGGCAATCGCCGCCGCAGCCTGGCGCAGGAGCACATCGGCCAGTCCCCGGCTCAGCCTCTCCGAGGTATCGAATACGCGAGTGGCGGGCAGCGTCATGTTTTGTTATCAGCAATGCGCATAGGACGTGTTCTTGTCTGGATGCTTCCCTCTCTCCCGCCCCTGATGAAGCCACCAGGCAATCGAGCAGGCCCGCGAGCGGGCAAGTCGCTGCTTATCCCCCGCCTGTCGGGGAGGGGAGAAACCACTCACCACCTAGAGTTCATCCCGCCAGGTCTGATCATCGCTGTCGAACAGGCGATTCGCCTCCGCCGGCCCCCACGAACCCGCGGGGTAGGTGGGAATGAATTCGCGTTCGACGGTCCAGTGCTTGAGGATGGGGTCGACGACCTGCCAGGCCCATTCGACTTCGTCGAAACGGATGAACAGCGAACGGTCGCCTTCGATCACGTCGAGCAGCAGCGTCTCGTAGGCATCCAGCGTCTGCTCGTCGGTCTTGAGGAAGCTGGCGTTCATCTGCATCACCCGCGTGTCCATGTCGAGGCCAGGCTGCTTGACGTGGATTTCCATGCGCATGGATTCCTCGGGCTGGATCGAGAGCAGCACCCAGTTCGGCGCAATGGTTTCGATGGGCGTTTCGCGGAAAAGCTGCTGCGGCGGATGCCTGAAGCGGATGGCGATCATCGAGGTCTGCTTCGCCAGCCGCTTGCCGGTGCGCAAATAGAACGGCACGCCGCGCCAGCGCCAGTTGTCGATGTAGAACTTGGCGGCAACGAAGGTTTCGGTGATGGAGTTGGGCTCGACGTTTTCCTCGTGCTGGTAGCCGGCGACGGCCTGCCCCCCGACGTTGCCGCGTGCGTACTGCGCCCGTACGGCGTGGGCGTGGACGGCGCGCTTGGATATCGGGCGGATCGAACGCAGCACCTTCACCTTCTCGTCGCGCAAGGCGTCTGCTTCCAGCGCGGGGGGCGGTTCCATCGCCACCACGGTGAGCAGCTGCATCAAATGGTTCTGCAACATGTCGCGCAGCGCGCCGGCGCGGTCGTAGTAGTCGGCGCGCTTCTCGATGCCGATCGATTCGGCCACGGTGATCTGCACGTGATCGATGAAATTGCGATTCCACAGCGGCTCGATCAGCGTGTTGGCGAAGCGGAAGACGAGCAGGTTCTGCACGGTTTCCTTGCCGAGAAAGTGATCGATGCGGTAGACCTGTTCCTCGTCGAAATGCTGGTGCAGCAGGCGGTTGAGCATCTGGGCCGATTCGAGGTCCTCGCCGAAGGGCTTTTCGATCACCACGCGGTTCATGCCGCGCGGGGTATTGAGCCCGACCGCGGCAAGATTCTGGATCACGGCGCCGAACTCCGACGGCTTGATCGCCAGGTAGAACACCGTGCTCGAACACGCGGCTTCCGGCGGCAGGTTGGAGGACAGCGCGCGATAGGATTCGACGTCGTTGAGATCGCCTTTCTGGTAGCGAAAGCGCGCGAGGAAGCGTTCGAACACCGGGCCTTCGAGCGGGGTCTTGGTCTTGCTCGCGAGCACGGTCTTCATGTGCTCGCGCCACGAGTCGAGCGTCCAGTCGCGGCGCGAGAACGCGACGATCGACAGGTTTTCCGCCAGCCGCGCGGCTGCTTCGAGGTGGAACAGCGCAGGCAGCAGCTTGTTCGACGCGAGGTTGCCGGTGGCGCCGAAGATCACGAAGGAACACGGCAGGTTGTCGGGCGAGGCGTGGCTGGCGAGATTCATGTCAGCCCTCCTTCACCGCGTGGCCGCCGAAGCCCTGGCGCATCTTCGCCAGCATCTTGTTGCCATAGTCAGCGCGGCCCTGACTGTCGAAACGCGACATCAGCGCGAGGGTCATGACCGGCGTGGGAATGCCCTGCTCGATGGACGCAAGCGCGGTCCAGCGGCCTTCGCCCGAGTCGGACACGAAAGGCTCGATGGTGTCGAGCGTCTGGTCTTTCGCCAGGAAATCGGCGGTCAGATCCAGCAGCCACGAGCGCACGACGCTGCCGTGCTGCCACAGTTCGGCGATCTTCGCCAGGTCGAGACCGAAGCCGGGCTTGTCCTTCATCAGCGCGAAGCCCTCGGCGAAGGCCTGCATCATGGCGTACTCGATGCCGTTGTGGACCATCTTGGTGTAATGCCCGGAGCCCACCGGGCCGGTGTGCAGCCAGCCGGTGGTCGGCGTGGGCGCCAGCGCTTCCATGTACGGCTTGAGCCGCGCAGCAGCGGCGTCCGAGCCGCCGAACATGATGCAGTAGCCATTCTCCAGCCCCCACACGCCGCCCGACACGCCGGCATCGACGAAGTCGACGCCGCGCTCCGCGCAGCGCGCGGCGCGCGGCGCGTCGTCGACGTAGTGGCCGTTCGCGCCGTCGACGATCAGATCGCCCGGACTCAACAGCGGCAACAGCGCACCCAGCGCCGCCTCGGTCGGCGCGCCGGACGGCAGCATCAGCCAGACGATGCGCGGCGCGGCCAGCGCATTCACCAGCTCCGCATAGTCGGCGCATGCAAGGTGCCCGGTTTCCCGGGCGAGATCGACCGCAACCTCATGGCTGCGATTCATCACTGCAATGGCTTTGCCCTGCCGCGCAAGACGGCGCGCCATGTTGCCGCCCATGCGTCCCAAGCCCACGATGCCGAATTCCATGCCTCTCTCCCGGATGTGAATGGTGTGGTCGCGCATCAATCATGCCAACTCCGCATGGATGATACGACGCGTTCGTTGCGACTCGTGCGTGCGTAGGCCGCCCCGCGGCGGTGCGCCATGCACCACGCACGGCCAGCCACTCAGGCCAGCAGGCCCGGAAATAGTTTCCCCAGCCCGCTCGCGATCATCTCGACCGAGATCGCCGCGATGATGAGTCCCATCAGCCGCGTCACGATGTGGATGCCGGTCTTGCCGAGGCGGCGCGCGATGGCGGGGCCGGCGCGAAACGACAACCAGACTGACAGTGCCACCAGGGCCACCGGGATCAGCAGGGCGGCCTGATGCACCGCGTCGCCGCGCACCGCGCCTGCTGCGACGATGATATGCGTGATCGCGCCAGGTCCGGCCAGCAGAGGCACGCCAAGCGGCACCACGCCGACCGCGTCCTTCTCCTCGGCCTCGTCCGCCTCGTCCTGCGTCTGCCGCTGCGGGCTGACGTGCGCCTGCACCATCGACAGCGCCAGCAACAGCAGCAGCAGGCCGCCCGCAACGGAAAACGCCGCCAGCCGGATGCCGAAGAAATCCAGCATCAGTTGCCCGCCGAATGCGAACAGCGTCAACACGCCGAAAACCGTCAGCGCCGCCAGCCGCGCTGCCGCGCGACTCTGCGCGAGCGTGTAGCCCTGGGTGGCCAGCAGGAAGAGCGGTATGACGCCGACAGGATCGACGATGGCGAAGAGCGCGAATGCCGATTTGGCGAGAGCGAGGACATCCATGCCGTGCATCATAGCCGCACGGCGCGAAGAATCAGATACGCCGGAAAACCAGATCCCACACGCCGTGTCCGAGCCGGATGCCGCGCTGCTCGAACTTGGTGAGCGGGCGCGTGTCGGGGCGCGGCGCGTAATCGGCCACGGTGTTGCGCAACTGCGGTTCGGCGGACAGCACGGCAAGCATCTGCTCGGCGTAGTCCTGCCAGTCGGTGGCGAGATGCAGATACCCGCCCGGCCGGATTCGGCTCGCCAGTAGCCCGACCAGTGGCGGCTGGATCAGGCGGCGCTTGTGATGGCGCTTCTTGTGCCAGGGATCGGGAAAGAAGATGTGCACACCGGAAAGACTGTCCGGCGCGAGCATGTTCTCCAGTACTTCGACCGCGTCGTGCTGGATCGCGCGCACGTTGGCGAGACCGCGCTCGCCGATCTGCTTCAGCAGCGCGCCGACGCCGGGCGTGTGGACCTCGACGCCGAGGTAGTCGTTTTCCGGATGGGCAGCCGCGATTTCCGCCAGTCCCTCGCCCATGCCGAAACCGATTTCGAGGAAGCGCGCAGCCGTGCGCCCGAATGTCGCATCGAGGTCGAGCACGTCCGGCCGGTACGGCAGCATGAAGCGCGGGCCGATCTCCGCCAGCGCGCGCGCCTGCCCGGAACCGACGCGACCGGCGCGCAGCACATAGGAACGGATGCGCGTATGCGCGCCGGTCTCGCCTGTCATGCCGTCATTTGCTGCCGGTGATGAGGCCGCTGGTGGGCGAGCTCGGGCTGGCCTGGTAGACCTTCTTCGGCATGCGGCCGGCGAGGAAGGCCTCGCGTCCGGCCTCGACCGCCTTCTTCATGGCCGAGGCCATCAGCACCGGATTGCCGGCGCCGGCGATGGCGGTATTCATCAGCACCGCGTCGCAGCCGAGCTCCATCGCGATGGTCGCGTCGCTGGCGGTGCCGACGCCGGCATCGACGATCACCGGCACCGAAAGGCGGTCGATGATGATCTGCAAATTCCACGGATTGAGGATGCCCATGCCGGAGCCGATCAGACTGGCTAGCGGCATCACCGCGACGCAGCCGATGTCTTCCAGCTGCTTGGCGGCGATGGGGTCGTCGGACGTGTAGACCATGACCTGGAAACCGTCCTTCACCAGTACTTCGGCTGCCTTGATCGTTTCGGCGACGTTGGGATACAGCGACTGGGGGTCGCCCAGCACTTCCAGCTTCACCAGCGCGTGACCGTCCAGCAGTTCGCGCGCCAGGCGCAGGGTGCGGATCGCGTCGTCCGCCGTGTAGCAGCCGGCGGTGTTGGGCAGATAGGTGTACTGCGACGGCGGCAGCGCGTCGAGCAGGCTGGGCTGGCTGGCGTCCTGGCCGATGTTGGTGCGGCGGATGGCGACGGTGACGATTTCCGCGCCCGAGGCCTCGACCGCGCGGCGGGTTTCATCGAAATCCTTGTACTTGCCGGTGCCGACGAGCAGGCGGGAAGCGTAGGCGCGGCCTGCAATGACGAGTGATTCCATGCTGTTCGCGATGCTGAAAAAAGTTGGATCAACCGCCGCCGACCGCGACGACGATTTCAAGCCGGTCGCCGCTCGCAAGCTGCGTATCGGCGTGCCGGCTCTTCGGCACGATCTCGCCGTTCTTCTCGATGGCGATGCGCTTGCCTGTCAGGTCGAGCTTCTCGACGAGCCGGGCGAGCGTCAGCGGAGCGGGAAAGGTACGGGATTCGCCGTTGACGACCAGTTCAATCACGGGGGTTTTGCACTCTGCGGAGGCGTTTCTGTATCATGCCAATTCTACCCTGCGGGCGTCGTATAGTGGCATTACCTGAGCTTCCCAAGCTCATGAGGAGGGTTCGATTCCCTTCGCCCGCTCCATTTCTGGCGCATTGATTCAATTAATCAATGCTTTGGCCGTTAACGCCATCAGGCCATGAATACCGTATCTGCCCCCTCCCCGACCGTCACCCTCCTGCACGAGGTGGATGCGCGCATGGCGCAGGCACTGGACAATTTCTTCCAGCGCAGCCGCACCCATATTCTCGACGGCATACTGCGCGCCATCGCCAACGAACTGACGCCGTCGATGCTGGCCACAGGCCAGACCTGCATGGATTGGCTCAATGCCTATCCAGACCGGCTCTCCACCGCTTTCGCCGACCAGTTCCGGCTGCACCTGACCCGGCCTGGCAGCACTTCGCAAGACACGGGCAACCAGACAACCGAGCTGCGCCTGGTGGACGACGACCTGTTCGGTCGACAGCTGGCCGAAGACAAGGCTTCGGCACAAATCGTCGAGGCCTTGCGTCCGGAAATGCTGGCTCTTTTCAGCAGGCTGGCGAGCCTGCGTGCACCGGACGCAGGCGCCGGGGATTCGATGGCCATCTATGGCCCGCATGCTGTCGTGCATGCACTCTCGGCCGCGCTCGACACGCTCGAGTTCAACGCGAAGAGCGGCACCCTGCTGCTGCAAAACGCCATGTTGCCGCTGCAGGACACGCTCAGGCATACCTACAGGGCCCTCGCCCAATACCTTGTCGCACAAGACGTACCGGAAGCGGCATCGGCAAAACCGGCCGCGGCGCCCCGGCGTCGCAGTGAAAGCGCGTCGGTCGGCAGTGACATTCTGGCGCACATCCAGACCGCCTCCGCCCCGCCTGCGCCGTCCCCGATGCGCGGCCGGAGCACAGGCATCGGCACAACAGGGGCTATTACTGGTGCGCAGGGCGAGAACGCGCCGGCTAGCAAGGGCGCTGGCGTACCCGCGACGAGCTTCATGGACAGCCTGGATTACTGGCAGTCCAATCTGCCGCGCATGGCAGAAATCGCACCCGACGCACCTGCACTGGTACTGCGGCAGATCCAGCTGCACGCCCGGGATACCGACGCCGGCAGCTTCGACCTGGCGATGCTGGATGCCGTGGCGGGCCTGTTCGAATTCATCCTCGAAGACCCAAACGTTTCGCCCAGCTATAAATCCGAGATCGCGCAACTGCAGATACCCACCCTGCGCGTGGCCCTGTCCTCGCCGGAATTCTTCAGCGACGACAGCCATCCCGCTCGGCAGATGATCGACCTGCTCGGCCTGTTTTCGCGCCGCTTCCCTGATTTCCACCCCTCCCACACCCAGGCCCTGCAGCAGGTCAAGCTCGCCTGCGCACTCGTCATCAACGAGCCGGCGCGCCAACTCGACGCCTTCATCCAGGCGCACGACACGCTGGCAAACTGGCTGCACGGGGAAAATGCGCGCGCCGACGCAGAAATGGCGGCGGAGGTGGCCTCGCTTGAGCAGATCGAACGCCAGGAACTCGGCACCCTGCTGGCGCTGGAAAACCTCCAGGATCTGACCGCACGCTATCCTGCGCCGGAATCGGTCCTGCGCCGGCTGGAAAGCGCGTGGGTACCGCATATGGCTTCGTTGTATGTCGACGAGGCCGGAGAAGGCCCCGCGTGGCGCGTCGCCTGCATGACGCTGCTGCAATTGTTCCTCAGCCTGCAGCCCCCGGAAGACACGGACGCGCGCGAGGCCCGCCTGCAATCGATACCGCAGATCAACGCCGAGCTGCGCAAGGGCCTGCTCGCCCAGGGAGCCGAAGCGGAACAACTCAGGGATTTCTTCGGTGCCATCACCGCCACCCAGGAATGCTGGATTCGCCCCGCGCTCGGCCAGCAGGAAGCGGCCGTCAGCAGCTTCGTGCCACAGCACGTCTCGCAATCGGAGATCGAGTCGCTCGCACGGCGTCTGGTCGGAACCGCGTCGATCGACCCGGTTGAAGAGCAGACCAATGCCCTCCAGGAAGGCGACTGGGTGGACTTCGACCCGCCCTACGAAGGGCTGACGACCGCGCGTGTCGCCTGGGTGGGGGTACACGGCTACATGCTGTTCTGCGACAGCGAAGGCGAGACGCGTTTTTCGCTCGACGGCGATCAGCTCGCGACCGAAATCCGCGCTGGTCGTGCCTCGATACCTGAGCAGTCACTCACTCGCAAGGCCATGCTGCGCCTGCACACGCAACTGCAAACCAGCCCGGCCTGATTTTTCTCGCCGGCGCCTCAAGTTCTTTCCAGGCCTGCCGTTAACTCAGTTAAGCGGTACTGCGTCCGGAATCCCGGACCAGCCGCCGACTACCGAACAGGGCAAACCCGCCGCGAGGCGGGGACGCAAAGTTTCCGGTCTCGAATGCACCATCCCGAGACAGCGGGGCCGCCGGTCGTATCCGGTTTGCACATTCCCTTTCCAGTCGGCCCACCGCGTGGAACCCGCGAGGTGCCCCATGGAGCCTGATATGCCTGACAACTCAGTCGTCGTTAACCTCAACCAGTTCGAACGCGCACGTCGCGCCCAGGCCTCGGCCGAAACGCTCAGCCTGCTGCACGCCTGCCGGGACATGCTGATCGACGGCGCCGCCCGCGCCCTGACCCGCAAAACCGAAGCCATGGAAAACACCCTGTTGACCATGGCCGACCGCGCCCCCCTGCTGGATACGCGCAATACCTATTACGGCGCCCAGGGCATCCTGAACAAGCAGGCGAACGAACTGCTGACCGCATGCAAGGACGCCTACTGCCAGACTTTCCAGGCCTACGCCCATCACCGCGACAAGCCTGCTCCGACCGACCTGTCCGAACTGTCCCTGGTCGGTGACCAGGATTTCGAAATCACCCTGGCAGTGGACAAGGCCACTTCGCGCCTGCGCTACAACTGCGCCGAGGAGCTGGTGGCGCTGGACGCCCGCATTGCCGACCTTCTGGGCCGCAAGGATCTCGCCGAGAACGACAATCCGCTGGGGCCGCGCGCCTTGTGCGAGGGTCTGCTGGACGGCATCACGCGCATGCAGCTCGAACAGAATGTGCGCATCGTGCTGCTCAACCAGTTCGACCTGGTCCTGACAACCGAACTCGCCCAGATTTATCAGTCGATCAACCGCCATCTGATCGAGAACGGCATCCTTCCGGACCTCAAGGTCGGCGCGAAAGCGCGGGTACAAGGCGGGCAGGCCACCGGCGGTTCCGCCCCGGCCGCCGGCGCAGCCGGGGGAGCGGCCGTTCCGGCCAATGACATGTTCAGCCTGTTCGAGCAGATGGCGGGCGGCGGCAGTGGATTCGGCGGTGGCTACGCAGGCCTGCCGGGCGGCGGCGCAGGCGGCATGGCCGGCCCCAACCTGCTGGACTCGCTCGGCCAGTTGCAGATGGGCGGCCTGACGCTACCGGGCGGTGCGCGTTTCGAACTTCCCCTGATCGAGGCATCCGCAGTACGGAATGTGTTGCGCGCCTTGCAGCAAAGTCCGGTCATGCAGGCCGCCAGCCCCCTCGATGCGGTACTGGTGGACGCGGTCGCGATGTTGTTCGACGTGGTGTTCGACGAAACGGGACTTCCCGACCGCCTCAAGGCGCAGATCGCGCGCTTGCAGATTCCGGTGCTGAAGGCGGCAATGCTCGATCGCAATTTCTTCTCCCAGCCGCACCACCCGGTGCGTCGCATGCTGGACGCGATCGCCCGGCTGGCCGTGCACCTGCCCGACACCGAGGCCGGAAACGCGCGCCTCGACGCGGTCTCGACCGTGGTCGGGCACGTGCTCGACGATTTCGAACAGGACATCGCGATCTTCGCCGATGCCGCCACCGAACTCGAAGCCATGCGCGCCGCCCTGGACGAGACCGTGGAGGTGGCCGCCGAGGCTACCCTGCACGAGGACATCGAGGAAATCCGCCGCAACGAGCGCGCCGAACTTGCACCCGTCGTCGTGCACGATTTCATCAACCGCGCGCTCAAGGATCAGGAGCTGGCCGAGGCCGTGCGCGAATTCCTGCGGCGCGACTGGGCCAAGCTGCTGACGCGCCACTACATCCAGGAAGGCGAGCAAGGCGCGCATTTCAACAGCCACGTCGAAACCATGCGCGAGCTGGTGTGGAGCGTGCAGTCCAAGGCCGACATGGACGCGCGCCTGATGCTGGTGCGCATCCTGCCGGGTCTGCTGAAGCGCCTGCGCGACGGCATCGCCGAAATCGAGCTGCCGCAGAAAGCTGCCGACCGCTTCTTCGCCAGCCTGGTCATCCTGCACGCCAACGCGGTGCGCCCCAACGCGCAGCCCGTACCCCTGCCCGAAGTGCCCGCCGAGGAAGTCGCAGCCATCGAGGCGGAACGCGCCGAAGCCGAAGCGGCGGTCGCGGAGGCAACGCCCGCACCTGTGGCCGAACCCGAACCCCCGCTGCCCGAGTTCGAGGACGAATTCACCCTGCGCGCCCGCGCGCTGAACAAGGGCGACTGGGTCGAGTTCCACTACGACGACGGCACCTTCCGCTGGGCACGCCTCGGCTGGGTGGGCGGCGTCCGCAATACCTACCTGTTCTCCGATCAGGACGGCATGAACAGCTTCTCGATCAGTCTCGCCCGTCTGGCCGACAAGTTGCGCCGCGGCGAAGCGGTGCTGGTCGAACGCAAATCGATCACCGAATCGGCGTTCAGCAAGCTGATGAACCTGTTCCGGCAGAAGCTCGGCCACGCCTGACCGCGCCCGCCGATCAACCACCCCGCAAAGGATGCTACCCTTCGCGGGGTGAAATCCTTTGCTGTCCGCCTCGTCGACTGGCAACGTCGGCACGGCCGCCACACCCTGCCCTGGCAGTCCGACCGCGATCCCTATCGGGTCTGGCTGTCGGAAATCATGCTGCAACAAACGCAGGTTGCGGCCGTCATTCCCTATTTCGAACGTTTCGTTGCGCGTTTCCCCGATCTGGCGACGCTTGCCGCCGCCAGCGAGGACGACGTGCTCGCATTGTGGAGCGGACTCGGCTACTACAGCCGCGCGCGCAATCTGCACGCCGCCGCACGCCGGGTCGCCGCGGAACACGCCGGCCGCTTTCCCGACAGCCCTGACGTCATCGCGGCCCTGCCCGGCATCGGCCGCTCCACCGCAGCCGCGATCGCCGCGCTTGCATTCGGCCGGCGCTGCGCCATCCTCGACGGCAACGTCAAGCGCGTGCTCGCGCGCCACGCCGGCGTCGCCGGCTGGCCGGGCGACAAACGCGTCGAATCCGCCTTGTGGCAGCGCGCGGAAGTCTTGCTGCCCACACGCGACATCGAGCCCTACACCCAGGGCCTGATGGATCTCGGCGCGCTGGTGTGTACCCGGACGCGGCCAGACTGCACGGCCTGCCCGGTGCAGGCCGACTGCGTGGCACGCGCGGAAGGCCGTACCGGGGAGCTGCCCGCGCCGCGCCCGAAGAAGGCCTTGCCCGAACGCCAGGTGCAAATGCTCCTGTTGCTCGACCGGGGCGAGCTCATGCTGGAAAAGCGCCCGGCCCGCGGCATCTGGGGCGGCCTGTGGAGCCTGCCCGAGCTGGCGATCGACGCGGATTGCGCACGCCATTGCCGCGAACGTCTGGGGCTGACGATCCGCAGCCGCCAGTCGCTGCCGCCGCTGATCCACGGCTTCACCCATTTCCGCCTGCACATTCAGCCCATCCGGGTCGCGCTCGCCCCGCGCCCCGCCACCCTGCCCGGACAGATCTGGCTGCCGCCCGCCGACGCGCTCGATGCCGCGTTGCCGGCGCCGGTACGCAGGCTGGTGGCCTCGCTTGAACGGGTTTCGCATCGCCCGCGCGACCCCGCGCCGTGAATTGCCCAACCCATAGACGCAGGCGGCGCGCGCAAAAACGAGGCTGCGTCCCCTGACTGATCGCGCGGGCAGTGCTATACATAACCTATTCCCAATTGGGGAGCAGGCATGTATCCACCGTCCACTGTGCCCAGCCCGGCCATTTTTGACCCTGACGGGTTCCTGATCGACCCGGCGATGTGGAGCGAGAGCCTGGCCGACCGCATCGCCCAGACCGACGGCCTGGGCGCGCTCAACGAGTTGCAGCTCGGCCTGCTGCACGCCCTGCGGCGCGAATTCGCCAAGCACGGCACCGTCACCGCACTGTCGCATGTCTGCCACCTTACCGGCCAGAGCGCGGACTGCATGCAGCATCTCTTCCCCAATCCTCGCGCAGCCTGGCGCGTGGCCGGCCTGCCCAACCCGGGCGAGGAAGCCAAGGCCTACCTGTAATCCCGGCATGCGAAAATGGCGGACATGAATGTCCCAGCCGCCCCCGCCGAACCGCCCGTCTGCCTGCTGCACGAACCCTTCGTCGGCGCATTCGGCCTGCCCGCCGACGTGCCTTTCGTCAGCATCAAGGGCGACCCCAGCCTGCGCGAGACCGTGCCGCTGCGGCCGCGCCAGCCGTCGCGCATCGACCCGATCGCAGGCGACGTGCTGGACCTGTGCGCCACCCTGCTGCGCAATACCGGCGTGTACGCGATCTACGTGGGCTTCAACAGTTCGGAAGTGCGCACCGAGTCGATCTTCAATCCCTTCGCCTACGAGGTGCACGATGCGGAGGATCTGGTGAAGCCGGGCTACGTGGCACGCCATTTCATCGCCGTGCCGTACGCGGAAAAGATGCGCACCATCGCCTGGGTACGCGCCATGATCCAGACCGGCCCGCTGCGCAGCTACGTGCCGGCCAGCTGGCTGAAGCTGATGGACGCGGACCGCACCGGCTGGCAGCCGCTGGCGATGGAACGCATCGACGCCATCGTGCAGAGTTTCAACACCCTGCGCAGCATCGAAGGCTATTACCTGCGCAACGCCGCGATCTCGTTGTCTGAGGGGATCGTGCGCGCCTCGTACAACTGCGACGGCACCTACTTCGTGCGTGCGGACGACTTCCCCGAATTCGTACGCATCAACACACCGTAGGCCGCTTTCACAATCCGGCCAGTTCCTCGCGCGCCGCATCGCCGTCGGCGGTGGCGCCCGCCGCGTCGTAGGTGCGCGCGGCCAGCGCCAGCCAGCGTCCGGCCTCCGCCCAGTCCTTGCGGTCGCGCGCCAGCCAGCCGCGGTAGCGCGCCGCCACCGCCTGCCAGTACACATCGCCCGCCTTGTCGATCAACGCCGACCCTTCGTCGAGCAGCGCCTGCGCCTCGTCGTAGCGGCCGGCCTGGCGATAGAGATTCCCCAGGTTCATCAGATGCTTGCCGAGATGATGGAAGTGGCCGTGCGCGCGATTCAGCGCAATGGCCTCCTGCAACCAGGGTTCGGCATCGGCGGTGTCGCCGGCCGCCTGGAAGATCAGGCCCACGTTGTTGAGGCTGGCCGAGCGTTCCGACAGGTCGGGATTCAGCGGAATCGACTCGCGATACAAGGCCACGGCCGTGTTCGCGTCGCCGCGCGCATAGGCGATCCCGGCCAGATTGTGCAGGGCAGTCGCCAGATTCTGCTGATTGTGCTCGCGCCGCGCCCAGGCCAGCGCGGCCTCGCCGTATTGCAGCGCCTCCGCATCGCGCCCCAGCTTGCGCAGCGTCACGGTCAGCCAGTTGTAGGCATAGGTGCGTGCCTCGCCCTGCGGCCGCTTCGCTTCCACGCTGCGCAGATAGGCCAGCGCGTCGCCGAAATGCCCGGTTTCGTAGGCGGCGCGCGCGGCGCACATGCGCGCGGAGAAATCGCCCGGGACGGTTTGCAGCCGCGCCTGGGCTGTTTGCGCAGCGGCAGCGTAGTCGAAGCGCGCGAGCGCGTCGTGGCAGACGTCGGCCCGTGCCGTCGCGGCGCATCCTGCGAGCACCAGCGCTTCAATCCAGCGGCGTATCGACATAGGCCTTGCCTCCGGGACAACCCGAGTTGAAATGTGCATGTCCTGCGCGGGTATAGGCGAGCGGGCGCCCGGGCGCGCCGGTGGCCGGATTGCGTTCGAAAGTCACCCGCACTTCGCGCAGCATGGGGCGGCGTTTTGCCCGGATCGGCGTGCGCGGCGTCTGGCAATCGAAGGTCACCGCATCGAGCAATGCCGGGTCGTTCCTGCGCAGCGCAGCGCGCAAGGTGTCGAGGCCGACTTCGCGCCCCATGTGGCGCGCGAGTTCGCCGCCGAGCGCACGATTGAGCCGTTCGACCAGCGCCGCCGACTCGGCGAAGTAATCGGCCTCGCGCATGCCGGAACAGCTGCCGTGCTTGGCCCATTCGTGGCGATCCAGGCAATCGGCCGCAGCCGGCATCGCACGCTCCAGCCGCGCGCGCGTATCCGCCGGCAGGCGAATGGCGGGCAGCCGACAAAACGCGCCTGCCGCATCGCCGGCGCAGAAGGCCGGATGGCGCCGATCGAACCGGTTCGGCCACAGGCCGTGCAGGGTCAGCGGCGTCGCCGCAAACGCCGATTCCGACAACCGTCTGCATTGCGCGTATCGGCGAGTGCGCGCCGGCTCGTCCTCGCAGAAAGCGGGCGCGACCGACAGCGCGAGCAGGTAGTAATCGAAGCGTGCCGGCGCAGCCTGACCAGTCGACGACGCCAACAGCAGCAGGGCAGCCAGCGCGCGCCGCACCGTCTTCCAGGGCATGGTGTTCTCCTCCGTTTTCCACATCCTGCCACAAAGCCGGCGCCGGCCGGAATCCGGTAAAATTCGGCTTTTCCACTTCGCAAAGAGCTTTCACCATGTCCATGGCCGACCGCGACGGCGTCATCTGGTACGACGGCAAACTCGTCCCCTGGCGCGACGCCACCACCCACGTCCTCACCCATACCCTGCACTACGGCATGGGCGTCTTCGAGGGCGTGCGCGCCTACAAGGCCGAACAGGGCACCGCGATCTTCCGCCTGCAGGAACATACCGACCGGCTGTTCCGCTCGGCCCACATCCTCGGCATGAAAATGCCCTACGACAAGGCCACGCTGTCCGAAGCGCAGCGCATGGTGGTGCGCGAGAACAAGCTCGAATCCGGCTACCTGCGCCCGATGGCCTTCTTCGGCGCGGAAGCGATGGGCATCTCGGCCAAGAACCTGTCGGTGCATGTCATCGTCGCCGCCTGGCCCTGGGGCGCCTACATGGGAGACGACGCGATCAAGAACGGCATCCGCGTGAAGACCAGCTCGTTCGCGCGCCACCACGTCAACATCACCATGTGCAAGGCCAAGGCCAACGGCAACTACATGAATTCGATCCTGGCGCACAAGGAAGCCGAGATGGACGGCTATCAGGAAGCCCTGCTGCTCGACGTCGACGGCTTCGTCGCCGAAGGCTCGGGCGAGAACGTCTTCATCGTGCGTAACGGCAAGCTCTATACGCCCGATCTCACCAGCGCACTGGAAGGCATTACCCGCGACACCATCGTGCAGCTGGCCGGCGAAATCGGCCTGCAGGTGGTCGAAAAACGCATCACGCGCGACGAGGTGTACAGCGCCGACGAAGCCTTCTTCACCGGCACCGCCGCCGAGGTCACGCCGATCCGCGAACTCGACAACCGCGCCATCGGCGAGGGTACGCGCGGCCCGGTCACGGCGAAACTGCAGGCCATGTACTTCGACTGCGTGCACGGCCGCGCGCCGAAGCACGCCGGCTGGCTCACCCCGGTCGCCTGAGGATCCGCCATGAGCGAGCGGCACGACAATACGCAACGCGTCATCGAGGTCACCGAGAGCGACCTGCCCCTGCACTGCCCGATGCCGCAGCACGCAGACTGGAACGCGCACCCGCGCGTCTACCTGCCGATCGAATCGCGCGGCGACGCGCTCTGCCCCTACTGCGGCACGCTGTACCGCCTGAAGGGCAAACCCAGTGGTAGCGGGCACTGAACATCCCCCGCGCCGAAACAACAAGGAGATTGCCATGAACCGCCTCGCCCCCTTAACTGCCCTGCTGTTCGCCAGTTTCACCGCGTTCGCCGCCGGCCCCCAGCCCGACGTGCAGGCCGAAATGAAGAAAATGCAGGAAGCGCAGGCCAAGCTGATGGCTGCGATGATGAGCGAGCAGAAGAGCCGTCTGGGCTACAAGGAGACCATCGCCGCCCTGCAGGACGCCGCGAAGAAACGCGGCTGGGAAGTCGGGCCGTCGATGAACATGCAGGAAGCCATGCAGAAAGCCGGCCAGAAGGACGCCAAGCCCTTCACCATGCTGACGATGTGCAAGAAGGACCTCGCCGAGAACCTGCTGAAGGCGCAGGTCGCGAACAAGGCCATGCCCTTCGTGCCGTGCCGCATGAGCGTGTTCGAGGGAACCGACGGCAAGGTCTACATCGCCAGGCCGAACACCGAGATGATGGCGCAGATGGCGGCGCCCGCCTTCGCCCCCTTGCTGAAGAAATTCGTCGAGGAGGAGAAAGCCCTGCTCGCCGACATCGCCGAGTAGGCGGGGCGTGGGTTTCCCCTCCCCGGAAGCCGCGGAGCAGGCGTTCTACACGGCGTTCGAGTCGCGTTCGCTCGACGAGATGATGCAGGTCTGGGCAAACGCCGGGCACATCGCCTGCATCCACCCCCTTGCCGCCCCGCTCAACGGGCGCGGCGCGGTCGCTGCCGGGTGGCGCAGCATGTTCGAGGCCGCAGGGAAATTCAGCGTACAGGTCGAACTCGCGCACGAGATTCGCGAACCCGAACAGGTCGTGCGCGTCGTGCGCGAATACCTGACCATCGGCAACGAAACCGAACCCCGCCCCCCCATACTGGCCACCAATCTCTATCGTCGCGAGGCCGACGGCTGGCACATGGTGCTGCACCATGCCTCGCCGCTGCAGGTGGGCGGCACGCCATCCATGCGCACGCCGTCGCCGGTGCTGCACTAGGGTAGGGCCTGTTCACGCCATTCACGCGCACTAAGCCCGAATTGCCGAGAGTCCAGGCATGATGTACGGCCAGCTCGGCGGAGGGAATCAGGGCGAAGTGATGTCGGGCTCGCTCCAGGCCGCACCCGACAGACACCCCAAAACCGGCACCCAGGCCATTTTCATGCGCGTGCAGTTTTCAGCTTCCGGTAATCGATCAACTCCACGCCCAGATGGCGCGCCATGCCGACGGCACCGTCGCGCATCACGGCGTGATGGTTCCAGGCGAACACCGGCGCGAGGAACGGTGCCATCCTGCGCATCCACGCCTTGTGCGGCAAAACCTGCCAGACGTAGCGCACACGGGTACCGAACGGAATCGCATCGATTTCCCAGCGCCCCATGCCGACAAGATCGCCGCTCGCTTCCAACACCAGCAGGTGCGGCCTTTCCGCCGCGCGCGTGGTGAAATCGATGACGAAGCCGTAGGGCAGATGACTCGTCCACCAGGTGCGGCGCACCGCGCCTTCGTCGTTTTCGGCCCCGGGCCTCAGGCGCTGCACGCGGCGGATGTCCGGCCACCATTGCGGCCAGGACTCGGCCTCGCCCAACACCTCCCACACATCCTCGGGCGCCGCCGCGAGATGCCACTCGCTCACCAGTTGAAAGCGCATCGCGTCACTTCGCGACGATGTCGCCCTTCATCGAGGCCAGCGCAGCCAGCAGTTCGTTCTTCTCTTTTTCCGGCACGTTGAACCTGTTCAGCGACTTCACCAGATCATCGACCAGTGCGTTGAAGTGCGCGTCGGTCACGCCCATACCGGCGTGGGCAGACTTCATGTCTCGCCCGGTGTATTTGCACGGCCCGCCAGTGGCCTCGCAGATCTGGTTGACCAGCATGCTGTTCAGGCGCGGAATATTGGCATTGGCGAAAAAGACGTTGATGCGCGGATCGGCTGCCACGTTGCCGATGAAATCGTCCACCACAGCCTGGATGGCGGGTTTGCCACCCAGACGGTCGTACAGCGATTTCTGCGGCGGCGCGCTCTGCATGCCGCCGCACGCAGCAAGCAGGGCAACGAGGGACAAGGCGGCGACACCGCGGGTGGTGGCGAGTCTGGCATTCATGATGATCTCCTTTGAAATCGGGGAAACGCCCCGCCTCCATTACGCAGAGGACACCAGGCTGGATGCATGCATCCAGTTGCCCGCCATCTGCGTATGGAATCCAGCAGCCGATACAATGGGATGGCCACATGAATCCACCGCTCAACCTGACCGATTCCGATGCCTTGCCGGGTTTGCCACATGCAGAACCTGCCAGCCCGGAGGCCGTGCAGAGCGCGCAGCTGATCCGGCTCGTCGCCCGCATGGCGCAGGGCGACGAGGCCGCGCTCGCGCGTTTCTACGATCTCACGCTGGCGCGCGTACACGCGCTGGCCCTGCGCATTGCCGGACGCCGAGAACTGGCCGAGGAAATCTGCGTGGAAACCTACTGGCAAGCCTGGCGCGAGGCCGTGCGCTTCGACGCGGCACGCGGGCAGGCCATGGCCTGGCTGATGGTGATAACGCGCACGCGAGCACTCGATGCCCTGCGTCGCCTGGACCCGGCGGCAAGCTGCCCCGATCCCGAAATCCACATCGAGGGACAGGCCGCGCCCGATACGTCTCCGCTCGACTGCCTGATGGCGAGCGAGCAGGCCGGCGCGCTCGGCCGCGCGCTCGCCGCGCTCACACCAGTGCAGCGGCAGATGGTGGGGCTGGCCTTCTACAAGGATCTGTCGCACCAGGAAATCAGCGGCCAGACCGGACTGCCGCTCGGTACCGTGAAATCCCATCTCAAGCGCGCGCAGGACGCCCTGCGCATCGCCCTTTGCCAGGCATGAGGCCCGCCATGAAAAACAATGAGACTTCCGCCCCCATCGACCCCGCGCTGATCGAGGCGCTGGCCGCCGCCACCCCGCCCGAGGCACCCTCGGACGCGGCCACCGCGCGCATGCGAGAAGCGCTGTTCCAGCGTGTCCATGCTGCCGCACCCGACTATCTCTTCGTGCACAGCTACGAAGGCGAATGGGTCACGCTCCTGCGCGGCGTCGAACTCAAACTCCTGCGCCAGAACGGTGGCCAGCGTTCCTATCTGCTGCGCATGGCGGCCGGCGCCCGCATCCCGCCGCACGAACACGCGCTCGACGAGGAAAGCCTGGTGCTGGAGGGCGACGCCACCATCAATGGCGTGATATGCCGCGCCGGCGACTACCATTTCGCGCCGCGCGGCAAGCCGCACGGCTGGCTCACCTCGGAGGCAGGCTGCCTGCTGTTCGTGCGCGGCGCGGCGGACGCCCGCGCGCAGCGTTGATGCGGCGCGCTTGCGCGGCGCTGGGGGCCGCCGTCATGATGGCGGCCATGCCCGCGCACGCGCTCGAACCCGCCGCCGCCGTCCCCTACGTGGCCCCCGCCTGGCTGCCGGGCGGCGATCTCCAGACCATCTATACCAGCCTCTTCGTATCGGTCCCGCACGTAGCGTACCGGCGAGAACGGCTCGAACTCGCCGACGGCGATTTCCTCGATTTCGACTGGATGGACGGTGCGTCCGATCAACCCGTCGTCGTGTTGTTTCATGGCCTCGAAGGCAGCTCGGACAGCTTCTACGCACGCGATCTCATGCATGCGCTGCGACAACGGGGCTGGACGGGCGTGGTCGCACACTTTCGCGGCTGCTCCGGGGAAGACAACCGCCTGCCGCGGGCCTACTTCGCGGGCGACAGCGTCGACATCGAGACCATGTTGCGTCACGTCCGGGCGCAACACCCGGACCGCCCGCTGTATGCCGTCGGCGTCTCGCTCGGGGGCAACGCGCTGCTGAAATGGCTGGGCGAGCAGGGCGAAGCCGCACGCAAGCTCATAATCGCGGCGGTCGCCGTCTCGGCGCCGCTCGACCTGACCGCCGCCGGCCACGCGCTCGACAGCGGCTTCAACCGCAACGTGTACACCGCGCGCTTCCTCGCCACCCTCAAGGCCAAGGCCCTGCGCAAGGCGGACAAATTCCCCGGCCTGCTGGATGCCGACGCCATCGAAGCTGCCACCACCTTCCGCGAATTCGATACCCTGGTCACCGCGCGGCTGCATGGTTTCCGCGACGCCGACGATTACTGGTTCAAGGTGTCCAGCAAGCCACTGTTGAAATCCATTGCCGTGCCCACGCTGGTCATCAACGCGAAGAACGACCCTTTCCTGCCTGCCGCCGCCCTGCCCGGCCCCGCCGACGTCTCGTCTGCCGTCACGCTCGAACAGCCCGACACTGGCGGCCACGTCGCGTTTCCGTCCGGCCCGTTCCCGGGCAACATCGACTGGCTGCCCGAACGGCTGATGCAGCATTTCGCCACGATGGGCAGGTAGAATCGGCGCATCGCCAATCAGGGAGTGCGTTGTGGAATACCCCAAGGAAATCTTCAAGGCCTACGACATCCGCGGCATCGTCGGCAAGACCTTCACCGCCGAAATCGTCGAGGCCATCGGCCACGCCATCGGTTCTGAAGCGGCGGCGCGCGGGCAGACCGAAATCTGCATCGGCCGCGACGGCCGCCTGTCCGGACCCGAACTCGCCGGCGCCCTGGCGCGCGGGATCCAGAAGGCCGGCGTCGGCGTCGTCGATCTCGGCATGGTCGCCACGCCGATGACCTATTTCGCCGCGTATCAATTGAAGACGAACAGCGCGGTCATGGTCACGGGCAGCCACAACCCGCCCGACTACAACGGCCTGAAGATGGTGCTGGGCGGCGAGACGCTGTCCGGCGATACCATCCAGAAACTGCGCGAGCGCCTGGTCGACAATGATCTGGCGCACGGCAAGGGCGCGTATCGGCAGTACGACATCGCACCCGAGTACCACGCCCGCATCGTCTCCGACATCAAGCTCGCGCGGCCGATGAAGATCATCGTCGACTGCGGCAACGGCGTGCCCGGTGCCTTCGCCGGCCCGCTCTATCGCGCGCTCGGCTGCACGGTCGAGGAGATGTTCTGCGACGTGGACGGCAATTTTCCCAACCACCATCCCGATCCCTCGCAGCCCAAGAACCTCGTCGACCTGATCGCGCGCCTGAAGACCAGCGACGCCGAAATCGGCCTCGCCTTCGACGGCGACGGCGATAGGCTGGGCGTGGTGATGAAGGACGGCACCATCATCTTCCCTGACCGCCAGCTCATGCTGTTCGCCGACGACGTGCTCTCGCGCAACCCCGGCGCCGAGATCATCTTCGACGTGAAATCCACCCGCAACCTGTTCCCGTGGATACGCGAACGCGGCGGCAGGCCTCTGCTGTGGAAAACCGGCCACAGCTTCATCAAGGCCAAGATGAAGGAAACCGGCGCGCTGCTCGCCGGCGAAATGTCCGGCCACGTGTTCTTCAAGGAACGCTGGTACGGCTTCGACGACGGCCTCTATGCCGGCGCGCGCATGCTCGAATACCTGTCGAAGCAGGCCGACCTCAACGCCACGCTGCACGGCCTGCCCGACACGGTGAACACGCCCGAACTCAACATCAAGATGGCCGAAGGCGAGCACTACGCGCTGATGGACACGCTGCAGAAGACGGCGAAATTCCCGGACGCACAGGAAGTCATTACGCTCGACGGCCTGCGGGTGGAATACGCCGACGGTTTCGGTCTCGCCCGTCCCTCGAACACCACGCCGGTGATCGTGCTGCGCTTCGAGGCTGACAATGCCGCCGCGCTGGAGAAAATCCAGGCCGATTTCCGCCGCGTGATCCACGCCGCCGCGCCCGGTCTCACCCTGCCGTTCTGAACCGCGTTGTGAACGACCGCCTGCCGCGTAGCCTGCACGTCGTCGGCGGCAAGGGCTCGGGCGGCGCCGAGCGCTTCGCGGTGCGGCTGATCAACGCCCTGGCGCGGCGCGGCCAGCCGGTCGCGGCGGTCACCGTGCCGAATGGTGAAATCGCCCGCATGATCGATCCCGGGGTGCGCCAATATCACGCGCCCATGTTCGGCGTGTGGGACCTCTGGTCACGCTGGCGCATCCGCCGTTTCGTCGCCGGGTTCCGGCCCGACGTCGTGCAGACCTACATGGGCCGCGCCACCCGCATCGTGCATCTACCGCGCGGCCGCCTGCCGGTGCATCTCGCCCGCCTGGGCGGCTTCTACAACCTCAAGGGCTATCGCCATGCGCATGCCTGGGTCGGCAATACGCGCGGCATCCGCGATTATCTCGTTGGCCACGGCCTGCCAGAATCGCGCGTGTTCCATCTGGGCAATTTCGCCGACACGCCCGCCCGCATGCCGGCCGACAATCCCGACGCGCTGCGCGCGCAACTCGGCCTCGCCGGCTGCCGCGTCGTGCTCGGACTCGGCCGCCTGCACCCGAACAAGGGCTGGGCCGATCTGCTGCATGCCTTCGCGCGGCTTCCCGACCGGCTGGACGGGACGCCGCTGCATCTGCTGATGGTGGGCGACGGCCCGCTGCGCGCGGAACTGACGCTGCTGGCCGCCGCGCTCGGCATCGCGCCCCGCGTGCACTGGGCCGGCTGGCAGACCGATCCTGCTCCGTACTACCGGCTGGCGGACGTGTTCGTGTGCGCCTCGGTGCACGAACCGCTCGGCAACGTCATCCTCGAAGCCTGGGCCAACCGCGTCCTCGCGGTCTCGACGCGCGCGCAGGGGCCGCTGGAACTGATGCGCGACGGCGACAACGGATTGCTCGCGCCCCTGTCCGATCCCGCCGGGCTGGCGGCGACAATACTGAAGGCGCTGCAGCTGGACGCCGCCGCGCGGACACGCCTGATCGAGGCCGGCGCGCAGGAAATCGACCGGCACCATTCGGAAGATGCGATCGTCTCGGCCTATGTCGCGCTCTACGCGGCGCTGCGCGATCAGACCGGCAGCGGCGAAGGCCTGTCGAGCAGATAGCCCTGCACGAAATCGACGCCCATGGCTTTGAGGCAGGCGAGCTCGGCTTCGGTCTCCACCTGTTCCGCGACCGTCAGCTTGCCAAGCTCGTGTGCCAGCGTGTGCATGGCCTTCACGATGGCGAGCTTTTCGCGGTCGGTGTCGAGACCGCGCACGAAATCGCCGTCGATCTTGAGGCAGGCGACCGGCAGGCGCTTGAGATAGCCGAACGAGGACTGGCCGCGGCCGAAATCGTCGAGGGCAAACTGGATGCCGCGCGACTGCAGCGAAAGGATCAGGCGCTCGCAGGCGTCGAGGCTGTCGATGGCCGCGGTTTCCGTGACCTCGAAACTGATGCGCGCCGGGTCGAAGTGGTACTGCGCGATCTCGTCGAGCACGAATTCCGCCGTGCCAGGATCGGACAGGCTGCGGCCCGACAGGTTGAGCGCATAGCTGGCCGTATCTTCCGGATGCGTGTCAAGATAGGCGAATACGTTGCGCACCACCCAGCGGTCGAAGCTGGGCGCAAGTCCATAGCGTTCGGCGGCCGGCAGGAATTCGCCGGGCGAGATGATGGCGCCGTCCTCGCCGCGCATGCGGATGAGGATTTCGTAATGCCGGCTGTTGTCGGCATGCTGTCCCAGCGCGACTTTCTCCTGCCGGAACAATACGAAGCGATGCGCTTCGAAGGCACGGGTGATGACCGCGATCCACTGCATCTCGTCGCTGATCTTCTGCAATGCGGGGTGGGTCTTCTCGTAGACCTGGATCGCGTTGCCGCCCAGCGATTTGGCGTGATAGCAGGCGGTATCGGCCTGCGCCAGGATCTCGCCGACGTCGGTCATGCCGGCATGCAGCTCGGTCACGCCGAAGCTCACGCCCAGGCGGAATACCTTGTCTTCCCATTCGAAACGGAACCGTCCGATCTCGTCGCGCAGGGCCTGCACGTGGTTGAGCGCCTCGGGCAGCGTGGCGTCGACGAACAGCAGGCCGAATTCGTCGCCGCCGAGGCGGGCCAGGTAGTGGTTCTCCCCTTCGACGCGGCGCGCCATGATTGCGGTCAGTCGCTGCAACAGGGCATCGCCCGCACGGTGGCCGCAGGTGTCGTTCACCAGCTTGAAACGGTCGAGGTCGATGTAGCAGAAGATGAAATGACGCGGCGCATGCTGCACGCTGTAAAGCGCGGCGGTCAGTTTGTCTTCCATCGCGCGGCGGTTCCACAGGCCGGTGAGATGGTCGCGCTCGGCCTGCCAGGCCAGTCGCTGCATCAGATGACGCCGCTCGCTTTCGTCCTGGAACACCAGCACCCCGCCCTGGATGCGACCGTCGCCGGAATGAATGGGAGCAGCCGTGTCGCTGATCGCGATGGTCGAGCCGTCGTGGCGGCGAATCAGGGTGTGGTTGTCGAGTTCGACCGTGGCATTGCGCCGCAACGCCGCTTCGAGCGGATTCGAAACCGGATCACCCGTATCCTCGTCAACCAGCGGCATCACTTCGGATGCGCGCCGCCCGCGCGCCTTGTCGCTGCTGTAGCCGGTGAGTTCTTCCGCCTTGGGGTTGAGAAACTCGATCAGCCCGTCTGCGTCGGTCACCATCACGGCGTCGCCGATGGATTCGATGGTCACGCGCAGGCGTTCCTTCTCCACCAGCAGTTCCGCGTGTTCATGTTCCAGCGCCGCCACCAGTTTGCCGACATGATCGGCCATGTGGTTGAACGCGAGCTTGGTTTCGCGCACTTCGGGCGGCGAACCGGTGACCAGCCGCGCCCTTGCCGCGAAATCGCCCGACTCGATCGCGCGCGCAGCGGTGCGCAATTCGTACAGGCCGCGCAGGCTCACCGTCAGCAACCAGCGCAACAGCAGCGTCATGCCGACCAGGCTGCCGATCGCCAGCAGCGTGAAGCGCATCGCCAATATCCACAGTTCCTGGATTGCCGGCCCGGCGTCGAGCACCACCGCCAATGTGCCATAACTTGCTCCGCCGATGACCACGTCGGCCTGCGCGCGCGCCGCGTGCACGTCGAGCAGCGACGCGAACCAGCCCGGGTAGCTGTACGCACGTGGCGGCGTGCGGGCCTCGATCACCACCTGGCGCGAGACAAACCCCGCTTCCATGAGATGAAAGCGCGCCACGCGCGAGCGGATCGTCTGCTCGATGGCCGGATAATCGCGCAACAGCACGTTGTCCTGGATCGCCGTCCGGATCGCGCTCAACTCGCGCTCGGCGTTCGTTTGCAACTGCTCCTGCATACGATCCCGCTGCGGCAGGCCCAGCACGGCCAGCGCCACCAGATACATCAACAGCACCAGCGCAAACACCGCCCCCAGGATACGGCTGTGGAGGCTGAAACGCGCACCCTCCGAGGCTTCACTCATTCACGGGCACCCGCGTGTGCTTGAAAAACGACTTGTAGTTGGCGTAGTCGCGATCGTCCGCCGCGACGAATCCGCGCGCCGTGGCCAAACCCAGCGACTCCGCGGCCAGCCGCAGCACGCGCGCGCCCTCGGGATCTGCCGCCATGCCGACAAAGGCCTGGCGCACCTTCTCGCCGTCGGTGGCGTCGACGCGCGGCGACGCCATGACCGCCAGGTCGAAGTAGGGCTCCGATTCGGCGAGCACGCGATATTTCAGGCCGGTGCGCAGCGCGAAGTCCGCCATCACCTGGTGATTCACGCCGGCGGCTGCGACCTGACCCGACATGAGCTGCCCCATCGCCGCTTCCTGGTTGCCGGAAAACAGCGGCGTCACCTCGACCCCCGCACGCAACAACGCATCCATCGGCACGTAGTAACCGACGAAGGCGTACGGGTTGGGAAAGGCCACGGCCTTGCCCTCCAGATCCTTCAGGGATTTCGCCGGCGAGCCGGCGAGCACCACGATCTGGCCGCGTATGCCCTGCGAATCCTGCCGGGCCAGCACGCGCCAGCCCAGTTGCGCACGCCTCGGCGTAAACAGATGATTGGTGTAGGCGAAATCCAGACTGCCCGCCACGACACGGTCGGTGGTTTCGTTCGCGGTACGTCCGATGTGCAGTTCCAGCGGCACGCCGGAGCGCACGGACACGTAATTCAGGATCGGATTCCAGTACGCCGCCGTCGCCTGCAGGCTGCGCTGGTTGAGCACGCCGAACGCATACGGCTGGGGCGTTGCGGCGTGGCTGACGGCACTGAAAATCAATGCCAAACACCATGCAAAATACTTCATGTCGCTTCCCATCGCTTAATTGATCGACTTGTTATCGGACCGCAACCTTATGATCTTTCGTATGCAGGCGAGTTTACCTCGCATTCCGCATATTCATATCTGCAAATATCGCACGCTGAACGACTGCTAGAATTCACGCAGTTTCCAGACATCCGGGTGCCCATCATCGACTGCCTGCTCATACTCGACTCGAAAGCCCAGGTGATTCCGTTCGACGACATCAGCGAACACGTCGGCAAGGCCGACCGTTTCCTCTGGGTCGAACTGAAGTCGCCGGACAGCCAGACCATCACCCGGCTCGGCGACGAACTCGGCCTGCATGCGCTCGCGCTGGAAGACGCGATTTCCACGCACCAGCGACCCAAGCTGGAGGAGTACGAGGCGCATCTGTTCATCGCCACGCGCACGGCCCAGCTCTGGGAATCGCGCCTGGAATTCGGCGAGACGCATCTGTTCGTCGGCGGCAACTACGTCGTCGCCATCCGTCACGACAGCGGCGCGGGCTACCAGCGGGTGAGCGAACGCCTGCAGCGCCTGTCCAATGGCAACCGCCAGGGTTCGCCGTACACGCTTTATCTGGTGCTCGACCTCATCGTCGACCGTTTTCGTCCGGTCATCGAGGGCATGCAGGACCGTTTCCAGTCGCTCGAAGGCCAGTTGATGAGCGGCGCCCAGCCCGGCCGCGACATGCTGGAAAGGCTCTACGAAATGAAGCGCGACCTCACTGCGCTGCACGATGCCGCCGAGCCGATGCAGGAAATCACGCAAAACCTGCTGCGCCTGCATCCCGAACTGGTGACGAAGGAACTGAAGGCCTACTACCGGGACATCCACGACCACGCGATGCGCATATCGAGCGCGATCGACCGCTTGCGCCTGACGACTTCCGATGCGATGCAGTTCCATCTCGCCTCGCTGTCGGTGAAGCAGAACGAATCGGTGCAGAAACTCGCCGGCTGGGGTGCGCTGCTCGCCTTGCCGACGGTGGTGTTCAGCCTTTACGGCATGAATTTCGAATACATGCCGGAACTGAAATGGCCCTGGGCTTATCCCGCCCTGCTCGTCGCCACCGGCGTCAGCATGTTGTTCCTGTACCGGCGTCTGAAGCAGCGTGGCTGGATTTAGGGGCCAGGGCCAGGATTTAGGGATTAGGGAGCTTTGTGCGGCTGCACCGCGTTTCATGAATTCGTGGTGCGCGGCGCAGCCGCACAATCCCTGGCCCCTGACTCCTGGCCCCTAGCTCCTAACTCCCGAGCATCACTTCCATACCGCGCGCGCGTAGCGCACGCGCGTACCGTCGGCGCTGCGATCCAGCCAGGCCAGATGCAGCGCGCCGGACGCGTCCAGCGTCGCCACCGGTTCGCTCTGCTCCCCCGGCCCGGCCGCCGCCGGCACCGCGACGTTGTCGCCGAAGGCCGCCCCGTCCCAATTGGCCAGCCACACATCCGGGGTGCCGTCGCGCGCATCGTCCCACACCGCCAGCAACCGGTCCGCGCCGGCGACGACGCGTGCGTGCCACTGCGCGATGTTGTCGCCGAAGCTGTCCTGCACGCGAACGTTCCGATCGACGCGCGGCACCCCCGGGTCGAAGGCGGCGTACACGTCGTAGCCGGAGAGGAAATCGCGCTTGTCGAGCCACACCGCGACCGCACCGTTCGCGCCCCACGCCGCCAGCGTCGGCCGCATCGCCCCAAGCCCGGCGCCCAGCCCGTCGACGCGGCCGCTTTTCTGGTCTGTCACGCGCAAGGGCGCAGCGAAATCCAGACTCGCGTCGCTCCGGCTCGCCAGCGGTACCGTGTGCTTCTCGCGTCGATCCTCCCAGGCAACGACCACGTCGCCCCGGTCCGTCACGGCAAGCGCGGGCCAGGCCTGTTCGTCGCCGGGCATTGCGGATTCGACGGGCCGCGCCGCCCGGATCGAAACCGTATCGCCGTCCACCGTCAATGCGGCGACGACGATGCGCTTGAAGCGCCCCGCCTGCTCCGCCCATGCGGCATAGATTTTTCCGCCGCCGGCCGCCAGCGTGGCCTGGACGGATTCGGATTCCGTCAGCTGCAGTGGCTTGCCCTTGGGCAGAACGCGGGCGCGCACCCTGCCAGCTTCTTCCCAGGCTGAGAGAAAGCGCCCGCGCCCGAGCGACACGACCACCGGCTCGTAGCACTCGCCGGCGCCAAGCGCGATTTCAGGGCGGAACGCCGTCGCGGTCGCAGGCTTGATCGCGACGTAGCAACGCGGCGACCCGCTGCGGTTGTCCTCCCACGCCACCGCCACCGCGTCGTCCGATGCCGCGATGCCCTCGCGGTTGGCCGACTCCAGATGCGGATAGACCGCCGCACCGCGCACGGAATTGACGTCGAGCGCCGCGTCCCACTGCCACGCAGCATGTGCCGGCGCCGTCAGCGCGACGAGCAGGACCAGCCACGCCCTCACGACTTGCCGCCCAGGAATTCGAGCAGGCTCTGCTTCTTGTAGAAGCCACCGCGCACGTAGCGGTCGAAGTCGCGGAAATCCTGCACGGTCTTGAAGCCGGGGATCTGCACGATCTTGTCGCCTTGCGGCGTGAGATAGACAAAGAGCGGCGTGGCGAAGGCGTTGAGGCGCGCCCCGAGTTCGGCCTCGGTAATGCGCTCGCCGGAGGGCAGCGTGACGCGCTTGCCGGACTCCGCATCGACGTAGACCAGCACATAGTTGTCGCTGTACAGCGTTTTCAGCCCGGCATCGGAGAAGGTCTTCTTGTTGGTGTGGTCGCACCACGCGCAGCCGTAGCGGCCGAAGTACAGGAAGATGGGTTTGCCGCTTTCGCGCGCGGCCTTGAGACCGGCGTTGTAATCGACGAAGGGATAGCCCTTGGGCGGATCGGCCCAGGCGGCCGCGGCAGTGAACACCAGCGCGGCGAACAGTGCGAGTGGCTTCATGACATTTCTCCTCTTGTAGTGCCCTTCATTCTGATAAATTCGGTGCTTCCCGCAATCCTCCTTTTCGACCACATGCCCCACGATTTCGTACGCATCGGCCTCGTCTCCGTCAGCGATCGCGCCAGCAGCGGCGTGTACGAGGACCAGGGCCTGCCCGCGCTCAAGGCCTGGTTCGGCGAGGTGCTCGCCAACCCGGTCGAATTCGCCACCCGCCTGATCCCGGACGAGCAGCCGCAGATCGAGGCTGCGCTGATCGAACTGGCGGATGCGGAACAGTGTTCCCTCGTGCTCACCACCGGCGGTACCGGACCGGCGCCGCGCGACGTGACCCCCGAGGCCACGCTGGCGGTGGCGCACAAGGTGCTGCCCGGGTTCGGCGAGGCGATGCGGGCGGTGTCGCTGAAGTACGTGCCCACCGCGATCCTCTCGCGCCAGGTCGGCGTGACGCGCGGCGGCTGCCTCATCCTCAACCTGCCCGGCCAGCCCAAGGCGATCAAGGAAACGCTGGACGGCGTGTTTGCCGCCGTGCCCTACTGCATCGACCTGATCGGCGGTCCCTACCTGGAAGCGCGGCCGGACACCGTGGCGGTGTTCCGGCCCAAGTCCGCGCTGCGCCCGCCCAGGTAAGGCTTCAGCCCCCGCCGCCGAAGCGCCGCTCGAAAGCGGCGTCCAGATTGATCTCGTGCGCGGTCTTCGCGCCGATCACGCATTGCGCCAGACTGGGCGCCATCACCAGACGACCGGCCGCGTTCACGTAGCGCCCCGCCATGATCTCCGCTTCCTGCTGCGGCATGCCCTCCGGCAGGGCCGGGTCCGCCACGCCGTCCGGATAGGCCGGACGCCCGCCCGGACCGTACTTGTCCGTCGCCCCCAGCGTATGCAGCATCTCGTGCGCGATCACGATGTTGTTCTGCTTCGCCTGTCCGGGATCGGCAAACGCGTGCACCACGCCGATCAGCCCCTTCTGCAGGCCCAGCGAATGCTCCAGCGCCACACCTTCCTCGGGCGCGTGATACAGCACGAACAGCTTCACCACGCCGAGTTGCGGAACCAGTTGACCGGATTGCCGGTACACCCACCACCGCAGCTTCAGGCTCCACCACACCGTTTCCAGCACGCTCCCGCCGTGCGGCGGCGCGGGCGGGATCGCTTTCGATTCCGGCATGACCGCCAGTCGCAGTGCCGGCGCGACTTTCACGCCGTAGCGTGCCGTCTCGCGTTCGAGGAAGGCGTTGATGTCGGCAAAATCCTCCGCCTTCAACGCGGCGATCGTTTCCGCCGCCACCCGCGAACCGTCGCCGTTGATCGGCACCAGTTCCACCGCCAGCGGCATTCCCCACCCCCGGACGATCCACTGTTCCAGCCAGGTCAGGCCGACGGCGCCGGCAAGGAAGCCCAGCAGGATGAGGATGCGGAAACGGCGGAAGCTCATGTTGGGCAGGTGCGCGGAAGGGAGTTCTGGCTAACGGCAGGAAGGCAGGCGGGATTGAGTCCGTTTTCCCGCCCGTACCGGCCGCGTTGCGCCGCGACCCGCCTCGCGCACGGCAATCCGGTCCGCAAACCCGCCTAACGGGCCGCCGCCGGCGCCTCGGCCGGCGCGGCCGCCGCCAGCTTGCCCGCCCCCAGCGTCATCTTGCTGCCCACGAATCGGTCCTTGAGCGTCTGCCTGACCGGCGTGCCGATGCCGACGCGGCCTGCGTCGAGACCCAGCTTGAGCAGCGCGTCGCGCATGGCCTGGCCGCGCGCCTGCGCGAGCTTGACGAGGGCGTCGTCGCCGACCTTGGTCTGCTGCGTCAGGCGCTCCAGCAGTTCGGCGTGGAAGGCGGAGGTCGGGCCGGCGTCGCGCGTCTTGAAGCGGCGGGCGAGGCGCTCGACCATCTCGCTTTCCAGCACGCGCGCGGCGGCGCCCGCGTTCTTGTCCTGGAAGCCGGCGCGCAGCTTCTGATAGTCCTCTTTCCCTGCAACGGCCTTGTAGCGGTCCTCCAGCCAGGTCTGGATCGCGTAGTTGTTGACGTCCACCGGGCCGGGCGCCTCGCCGGGCGCGAGCTTGATGCCGGCCACGGCAACGGCTTCGCGGCGCATCGCCAGCACCTGCAGCGCGCGCCGGTCGGCCTCGGGGTCGTAGCCGGGTTCCAGCGTGAGGGTCAGCGCGGGTCGCTTGGCCAATGCCTCGGACAGGGTCTTCAGTTTTTCCTGCTCGGGCGGCAGCAACGCGCTGCTGCCGGGGTCGAAATCGATGGCTTCGAGTTTTTCCGAACTCACGCCGAGCAGCTTGCCGAGCGCACGGAAAGGCGCGGTGACCAGCTTGGTCAGCACGTTGACGATGGCCTTCCAGATGATGCGACCGTAGCTGAACTGCGGGTCGTCGAGGCTGCCGGACACCGGCAGGTCGAGGTCGATCACGCCGTTGCTGTCCTCCAGCAGGGCGATGGCGAGATCGAGCGGCAGGTGCATCGCGTCGGGACTGTCCACGCGTTCGCCGAGCTTGAGCTTGTTGACGACGAACTTGTTCTCGCCGGCGAGCTGGCGCTGCTTGATCTTGTATTCGAGATCGACCGAGAGCTTGCCGGAATCGATGCGCCGCCCGGCGAACTTGCCGGAATACGGCGTGAGATTGACCATCTCCAGATTGCGGAAGGCCAGCACGAGGTCGGTGAACTCGGTGGCCTGGAAAGGCTGGATCGAACCGCGCACGCGCGCCGAACCGTAGTCGTCCACCTTGCCGTCGAGTTCGACCTGCGCGGTGGTTTTCGTATCGGTGGACAGGCCGGTGACGACGCCGGACAGGTCGTGCATGCGGGTGCCGAACTGCGGCGTGAGCGACAGGTCGGCGAACTCGGCGTTGGCGCCGACGATGCGCACGCGCTCGACGGCGATGGGGAAGGCGGGTTCCGCTGCGGGCCCGGGTGCGGGCCCGGGTCTGGCTTCGGGTACGGTTTGGGACGCTTCGGCCGGTTTGGCCCCGGCCGCCGGTACCGCCGCTGCGGCATCGGGGGCCGGCGTGCTGCTGCGCAGGATGCGTTTCAGGTTGATCGACTTGTCCTCGAAGATGATGACCTTGCCGAAGGGATTCAGCGCGACGAGTTCGCGCATGCGCAGATGGTTGGGCGCGATCGCGAGATCGAGCGAATCCGACGACAGTTTCTTCCAGCCGAGGAAGGCTTCCGAAGTTTCCTCTTCGATGATGGCCAGATCGTCCACCGCGAAACCGCCGTCGAAATCCAGCTTCATGCCCGCTTTGGCCTGCGCGAACGCGAGCTTGCCGCGCGTCGACGCCGCGCCGGACTGCAGGTCGAGCCGGGCGAACTGGTTGACGTAGGGGGCAAAGGGCTTGAGCGACAGCGCGGCCAGTTTCAGGTCGAGTTTGCCCGCAGCCTTGCCCGGCACCACGCTGCCCCTGGCATGAAAACTGCCGCCCTGTTTCAGGCTGAAACCGGCTTCCAGCGGAACGGGTTTCGCCAGGTCGAGGCTCAGGTCGCGCAGGGTGACGAAGCCTTTCGCCACGTCGAGCCGCACCGGCTTCGCGGGCGAGTCATCGACGATGCCGACTTCGGCGCCGTCGAGCGCGAAGCGCGCGAGATTCAGCGCGAAGGGCTTGTCCGTCGCGGCGGCGGCCGGCGTCGCGGCGGATGCCGAAGGCTTGCCCGGCGCCTGCTTCAGTATCTCGCTCCAGTTGAGCGTCTTGTCCTTGTCGAGCCGCACTTCGGTGCGCGCGCCGGACAATTCGACCGCTTCGACGTCGAGCTGTCTGTCGGCCAGCTTCAGGCCGGCGTTGACCAGCGCGGCACGGTCGAGCGACGCGACTTCGCGCGTGCCGGACTGCACGCGCACCGGCCCCAGCGCAGCGTTGACCGGACCGACATCGATGGCCGGCGCCGCGCCGACTTCGCCGGCCAGCGCGGCGGTCAGGCCGAAGCCTTCGGCCGACACCGCAAGCGGCGTGGCGAAACCGCGGTCGGTGAAACGCGCCGCCCAGTCGGCCAGCCGGATCTCGCGTACGGCGACTTTCCAGGCTGGCCCTCCCCCGGCCGGCTTCGTGGCGCTTGCGATTTTTTCAGGCGCGGCGGCAGAGGCAGGCGTGCCTTCCACCGCGAACAGCGTCTGCCAGTCGAGCGTGCCATTCGCCTCGCGCGTGGCCGCCAGCTTGCCGCCGGTCAGGCGCACGCTCGCCACGCCCACGCTGTGCGAGGCGAGATCGAGGTTCGCATTGCCGACGCGCGCCTCGGCGAGCTGCAGCAGCGGATCGCCGCCGTCCTTCGGCGTCAGCGACAGGTCCCGCACGACGAGGTTGGCGCCTTTCACGCGCAGCCAGGGCACGTCGTCGCCGCCCTTGCTCCGTACCATGGCGAACTGGTAGTTCAGTCCGGCAGCCAGCGTGCCGGTGGGCATGTCGAACTTGCGCGGACTCTTGATTGCGCGCAGCAGCTTGGCGAGGCGCACGCCTTCGAGGCCGAGCGCGCCGCTCGACGCGACCGGGTTGAGGCCGACGTCGCCCTTCCACTTGAGCGTACCGCCCTGCTCGGGCAGTTTCGCCGCGATCAGGTAATCGCCGCGATCCTCGGGCAGGGTCGAGAGGCCGTCGAGTTCGACGCCCAGCGGTTGCAGCGACAGCTTGAAGGGTTTGCCCGTGCGGTTGGCGTCGATGTAGTCGATGTCGCCGTCGGCGATCTTGATGTGGTCGATCAGCACGCGCGCGATGCTGTCGGACGGCGGCTCCTTGTCCTCGTTCAGCTTGTCGAGCAGCCCCTGCCAGTTGAGCCTGCCGCCGGGCCGCACCTCGAACGTCGCACGCGGCTTGTCGAGCCGGATGTCCTGGATGCGCCAGGCGAAGCGGAACAGGCCACTGGTGCCGACGTTGACGTACAGCCGCTCGAATCCGGCCAGCGGCGCGCCGTTGGGCTCGGCCAGCCTGAGGCCGCGCACCGTCGCTTCCAGGGTGAGGGGATTGAACTTCACTTCCTCGGCGGACAGCCTGCTGGCGAGCTTGTTTTCGCCCACCCAGGGCAGCAGCTTCTGCGCCAGCGGGTTGACCAGGAAAAACCCGAATACCAGATACAGGCCGAAGAGCCCCGCCGCGATCATGAACGGCAGGCTCAGGGCGATTTTGACGACGCGGCTCCACATGATGTGGCCTCCCCTTGCTTGGATTTATTCGGACTGCATGATCTCGCGCACCGCCCGGAACAGTTCGCGGAAGGCCTTGGGCGGCTTGCCGCGCGCAGCCTCGTCGCGCGCGTTGCGAATGAGCTGGCGCAGGTGCGTGGCATCGGCGTCCGGATGCTGGTTGAGGAACAGCGTCAGCGCCTCGTTGTCGGCGATGAGCTTTTCGCGCCACTTCTCGGCCTGGTGCAGCTTCGCGTTCTCGGCCGCCGACACGCCGTTGAAGACGTCGAGCTGGGCCTGGATGGGCGCCGGATCGAGGCTGCGCATGAGCTTGCCGATGTACTGCTTCTGCCGGCGCAGCGCGCCGTTCTGGGTGATCCTGCGGCAGTCGGCGACGGCGGTGCGCAATTCGTCCGGCAGTTCGATGCGCTTGAACTGCGCGTCGGGCAGCTTCACCAGCGCCTCGCCCAGCGCCTGCAAGGCTTCGGCCTCGCGCTTGATCTGGCTTTTGCTGGGGCCGTCGTAGACCTCGTCGGGGTCGAATTGCAGTTCGGCATCGGGGTCGATCAGGCGCACGGTCGGGCTTTCGGTTGCTGTTATCATTTCCATTGTAGTTTCAGGCCAATAAAACCCGCTACGGCGCCCCCTTCCGATTTGTAAAATTCCCATGTCCAGCTCCCAATTCAGCTACACCCGCGACCAGCTCGCCGCGCTTTCGCAAATCGTGATCGACCACGCCATGAAAAGCGGCGCGACCGCCGCCGACACCGAAATCTCGGAAGGCGTCGGCCAGAACGTGTCGGTGCGCAAGGGCGAGATCGAGACCATCGAGTACAACAAGGACAAGGGCGCGGGCGTGACCGTCTACATCGGCCAGCGGCGGGGACACGCCTCCACCTCCGACCTCACCGAATCCGCGCTGAAGAGCGCGGTGGACAAGGCGCTCACCATCGCGCGCTACACCGCGGAGGACGAGGCCGCCGGCCTGCCCGACGCCGCGCGGCTGGCGAAGAATCCGCCCGACCTCGACCTCTATCATCCCTGGGCGCTGTCGGTGGAGGAAGCCGCCGAACGCGCGCGCGCCTGCGAAGCCGCCGCACTGGCGGTGGACAGGCGGCTCACCAACTCCGAAGGCGCGGGCGTCTCCACCCACGCCTCGCACTTCATCTACGCCAACAGCCTCGGCTTCTGCGACGGCTACGCCGGCTCGCGCCACGGCATTTCGGTTGCGGTGATCGGCGAGGACAAGGACGCGATGCAGCGCGACTACTGGTACAGCAGTGCGCGCGACGGCAGCCGGCTCGATGCGCCCGAGACCGTCGGCCGCATCGCCGGCGAGCGCACGGTGCGCCGGCTGAACGGCCGCAAGCTCGACACGCGCACCTGCCCGGTGATCTTCGAAGCGCCCATCGCCACCGGACTGATCGGCAACTTCGTCGCCGCGGTGTCCGGCGGCAGCCTCTACCGCAAGTCGTCCTTCCTGCTCGACAGCCTGGGCGAGACCGTGTTCGCGCCGCACGTCAGCATCCGCGAAACCCCCTTCGTGCGCGGCGGACTCGGCAGCGCACCCTTCGATTCGGAAGGCGTCGCCTGCCAGGAGCGCGACGTGGTGAGAAACGGCGTGGTCCAGGGGTATTTCCTCTCCACCTATTCGGCGAAGAAGCTCGGCATGGCGACCACCGGCAACGCCGGCGGCAGCCACGCGCTCGCCGTCTCGCACGGCGACCTCGACCTCGCCGGTCTGCTGCGCGAGATGGGTACGGGGCTGCTGGTCACCGAACTGCTCGGCCACGGCGCCAACATGGTCACCGGCGACTATTCGCGCGGCGCCGCCGGCTTCTGGGTGGAAAACGGCGAGATCCAGTACCCGGTCGAGGAAATCACCATCGCCGGCAACCTGGCCGAGATGTTCCTGGGCATCGTCGCCATCGGCAGGGACGTCGAGCGGCGCGGCTCCAAGCAGGTCGGATCGATCCTGATCGACAAGATGACGGTGGCAGGCAACTGAAATGCGGACCGCAACCCGCTTTTTCATCGCGGTTTGCGTTTCCCTGCTGCTCACCGCCTGCGAGCGCGCGCCCACGCTGCCCCGGCTCGATCCGCACGACGTCATCGTCGCCTTCGGCCTGCCCGGGGTACTGGCCGAATACAAGCCGCGGCTGGTGCTGCTGTGCCTGGGCGGCAACGACATGCTGCGCCGCCTGCCCGAGGCCGATACCGAGAACAACCTGCGCCTGCTGGTGCGCACCATCCGCGCCAGCGGTGCAGCGGTCGTGCTGATCGGCGTGCCTGAGCCCAGGCTCTTCGGCGGCGCGCCGGATTTCTACGCGCAGCTGGCGGAGGAAATGAAACTGCCGCTCGAACAGGATGCGTTCGTCGAGGTGCTGAAGGACAACCGCCTGAAGTCCGACCCGGTCCACGCCAACGCCGCCGGTTATCGCGTGGTCGCCGAGCGGCTGGCCGATTTCCTGCACAAGGCGGGTGCGCTGTGAACGCCCTGCTCGCGCTCGCCCGCGCCATCGACGCGTTGACCGAACGCATCGGTCGGCTTGTCATCTGGCTGGTGCTCGTCGCCACGCTGATCTCGGCGGGCAACGCGATCGCGCGCAGGCTCGGTACGAGTTCCAACGCCTGGCTGGAGATCCAGTGGTACCTGTTCGGCGCACTGTTCCTGCTGGCGGCGGGCTACACGCTCAAGCACAACGGCCACGTGCGCATCGACATCTTCTACAACCGGCTCGGCGTCCGCGGACAGGCCTGGATCGATCTCCTGGGCGGCCTGTTCTTCCTGCTGCCGATGGCCGTGCTGATGGCCTGGATGGCGTGGCCGATGTTCCATGAAGCGTGGACGACGCACGAACTGTCGCCCGACGCCGGCGGCCTGCTGCGCTGGCCGGTGAAGCTGCTGCTGCCGCTCGGCTTCGCCCTGCTCGCGCTGCAGGGCGTGGCGGAAATCCTCAAGCGCATCGGCGTGCTGACCGGGCATCTCGTCCTGCCGCGCGAAGCACCCGAGGAAGAAGTGTGATGGTTCCGGTCGTGATGGAAAACCTCGCGCCGCTGATGTTCCTGGGGCTGGTGGCGTTCCTGCTGCTGGGCTACCCGGTGGCGTTCGCGCTCGCCGCCAACGGCCTGCTGTTCGCCGGCATCGGCATCGCGGTCGGGCATTTCGACGTCTCGCTTCTGCACGCGCTGCCCGAACGCGTCTACGGCATCGTCGCCAATCCCACGCTGCTGGCGATTCCCTTCTTCGCCTTCATGGGCCTGATCCTCGAACGCTCGGGCATGGCCGAAGACCTGCTCGATACCATCGGCCAGTTGTTCGGCGCACTGCGCGGCGGGCTGGCGTATGCCGTGATCCTGGTCGGCGCCCTGCTCGCCGCGACCACCGGCGTGGTCGCGGCGAGCGTGATCGCGATGGGCCTGATCTCGCTGCCGGTGATGCTGCGCTACGGCTACGACAAGCGGCTGGCCTCGGGCGTGATCGCCGCATCGGGCACGCTGGCGCAGATCATCCCGCCCTCGCTGGTGCTGATCGTGCTGGCCGACCAGCTCGGCGCCTCGGTCGGCGACATGTACAAGGGCGCGCTGGTCCCGGGACTGGCGCTGGTCGGCCTGTATCTGCTGTACGTATTCGCGGTCACCCTGGTCCGCCCGCTGGCCGCGCCCGCCATGCCGGCGAGCGCGCGCACCCTGCATGGCGGGGCGCTGCTGCTGCGCGTGCTGACCACGCTGGTGCCGCCGCTGCTGCTGATCTTCCTCGTGCTCGGCACCATCTTCCTCGGCGTCGCCACCCCCACCGAAGGCGGGGCAATGGGCGCGGCGGGCGCCCTGCTGCTGGCGCTGGCGCGCGGTCGGCTGAGCCGCCTGCAACTGACGCAGGCGATGGACAGCACGACGAAGCTCACCACCTTCGTCATCTTCATCCTCATCGGTTCGACCATCTTCACCCTGGTGTTCCGCGGGCTCGACGGCGACGTGTGGGTGGAACACCTGTTCAGCCACCTGCCCGGCGGCGTGCTCGGCTTCCTGGTCGCGGTGAACCTGCTGGTGTTCGTGCTGGCCTTCTTCCTCGACTTCTTCGAGATCGCCTTCATCGTGGTGCCGCTGGTCGGGCCGATCGCCTACAAGCTGGGCATCGATCCGATCTGGTTCGGCGTGATGCTGGCGGTCAACATGCAGACGGCGTTCATGCATCCGCCCTTCGGCTTTGCCCTGTTCTATCTCAAGAGCGTGGCGCCCAGGAGCGTGCGCACCGTCGACATCTACTGGGGCGCGCTCCCCTTCCTCGCCATCCAGCTGGTGATGGTGGCGACGGTCCTGGCGGTTCCGCAGATCGTGCTGCGCGATGCCGCCCCCGACGCCAGCAGCAGCTGGTGATGGTGGCGACGGTCCTGGCGGTTCCGCAGATCGTGCTGCGCGATGCCGCCCCCGACGCCAGCAGCGTCACCGAAATCCCGGTCGACGTCGATCCCGAGGGTGGCTACTTACCGGCCGAATGGCGGTGACAATCGTCCATTTGTCATGGACAAAAACATGATCACTCTAAAAATTTGTCTTTTAATATCAATATCGTCGTAGACAATAAGGAGAAGGCGGCCAGAATTCCATTGACGGAATATCGATAAAACTAATATTCTAATATTCAGTTTTTCATCCCGATTATCCTGTCACCCTCTGGAGCTCCGCCATGAAATCCGTTCCCGTCCTGCTGCTCGCCACGCTCGTCGCCTCCACCTCGGCCTTTGCCGCGGGCGATCCTGTCGCCGGGGCGCACAAGGCCGCTGCCTGCGCATCCTGTCACGGCAGCGCCAGTTTCCCGGGCATGTTCCCACTGGTGCAGCTGGCTGGCCGCGATGCCGACAAGGTCGCGACCAAGACCAACAAATACCGCAGCGGCAAGCTCTTCTCGCCGATGATGAACCTGGCCGTGATGAATCTGAAGGATCAGGACGTCGAGGACATCGCCGCCTACTACCAGAAGCTCGCCAAGCCCTTCATGCCGATGCCGGGCATTCGCGGCGACGAAGACCTCCAGCTCTCCGCCAGGTAAATCCAGCGTGCCGCCCCGTGCCGGGCTGGTCGCACATCGCGTCTACGATCCGGTGCTGCGGCTGCTGCATGCCGCCAACGCCCTGCTGATCGTCCTGCTCGCGGCGAGCGGCATTGCGACCGATGCGCTGGAACCGGGCGCCGAAACCGCCTGGCTGCACGCATGGCACGGCTTGCTGGGCTGCGCGCTGCTGGTCTTCCTCGGCGGACGCCTGGTGTGGGGCCTCGTCGGTCCGCGCCACGCGCGCTGGCACGACCTGTGGCACCCGGTCGCCTGGCGCAGCCTGATCGCTGGACGGACCGTCTTCACCGCACCGTCCCGGCAAGGCCATCACCCTCACGCCAGCCTCGTCTACCTCGGCATCTACCTGCTGTTGCTGGGCCTGGGACTGAGCGGCCTCGTCCTGCTTGCCGGGATGCAGGGACACGGCCCCCTGACCGCGACATTCGGCTTCGATGCGGAGGCCAGCGCGTTGCTGAAGACGCCGCACCGCTGGGCCGGCTGGACCGTTGCCGCCTTCATTCCCCTCCACCTGCTGGCCATGACACTGCATGCCCGCCTGCACCGCATACCTGTTGCGCAGGGCATGCTGACCGGCGTGCAATACCTGGAAACCCGATGAATCCCGTCCGATTGATTTTCCTGTCCGCCCTGTTCGCGGGCGCCCAGTCCGCAGTTGCCGAGACGCCCCAGCAGATGCTCGCCCTGTACCAGCAGCAGGCCGGCAGCGCCTCGGCTGCACGCGGCGAACAATTCTTCCTCGCCCGGGTGACGCGCGACGGCAAAACCGCAGGCTGCGCCGACTGCCACACCGAGAATCCCCGGGCCGTGGGCGAGACGCGTGCGCACAAGCGCATCGAACCGCTGGCGCCGGTTGCCAATGCGGAACGCCTGACCGACCCCGCCAAGGTCGAGAAATGGTTCAAGCGCAACTGCAAGGATGTGCACGGGCGCGAATGCACACCGCAGGAAAAGGCGGATTTCCTGGCTTTCCTCATCTCGGTGAAATGACATGGACGCCGATACGAAAACCCTAGGCTGGAAAAACCTCGGCCTGCTGACCGCCACGATGGCGGCCGGCGCGATCTGGCTGGGCACCAGTTGGGGCGATGGCGGCCCCGCGCCGACCTTTGCCCCCGTCGCGCAGAAAACCGCGTCAGCCGAATGCGCAGCCTGCCACCTGGCCTACCCGGCAGGCCTGCTGCCTGCGCGTTCCTGGAAGCGGATGATGGACACGCTGGAAAACCATTTCGGCGAGGACGCCAGCCTGTCGGCCGAGGAAACCCTCGCTGTGACACGCTACCTCGTCGACAACGCGGCCGACAGTGCGCAGGCCAACGCGCGCGCGCGCCGCATTGCCGACGGCATCGCGCCGGGCGAAGCGCCCCTGCGCTTTACCGAGACCGCCTACTTCCGCTACCTGCACGACGAGGTGCCCGCCGGAGTGTGGAAACGTGCGAAAATCGGCAGTCGCGCCAACTGCATCGCCTGCCACACGCGGGCCGAATCCGGCAGCTTCGCCGAGCGCGAAATCAAGATCCCCAAGGAATAGAACAAGGAACCCCGCCATGTCCGAACTCATCATCGAAGACCTCGTCGTCGGCAGCGGCGACACCGCGAACGCCGGCCAGACCGTATCGGTGCACTACACCGGCTGGCTCACCAACGGCCAGAAGTTCGACTCCAGCGTCGACCGCAACGACCCCTTCGAATTCAGGCTCGGCATGGGCCAGGTCATCCCCGGCTGGGACCAGGGCGTGGCCGGCATGCAGGTGGGCGGCAAGCGCAAGCTCACCATTCCGCCGAATCTGGCCTACGGCGCGCGCGGCGCCGGCGGCGTGATTCCGCCGAACGCGACGCTGGTGTTCGAAGTGGAGCTGCTGGCGATCGGTTGAACCGCACCGCGCCTGGCGCAGGCGGCGCGCTAGGCCGCGAGCTGGTCGATCGTGACCGGCTTGCCGGTGAGGTAACCCTGCACGTAGTTCACCCCGATCTCCTTCAGCTGGTCCAGGGTTTCCTGATTCTCGACGCATTCCGCGATGGTCTTGATGCCGAGGAAACGGCTGGTTTCGTGCATGGACGACACCAGCGCGACGTCGACCTCGTTGCGGATCATGTCGCGGATGAACGAGCCGTCGATCTTCAGATAATCGACCTTGAGATTCTTCAGGTAGCTGAATGACGAGAAGCCCACGCCGAAATCGTCCAGCGAGAACCGGCAGCCATAGCGGCGGAATTTCTTGATGAACTGCTCGGCGTTGGCGAAGCTGTCGATGGCCGCGCTCTCCGTGATCTCGAAAATCAGCTTCTGTCCCGGGATGTCGCCGCGTCCCAGCTCCTCTTCCATGAAGGCCAGGAAGGACTTGCTGTTGACCGACTGCCCCGAGAGATTGATCGAGAACGAGCCGATCCGCTCGAACTCGCCCGGGTGATTGCGGATCCACGCGAAGGTCTTGCGCACCACCCACTGGTCGAGCTCGCTGACGCGCTTGAGCCGTTCGATCGCCGCCACGAAATCGCCGATGTGGATCGGCTCCTCCTCGTCGCTGGAGGCGCCGAGCAGGATTTCGTAGTGGGTGGCCAGACCGGACTTCTCGTCCAGCGGAACGATGGGCTGGCAACGCAGGAACAGCCGCCCGCTTTCGAGAATGTTGTTGAACCGTCCCGCCCAGTACACCAGGCCGGTGTGGCCCTTGCGGGCGTCGTCCTCGTCCTGGAAGAAGACAAACTGGTTGCGTCCTTCGTGCTTGGCCGCGAGGCACGCCGCATCCGCCCGGTTGTACAGATCCTCCGGTTCGACGTGCGTGCAGGCCCAGGCCAGGCCCGAATTGGCGCTCATCGTGATCGTCTCGCCGTTCCAGTCGAAGCTGAACTGGTTGATGCGGGTGATGAATTCTTCCGCCAGCTCCTGCGCCGCCTCGTAGTTCCGGCAGGACCGAACGAACGCGAATGTCCGTTCGCTGGTGCGCGCGAGCGTGCCGCCGCCGTGGCGGCACTTCTGGCCGAGATGCTGGGCCAGCGCATGCATCAGTTTCTGATAGCCGTCCGGACTGATGCGCGCCTGCACGATGCGCAGGTCTTCGATGTCGACCACACCCATCAGGCAGCCGCCGGCATCGCCCTCGATGTCCAGCCACACGTGCTTGGCGCGTCGCATGAATTCGGGCCGGCGGATCAGGCCGGTTTCCGTGTCGTTGACGGCCTGCTTCACCAGATTGCGGTGCATGTGCTCGATCATCGAACTGAACGAGCGGTCCATCAGGGGCAGGTCGAGGTTGTCGGTGCGCTTCGCCTCGCCGGATTTCAGCAGGTCGAGAAACTCCTGCCGCTTGAGCTCCTGCTTGCGCATGCCCTTGTAATTGGAGAACACGTAGATGTGCGGGTCGTCGCCGATCCAGATCAGGTTCAGCGGCGCCGGGGCGTGGGCAAAACTGAACCAGTCGCCCACGCGGAGCTGACCCAGCAGGGCCGCGTCCTGCTCGTCGAGCGCCTGTTCTTCCGCCTGCTGCTTCAGGCCCACCGTCACGCCGGACAGCATCTTGAACCCGCCCTGGTCCGGATGGAACAGGCCGTCTGCCAGGCGCTCCACGATGCTGTCCTGCATGTCCTTGCCGGCGCTCACCAGCGTGAGCCGCGAATCGATGTAGGTCAGCAGATGCTGCACGTCGTGGAAAGCCGGCTGCGCGGTCCGCGCCGGATTCATCCATTCGAGCAGGCGGTCCACCGTCTGCCAGGCTTCCCTTTCTTCCTCGCTGCCCGCGCCGTGACGCAACATCACCCGGATCAGGTAATTGCGCCAGCCGGGGTTGAGGAATTCCAGCAGCAGATCGGGCACGTCCCGGCCCGCAATGCGCCGCTCGATTTCGCGGCCGATCAGGCGGTTGGCCTGGCCCATTTTCTGCCAGCCTTCCAGCCCGGCCTGCAGGCGCGCGATATGGATGCTGCGCATGCGCATCAGCGGGCGCAGCACTTTTTCCAGCTGGCTGCGCGCCTCCTCGTAAATGCCCGGATTCTTGTCCGCCTCGTTCTTGATCCGCTCGGCCCAGCGCTGGATGACCTGCAGCAGCTTGTGGTCGTTGATCTTGCCGTCGTCGCTCGACACCATGGACAGGCGATCGACCGCGTTCAGCACCCGATGCGCCGGGTGATGGGGCGAGTTGAGAAAATCGGCATCCAGAACGGCCAGCTTGAGCAGCGGTTCCTCGAGCTGCTTGACGTAATGCCTGACCGGCGTCGGCAGCGATTTCTCGCTTTCGATCGTCCCGGCCAGCACGCCGAACACGTCCGCCGAGCCCTGGGCGACCGTTTCCTGCCCCGGCTGGATCCGTCCGCTGGCGGACAGTTCGCTCAGCACGCGGCGGGAGGCGCTCTCGAAACGCGCACCGAATTCCCCCTGCCCCGGCATCGCCCCGGGCGAAACCGCGGCGGCGGACGCTGCGCCGCCGGCAGCGGCAGGCGCCGCTTGTGAAAGCGGGGGCTGGAATGCCGCCTCAGCGGATGCAGCCCCCCCCTCGCCGCCCGCCGGATGCGTCGACGACGCGGCACGCTGGGTGCGGCGAAACAGATTCATCAACGCACCCGCCACGCCGCCCGCCGTGGCCGCCGGTCTTCCCGACGCGTCGCCGGCCGGCCGCCCCTTGTCGAACATGCCCGAATCGGGGCCCATGTCCTCGCCCAGGATTTGGGTATCGTCCCAGGCTTCATCGGCCTGCTGGGGAACGGGATCGGCTTCCGGCAGGATACCGTCGAGCTGGGTGTACAACTCGCCCAGCGGGTGCGTCAGCGCTTCCCGCATGGTGCCGTAGATCACCTGCCGCACCTTCAGCGACAGGTTCAGGTTGTCGTGCACCGCCTTGGCCGCGTGCTCGATGACGGAAGGCCCGAACGGGTTGGTGCTGCGATCGAGCGGCCGCCCGTACAGTTTTTCGATGCGGGGCGCGAGCGCGGCCAGTTCGATGCTGAAATGCCCTTCGAGCTTGTTGATTTCGGCCGTCAGGTTCAGCCAGTCCTCGAATTCATCGGTCTGGACGATAGACAGCCCGACCTTGCCGCGCGGCTTTTCCTGCGGCTTCTTCTGCTTGAGGAATTGCTCGAACGCGTCCAGCACCCGCTGTGGCGCGCCCTGTCTCGCCGCCGCCTCGTTCAGGCGGATGGTGTCGAATGCCTCCACCATCTCGTTGCGCTCGGCAAAGTTGGTCAGGTGCGCCGCGCTCGCCGACAGCCTGTCCTGGATCAGCCCGTAGAATTCGTTGAACGCGTCCTGCAGGGCGGGCGCCAGCAGACTCCTGCAGGTTTCCTGCAGTTGCCGGCTGTCCATGCCCTGGTAGCGCTTGCTGACCATGCGTTGGGTGCGCATGGAGGCCGCGACCTTGTTTAGCGTGCGCGTGGCTTCGATCGGCGTGCCGACAAACGCCACCCCCACGCCGTCCGCACTGCGCCGAACCAGACGTGCCTTGAGATTGAAGGTCTGGGCGCTGATCGCGGCGGGCGGGCTGAAGCTGATTTCCACTTCCTCGCCGTCGTTCAGGCGCG
>JBGAFQ010000069.1:0-8103 GCA_044227195.1 Thiobacillus sp.
CGCCGCGCCTTGGGGTCGACGCCGGCGGTGGGCTCGTCCAGCAGCAGCAGGCGCGGACGGTGCAGCATGCAGGCGGCCAGCGCCAGGCGCTGCTTCCAGCCGCCGGAGAGCTGGCCGGCGAGCTGGCCGGCGCGGTCGGCCAGGCCCAGCTCTTCCATCGCGGTCTGCACGGTCTGTTTGCGATTGGGCATGGCGTACAGGCGCGCGACGAAGTCGAGGTTCTCGCGGATGGAGAGGTCTTCGTAGAAGCTGAAGCGCTGGGTCATATAGCCGACCTGCTTCTTGATTTCGGCGCTCTGCGTGCGCACGTCGAAGCCGAGGCAGGTGCCGCTGCCTTCGTCCGGCGTGAGCAGGCCACACAGCATGCGGATGGAGGTGGTCTTGCCGCTGCCGTTGGGGCCGAGGAAGCCGTAGATCTCGCCGGTCTCCACGCGCAGGTCGAGCGCGTTGACCACGCGCCGCGGGCCGAAGGACTTGCTCAGGCCGTGTACGTCGATGGCATAGCCGCCGTTCATCGTGCCGGCGTGTGCGGGCGCACGCTCACCGGCTGGCCGGGGTGGAGATGCGCGGCCTGCGCCGGCTGCGGCCAGGCTTCCACCAGATAGACCAGGCGGTGCCGGTTCTTCTCGCTGTACAGCACGGGCGGGGTGTATTCCGCGCTGGCGCTGATGAAGCGGATGGTGGCCGGCAGCGGGTCCGCGCAGCCGTCGCACTGCACGTCGACGGCCTGCCCGGTGCGCAGCGCGCCGAGCGCGGTCTCGGGGACGAAGAAGCGGACCTTGATGTTTTCCGGCGGCAGGATGGACACCACCGGCTGGCCCGGCGCGGCCCATTCGCCCGCACGGTAGAAGACGTCCTGCACCTGCCCCGCCACCGGCGCGCGCTGCGCCTTCTGTTCGAGCCGGATGGCGTCCTGCGCGAGCGCGGCCTGGCTGGCCGCCACCTGCGCCTGCGCGGCGGCGCGTTCGTCCTTGCGCCCGGGCAGGCGCGCGCTGGCGAGCTGGGCCTGCATCTGCGCGATGGCCGCGTCGTCGCGGGCAAGCTGGGTACGCACGACTTCGAGCGATTCGGCGCTGACGAAGCCCTTGGCCACGAGCGCCTGCTGGCGGGCGAGCCGGTCGGCCGACAGAACGCGCTGCGCCTGCGCATCGCGCAGCTGGGCTTCGATCACGGCGATTTCCGGCGGCCGCTTGCCACTGGCCAGATTGCCCAGTTGCGCCTGCGCCTGCGCGAGCTGGGCTTTCGCCTGACTGACAGCAGCGGCTTCGGTGGCGCTGTCCTGGCTGAACAGTGGCGCGCCTGCGGCGACGGCATCGCCGCGCTGCACCGCGAGCGCGGTGAGCTGGCCGTTCTGCTGCGCGGCGACCAGCACCGGCTCGCCCTCGATGTAGCCCTGGAAGTGATCGGTCGCGGCCGGCTGGCAGCCGGCGAGCAGCGCCGCGAAGAGCGGGACCGGCAGGAGCAGTCGGGCGCGCGGCTTCATGGCGTCAGGCCGGCTTGATCGCCACCATGTCGATCAGCGCCGACATGCCGTGATGGTGCGCGCCTTCGCTGATGTGCGATTCGTGCTCGGCCAGGTGCGCGATGGTCCAGTCGCCGAACCAGCGCCGCAGGTCGGCTTCGACATACAGGTTGGCCGGGTTGGACGGGCCGCCGGTGCCGTATTCGATCTGCTTCGGCGTGTAGCCCTGCAGGATGAGCGTGCCGCCGGGCTTGAGGGTGCGGCGGATGCCTTCGATGATGATGTCGCGCTCCGGCGGCGGCACGAACTGGATGAAGATGGCGACGACGACGTCGTAGGCGGCTTCGGGCCAGCCCCAGGTCAGCACGTCGGCCTGCTCGAGTTCCAGCGTGACGCCGCGTTCGGCCGCGAGCTTCGCCGCCTTGGCGAGCGCGGCGGGCGAGAAGTCGATGGCGTGGACCTTGAGTCCCTGCTGGGCCAGCCACACGCCGTTGCGGCCTTCGCCGTCGGCGATGGCGAGCGCGCGCTGCCCCGGTTTCAGGTACGACGCTTGACCGGCAAGGAAGACGTTGGGCGCGGTACCGAAGACGTATTCCTCGGTGTCGTACCGCGCGTTCCAGAACTCGAAGCTCATTACTTGGCGTTGGCCGTCAGCAGGCGCTCCAGCTGGGCGGCGGGCACCATGCCGGGCACGCGCACGCCGTTGGCGAAGAACAGCGTGGGCGTACCGGATACGTTGAGTTTGTTGCCCAGCGCGAGGGTTTCGTCGATCGGGTTGTTGCACTTGCCGTCGTTGGCCGGCACGGTGCCGCGCGAGACGTAGTCGTCCCACGCCTTGTTGCGGTCGGGTGCGCACCAGATCTGCTTGGACATCTGCACGGCCTTGGGATGCAGGCCTTCCACCGGGTGCAGGAAGGTGTAGACGGTGATGTTGTCGACCTTGGCAAGCTCGGCGTCGAATTTGCGGCAGAAGGGGCAATCGACGTCGGAGAACTGCACCAGCTTGCGCGCGCCGTTGCCCTTCACGGTCTTGATCGCCTTGTCGAGCGGGAACACGTTCCAGTCCACGGCCTGCAGCTTGGAGAGCCGCGCCTGCGTGAGATTGGTGCGCGACTTGAGGTCGATGACGTCGCCGGTGAATACGTACTCGCCCTTGGCGTCCATGTAGATGAGCTGGCCGTCGAGATAGATCTCGAACAGGCCGCTGTAGGGGGTCTTGGCGACCGAGCTGATCTTCGCCCCGGGGAAACGCTCGGTCAGCGCCTTGCGGATTTCCTTCTCGCCGGCATGCGCGCCCATTGCGGCCATCAGGCCGGCGGCCAGCGCGAGGCCGGCCAAACGTGAAACGAACTTCATGAAAAACACTCCAGAAAAAAGACTCAGGACATCGCTTCGCGCACCAGCGCCGCCTTCAGCGGCGGGATGCGGTCGACGAGGGACATGCCGGCGTTGCGCAGCCAGCCGGCGCGCGCGTCCGCGAACAGATGATGCAGGCCGTGTGTGACAGCCTGCATACGGGCGACCGGTTCCGCGCGCGCGCGGGCGTAGGCCTGCAATACGCGCAGGTCGCCGCAGTGCGCGCGGCGGTGCGCGGCGAGCACGTCGGCCAGCGCCTCGGCGTCGCCGAAACCCAGGTTGACGCCCTGCCCGGAGAGCGGATGCACGCCGTGCGCAGCATCGCCCACCAGCGCGACGCCCGGCGCCATCGGTGCCGCGACGCGGATCAGGCGCAGCGGGAAGGCCGCCGCCGGGGTGATCGTGCGCAGCGCGCCGAGCGTGTCGTGGCCCGCGTGCCGCACCTGCTCGGCCAGCGCATCGGCGGGCAGCGCCACCAGTTCGTTCGCATGCGCCGTCTGGGTTGACCAGACCATGGACATTCGGTTTCCCGGCAAAGGCAAAAAAGCCAGGATGTCGCTGTCGAAGAACCACTGGAAGGCGGTGCCGCGATGCGGCCGCTCGCATTCGAAATTGGCCACGGTGCCGCTCTGGCCGTAGGGCGAGACGGTCGCCGACAGCCCGGCCCAGTCGCGGATGCGCGAGTTGGCGCCGTCGGCGCCGACGACGAGCTGGGTTTCCAGCGTGCGGCCGTCGTCGAGCCGGATCAGGGTATCCGCGCCGGCGCGTTCCAGCGCGGCGATGCCTGCCGGGCAATGCACGGCCACCTCGCCGCCTTCGACGAGGGTTTCCCACAGTGCGTGCTGCAGGCGGCCGCTCTCGAAAATGTGCGCCAGATGCGACGTGCCCGCGGCGTAGGCGTCGAGCCGCACCGCGCCCGTGCCGTCGCCGGCGATGTCCATGCGGTACACGGCCTGCAGGCGCGCGGGATCGATGCGCCGCCACGCGCCGAGCGCGGCGAGGAAGCGCTGGTTCGCCGGGGTGAGCGCGTAGATGCGGGTGTCCCAGGCGGCGTCGGGCACGACGGGCGCGGCGCGCTCGACCAGCGCCACGCGCAGGCCCTGGCGGGAAAGGGCAAGCGCGGTGGCGGCTCCCACCAGTCCCGCGCCGACGACGACGGCTTGATAGCGTTCTTGGTTCATCCGCGTGCTCCGAACATCATGCGCCGCGCGACGAAACTCTTCAGCGGCGGCAGTGCCTCGAGCGCGAGCAGGCCAAGGCCGCGCGCGTGTCGCAGCGGCGGGAAATCGTTAGAGAAGGTGCGCACCAGGAAATCGGTAAAGCCCAGGCCGCCGACCACGTCCATGCGCCGGCCGCGTGCGTAGGCGGCAAGCATGGCGTCGCTGCCGATGGCATGCGCGGAGGCCTCGCCGCGCCGTTCCGATTGCTGCAGCGTATCGCCGCACAGGGCGGCCAGTTCCCAGGCATCGCGCAGGCCGATGTTGAAGCCCTGTCCGGCGACCGGATGCAGGGTCTGCGCGGCGTTGCCGATGCGCACGATGCGGCGGGCGGCCTCGCTGCCGGTGTAGGCCAGTTTCAGCGGGAAGGTCTTGCGCGGGCCGGCCTCGAGAAAGCGTCCCTGCCGCCCGCCGAAGTGGCGATACAGGGCGTCGAGGAAGGCCGCGTCGTCGAGCGCGGCGATGCGCTCGGCGTCGGCGTTGCTGGCCGTCCAGACGAGCGCGTAGCGGTCGCCATGAGGCAGCAGCGCGGTCGGGCCATCGGGCGTGAAACGTTCGTAGGCCTGGTTCGCGTGCGGCAGTTCGGTGCGCACGTCGCACACCACCGCCGTCTGGTCGTATTCGCGCTTGAAGCGGGGCGCGGGGGCTTCCATGCCGCGTCCGCCGTCGGCGATCACCGCGAGCGGCGCCCGGACCTCGCCGTGCGTCGTATGCAGGGTCGCCGCCTGCGCGTCCGACTCGACGCGCTCGACCGCGACGCCGTACTCGACGTCGATATGGGCATCGGCCAGCGCCTGTTTCAGGGCGCACGTGAGCGAGGCGTAGGGCAGCACGTAGCCGAGCGCGGGCACCGCCAGCTCGGCGGCGGCGAGATGCGCCACGCCGAGCGCGCCGCGCTGCGAAATGTGGATGCGGGTGATCGGCGTCGCATCGGCCAGCGCGTCCCACACGCCGAGCCGTTCGAGAATCAGCCGCGCGCCGTGCGAAAGCGCGAGCGTCCGGCTGTCGCCGCGCGCGTCGGCGGGCTGCGCCTCCAGCACGCGCGCCTCGACGCCCTGCTGCGCGAGTGCCAGCGCGCACACCGCGCCGACCGGACCGGCGCCGACGATGAGCACGTTCACCCCTGCATCCATGTTTCGATGTCCTCCACGGTTTTCGGCGGCGAGGTCAGCACCTCGCAGCCGGCTTCGGTCACAACGACGTCGTCCTCGATGCGGATGCCGATGTTGTGGAAAGCCGCCGGCACGTCGTCCGCCGGGCGGATGTAGAGGCCGGGCTCGACGGTGAGCGTCATGCCCGGCACCAGCGGCCGCCATTCGCCCTTGAGCTTGTATTCGCCGGCATCGTGCACGTCCATGCCCAGCCAGTGACCGGTGCGGTGCATGTAGAAGCGGTTGTAGGCATTCGATTCGATGAGCCCATCGACCTCGCCCTGCAACAGGCCCAGGTCGACCATGCCTTGCGTGAGCACGCGCACGGCGGCCTCGTGCGGGCTGTTCCAGCGGTTGCCCGGACGCACCGCATCGATCGCCGCCGTCTGCGCCGCCAGCACCAGCTCGTAGGCGTCCTTCTGTGCCGCGCTGAATTTTCCGTTCACCGGGAAGGTGCGGGTGATGTCGGCGGCGTAGCTGCCGAATTCGGCGGCCGCGTCGATCAATAACAAATCCCCGTCCCGCAGCGGCTTGTTGTTGAACACGTAATGCAGCACGCAGGCGTTCGGCCCGCTGGCGACGATGGAGGTGTAGGCCGGCGCTTCGGCGCCGCCGCGGCGGAAGGCCGAGAGCAGCGCGGCCTCGATCTCGTATTCGTGGCCGCCGGGATGCGTCGCGCGCATGGCGTCGCGGTGCGCGCCGGTGGAAATCTCGGCGGCGCGGCGCATCAGCGCCAGTTCGTGGCCGTCCTTCAGCAACCGCATCTCGTCCAGCCAGATGCGCGCATCGACCAGCTTGTTCGGCGCGTGCACGCCGCTGCGCGCCCTGCCGCGCACGGCATTGAGCCAGCCCATCACCTGCGCATCCCAGGCCGCCTCGCGGCCGATGATGTAGGCCAGCTGCGGCTGGTTTTCCAGCAGCTTCGGCAGTTCGGCGTCGAGCGCGTCGAAGGCGAAGCTCTCGTCGAAGGCGAACACCTCGCGCGCCGCTCCGGGCCCGTAGCGGAAGCCGTCCCAGATTTCGCGTTCCTCGTTCTTTTCCCGGCAGAAGAGGATGTGGCGCGGTTCCTTGCCGGCGACCAGCACCACCACGGCTTCGGGTTCGTTGAAGCCGGTGAGCCAGTAGAAATAGCTGTCGTGCCGGTAGGGATAGTGGGTGTCGCGGTTGCGCGGCACTTCCGGCGCGGTGGCGATGACCATCACGCCCTCGCCCATCTCGGCGATCGCCCGCTCGCGGCGGGCACGATAAATGGCGGCGTCAGGCTGCATGGCGTGCTTTCAGTTCGGAATCCAGGGTGTGCAAACGTTCGGGGGTACCCACATCGACCCAGCAGCCGGCGAAATGTTCGCCGCTGGCCCGATTATCCGCGATTGCCGCGCGCAGCAGCGGGGCCAGCGGCGCTTTTTCGTGCGCCGGCGTGGCGGCGAAGAGGGCGCGGTGGTAGACGCCGATGCCGGAGAAGGTGAGTGGGGAGCGGGGAGTGGGGAGCGGGGCGGGGTGAGTGGGGAGTGGGGAGTGGGGAGCGGAAGGGATGACGCGACCGGATTCGAGGACGAAATCGCCTTTCTGGTTGTGCGGGGGGTTATCGACCAGCACCAGGTGCGCATGATCGTGCCCCGCCGCCAGCCGCGCCAGCGGTTCGGCCAGGCGGGCGAAATCGAATTCGCAGTAGATGTCGCCGTTCACCACCGTGAACACCGTGCTGTCGATCAGCGGCAGCGCCGTCGCGATCCCTCCCGCCGTCTCCAGCGCCACGCCCTCGCGCGAGTAGTCGATCGCCACGCCCAGTGCCGCCCCGCTGCCGAGCGCGTCCTCGATCTGCTGGCCCAGGTGCGCGTGGTTGATCACGATGTGCGTGTAGCCCGCGTCGCGCAGCCGCTCGATGTGCCACACGATCAGCGGCTTGCCGCCCACCACCAGCAGGGGCTTGGGTGTGTGGTCCGTGAGCGGCCGCATGCGCTCGCCGCGGCCGGCGGCGAGGATCATGGCGGTGTGGGGACGGACGGTATTCAACGGAAGGCGCATACGAGCCACAAAGGCCTAAATAGTAATCGCAAACACCCCCTCGTCCCTGCCCCGGTTTTGACTTTCTCCCCCTCACGGCCCCGCCGAAAATCGGACCTGCCGGGCGTATCAGCGGCGAAGGTGTTTGAGCCCCGCCCACAGAAAAACCACACAAAACAACCAGGCGGGGCGAGTTCTTCGCCTGCCCGCCCGGCAGGTCCGATTTTCGGGAATTCGGGGCTGTCGGGGTCGCCTTTCTTTGGTTACTTTCTTTGGCGAGACAAAGAAAGTAACTTGCCGCCGGGCAACCCCCGGCCAACGAACCCAAACTAGAACGTATACCCCACCTTCGCCTCCCGATTCTCCAGCCCATCCAGCAGGAACAGCATCGGCTTCAGCTCGTCGTAGCGTTCGCACACTTTCCGCAGGTAATGCATGACCAGCGGCATGTCCTTGAGGTAGCCGTCCTTGCCGTCGCGGTGGTACAGGCGCGCGAAGATACCGAGCACCTTGATGTGGCGCTGGGCGCCCATCCATTCGAAATCGCGCCAGAAGTCGCCGAAATCCTCGCGCACGGGCAGATGCGCGGCGCGGGCCTTTTCCCAGTAGCGGATGACCCAGTCGAGCTGCTGTTCCTCGTCCCACTGGATGTAGGCGTCGCGGTAGATCGAGGCGAGGTCGTAGGTGATGGGGCCGTAGACGGCGTCCTGGAAGTCGAGGATGCCGGGGTTGGGATCGGCGACCATGAGGTTGCGCGAATGCCAGTCGCGGTGGACGTAGACCTGCGGCTGGGACAGGTTATTGGCGAGGATGCGCCCGAAGACCGTGTCGAGGATCGCTTTCTGCTGGTCGGTCATCGCCACGCCGAGGTGCTTCGCGACATACCACTCGGGAAACAGCATCAATTCGCGGG
>JBGAFQ010000070.1:0-8130 GCA_044227195.1 Thiobacillus sp.
CGGCGCGCGCGGATGAGCTGGCCGTTCAGCGCCGCGTCCTTGGCGCTGCCGCCGTAGGCGACGACCATGAGCTGGCTGTAGTACATCACGGGGATGTTGAACTTGGTGCCGTAGCGCTGGTTGATCTGGCCCTGGTAGATCTCGACGTTGGCCTGGCACAGCGGACACGGGGTGACGATCATCTCGGCGCCGTGGTCGTACGCGGATTCGATGATGTCCTTGATCTGCGCCTGGGCCTTTTCCGGCTCGGAGAACGCCAGCGCGCCGCCGCAGCAGGTGACCTTCATGTCGTACTCGGGGATGGCGGTGGCGCCGACCATGTCGACCATCATGTCGAGATACTTGGGATTCTCGAAGGATTCGCCGGCGACGCCGAAGGGACGGTTGGTCTGGCAGCCGACGTAGCCCGCGATCTTCACGCCTTCGAGCGGCTTCTTGACGTGCTTCTTCATTTCGTCGAAGCCGATGTCCTCGATCAGCACTTCCACCATGTGGCGGATCTCGGGCATCTCGTTGATGGTGAGCCCGGCTTCCTTGAGCGCTTCACGGGTGTCCGCCATCAGCGTGTCGGAGTGCGTCAGGCGCTCGCGCGTTTCGCGCGCGCCCAGCCAGCAGGCGGCGCAGGTGGCGACGATTTCCTGGCCCGGCAGGTTCTTCTCCGAGAGCGCGAAGTTGCGCGCGTTCATCACGTGGCGCGGCAGTTCGCCCGCTTCGGCGTAGCCGATGGAGGCGCCGCAGCAGTTCCAGTCGGGGATTTCGGTGAGCTTGACGTCGAGCGTCTTGCACATCGACTCGACCGAGGTCAGGTAGTTGGATGCGGATGCGCCCTTCTGCGACGAGCATCCGGGGTAGAACGCGTATTCGTGTTTGGCCATGGTTTCTCTCCTCACCCCGCCATCTTGGCGGCCTTGCGGCTGCGCTCGATTTCGTAGGCTTTCTTCAGCATCGCCTGGATGCCTTGCTGGTCCTTGCACTTGTGGCCGCCCAGGATTTCGAAGGGGTTGAGCCGCTTGGCCTTCATCAGGCCCAGGGCCACGTCCTTCATCTTCAAGCCTTCCTTCACGCCGGCACCGAAGCCGTCCTTGAAGTACAGGCCCATGGACAGCTTCAGCTCGTTGACGCGACCGGTCTTGGTCGCGTTCTTCCAGAACAGGCCGGAGAAGAAGCGGGTCGGCTGCATCTTCGGCGCCACGCCCAGGCGGTGCGCGTACTCGGCGATGCCGTGCATGATGTGGGTGATGGGCAGCTTGCGCGGACAGCGCACGATGCAGTTGTAGCAGGACGTGCAGTTCCACATCGAGGTCGTGGTCAGCACCTCGTCGCGCTTGCCGGCGCGGATCATCATGAAGAGTTCCTGCGGCGGATGTTCCCACGCGCTCTGGAAGTTGGTCGGGCAGGAACCGGAGCAGACGCCGCATTGCATGCACATCTTCACCCAGTCGCCCATCTCGACCTGTTCTTCGATTTCCTTCAGGAAGTTGTTGCGGTATTTCTCCGCCATTGCGGTGTTTGCGCTCATGTCGGGTCTCCTGTCAGAAGCCTTTGAACGGGCTGGGGCCGATGGCAACCAGCTCTTCAACGTACTTGTTGATCATTTCGGGCACGCGCTCGATGTCGGTGATGGCGACTTCGAGGTCGCGCACGCGCTCCGATTCCAGATTCAGCGTCTTCAGCGTGTCGTCGATCTTGGACATGCGCACGCGCCCGAGCTCCGAACCCTTGACGAAGTGGCACTGGTACTCGTCGCCGGATTTGCAGCCCATCATCATCACGCCGTCGTAGCCGGCGTTCAGGGCATCGGTGATCCAGATGGTGTTGACCGAGCCCAGGCAGCGGATCGGAATGATGCGCACGAAGGCCGAGTACTCGTTGCGGCTCATGCCCGCCATGTCGAGCGCCGGGTAGGCGTCGTTCTCGCAGGCGAGGATGAGGATGCGCGGCTTTTCGCTGAACTCGTCGGGAATGTCGACCGCCTTGACCTGTGCGCCGACGGTGTTGACCGAGTAGTTCTCGAACGAGATCACGCGCACCGGGCAGGCGCCCATGCAGGTGCCGCAGCGGCGGCAGCGCGACTCGTTGAAGACTGGGAAGCGCTTTTCGTCCTCGTCGATGGCGCCGAACGGGCATTCCACGGTGCAGCGCTTGCACTGGGTGCAGCCTTCGAGACGCACTTTCGGGAACGACAGGTCACCCGAACGCGGATGCGCGGCGCGGCCCAGCTCGGCATTTTCCAGCGCCTGGATGGCCTTGAGCGCAGCGCCGGTAGCGTCCTCGCGCGCCTGCGCGATGTCCATCGGGCGGCGCACCGGGCCAGCGGTGTAGATGCCGGTGCGGCGGGTTTCGTAGGGGAAGCAGATGAAGTGCGAGTCGGTGAAACCCTGCTTCAGCTGCGGCACGTCCGGACCCTGGCGATAGTTCAGGTTGAGGATGGAGATCGGCTTGACCTCGACCTCGCCCGCTTCCGCCGCCGCAGGCGCGGCAAAGATGTCCACGCCCGAGTTCGGCACCTGGCCGGTGGCCAGCACGACGAGATCGACATCCGCCACGGCGGCATCGGCGTCGTCGAGGATCAGGTCGTGGAACTTCACCGTGCTGGTGTTGCCGTTGGGCACCACCTGGGCGACCTTGCCCTTGGTGAAGATCACGCCCTTTTCCTGCGCGCTGCGGTAGAAGTCCTCGCCGTTGCCCGGCGTGCGCAGGTCGGTGTAGATGATGGTCGTATCGACCGCCGGGTTGGCGTCCTTGAAGTACATGGCCTGCTTGATGCTGGCGTTGCAGCAGTAGCCGGAGCAGTACGCGAGGTGCGTGCCCGAGGGGTCGCGCTGGCCGGCGCATTGCACGAACACCACGGATTTGACCGGCTGGTTGTCGGACGGCCGGCGGATCACGCCGTCGCCGGCCGCGGCCGCCTTCGCCAGCGCTTCGAGGCCCAGCTGGTCGACCACGTTGGGCGACTTGCCGCCGCCCAGTTCGGGCAGCTTGTTCATGTCGTACAGCGTGAAGCCGCTGGCCTGCACGATGGCGCCGATGTCCTCGGTATGCATCGCGCCGGATTCGGTGGCGATGTCGACCACGAAGCGGCCCGGCGCACCGTCGGTCTTGGCGACGGTGGCGTTGAGGTAGACCTTGATGTTGGCATCGCCCATCACCTGCGAGACGAGGTCGGCGACGCCGGTGTCGGCGGGCGACTTGAAGGGCTCGTGCACGGGAATGCGCTTGTAGAGCTTGCCCGCCATGCCGCCGAGTTCGCCGGTCTTCTCGACCAGCACGACCGGGTAGCCGGTCCTGGAGGCCTCGATCGCGGTGGTCATGCCGGTGACGCCGCCGCCCACCACCAGCAGGGTCTTGCTGGTACCGGTGTTGGGGTTGCCGCCGGGCGCGGTCATCGCCTTCACTTCGGCGCAGCCCATGCGGACGTAGTCTTCCGCCATGTCCTGTGTGGTTTCGCGGGCTTCGTCGGTATCGGGACGGATCCAGATCACGCCTTCGCGCAGGTTGGCGCGCGCGACTGCGTTTTCAGGAAAGTAGAACGCTTCCGTCTTGGCGCGGCGCGAGCACGCGCCGATCATGATGTGGGTGACGCCTTCGCTGGCGATGTCGTTCCTGATCATCGCGACGCCGTCGGCCGAGCACAGGAAATCGTGCGCCTTGGCCATCGGCACCTTGCCGTCCTTCTGCGCGATCTTCACCAGCGCGTCGGTATCCAGCCGTTCGCCGAGTCCGCAGCCCTTGCAGATGTACGCTGCGACTTTGATGTCAGCCATGGTTTAAGCCTCCGCCTTTGCTACTTTGTTCACGACCTGGATGGCGCGCAACGCCGCCGCGGTCGCCGATTGCACCGCGCGGTTCACGTCCAGCGCGTTCGACGCGCAGCCCGCGCCGAAGACGGCGCCGTTGGCCGGATCGGCTTCGATGAAGCCGGAGGAATCCGCGACGATGTGGCCCGGGATGCTCATGCCCTTGACCGACGGCTCCATGCCGACGGCGAGCACGACGAGGTCATGCGGCGTGGTGTAGCGCTTGTAGCCTTCGGTGTTGACGCCCCAGCACACCGGGTTGCCGGATTCGTCCTCGGAAATGCGGGCGACCTTGGACTTGATGAAGCTGACCGAGGGATCGGCCTGCACCTTCTGGTAGAAATCCTCGAAACGGTCGATGGCGCGGATGTCGATGTAGTAGATGGTCGACTTGCCGTCTTCCGGGTACTTCTCGCGCACGTAGTGGGTCTGCTTGAGCGATGCCATGCAGCAGATGCGCGAGCAGTGGCGCAGGTGGTTCTCGTCGCGCGAGCCGGCGCACTGGATGAAGGCGACGTTCTTGGCCTCCTTGCCATCAGATGGACGCAGCAGCTTGCCGCCGGTGGGGCCGTGCGGGTCGGCCAGGCGCTCGAATTCCACGCTGGTGATGACGTTCTTGAAGCGGCCGTAGCCGTAGGGCTGAATCTTCGCCGCGTCGTAGGGCTGCCAGCCGGTCGCCCAGATCACCGCGCCTGCCTTCACCTGGATCGTTTCCTCTTTCATGTCGAGGTCGATCGCGCCGTACTTGCAGGCGGCCTTGGCAGCGTCGGCCTCGGGCGTGCCGATGATCGCGGGATCGAGCACGTAGCGCTGCGGATAAGCCATCGACGACGGCAGATAGGCGGCCTTGTGCTTGCCCAGGTTGTAGTTGAACGGGTCGGCCACCTCGGTGGAGACCGCCTTCGCGCAGTCACCGCAGGCAGTGCAGTTCTCGTTGACGTAGCGCGGCTGGATCCTGACGGTCGCGGTGTAGTTTCCGGTACCGCCTTCGATGCCGGTCACTTCGGCCAGCGTCAGCACGCGCACGCGGGGATTATTCTTCAGACGGCGCTGGTTGATCTCCAGCCCGCAGGTAGGGTGGCACAGCTTGGGAAAGTAGCGGTAGAGCTGGGAAGTGCGTCCGCCCAGCGCGGGATTCTTTTCGACCAGAACGACGTTCTTGCCGGTTTCGGCCGCCTCGAGCGCGGCGGTCATGCCGGAAATACCGCCGCCCACCACGAGGATCGTCTCGTTGGTCGCAACATGCTCCGTCATTGTTTCCTCCATCCGATGGATGCAAAGCCCTTTGAAATTACCCGGAAATAGAGGCTTTGAGTCTTTCCGAGTAGCCGGTTCGAGCCCGGAATTTAGATCACTGGAATGGTACTCCGAAGGCCCTGTTCGCCGCCACGGACAGGGCCGGCTATCTCAATCGAAGTTTTCTATGCGGGAATAAGGGGAAGTGTGTTGACAGCCGCTCAGACGTGCGGCGTGACGGGCGGCAGGATCGAGGCCGGCGCGGCCTCGACGGCGACGATGTCGAAGCGCATCGCCGCCAGGTCGGCCATGATGTAGGTGGGCGGCGCGCCGACGCCGCCGACGGTGCCCGGATTGACCAGCCAGGTCTGCCCGCCCTTGACGTTGGCGACCTGCGCAACGCTGGATTTGTGGTCGTGCCCGCAGCACACCAGGTCGTAGTCGCCGGTGCAGGCCAGCGCATGCGCGTAGTGCGGGTAATGCACGAGGAAGAGCGTACGGTCGGCCAGGGTGATGGCCGCGTCCTGGCCGTGGTAGCGGATCACGCTGTTGGGCTCGGCCGCCAGCCGCGTCATGTTGTAGAGATCGCCGGTGTTGTTGCCGTGGATCACGTGCACTGGCAGCTCGTATTTCTGCAGCACGCGCAGCGTGGTCGGCGCGACCACATCGCCGCAATGCAGCACCGCCTCGGCACCGTGCGCCTTGGCGTGCTCGACCGCCGCGCCCAGCAGGCGGCGGTTGTCGTGGGAGTCGGAGAGGATGCAGACTTTCATGGGTGGGGAGCGGGGAGCAGTTTTACGGCTTGCGGCTCACTGCTTACCGCTTACCCTCAAAATGCAGGCTTGTCCGCCGCATTGCGGTAGCGCTCGACGCCGGCCAGGATTTCCGCCCGCGCTTCGTCGACGCCGACCCAGCCCTCGACCTTGACCCACTTGCCCTTTTCCAGGTCCTTGTAATGCTCGAAGAAGTGCGAAATCTGCGCCAGCAGCAAGGGCTGCAGGTCCTCGGGCTTTTCCACGCCCTTGTACAGGCCGCACAGTTTTTCGACCGGAACGGCCAACAGCTTGGCATCCACGCCCGCCTCGTCGGTCATCTTCAGCATGCCGACCGGGCGGCAGCGCACGACCACGCCGGTGATCAGCGGGATCGGCGTCACCACCAGCACATCGACCGGGTCGCCGTCGTCGGACAGGGTGTGCGGGATGTAGCCGTAGTTGCAGGGGTAGTGCATGGCGGTCGACATGAAGCGGTCGACGAACATGGCGCCGGACTCCTTGTCCACTTCGTACTTGATGGGCTCGCCGTGGGCGGGGATTTCGATGATGACGTTGAAGTCGTCGGGCAGGTTGCGGCCGGAGCTGACGCGGTCGAGACTCATGGGGGTTCGGGGCTGAAAACGGAAAGCCGCGATTATACCTGCCGCGCCCTGCCGGCAGGCTGCACGGGCAACGCGTTTCCGGGATAATCCGCACTTTTTGCCCGATGCTGTTCTCGCCCGCCGCCCCCTCTTCCCGCCAGACCGGCCTTGCCGGCGCCGCCGACGCGCTGTGGCTGGCCGAGCGCGCGCGCCACGGCGCGCCGTTGGGCGTGGTGTGCGCAAGCGCCTGGGACGCGCAGCGGCTGGCCGAGGAAATGCGCTGGTTCGACCCGACGCTGCGGGTCTGCGTGTTTCCGGACTGGGAGACCCTGCCCTACGACAGCTTCTCGCCGCACCCCGACCTGATCTCCGAGCGGCTGGCGACGCTGTACCAGGTGTCGCGCGGCGAATTCGACGTGCTGCTGGTGGCGCTGACCACCGCGCTGGTGCGGCTGGCGCCGCCCGCCTTCCTCGCCGCCCACACTTTCTTCCTCAAGCAGAAGGACCGCCTCGACGAGACGGCCTTCCGCGCGCAGATGGCGCTCGGCGGCTACAGCCACGTCAACCAGGTCTACGCGCCGGGCGAGTTTTCCATCCGCGGCGGCCTGATCGATCTCTTCCCCATGGGCAGCGTGCTGCCCACCCGCATCGACCTCTTCGACGACGAGATCGAGACGCTGCGCGCTTTCGACGTTGACAGCCAGCGCAGCCTCTACCCGGTGCCCGAGATCCGGATGCTGCCGGCGCGCGAATTCCCGCTCGACGAGGCCGGCGTCACGCGCTTCCGGCAAAACTTCCGCGAGCGCTTCGAGGGCGACCCGTCGAAATCCAAGCTCTACAAGGACGTGTCGAACCGGCTCGCGCCGGCCGGCATCGAGTATTACCTGCCGCTCTTCTTCGAATCCACGGCGACGCTGTTCGATTACCTGCCCGCGTCCGCCACGCTGGTCTTCCACGGCGCGCTGGACGAGGCCGGCCAGGCCTTCTGGACTGACGCCCAGGGCCGCCACCGCCTGCTGTCCGGCGACCGCGACCGGCCGCTGCTGCCGCCGGCCGAGCTCTTCCTGCCGGTCGATGCCTTCTTCGCCCGCGCCAAGGACTGGCCGCAACTGCACCTCGCCCAGGGCGGCGCCGGACCGGCACGCCCGGTCCCCCCCGTTTCCGTCGACCGCCGCGAAGCGCATCCGGTCGCACGGCTCCGGGGTTTCATCGACGGCTTCGACGGCAAGACCCTGATCGTCGCGCCCTCGGCCGGCCGCCGCGAGACCCTGCACGAATACCTCGCCGAACACGGGCTGACCGCGACACTCGCCGACAGCTGGGCCGACAGCCTCACCAGCGGCGCGCGCCTCCTCCTCACCCACGGCCCGCTGGCCGAGGGTTTCGTCGCGGCGGACGGCACGCTCGCCGTCATCACCGAGACCGAGCTGTACGCCATCCCGCCGAAGACGCGGCGCGCCCGCGAGGCGCGCGCCACGCAGATCGACAACCTGCTGCGCGACCTCTCGGAACTGAAGCCGGGCGACCCGGTCGTCCACGCGCAATACGGCGTCGGCCAGTATCTCGGCCTCGTCAACATGGACCTCGGCGATGGCGACACCGAGTTCCTGCACCTGGAATACGCCAGGGGCGACAAGCTCTACGTGCCGGTGGCGAACCTGCACCTGATCTCGCGCCACACCGGCGCCGGCGAAGGCGAGGTAGCGCTGCACAAGCTGGGCACCGACCAGTGGGAAAAGG
>JBGAFQ010000071.1:0-7532 GCA_044227195.1 Thiobacillus sp.
GACGCAGCCCCCGCCATGCGGGGAGCCGGACGCCCCCGCTATACTTCTCTCCCTGATCGAATTCCACTTGATGATGCCGCAATGAGCCTCGCCTTCCCCGTTCCCGTCAAACCCGCGATCGTGGCGCCGCCCATGGTCGAAGAGGTGCTCAGCGCCGACGAGCGCGATGCCCTGAAAACCCGCATCAAGGCGCTGATGAAACAGCAGGATGCCGTGCTGGTCGCGCACTACTACACCAGCGCCGACCTGCAGGACCTGGCCGAGGAAACCGGCGGCTGCGTGTCGGATTCATTGGAGATGGCACGCTTCGGCCACGCCCACCCGGCGAAGACGCTGATCGTCGCCGGCGTGAAGTTCATGGGCGAGACATCCAAGATTCTCAACCCGGAAAAGCGCGTACTGATGCCCGACCTCAAGGCCGACTGCTCGCTCGACCTCGCCTGCCCGGCGGACGAATTCGCCGCCTTCTGCGACGCGCACCCGGACCGCCTCTCGGTCGTCTACGCCAACACCAGCGCGGCGGTGAAGGCCCGCGCCGACTGGGTCGTCACTTCCGGCATCGCGGTCAAGATCGTCAAATACCTGCACCAGCAGGGCCACAAGCTGCTGTGGGCGCCGGATCGCCATCTGGGCGACTACGTGCAGCGCGTCTCCGGGGCCGACATGCTGCTGTGGCAGGGCTCGTGCGTGGTGCACGAAGCCTTCAAGGCCGAGGCGCTGAAGAAACTGCGTGCCGAGCATCCCGCCGCCGCCGTGCTGGTCCACCCCGAATCGCCCGAGGCGGTGATCGCGCAGGCCGACGTGGTCGGTTCGACCACCCAGCTAATCAACGCGGTGAAAGACCTGCCCAATCTGGAATTCATCGTCGCCACCGACAACGGCATCTTCCACAAGATGCGCGCCGCCGCGCCCGGCAAGATCCTGCTCGAAGCGCCGACCGCCGGCGAAGGCGCGACCTGCCAGTCGTGCGCGCACTGCCCATGGATGGCGATGAACGGCCTGCGCAACCTGGCGCACGTGCTCGACTCGGTTAATGAAGGGCGGTGCGAGAACGAAATCCACATCGAGGAAGGCATCCGCGCGAAGGCGCGGCTGTCGATCCAGCGCATGCTCGACTTTGCCGCCGCCGAAAAGGCCGGCCGCATCCAGCTCGGAGACTGAAAACATGGCTGGTGCCAGTCTGCTCGCGCTGATCGACGACATCGCGACCATCCTCGACGATGTCTCCGTCCTCTCGAAGGTCGCGGCCAAGAAAACCGCCGGCGTGCTCGGCGACGACCTCGCGCTGAACGCGCAGCAGGTGGCGGGCATCAAGGCCGACCGCGAGCTGCCGGTAGTGTGGGCGGTGGGCAAGGGCTCCTTCGTCAACAAGCTCATCCTCGTCCCGGCCGCACTGGCGATCAGCGCCGTCGCGCCCTGGCTGGTGACGCCGCTCCTGATGCTGGGCGGCGCTTTCCTCTGCTACGAAGGCTTCGAGAAGCTCGCGCACACGTTCCTGCACAGCCAGGTTGAGGACGACGCCCACCGCGCCGAACTCGCCCACGCGCTGGAAGACCCGAACGTCGATCTCGTCGCGCTGGAAAAGGACAAGATCAAGGGCGCGATTCGCACCGACTTCATCCTCTCGGCCGAAATCATCGTCATCACGCTGGGCACCGTCGCGGACAAGCCGCTGCTGACGCAACTGGCCGTGCTCGCGGCCATCGCCGTGATCATGACCATCGGCGTGTACGGCCTGGTCGCCGGCATCGTCAAGCTCGACGATGCCGGGCTGCATCTCTCGCACAAGGCCAACGCGGCATTGCGTGCGCTGGGCCGCGCCCTGCTCGCCGCCGCGCCGTGGCTGATGAAGGCGCTTTCCGTACTGGGGACAGCCGCAATGTTCCTGGTCGGCGGCGGCATCCTCGTCCACGGCCTGCCGGCGCTGCATCATCTGGTCGAAGGCATCGCGCCGTCCGCCGGCGCACTCTCGGTCCTGCTGCCCCTGCTGGCCGACGCCCTCGTCGGCATCGCCGCCGGGGCGCTGGTGCTGCTGGGCGTCACGCTCGTCAAACGGCCGTTCAGTAAACGGACTGCCGCCTGAGCTGGCGGTCGTGCAGCCGCGCCAGCGCCAGCTGCGACGTCACGGCGCCGATCAGCGCCAGGAACATGTCCCATTGCGTATCCCAGGGATCGCCCTGGGTAGCGAGGAAGGCATCGGCGTCCGCGCCGATCGCCAGCGCCGCGCCCCACTCGACGAATTCATAGCAGGCGGAAAACGCGAGGATCACCGACGTCGTCAGCAGGAACAGCCAGCCGCCCGGTCGCAGCGGCGTCTGCTTCAGCAGGATTTCGCGCGCCAGCATCGCCGGAATGAAACCCTGCGCCAGATGCCCCAGCCGGTCGTAGTGGTTGCGCGCCAGATCGAAGGCGTCCTGCACCCAGAAGCCCAGCGGCACCCGCGCGTAGGTGTAATGCCCGCCCAGCATCAGAATCAGGCCATGCACGAACAGCAGGCGCACGACCAGCGGCGTCAACGGAAAGCGATGATGGGTGAGCAGCAGCAAGGGCAGGCCGATCATCACCGGCGCGGTTTCCAGCCACCAGGTCAGTCGGTCGTAGGGGGCGAGCCCCGACACGGCGAGCGCCGCCAGCGCCAGTCCGGCCAGCGCGCGTGCCTCGATGCCGCCCATGCGCCCGCGGCGCCCTTCCGCGAAATGCCTCATTTCCTGTGCGGCTGGATGAGCTTGCGCACCGTATCGTAGGCCTTGTCCTCGACGACGACGAAACCGTCGCAGACCCCGTCGAATGCACTCAGAACGGCTGCGCCGCCCGGCTGCTCCCTGTCGAGCGCCAGGAAGGCATCGCGCAGCCGGTTGCGCAGCGCTGCCGGCATGTCCGGGCGCACGGCGAATACATAGGAGGGCAAGGGCGGCGTGCTTCCGATCACCACGATGCCGCGATCGCGAAAATCGTCGGCGACCGAATCCTTCAGGATGCCGCCGTCGAAATCCCCGGCCAGCACGGCCTTGGCAATATTGTCGTAGTGCTTGAGGTAGGCGATCCCGGAAAAATCGCCGGTCTTCAGTCCCATCGATTCGACGGCCGCCTTCTGCAGCAGGGCCTTTTCGTCGCCGAAGGCGAAGCGCTTGCCCTTCAAGTCCGCGGGTTCAACGATGCCGCGCCCCGCCTTCACCCCGATCACCAGCGCAAAGGCGGGACGGCCGCCGGTCGTCGGCGCCACCAGCGGCTCGACGCCGTATTTACGGTGCGCCTCGATATAGGCAACCGGCGTCAGGTAAGCGATCTGCGTCAGCCCCGTGCCCAGATCGTCCACCGCCGAATCGAGGTTGGGCGAAGGCCTGAAATCGATGCGCAAATTGGCCGTCGCGCCGATATGGCGGGTCAGGACATTCATGCGCCGGATCATTTCGGCAGGAATGTCCATGGCCACCGAACCCATGGTGACTTTCATGGCTGTCGTATCGGCTTCCTGGGTCTTGCCGGCGGCCGGCGCGGCGCAATGCCACAGCAGGCCCAGTATGACCGCTGCCCGTTTCATCATGTCCCCACTTCCCGCTGCCTGTCCGGCTCTCCATGGATGCAGTAGCCGTCGCGGCCCTGCTGCTTGGCCCGGTACAAGGCCTTGTCCGCTGCATGGTACAGGGCCTGCGGTTCGTTCATGGCGGAATCGTACTGGGCCAGCCCCACGCTGAGGCGAACCGACAGCGGCTTGCCCTGGTAAACGAAATCGTACGCACGCACGTCGTTGAGGAATTTCTCCACGAACTGGGCCGCCTGCGCCGCATTGGTGTGGTAGAGGACGATGCCGAATTCGTCGCCGCCCAGACGCGCGGGCAGGTCGGTTTTCCTGACATGCAGGCGCAGCAGTATGCCGATGTCTCGCAATACCCCGTCACCGGCACCGTGCCCGTGGCTGTCGTTGATCTGCTTGAAATGGTCGATGTCGAGGAGCGCCAGCGTGATGTCCTCAGCAAAGCGCTCCGACTGATGGAACATGCGCGACATGCTCTCGTCGAATTTGCGCCGGTTGGGGAGTTCAGTCAGCCAGTCGGTGGTGGCCATGGTGTTGAGCAGGTCGAGCGCGCGTTCCAGTTCGCGCGTCCGCGCGCCGAGCTGGATGTTCTTTTCCCGCAGTTCTTGGTCGGCGAATTCGATCTTGCCCTGCAACTGGTCCTGGTAACGCGCCAGCGAGCGGTTCAATGTATTGAAGACCGAAACCAGGCGGCCGATCTCGTCCGCACTCGTCACATCAAGATCGCGGGCGATGTAACCCCCGCCCTTTTCCAGCGCTTCTTCCATGGTCGAGGTCAGCCTGCGGATCGGCGACACGATGCCGCGCGCCGTGAAGAAATAGACGATCACGCCCAGCACCAGGCCGAACACCAGCTGCTCGACGAACACCCGCCAGTACAGCGCATCGAGTGCCCGCTCCAGCACGTCGGTCGACATGTCGACCGCGACGCTGCCGATCTGCTGCCCGTTGAATCGCACCGGCGCGTCGAAACGCTTGAAAGCCCCGGTGTGCGATGCGCTGGCCTCGCTCATGGCGCGTCCCTCGCGATTGCGGATGACGACGCGCTCCACGTTTTCCTGTCCCGCGATATTCCGGGTGAGGATTTCCAGGTTGCCGTAATCGTAGCCGGCGATCAGGGCAGCGGCGCTCGAAGCCGTCGCCGTGGCGACCCCCTGCCCGATCCCGTCGATCAGCCGGCCGAGATGGACACGTTCGCTCTGCACACGCATCACACCAATGGCCGCCGAAGTCGCCAGCACGCCCGCGGCAACATATGCGATGAGTTTGGTGCTCAGGCCACACTGCAAGGCGACGCCCCCGTATCCTTATTTAATAAGTACTACGGCCAGAATCCCGGCGAATTGATAGTAGGGATGCGCCACAGCGCCGCAGCGCGTCAAACCCAGTCGTCGTGGCGCCCCATCGCCTCCAGTTCCTGGAAACGCTCCTCCAGCGCCTGCATCGTCGCCGCCCGGTCGCCCTGCCACGTCACCGGCTCGCCCACCCAGCCATCGGCAAAGAACGGGATCGGCAGCCAGTCGCCCTTGGGCAGCGCCTTGCCCAGCCCGTGCAGATAGATCGGGATGACCGGCACCGTCGGCGCGTCTTCCATCAGATGCGCAATGCCGGACTTCAGCGCGCTGCGCTTTTCCGGTTCGCCGCGCGAGCCCTCGGGGAACAGGATCAGGATGTCGCCCGCCGCCAGCGCCGCCTCGATGTGCGCCAGCGGTTTTTCGTTAATCGCCTTGGGCATAGCGTTTGCCCCTTTATGCCCTTCTGGGTGCTCCCCCATCTGGGGGGAGGGTTGGGGAGAGGGCGCTTTTCGAGGCCGGCGCGCCAGCGGCAGGATGTGCATGATATGGAGTGCGAACCAGGCGACGAACGGGTTCTTCAGAAAGTAATCCGCCGCCGCCACCGGCCGCACCCGGTGCAGCGTCGCCAGCGGATAGAGGCTCATCAGGAGCAGCGTGTCGAGATGGCTGTTGTGGTTGGCCGCGAGGATCGCCGGGCCGGTTTGGGGCAGGCGCTCGGCGTGACGCAGGTTCACCCCCAGCACGAGGGCGAGGAAGGGGCGGACGATCAGAAGAAAAAAGAGAACTTGGAGCCAGCGGGACATTAATGTTGGACGTAACTAGGTGGCAAAAAGCGTAACTGCCTGCCGGTCCGGTTAACGGCGTCATGCATTATGGCCACCTGGTCGAAATACCTTGGTTGTGCGCTCGAATTTGTTCTGCTTGTCGGCGACGCCTTTCGGCAAGCGCCTGATCTTGTCGCTGCAACTCTTCTAATGAAACCGCATCAACTGGCATTGCAAGTGGAACCTTGAAACTAATGCGATTCGTGGCTGTGCTCGAGGCATTTGATTGGCCCCCAGTGCCTAGATTAAGCAAGCCCGCGACATTCAACTTCGCCTTGCCTTCAGTCTCGGTTGCTTCAATCACCGTCACTGTGACATCGAAGTCGACAAGAAAGATGTTCTGACCAGAGGTAAGCGAACCAAAATGCGATTTGTCGTGCTCCTGTTTCCCAGCTCGATGGGCGGGGTTAACAAAACCACCTGCATCTCGCACTTCTGTTTGAGCCCCTTCGACGCCTGCAGCGATCTGTGCAAGTGTTTCTCTGATGAAATCCTTCAGTTCCATAGGTATCTCCGTACACCGCGTTAATTAGCTATCCTCAGTACCGCAGGTAATACACAAAATGGAAAAACAGCGGCGCCGTATACGTCAGGCTATCCACCCGATCCAGGATGCCACCGTGGCCCGGGATCAGTGAGCCGCTGTCCTTGATGCCCAGATCGCGCTTCAGCGCGGAGATCGTGACGTCGCCGACGAAGCCGCCGATGCCGATGATCAGCCCCGCGGCAAGCGGCTGCCAGCCGACCAGCGGCGTGAGGTAGGGCGCGGCGAGCCAGGCGACCAGCGTGGTAGTGGCGACGCCGCCGAGGAAGCCGGCGACGGTCTTGCCGGGACTGACCTTGGGGATGACCTTGCGGCGGCCGGCGAGTTTGCCCCAGACGAACTGCATGACGTCGTTGAACTGGGTGAGGAACACCAGGAACAGCAGCAGCCCGGCGCTGCCGGCGGCAGGGTTTTTCGCATCCGGCAGCGCCAGCAGGAAGGCGGCGTGCGAGAGCGAGAACACGGTGGTCATGAGGCCCCAGTGGAGGGTGCCGGCGGCCTTGAGGAAGCCCTGCGTCTCGCCGACGATGACCATCTTCAGCGGAATGAACAGGAAGAGATAAACCGGGATGAAGATGATGAACATGCCAAACCAGGCATCGTAGACCCAGAAATACTGCACGGGGATGGCGGCGTAGGCCCAGAACAGCACACGCCGGTCGGCGCGGCGGGTGGGGATGATGCTGAAGTATTCCTTCAGCGCGAGGAAGCTCACCAGCGCGAAGAAGACGATGGAGAGCGCGCGGTCGACCGCGATGGCCAGGATGAAGAGCCCGGCCATCACCCACCACGAGCGCATGCGCAGCCAGAGTTCGCGGTCGCCGGGGCCGGGTTTGAATAGTTTTTTCAGGCCGATGATGACGGTGCCGAGCACCAGCAGGGCGAGGATGCCGTAGAGGGCAAGTTCGAGGTTATGCGGCACGGGTTTCCTTCAGGGCGGCGCGGGCGCGGTTGACGATGGTCAGCATCAGCAGCACCAGCATGACGCCGAGCAGCGCGTTGATCCAGTCGCCGGGCGGCACGCCCAGGCCCAGCAGCAGGCCCAGCGCACCGAACCAGAAGGCACGGTCGCTCTTGCCCATGGGGCCCTGGTACTGGCGCTTCGCGCCGATCTGCACGGCGACGACGCCGGTCATTTCGGAAATCACCGCGAGCACGACGACGCCTTCGACCAGCGGCACCCAGACGAAGGGTACCCAGGCCAGCGGCAGGTAGAGCGCGGCGTCCGACAGCACGTCGCCGAGTTCGTTGAGGATGGCGCCGAGTTTCGACTGCTGGCCGAATTCGCGCGCCAGCATGCCGTCGACGGCGTTGAGCCCCATGCGCAGGAAGAG
>JBGAFQ010000006.1:0-69536 GCA_044227195.1 Thiobacillus sp.
AGGCGATATATGCCACAAGCAACACTTCGGTGTCTGTCCCCGTCCGGAAGGCATACCCCGCTCTTTCCAGATCGGAACGAATCTCGCGGTAATTGTAGATCTCGCCGTTGAAGACAATGGTGAACCGACCATCGCGGCTGTGCATCGGCTGGTGACCGGCTGCCGTGAGATCGAGGATTGACAGGCGGCGATGGGCGAGGCCTGCTCGTCCGTCTATATCTACCCAGTTGCCTCCATCATCGGGGCCACGATGCCAAAGCAGGTCAAGCTGGCGCGAGAGACTCTGAGCCTCCACTCCCCCGCCATGCCGAAGAAGGCCATAAATGCCACACATTCAAGTGACTCCCAAATGAGTCCACAGCATCTTGAAGCGTGCATCCCATGTATGGTCTGTTGATGCCCGGCTATGGCCGGCAGCAGCTATTGCTTCCCGCTCTTCGTCGTGCGCAAGGAGGTGGCGCGCCCGCTCCACGCACTCCCCCAACGAACGGTAGGTGGCAATCTCGCAACCAACCTCATATAGTCCGTTCAAATCATTATTATGCTGGGTCAGGTAGCAACTACCTGACATAGGCGCATCAAAATCCCGCAATTTCAAACCGACAAAATCCGGGCAATGGCCGATTGCAGAGACGCCAAGCACGATTTTCGATTGGGCAAACAATTTCGGCACATTTTCAATCGAGATTCGTCCATTTTCCCAGCCATTGCCATAAGCGGTCACCCGGATTCCCGCCTTGCGAAGCGCCGTCACGACCCTCTCCCGAATGCCATACCTGGAACCCACAAAACTGATCTCATGCACTTTGGGCAAACCAGGCATGGTATGAAAAATCTCCGGATCACTTGCCTCCGGAAAGTACAAGGCAGCGCCCCCCTCCTTGCGATACCAATCCACCGTCTCGGGCGCAGCCGTAAGCGTGAGATCGATATGCGGAATCAGCGAATGGGTACCGTCCCATTCACCATGGAACTTACGTCCCCAATATTGATGACGGTCGTCCATGGCGATGTTGATCACCATCGTGCCGTAGGCATTGCGAATTCTTGAAAAAATCGCGGGCTCCACGAGACAACCCCAGGTTTGTACCAACAGACAATCCGGATGCCACCCCTTGGCCGCCAGCGCTGTGATCAGCGCCCACAACCGCTTCGTATTCCTTTCCCTGCGTACCCAGTAGCTCGCCGGATCATTCTGGCCCCAGGCACCATCCTCTCGGGTAAACACCTCGACATCCGCAATGCGTTGCAAAGCCTGAAGGAAACCACTCTTGTCCTGTTGTTCATCCGTCCCCATGAAGAACACGCGCACACGCCCCATGCTTTCGAATGAGCCGGGTAAGGCAGGGGGGGCAATCACGGGAGTCGGCATGCCCGCGTACTGTCTGACCGTCGCGCGATAGCGGCGCTTCGTTTGCCAGCATTTCAGTATCGCATTGCCGCGATACAGCCACGCCAGCTTGCGCATTCGCGCCTTGAAATTCACCATTTATCAGTGCTGCAACTCGAACTATCTGAATACGAAATTATGCGTGTCAATCTGCTTACGATCAGTCACAACCGAATCCACATCAGCCTTCGTCAATTCCTCAGACTGCTTTGTAGTCGTGAACGCCCGATAGTCCTGCTTGAAGAAAATCTCAAACGTCTCCCTGAAGTTTGGATTCATAGCGATGCCGGCAGGTTGATGTTCGGTTGTTGACACTTCCATCATCCAGATCGGGCGCGGTTGATTATGCAGGGTCTGCGTGGCGCCCTGGAGCATCATGTATTCTGCCCCCTCCACGTCCACTAGAATCAGCGTCTTTTTACCCCGGATCGCATCGCCCAACACGCGATCCAGAGTCAGCACAGGCACTTGGGTTACATAGCTTTCCGGAATCGACGCCCACCCTCTGACCAAGGATGCACCAGTACCTCCACCCCACATCTGGAGCACATCCGTTTCCCTACCCAAAGCAACCGGATAGATCTCGGCTTGGCGAGCCCACCCATTGTTTCGTATATTGGTTAGCAAGTAATGGAGGTTGCGGGCGATAGGTTCGACTGCGATGACCTGCTTCCCCAGGCTCAGGGCATGACAACAGTAGTACCCGACATTGGCACCGACATTAACCAACAAATCTACTTCTTGTAAAAGCATGCGCACGACTTCAGTTTCTTCCGGCTCGAACGTGCCATCGGCCATAGCCTCATGCCCCGCAAGGGTAAATCCCCAAGGGGTCATTTTAGCGTGCGCATGCTGATCAAGTAGATCTCGACTGTTACGCAGGAATTGCGCAATAACGGGAAAGCGCCCAAGTACCGTACGCAAGAATTTCTTGGTCATGTACTTATCGCTTCTTCTCTGCAACACAATGCCACCCGAAACAAGCCAAGTCTTCGGCTTTGATGGCACTGCGGAGTTTGAAATAGAACATCCCGAGAAGTGAATAGACGTAAGCAAGTGGCCAAGTCCAATTGCCACGTTGGCGCTCTAGCCCACCAAGACGGGTGATTTCCTGCTCAAGCAAGGCATACCAATCACCATTAGCGGTAAGTTCCTTGATTTCAAACCCACGCTGGGTGAGATGATGCTCATACCAATACTTCGAAAACCCGCTGCAAAAGTGGTAAGGGGCCATATGCACATTCGAACTGAAGGGAGCTGTCAGGATCACCACCCCACCCGGCTTGAGCAGGCGTGCAAACTCATCCAGTGCATGCGTAGGTTCGGGAACATGCTCAAGCACCTCGCTACAGAGGATGGCATCAAAGCTCGAATCTGGGGCAGGTATGGCAGTGATATCACTAACCAAGTCGATCCTGCTGGTGTCCCAGGATTCGCTTTGCAAACCCTCAGCAAGAGCCCCTCCAGTCTGGCCTACATACTGGCAAAAATCCTGTGATACATATTCCAAGTGCGCACAGTGCTGACGGTTCTGAAGTTCACCGGCACCAGCATCCAGGAGGCGCGAACCGGCAGGTAATTTTGACAGCGTTTTCTTGAGCCACGCCTGGCGGTTAGGCTCATTGATACTGATGTTGAACATGGTTCTGTTGCCCTTGGTTACGCCTTGGTGAATACAAATATTCCGAGGTTGTAGGTTGCCTCGGCCAGAGTTTGCATCGTTTCAGAGGTGATTTGTACGTCCCTCACGTCACCGCTACAACCAATCACGGTCAATTTCTGCAATGTCAATCTATGATTTCCTGCCAACCTGGAGATATCCCTTGGGTCGAATACACGATTAGCATTGAATTCCACACGGTCACGCCCAATCGGGGTGGACAGATACAATCGTCCCCCGGGCCTGAGCAATAACGCCATATTGGCTATTCCTCGCTCATGCCCTTTTGGATCTATAGGATCGCCATAGCGTCCGAGTCCGAAGTGTTCAAGCGCATGGAGGCAGGAAAGGGAATCGCAATACCCCACACCGGCACTCGGCAGCCCATCACTGCGCATCAGATCGGCTTGTTTGAACACTACACCGGGTATTTGCGTGCTGATGGGGCGGACATCAAAGACCTCGATATTGCGAAAACTTGCCACATGGGCGACAAAACCATCTACCCGCGAACCAATATCCACATGCCGTTCCGGCTTTGCATCAAATATCCAACGCGCCACCAGAAGGTCTTGCCAAAAATATTCATTTCTTGTTGTGCCTCCTTCTTCATAACGGTCATGTAGGCAGGGCATCCAAGTCAGTTGGCCTGAGTAGTTCTTCCTGAATTTCGCCCAGTCACGCACAAATCGTGGGAAGCCTCTCAGCGAGCGAACAAAGAGGAGCGGATCCAGACCGAGTTGGCTGGAAAGCAGCCAGTGAAGCTTGATGAGTGATCGCTTCAGCATGAAAGATTTGCAAAAAATCAAGGGGCTGTCACACCAAGGAATTCATGATTGGTGCCGATTTTCATGATGTCTGAAATGTTGATTTTCTGAGGCGGGATGCTGCGCAAGCCAAGCCATCCAAAGGAAATATATTGTTGCGAATATAACCAATGCGCCGACAACCCCTTGCATGCCAATAATCGAAGCGCCGTAGATATTCAGAAGCACCCCAAGTATCGCGGTTACAACCTTTGCGATTGTCATCGAGGCAGATTTCATTTCGGACATCAACTTAAGCGCCAGCATCTGCCCCGCTGCGAAAATACCACCGGCCAGCACCATCCAGGGCAACAAATAGGAAACCGCGTGATATTTCGATGCAACCAGAACATGAAATATCCATTCATGGAGCCAGGCAGTAAAGAGCGCGACAAGGGCTGTCACCACTAGGCCAATCAAGGTAACCTGCCAGGCAAGCCGGTGCACGGACAAATTGCGGCCGTGGTCACTCGCACTGCCCGAGCGCTGATATAGGATAGGTCCAAGGAAAGCCATTACCATACCCGTAAGCAAACCAACGGGTACAAAGCCCAACTGAAAGACGACAGCATATAGCCCCACCTCATTCTCGGAAGAGAACAACTGCAACGCCCACCTGTCTGAAATTTGCTGCATCCATGTAAAGAAGCCAAAAATCGAAAATGGCCATGAATAAGACCAAATTTTCCGCATCCAATCTGGAATGTTATTGCATTCTGTTTTTGTCGGCCCAATCAAGCGGCGCAAGAACACAAACTGAGATACGGTAACAATCAGGGAAGACAGCGTGTAGCCCAGAACAACAGCTGTACTGGATTTCCCCAACCAAATCATCACACCCACAGCCAGGAGTATTTTCAGCCAGGCATCAAGCCCTGTATGAAATGCCACCACTCCTCTCTGTCTCGCAGCGTTCTGGATGCTGACAAGACTGGCATTAAAGCCACTTAACAACGATAGCAACAATGCCGCAACGCCCAGCCCCACCCATTCCTTATGTCCTGTGATAGGCAGGCCTACAATCAGCAGGACCATCAGACCCGCTACCACCAGGCCAGCGTAACCCATCAGTCGTTTTGACGCCCGCAGGTAGCCAGGGAGATCATTACTCTCGTCGGCAATTGAATAGAAACGCCCAATTCCCGCGGTCATTCCGCCCATCACTATCTGGTTCACCAGCGTTGCAACAGTCAGTCCTAGCGCCAGTTGGCCATATTGCGCAGGCTCAAGATATTCGGTCAGCACCCGCACTAACGCCAACGCGCCCGCCACCGAAGCAATTTGTCCAGCCAGGATCCAGGCGCCTTCCTTAGCCAGTCGGCGGAAGCGCGAAACGTCAAGCGGCATTATCTGCACGCGTCGACATCGATTGGCTCACCGCAAGAGTCCACCCGATCAGCAAAGACCAATATGCTGAATAAATTGCCGTATGGGTGTTGATCGGAAACAACCAGGCAAGCAAGCCGACCCAGCCAGCCCACGCCAAAGGGCTCTCGCTCACACCCAATCCCGAGCGAAGATAAATTGTGTAAAAGAACAGCAATCCTGCCAAACCCAAAAATCCGGTTTCCGACCCGACCTCCAGCAGCAACTGGTGCGCATAAATCGCCCCTGTCCCATCCTCACTGATGAAGATGTCTCCAGGCTTGGCGTAGTGCGGATAGGCATAGCGATAAGCTCGAACGCCGACCCCGTTGACCGGGTAGTCTTCCATTGCAGCCAGCGCATTGCGCCACAGATGCAGCCGCAGCGAACCGGCCGTCTCCAGGCCGGCATAGCTGAAATCCAGCGCAGCCAGGGACTGGTCCACGCGCTGGGCGAATTTCGGATTGATCTGATAGGCGCCAGCGCCCGCAACCACGGCAGCCAGCGCAATCGGGGCCAGCAGCTTGTATGGATGAAATCCGAGCCGCCGTGCATATGCCCATGTCCAGATCACGGTCGCCAGCCCGAACACAACCCAGCTCTCGCGATTGCTTGCCAGCAACACGACGGCGGCGGTTCCCAGCCATGCCAGGCCAAGCTGCCACTTCGTGCCCGCGCGCGAAACGTATTCCCACACGATGGGCGACAGCATGGCGAGCGTCAGGCCCAGTTTCCAGTTATGCGGGCCGTACAGGCCGTTCAGGCGCTCGGGATAGGCATAGCCCAGCAGATCGCGGCCCACCGCGGCCTGCACCAGCGCGTCGAACATCCAGAACAGCAACAGCCAGGCCGACAGCTTGAGCAACCGCTCGCGCGCAAGCGCCTCGCGCAGCGTCCAGATGATGTAGACGCCGGCCAGATAGATGCGTGGATAAGTCAGGGCGGTGCTGAGCGATTTCTTGAACCACAGCGAATCGGGCACCGATAGCGCCATCGGTACCCAGATGCAGAGGAACAGCAGGCTGAAGGTCCTGGCACCGCCTTGCCAGGCGACGGCCCTGCCATGCCTCCAGATCAGGGTGCCACCGAGGATGGCCATGATGAACATGGGCAGTTCGGACGAACGTCCGAACGGCAGCAACAACAGGAATGACCAGATGAGGACGACCGGCGTCCAGGCAGCGGGGTTGAATGCTGCCCGCACGGTTACGCGGCGGCGCGCGCCCCTACCGCGGACGAGAAGGCATCGACGACCGGCTGGATCAGGCCGCGCTTGAGCTTGAGTGCGGCCTGGTTCACCACCAGCCGGGAGCTGATGTCGCCGATGTGTTCCACGGCGACCAGGCCGTTGGCCTTGAGCGTGCCGCCGGTAGAAACGAGGTCGACGATGACGTCGGACAATCCGACCAGCGGCGCGAGTTCCATCGAACCGTACAGCTTGATGAGGTCGATGTGCACGCCCTTGCCCGCAAAATGATCCCGCGCCGCGTTGACGTATTTGGTGGCGACGCGGATGCGCGCGCCCTCCTTCACCTGGCCGGCGTAGTCGTAGCCTTCGCGCACGGCGACCATCATGCGGCATTTGGCGATCTGCAGGTCGAGCGGCTGGTAGAGCCCGCTGCCGCCGTGTTCGTTGAGCACGTCCTTGCCGGCGATGCCGAGGTCGGCGGCGCCGTATTGCACGTAGGTCGGCACGTCGCTGGCGCGCACGATGATGAGGCGCACGTCGGGGCGGTTGGTGCCGATGATGAGCTTGCGCGAGGATTCCGGGCTTTCGGACGGCACGATGCCTGCCGCCGCCAGCAGCGGCAGGGTTTCCTCGAAAATACGGCCCTTGGACAGGGCGAGCGTAATGCCTGTGTTCATGTCAATGCACGCGCTGGATGCGCGCGCCGAGCTGGGTGAGTTTTTCCTCGATGCGTTCGTAGCCGCGGTCGAGGTGGTAGATGCGTTCGATGGTCGTTTCGCCCGCCGCGACGAGGCCGGCAAGCACGAGGCAGGCCGAAGCGCGCAGGTCGGTTGCCATCACGATCGCGCCGTCGAGGCGCGGCACGCCGCGAACCAGCGCAGTGTGCCCGGACACCTCGATGTTGGCGCCGAGCCGGCGCAGTTCCTGCACGTGCATGAAGCGGTTCTCGAAGATGGTTTCGGTCACGCTGGCGGCGCCGCTCGCGATGCAGTTGAGGGCCATGAACTGCGCCTGCATGTCGGTGGGAAATGCGGGATGCGGTGCGGTGCGCACATCCACGGCGTTGAGCACGCCATCGGATTCGACCTCGATCCAGTCGTCGCCCTGCGTCACGTGCGCGCCGGCGTCGGCGAGCTTGCCCATCACCGACACCAGGGTCTCGGGCGCGGCGTCGAGCGTACGTATCCTGCCGCCGGTCATCGCGGCGGCGACCAGGAAGGTGCCGGTTTCGATCCGGTCGGGCATCACGCGATGCGATGCGCCCCGTAGTTCGGATACGCCGTGGATGGTGATGACGCCGGTGCCGGCGCCGTCGATCTTTGCGCCCATCGCGATCAGGCAGTTGGCCAGATCGACGACCTCGGGCTCGCGCGCCGCGTTGGCCAGCACGGTGGTGCCGTCGGCGAGCGCGGCTGCCATCATCAGGTTCTCGGTGCCGGTCACAGTCACCACGTCCATGGCGATGTGCGCGCCCTTGAGCCGTTTGACTTTGGCGTGGATATAGCCATGCTCGATGTGGATTTCGGCGCCCATGGCCTGCAGTCCCTTGATGTGCAGGTCGACCGGGCGCGAGCCGATGGCGCAGCCGCCGGGCAGGCTCACCCGCGCCTCGCCGAAGCGTGCCAGGGTGGGCCCCAGCACCAGGATGGCCGCGCGCATGGTCTTCACCATCTCGTAGGGTGCTTCCTTGTGCGGGATGCTTGCACCGCAGAGGGTGACGCGGTTCCTGTCGTCCAGCGTGACGGTGACGCCCATGTGGCCCAGCAGCGCCAGCATGGTGCTGATGTCCTTGAGATGGGGAACGTTGGTGAGTTCGAGCGGGCCGGCGGTGAGCAAACTCGCCGTCAGAATGGGCAAGGCGGCGTTCTTGGCGCCGGAAATGCGCACCTCGCCGGCGAGCGAGTTGCCGCCGTGGATCAACAGGGAATCCATGTCAGCGCGCGGCCCAGTCTTCGGGCGTGTAGGTCTTCATCGACAGGGCGTGGATCTGCGCGTGCATGCGCGTGCCGAGCGCGTCGTAGACCAGACGATGCTGCTGGATCATGTTCTTGCCGGTGAACGACGGACTGACGATCACCGCCTGGAAATGCTGGCCGTCGCCGTCCAGTTCGATGTAGTCGCACGGCAGTTTTTCGGTGATCCAGCCTTTGATGTCGTCGGGAGTAACCATGCCTGGCTTGCCTCGCTAGTTTCGATCCGGCGTCCCCTCCGGGTAGGCCGTCTAGTGTCTGAGTTTGTAGCCGCTTTTCAGCAGCGTCAGCGTGAGCGCGGATATTGCCACAAAGCAGGCCCCCGAGACCAGCAGACCGAGCCAGGGATCGGTGTCGGACTGGCCGACGAAGGCGTAGCGAAAGCCGTCGATCAGGTAGAACACCGGGTTGAAGTGCGACATCGTCTGCCAGAATGCCGGCAGCGAATGGATGGAATAGAACACGCCGGACAGGAAGGTGAGCGGCAGGATCAGGAAGTTCTGGAACGCCGCCAACTGGTCGAACTTCTCCGCCCAGATGCCCGCCACGATGCCGATCCCGCCCATGATCGCGCAGGCCAGCAGCGCGTACGCCAGCAACCAGCCCGGGTGCGGCGTCTGCCAGGGGGCGAACCACAGCGTCACGGCCCACACGCCGAGGCCCACGACCAGTCCACGGATCACCGCCGCGCCCAGGTAGGCCAGGAAGAATTCCAGATACGACAAAGGCGGCAGCAGCACGAACACGATGTTGCCCTGCATCTTCGACTGGATGAGGCTGGACGAGCTGTTGGAAAATGCGTTCTGCAGCATGCTCATCATCACCAGACCCGGCACCAGGAAGGCGGTGTACGACACGCCGGGATAGACCTCGATGTGGTCTTCCAGCACGTGCGAAAAGATCAGCAGATACAGCAGCGCCGTCACCACCGGCGCGACGACAGTCTGCACCACCACCTTCCAGAAGCGGAGCATTTCCTTGTAGAAGAGCGCGGACAGGCCGCTCATGCGCGTTTCATGATGTCGGTAAAGACATCCTCCAGATCCGGTTCCTGCAGATGCATCTCCCGCACATGGATATCCGCCGCACGCAGGTCGGCAAGCAGCATCTCGAGTTCGGCATAGTCGCCGAAACTGAAGCGCCAGTCGCCGTCGGCATCGGGCTGAAGACGCGACTGCACGGTGGGCCCCGGGGGCCGGTCGAAACGCAATTGCGCGCAGTGTTCGTGGGTAAGCTGCAATAGATTGCGCGTGGCATCGAGCGCGACGACGCGGCCGCTCTTCAGCATGGCGATGCGGCCGCACAGCGCCTCGGCCTCTTCCAGGTAGTGCGTGGTCAACAGGATGGTGTGGCCCTCGCGGTTGAGGCCGCTGATGAAGGCCCACAACGAACGGCGCAGATCGACGTCCACCCCGGCAGTCGGCTCGTCGAGCACGATGACCGGCGGCTTGTGCACCAGCGCCTGCGCCACCAGCAGGCGGCGCTTCATGCCGCCGGAGAGGCTTTGCGTGTTCTTGTGGGCGTGCGGCGCGAGATCGAGGTGATGCATGATCTCGTCGATCCAGTCGTCGTTGCGCTTGAGGCCGAAATAACCGGACTGGATGCGCAGGGTTTCGCGCACGTTGAAGAAGGGATCGTAGACCAGCTCCTGCGGCACCACGCCGAGCGCGCGCCGCGCCTGCCGGTAGTCGCGCACCACATCGTGGCCCATCACGGCCGCCTGGCCGGCATCGGCGCGGGTGAGCCCGGCGAGGATGGAAATCAGGGTGGTCTTGCCGGCACCATTGGGGCCCAGGAGACCGAAGAACTCGCCAGGCTGGATGGCGAGCGTGACGCCGTCCAAGGCCTGGGTGGTGCGGAAACGCTTGCACAGACCGTCGAAGAGGATGGCCGCGTTCATGCCGGCAACAGCCCGGCCACACCATAGAGTTCCGCCAGTGTGACGAAGCTGGCGGGCAGGCCGCTACAGACAAGCGTGCCGCTGGCTTGGCGCTGGGCGCCGAAAATGAGGGCAAGCGCAGCCGAATCGGCGCGTTCGACGCCGCTGAAATCGAGCTGGCGTATGCCTTCGGCGAGACGCGGCTGCAATTCGCGCAGCAGGCCGCCGACGCTGTCGACCGTCACGTCGCCGACGATGCGGCAACGGCCGTTGTCGCAGGCGATCACGAGCCGGAGCGCGCCGCCGGCTTGGCCGACGCGGCGGCGCGCGCGGACTGGGCGGCGAGCGTCTTGATCAGGCCGTCGATCCCGCTCTGCCGGATGGTGGTGGCGAAGGACGCGCGGTAATTGGTCACCAGGCTCACGCTGTCGATCGATACGTCGTAGACCTTCCAGCCGAATGCCGTCTTGTACATGCTGTAGTCGATGGGGATCGGCTGCCCGCCCGGCTGGCGGATTTCGGAGCGCACGGTCACGTCGTCGTCGCCCGACTTGAGGTTCAGCGGCTTGAATTCGACCGTCTGGTTATTGAATGCGGTCAGCGAGGCGGAATACGTGCGCACCAGCAGATTGCGGAATTCGGTCACCAGCGCCTGCTTCTGCTGCGCCGTGGCACGCGGCCAGTTCTTGCCCACCGCCAGCTGCGTCATGCGGTTGAAGTCGAAATTGGGCAGGATCTTGGCTTCGACCAGCTGATAGACCTTGGACAGGTCGCCATTCCGTATCTCCCTGTCCTGCTTCAGCACGGCCAGCACTTCCTGCGTGGTGGTGCGCGCCAGCACATCGGGGGGCGTGTCGGCGGCGTGCGCGTTGCCGACCGCACCGGCCAGCAAGAACGCGAGCGCCGCGAAGAATGAGCGCAACATAAATCAGGTCCTGTTTCCGGATTCGGTAAGGGTAGACGCCATCGGCTTACTTGAGTTCACCGGTCAGACGGGCCAGTTGCGCCACATCCATGTTGTAGTCGTTCACCGTGCGCAGGTATTCGGTCTGCACCAGCGCGTAGCTCTTGATCGCGTCGGCCACCTTGTCGGCAGTCTCGATGCCGGCCGAAAAGTCCGCCAGCGAGGCGACCATCCAGCGGCGCGCCGCGGCCGCGCCTTCGGCAAGGTCGCGCTGCGAATCGAAGTTGGCCTGCGCATTGGCATACGCCTCGCCCACTTCGTAGGGAATCCCTGCGACCGCGAAGGCCTTCTTGTGATTGAGCGCTTCGAGCTCGGCCTGCGCCTGATCGACGCGGGCACTGGACACGCCGAACACGGTGTCCCATTTCACGCCGACCACGGGGGTCAGGCCGCCGCCGTTGAAGGGGTCGTAGAGGTAGGGGTTGTCCAGACGCTCGCGCTGCGAAGCGTAGTTGAACTGGCCGATCACGCCCGCATAGACGTCGGGCATGCGATCCGCCTTTTTCGCCGCGACCAGTGCTCGGCGCGCGCGCAGGCCGGCTTCCAGTTGCTGCATCTCGGGGCGGTCCTGCAACGCGCGCGCCTGAAATTCGGCAAGATCGATCTGCGGGAAAGCCACGGGTTCGATGCGCGAATCGGCCACCTGCAAGTCGCCCTTCAGACCGGTGCCGGTCAGGACCTTCAGGCCGTCCAGGCTGATTTTCTCGATCGCACGCGCCTGATGCACGTACTTGGCAAGCAGGCCCTTGGCCGTCTGCAGAGCAAACAGGTCGGACTGGCGGGCCTCGCCGGTTTCTTCCTTGAGATTGCGTTCGACCGTGGTGATCGCCTGATCGACACGCTCGCGCATGTCTTCCAGGAAGACGCGCGAATCGCGCGCGGCAAGATAGCCGTAATAGGCGCGTTTGGTGTCGTACACGGTATCCGTGCGGGTCTGTTTCAATTCGCCCTGCTTGAGGTCGACATTGCCCTGCGCGGCATCGCCGTAGCGCTCGATCTTGCCGAAGGTATACAGGGGTTTGATCAGGGCGAAATCCAGGTGCGTCCAGTCGGAAATGCCGTGAATCTTGTCGCCGTCGGTGCGCGGGGTCGTGCCGGAGAACGCGCCGCCCTGGTAGAACCCGCCTTCCGCGTCGGGCGCCAGCCCGACGAAGGCGTTGGCGCTGACGCGCCAGCCGGCATTGCCTTTCACTTCCTGCACCATCGCGCGCGCAGCTTCGACGACCTGCTCGCGTTCCTTGATGCGCGGATCGGCCGCCAGACTCATTTCCACGGCCTGTTGCAGCGTCACGGTATCCGCATGCGCGGGCAGCACGGCAAACAGGCCCGCTGCCAGAAACGATCGAGTGAGTAGGTTGATTTTCATTGGGGTGCCCCTTCTTGAGCCTTGCCGTATAGAAACTGTCCGATCAGATTTTCCAGCACCACGGCATCCTGGGTAATCTTGATCCTGTCCTTGTCCTTCAATTTGACGCTGTCGCCACCTGCAGTCAGGCCGACATATTGCTCCCCAAGCAGGCCCGAGGTCAGAATCGCCGCCGAGGAGTCCTTGGGGAAAGCATAGCGCTTATCCAGGCGAAGCGTGACCGCCGCTTCGTAACGTTCATTGTCGAAGCGGATGTCCGCCACCCGGCCGACGACCACGCCCGCGCTCTTGACGGGTGCGCGCGCCTTGAGTCCGCCGATGTTCTCGAAGCGGGCGACGACCTCGTAACTATCGGAGGTTTTTACGGCGTTCATGCTCCCCACCTTGAGCGCCAGAAACAGCAGCGCGGCGATGCCCGCGATGACGAATAACCCAACCCAGAGATCGAGCACGGTCTTGTTCATTTAATTGAGTCCCCGGAACATGAATGCGGTCAACACGAAGTCCAGCGCCAGCACGGCGAGGCTGGAGGTCACCACGGTGCGCGTGGTGGCCCCTGACACGCCTTCCGCGGTAGGCGGCGCATCGTAGCCCTCGAACAGCGCAATGGCGGTGATGGCCACACCGAACACCACGCTCTTGATCACGCCGTTGAGAATGTCCTGCTCGAAATCGACCGCGCTCTGCATCTGCGACCAGAACGACCCTTCGTCCACGCCGATCAGCTGCACCCCGACCAGATAGCCGCCGAACACGCCCATCGCCGAAAATAGCGCCGCCAGAAGCGGCATCGAGATCACGCCGGCCCAGAAGCGCGGGGCGACCACGCGCGCGATCGGATCGACCGCCATCATTTCCATCGCCGACAGCTGTTCGGTCGCCTTCATCAGGCCGATTTCCGCCGTGATCGCGCTGCCGGCGCGGCTGGCAAACAGCAGTGCCGCCACCACCGGCCCCAGTTCGCGCACCAGCGACAGGGCCACCAGAATGCCGAGCGCCTCTTCCGAGCCGTAGGTCTGCAGGGTTTCGTAACCTTGCAGACCGAGCACCATGCCGACGAACAGGCCGGACACCAGGATAATGATGAGCGACAACACGCCGCTGAAGTACATCTCCCGGATGGTGAGACCGAAACGGCGGAAAGCCGTGCCCGAATGCATCAGCACCGCGAGGAAAAACCGTGTGGCGAAGCCCATGCGCCACACGCCCTGGATGGTGCGGTTGCCCAGGTTCTCGATGGCCTGCTTAAGCACGCCCGCCCCCGAGGTGCAGATCGTCAGCATAGGCCGGTGCCGGATAGTGGAACGGCACCGGCCCATCGGCCTCGCCGTGCACGAACTGGTGCACGTAAGGCAAGGCCGAGGCCCGGATCTCGTCCGCCGTGCCCTCGGCCACGATCACGCCTTCCGATACGAAATACACGTAATCGACGATCTTCAGCGACTCCTGCACGTCGTGCGTAACCACCAGCGAGGTCAGCCCCAGCGTGTCGGTCAGGCGGCGGATCAGGTTGCCGGTGACGCCCAGCGAGATCGGGTCGAGTCCGGCAAACGGCTCGTCGTACATCACCAGCATGGGATCGAGCGCGATCGCCCGCGCCAGCGCCACCCGTCGCGCCATGCCGCCGGACAGCTCGGCCGGCATCAGCTGCGCCGCCCCGCGCAGGCCGACGGCGTTGAGTTTCATCAGGACCAGGTCGCGGATGGCGTCTTCCGGCAGGTCGGTATGCTCGCGCAACTGGAAAGCCACATTGTCGAACACCGACATGTCGGTGAACAGGGCGCCGAACTGGAACAGCATGCCCATCTTGCGCCGCAGCCGGTACAGGCCAGCCTGGTCGAGCGCGCCCACCGATTCGCCGGCCACGCGCACCGTTCCATGGCCGGGCCTGATCTGCCCGCCAATCAGGCGCAAGAGTGTGGTTTTGCCGCAACCGCTGCTGCCCATGATGGCTACCACCTGCCCACGTCGGGCAGTCAGGTTGATGCCCTTCAAAACCGGCCGGGCACCATAGCCAAATGCGACACCTTCGATTTCGACCAGATAGTCGTTTTGCAAGAAATCGAGCCTGTATTTTTGTAAGCCTATCTATTTTACCGAAGCCCGCGCGCTTCCCGGCGAAGACCGGCCGATTTCACAGAAAATTCAATACCCCATCACGCGGCGCAGCGCATCGACCTGTTGAAGCAGACCCAGATCACCCGTACGGCTGATGACGAAAAACGGCTCGCCCGAAGCCGCGTGCCCGGCAATGCGTCGGGCAAGTGCGCGCATGTCGGGGGCTTCGTCCAGCCACCAGACGTGCGCTGCCAGCCACGCCGGGGAGACCGCCAGCACGCGATCAGACGTTGGCGGCACCATCCCGGGCACCTCTTCTAGAAGAAAAACAAAGCCTTCCTGCGTATCGTTCAACCAATGTATCCAGTTTGTCGATGTGGCTGTTTGCCAGATGGCGGCTGGCAGGAAAACCGTCTGGAATTGCGTGTTGTAAAAGGACAACAGCCAATCTTCCGGCAGGTCATTCGGGTAGAAACCCTGAAACCAAGCAGGGTGTATCCAATTTTCCGCGCCGAGGTAAAGAAACGTAGCCGGGTTCATGGCGCGATTATCCCTTGCGCGTCATCAATTCTGAATATCAGCCATTGACAATATACTGATATAAACAGAATAATTAGACCTGCGTATCTTGTTTTGATGTCGTTAATTCCAACCCATAACTGCAAGGAGCCCCCCATGAAAATGAAATCGATCGTTCTCGCCATCGGCCTTCTCGGCAGCGCCGCTGCCTACGCCAACGGCACTGCACCCGCCGCCCCCGCTCAACCCACCACCCCGCAAACCAGCGCCCAATGGCTTGAGCGCATGACGGATTTCACCCGCAACGGATCGGCCTATCGCGATCCCAAGGTATTCGTGCCCTGGGCCAACGCCGTGACCGAACCCGGTTTCTACACCCAGATGGGCGTCAACATGATGGAACCGGGCAACTGGTACCGCATGATGGGCACGATGATGGATCCCCGCGCCATGGGCAACGTCATGCAGTTCTCCGATCCCAACATGTACATGAAGTGGATGGCCGCCTCGATGGACCCCAACTTCTACACTGCACTGATGACCCAGTTCGCCGACCCCGGCAAGATGATGCGCTGGATGATGATGCCCATGGACCCCAACATGTGGAACATGATGATGCAGTCCATGAACCCTGGCATGTACATGAAGTGGATGATGGCCCCGATGGATCCGCGTGCCATGCAGCTGATGATGGCGCCGATGAACCCCGCCATGTATACCGGCTGGATGAATGCCTCGATGAACCCGGCCACCTATGGTTCCTGGGGCACATGGATGAACCCGGCCACTTACACCACCGCCGGCGGCGCAGCCCCTGCAACCTTCAACTTCTTCGACCCGAATGCCTGGATGGGCATGGCCACCCAGGGCTACGGCCAGCCCGCAGCCGCCGGCGCTACTGCCGCCCCGGCCGCAGCCACCGGTACGTTCAACTTCTTCGACCCGAACGCCTGGATGAACATGTGGAATCCCGCCGCCTACCAGCAGCAGCCTGCTGCTCCGGCTGCGCCCGCCGCCAAGTAATTCCGGCGCGCAGTGCAAAAAAAGGGACGGCAATGCCGTCCCTTTTTCATTGGGTACAGGCGTACGTTCAGCCGCGCCGCCAGGTCGTGCCGCCCGGGCCATCCTCCAGCACGATGCCGGCGGCTTTCAGGGCATCGCGGATGCGGTCGGACTCGGCGAAGTTCTTTGCCTGGCGTGCCGCCAACCGCGCCGCGATCAGGGTTTCGATCTCGGCCTCCCCCATGTCGCCCTCGCCTGCGCCGCCCTGGAGAAAATCGCCAGCCGGACGCCGCAGCAGGCCGAGCACGCCACCCAGCGCACGCAACAGTCGCACCGCTTCGGTATCGCCCCGGTTCGCCTCGCCGGCAAGTTCGAACAGCACGGCCAGCGCTTCCGGCGTATTGAAGTCGTCGTCCATCGCCGCCTTGAAACGCGCGGCGGCAGGCAGTGCCCAATCGATCGGGCCGGCTTCAGCGGGCGCCGATTTCAGGGCCGTATACAAGCGGGTCAGCGCGCCTTTGGCATCGTCGAGATGGGCGTCGGAATAGTTCAGCGGGCTGCGGTAGTGCGCCCGCAGGATGAAGAAGCGCACCACCTCGGCGTCGTATTTTTCAAGCACCTCGCGGATGGTGAAGAAGTTGCCCAGCGACTTCGACATCTTTTCATTGTCCACCCGCACGAAGCCGTTGTGCATCCAGACATTGACGAACTTGCAGCCGTGCGCGCCCTCGGACTGGGCGATCTCGTTCTCGTGGTGCGGAAACTGCAGGTCCTGGCCGCCGCCATGGATATCGAAATGATTGCCCAGCAGGTCGGCGCTCATCGCCGAGCATTCGATGTGCCAACCGGGCCGGCCCGGTCCCCATGGCGAATCCCAGGCCGGCTCGCCCGGCTTGGCGGCTTTCCACAGCACGAAATCCATCGGATCGCGTTTGTTGGGATCGACCTCGACGCGCTCCCCGGCACGCAACTCGTCGAGGCTCTTGCCCGACAGCCGGCCGTAGTCGGCAAAGCCGCGCACGCTGTAGTACACGTCGCCGTTGGGCGCGGGATAGGCCAAGCCGTTCTTTTCCAGTTGCGCGATCAGCGCCAGCATCTGCGCCACGTACCGGGTGGCGCGCGGCTCGTGGTCGGGCGGCAGCACGCCGAGCGCGCGCTCGTCTTCGTGCATCGCCTGGATGAAGCGCTCGGTCAGCGCAGCCGGCGTCTCGCCGTTTTCGGCGGCGCGCTTAATGATCTTGTCGTCGATGTCCGTAATGTTCCTTACGTACTCGACTTGGTAGCCGCTGGCGCGCAGCCAGCGCGTCACCATGTCGAACACCACGAACACCCGCGCGTGACCCAGATGGCAAAGGTCATATACGGTCATGCCGCACACGTACATGCGGACGCGGCCGGGCACGAGCGGAACGAAAACTTCCTTGGTACGGGTCAGGGTATTGACGATGTGCAGCATGATGCGAGCGAGTTCGAAGCGGGACGACGAACCGGGAATCCGGCGGCGCGCCGGCTGTCTCAGCCCGGTCGATCTTGTTAGAATGCCTGTTCCCGAGATGATCCGAGCATATCACATGGCCTTGCCCCGCTTTCTCCCCGCCGTCGCCTTCTGTCTGGCCGTTGCCTGTGCGCCGGCACTGGCAAACGACGTCCAGGAGATCAACCAGCAGTTCCGCATGGGCGATCTGGCCGGCGCGCTCGAGCACGCCAACCGCTATCTGGCCAAGAACCCCAAGGACGCGCAGGGGCGCTTTCTCAAAGGCCTCATCCTGGCCGACCTGGGCAAGACCAACGACGCAATCGCCGTCTTCACGGACCTGACCGAGGACTACCCCGAACTGCCCGAACCCTACAACAACCTGGCCGTGCTGTACGCCTCGCAGGGCAAGTACGAGGCCGCGAAGAACGCCCTGGAAATGGCGATTCGCACCCATCCCAGCTATGCCACCGCGCACGAAAACCTTGGCGACATCTACGCCAAGATGGCCTCGATCGCCTATGACAAGGCGCTCGCACTCGACAGCAAGAATACCGCCGCGCAAACCAAGCTGGCGCTCATCAAGGACATCATGGGCGGCCAGCCACGCAAACCGGCTGCCACCAAGCCGCCGGTCGTCGCCGCGGCCCCGCAGGCCGTCGCCAAGCCCGCAGCCGACATCAAACCCGACACGCCCGACAAGGCCGCCGCCACGGGCGTGGATGCCGCGATCGCCGCCTGGGCGCAGGCTTGGTCGCGCCGCGACGTGGACGCCTATCTGGCTGCCTACGCCGACGACTTCAGCGCCGACGGCATGTCGCGCACGAACTGGGAAGCGCAGCGCCGTGCCCGTATCACCGCGCCCAAGACCATTGACGTCAGGATCGGCGATCTCAAGATCGACCAGCAGGGCGACAGCGCCACCGCCACCTTCCGCCAGGCCTACCGGTCCGACCGGCTCAGCTCCACCGTGACCAAGACCCTGAAACTGGTCCAGAAAAACGGCCAGTGGCGCATCGTCGGCGAGACGTCCAAGTAAAGTCCATGTCGAAATTCTGGTTCATCCTGGCGTTTTTTGCGCCCGCCCTGCACGCGGCCGGACTGGATGCGGACCGCCAGCTGGCCGAAAGCCTGCTCGCGATTTCGCAGAGCCGCATGCCCGAGGCGCTCACTGCCGTCGACCGCATCACCCAGCAGCACCCGAACTTCCGTCTCGCCCAGTTGATCAAGGGCGATCTGCTGCTGGCACGCGCGCAGCCGCTACGCACGCTCGGCGACACCGGCGCCGCGAAAAATGCCGAACTGGAATCACTGCGCCAGGAAGCGCGCCAGCGCGTTCGCGCACTGACCGAACCGCTGCCCAGCGACAAGGTTCCCGCCTATCTGCTGAACCTGAACGACGATACCCGCAACGTCCTGGTGGTCGACGCCAGCCGCGCACGCCTGTATGTCTACGCAAACCGCGCCGGCCTGCCGGTGCGCATCGCCGATTTCTACGTCACCATCGGCAAGGACGGCGCGGGCAAGCAACGCGAAGGCGACAATCGCACGCCCATCGGCATCTACACGATTTCCGGTTTCAAACCGCCCAGCGAACTCACCGATTTCTACGGCAGCGGCGCCTACACGCTGTCCTACCCGAACGAATGGGATATCCGCGAAGGCCGGGACGGCCACGGCATCTGGATTCACGGCAGCCCCAGCAACACCTACAGCCGCACACCGCGAGCGAGCGAGGGCTGCATCGTGCTGGCGAACGAGGATCTCAAGCGCCTCGGCGCCTACATCCAGCCCGGCAAGACGCCTGTCGTCATCGCCGAGGAAATCGACTGGGTGCCCTACGACGCGCTCGACGCGCGCCGCAACGAACTGGCCGCCGCGCTCGACGCCTGGCGCGCCGACTGGGAAAGCCGCGATACCGCGCGTCTGCTTGCCAACTACAGCGCCGCATTCCGCGCCGGCACCCAGGACTTGCGGACGTTCGCCGCCGTCAAGCAGAAGGTCAATGCCGGCAAGACCTGGATCAAGGTCGGCCTGTCCGACGTCAGCCTGATGCTCTATCCCGAGCGCCCCGATTTCGCCCTGGTCAGCTTCGTGCAGAACTACCGGAGCAACAACCTCAACGACCGCACCGTCAAACGCCAGTTCTGGAGCCGGGAAAACGGCCGTTGGAAAATTGTTCAGGAAACTTCACTCTAAGGATATTCATGGTCAAGCTGCACACCAACCACGGCATCATCGCTCTCGAACTCGACGCGGAAAAGGCGCCGAAAACGGTGGAGAACTTCCTCCAGTACGTTCGTGACGGTTTCTTCGACGGCACCATCTTCCACCGCGTGATCGACGGCTTCATGATCCAGGGTGGCGGCTTCGAACCCGGCATGACGCAGAAGCCCACCCGCGAAGCGATCGAGAACGAAGCCTCCAACGGCCTGAAGAACGAGACCTACACCATTGCCATGGCGCGCACGCCTAATCCCAACTCGGCGACCGCCCAGTTCTTCATCAACGTCGCCAACAACAGCTTCCTCAACTTCACCTCGCCCACCCCGCAGGGCTACGGCTACGCCGTGTTCGGCAAGGTCGTCGAAGGCACCGACGTGGTCGACAAGATCAAGAAGGTGAAGACCGGCAACCGCGCCGGCCACCAGGACGTGCCGCTGGAAGACGTGGTCATCACCAAGGCGGAAATCGCCTGAACGCGACGGTGAAGACGGGGCGCACCTATTTCGTCGCCGACCTGCACCTCACGGACGAACGCCCGGCTGCCACCGGGCGTTTTTTTCGCTTCCTCGACGAGGAGGTGGCGGGCGCGGACGCGCTCTATATCCTGGGCGACCTCTTCGAGGCCTGGATCGGCGACGACCACGACGAGGCTGTCGCCCGCGACACCGCCCGCCGCCTCAAGGCGCTGGCGGACGCCGGCACGCCGGTGTATTTCCTGCACGGCAACCGCGATTTCATGCTGGCCGAACGCTACGCCGCGCAGGCCGGCATGACGCTGATAGCCGACCCAATCGTTGTCGATCTCTACGGTACGCCCACGCTGCTGATGCACGGCGACACCCTGTGCACCGACGACGTCGGCTATCAGCGCTTTCGCCGCCGGGTCCGCCACCCGCTCATGCTGGCCCTCCTCCGCCGCCTGCCCTTCGCGCTGCGCAACCGGCTGGCCCGGCAGGCGCGTGCCGGGAGCGAAACCGCCAAGGCGGACAAACCGGCAGACATCATGGATGCGAACGGCGACGAAGCGGCGCGCGCCATGCGCGTGCATCATGCATGCCGCCTGATCCATGGCCACACCCACCGGCCAGCGCGGCACGTGCACGTGATCGACGGCCGGCCGTGCGAACGCTGGGTCGTGCCGGACTGGTACGCCCGCTGGGGCTACGTGGCGTGCGGCGCGGCCGGCTGCACGCTCGAGGTCGGCGATTTATGAGGGCGCGTCGAGCAACGGAAAACCATCGGGCAGACGGAACAGCTCAGGCCGCACCGGTGCCCTTGAACGGCTGTCCAGCTTGCGGGTTTTACCGGTGAACTCGCGCACCTCGTTCGGCAGGCCGAGCTTCAACACCGCATCCGAATCCCACACCTGATTCGCCAGATCGCAGTCGTGCTGGAGTGCGCGCGGCGAATCCTTCCACACGCGATACTGTGTGGCCGCAAGGACCGCATTCAGTTCCCCCATCGCACGCGCGGCATCCGGCGCCGCACGCGGCACGACCGTTCCCTCGCTGCACGCAACGTCGCCGATGAGCAGGCGGTAGCTGCGCAGGCCGCCGGCCGCCGGCCGGGCGACCATGCGCGCCTGCCAGTGCGCCGGCCTGGGCGGCACCGTTCCGGGCGAGAACACCATCGCCAGCTTGTTGTCGTGCATCACGTTGAAGAGCTTCTTCTGCCGCCGGTCGAGCAGCACGAAATCGCCGTCGTCGTCGCCGCCATCCATGCGCAGGAAACCCGGTGTGATCAGGATGCGCGTAGCGTAGGCCGGGTCGCCCGGGTCCTGGTCGACATACCGCAGCACGGTCATGTCGGCCGCCTGCGCGACCCCGACGCACAATGCGAACAGACCGGGCAACAGCTTCATCACGACAGCCCGCGCGCCAGATCGGCCTGGATGTCGGTCACCGACTCGAGACCCGCGGCGATGCGCACCAGCCCGTCGCCGATGCCCGCGGCCGCGCGCTGCTCGGGCGTCATGCGGCTGTGCGTCGTCGTGGCGGGATGCGTGATGGTGGTCTTGGTGTCGCCCAGATTGGCGGTGATCGACAACAGCTTCGTCGCATCGATCAGCTTCCACGCCGCATCCTTGCCCCCCTTCAGCTCGAAGGCGACGATGCCGCCGCCGGTCTTCTGCTGGCGCATCGCCAGCTCATGCTGCGGATGCGACGGCAGGCCGGGATAGAGCACCCGCGCCACCTGTGGTTGCGCTTCCAGCCATTGCGCCAGTGCCAGCGCATTCTTCGAGTGCGCCTCCATGCGCAGCGCCAGCGTCTCCATGCCCTTGAGGATCACCCAGGCGTTGAATGCCGACAGCGTCGGGCCGGCCGTGCGCAGGAAGGTGAACACGCCCTCCATCAGGTCCTTGCCGCCGAGCACGGCGCCGCCCAGCACCCGTCCCTGGCCGTCGAGGTACTTGGTGGCGGAGTGGATCACGATGTCGGCGCCCATTTTCATCGGCTTCTGCAGCGCGGGCGAGCAGAAGCAGTTGTCCACCGCAAGCCAGGCGCCGGCCGCGTGCGCGATGTCGGCGAGCGCCCGGATGTCGCTCACCTCGGTGAGCGGGTTGGACGGCGATTCGACGAAGAAAAGCTTCGTGTTCGGCTTCACGGCCGCGCGCCATTCCGCCGGATCGGTCGGCGAGACGTAGGTGGTCTCCACGCCGAAGCGGCCGAGGATGTTGGAGAACAGCTGCACCGTCGAACCGAAGATCGAACGCGAGGCGACGACATGCTCGCCCGCCTTCATCAGACCCATCACCGTCGCGAGGATGGCGGCCATGCCGGACGCGAAGGCCACGCAGCGTTCGGCACCCTCCAGCGCAGCAAGCCGCGTCTCCATCATGCTGACGGTGGGATTGGCGAAGCGGGCATAGATCGGTCCCGGCTGTTCGCCCTTGAAGCGCGCCGCCGCCTCCGCCGCGCTGCCAAACATGAAACTCGAAGTGAGAAAAATCGCCTCCGAGTGTTCGTTGAACTGGCTGCGCACCGTGCCGGCGCGCACCGCCAGCGTGTCGATATCGTATTCGTCGTTCATGTTCGATCCCAAAATGAAAAACCCCGAACGGCATGCGCGGTTCGGGGTTTCCCTTGAAACGCTTTAGCCGGATTTATCAAGCGCCCGCAAGCTGTGGTTCAAATCGGCGCGCGTCCACTATAGGCCGCGCGCGCAAGACCGGTCAAGTGCCCGTCGCGAGGTTGAGATCCAGCTGCTGCGTCGACAATGCGGAGGGCGGCGGCGTCTCGCCGTTGCGCACCGCCTCGACGTATTCGAGGTACTCGGGCGTGACGTCGCCGGTGATGTAGCGGCCGTCGAAGCACGAGGTGTCGAAATCGAGAATCGCCGGGTTGCCGGCCCGCACCGCCGCGATCATGGCATCGAGATCCTGATAGATCAGCGCGTCGCAGCCGATCTCGCGCGCGATCTCGTCGTCGCTGCGGCCGTTGGCGATGAGTTCATTGCGCGTCGGCATGTCGATGCCGTAGACGTTGGAGTAGCGCACCGGCGGCGAAGCCGAGGCGAAGTACACCTGCCTGGCACCGGCGTCGCGCGCCATCTGCACGATCTCGCGGCTGGTGGTGCCGCGCACGATGGAGTCGTCCACCAGCAGCACGTTCTTGTCCTTGAACTCTTCGCCGATGGCGTTGAGCTTCTGCCGCACCGATTTCTTGCGCAGCGCCTGCCCGGGCATGATGAAGGTGCGGCCGATGTAGCGGTTCTTGATGAAACCCTCGCGATAGGGCACGTTCAGGTGGTTCGCCAGCTGCAGCGCGGAAGGCCGGCTGGTGTCGGGAATCGGGATCACCACGTCGATCTTCAGATGCGCAAACTCGCGCTGGATCTTTTCGGCCAGCGACACGCCCATCGCCAGCCGCGTGCTGTAGACCGACACGCCGTCCATCACCGAGTCGGGACGCGCAAGGTACACGTATTCGAAGATGCAGGGGTTGAGCGCAGCCTTGTCGCTGCACGGGCGGCTGTGCAGCTTGCGCTGGTAGTCGATGAACACGGCCTCGCCGGGCGCCACGTCGCGCAGCAGGCGGAAGCCCAGGGTGTCGATGGCCACGCTCTCCGACGCGATGATGTATTCATGCGGCGTGGCCTGCTCGTTGACGCCGATCACCAGCGGCCGGATGCCGTGCGGATCGCGGAAGGCCAGCAGGCCGTAACCGGCGATGAAGGCCGTCACCGCATAGGCTCCCTTGCAGCGCGCGTGCACGCCGGACACCGCACCGAAGATCGCGTCCAGGCTCAGTTGCCGCCCCGCGGCGCGCACCTGCAGCTCGTGCGCCAGCACGTTCAGCAGCACTTCCGAATCCGAATTGGTGTTGACGTGACGCAGATCCGCGCGGAACAGCGATTCCTTCAGTTCGTGCGTATTGGTGAGGTTGCCGTTGTGCCCCAGCACGATGCCATACGGCGAGTTCACGTAGAACGGTTGCGACTCTGCAGACGACGACGCGCTGCCAGCGGTCGGGTAGCGCACGTGCGCCACGCCCATGTCGCCCAGCAGGTTGCGCATGTCGCGGGTGCGGAACACGTCACGCGCCAGCCCCTGACCCTTGTGCATGTGGAAGCGGCTTTCCTCCGCCGTGACGATGCCAGCCGCATCCTGTCCGCGATGCTGCAAGACCATCAGCCCGTCGTACAGAAGCTGATTCACTGCAGTGTTGGCCACGACTCCGATAACGCCGCACATAGTTCACCTACTTTGGTTCAAAGCGAATGTATTTCGCCACATCGGCCGGCACCAGCGGCAGGACCGCGCGCGCCATGGACTGCAAGCTGCCGGACACCGCCGCCTTCTGCCAGAATTCGGTACGCGGCAAGGAGGTCAGGCCGGCGGCCAGCGTGAGGCCGACCAGAATCACCAGCCCCTTGATCAACCCGAGCACGCCACCCAGTACCGTGTCGGCGGGACCGAGCCCGGCCGCCTTCACCAGGGCTGCCAGCGCATGCCCCAGTAATAGCACACCGATCAGAACCGCCAGAAACACCACGACGAAGCCGGCGAAATATTTCACGCCGGGATTGTCCGCGCCGACCGGCAGCAGCGGCGCCACCAGCAGCGCGCCCCACTTGCCCGCAAGGAAGGCCAGCGCCCAGGCCACCAGCGAAAACAGGGTGGCGATCAAGCCGCGCATCAGGCCGCGCGCCACGGCCAGAACCAGAACCAGCACCACGATGAGGTCGAGCCCGTTCACTTGGCGACCACCTGCCCGCTCATGCCGTGCTCGGCGAGTTTCACCGCGGCCGCCACCGCCGCTTCGCGCGTGGCGTACGGTCCCAGGCGCACGCGGGTCAGTTTGCCCGCAACGTCGGTATAGGCCGGCAAACCGGCCTGCGAGGCCCGCGCAGCCAGGGCGCGCGCCTTGGCTGCGTCCGACAGGGCCGCGAGTTGCACCACGAATGCGGCATCGGCTGCCGGTTTGGGTTCGACGTGCGGCGCCGGTTTGGCGGCCTCGGGCCTGGCAACGGGTTGGACCGGCGCCGGTTTCACGGGTTCGTGCTTTGCCGCCTGCGGCCTGGATGGCGGCGCGGCCTGTGCCGGTTCGGGTTTGCTTTCAGGCTGCGGCTCGGCAACCGGCTTGTCCAGCCCGGATTCGACTGCTGGCGCAGGTTCGGCCTCACGCCCTTGCGCCGGTGCAGTGGGTGCAGGCAGGGCGGCCATTTTCACCGCCAGCGAGCTCGCGGGCGGCGGTTCGTCTTCCAGCAGCAGCGGCAGCACGATGACCGCCAGCAGGGTGAGCGCGACGGCGCCGATCAGCCGCCGCCGGGCGCGGCGCTTGAGATCTTGTTCATTGCTGGGTGGCGGCATGGTCGAGGACTGCGGCGACGGTGGTGAACGAACCGAAGGCGACGATTCTATCACCTTCGCGTGCCGCGCTTCGCGCTGTCGCAAGCGCCGCGACCGGGGTTGTTTCGACCGAGACGGGTACGCCGGGCAGCCGTGCGCGCAGCACGTCCGCCAGCGCATCGGCTGTGCGCGCGCGCGGCGAATCGGGTGTACAGGTCCACCATGCGGCAACCGAATTTTTCAACGCGTCGAACACCCCTGCTGCGTCCTTGTCGGCGAGCATGCCCACCACCGCCAGCGTCCGGCCCGCGACCGGCCGTTCGGCCAGCGCGGCGGCCAGCGCGCGGGCCGCTTCCGGATTGTGCGCGACATCGACGATCACCTCGGGCGCTGTCGCGATCCGCTGGAAGCGTCCAGGAACCCGCGCACCGGCGAGCCCGCTGCGGATTGCGGCCCCGTCCACCGCCGGCAGGCACGCATGCAGCGCCTCCAGTCCGGCCAGCGCGGCGGCCGCGTTGCGCAATTGATAGGCACCGGCCATGCCGGGCAGCGGCAGGCCGGCCTGCGCTTCCGCACGCCCGCGATACGTCCACTCGTCATTCGAACGCTGCGCGGAAAAATCCTGGCCGAAGCAGACGAGATCGGCGCCAATGGCGCGCGCGTGCGCAACCAGGCTTGCCGGCGGGGCCGGATCGGCGCAGATCGCGGGACGTCCTGCGCGGAAGATGCCGGCTTTCTCGAAACCGATGGCTTCGCGGGTATCGCCGAGATAATCCTGATGATCGAGATCGACGCTGGTGACGATGGCGGCGTCGGCGTCCCACAGGTTCACTGCATCGAGCCGACCACCCAGCCCCACCTCGAGTATGGCGACGTCGATCCCCGCCGTCCTGAACTGCGCCATCGCACCGAGCGTGCCGAATTCGAAATAGGTGAGCGACGTGTCGCCGCGCGCGGCCTCGACGCGTTCAAAGGCGGCGATCAGTTCGGCGTCGCCGGCTTCGCGGCCGGCAATGCGCACGCGCTCGTTGTAACGCAGCAGATGCGGCGAGGTGTAGAGCCCGGTCTTGTAGCCGGCAGCCGAGAGGATGGCTTCGAGATAGGCGCAGGTGGAACCCTTGCCGTTGGTGCCGCCTACGGTGAGGACGGGGAAATGCGGCTTGAGTCCCAGCGCGTCGGCAACCTGCCGCACCCGCTCCAGCCCCAGTTCGATGCTGCTGGGGTGCAGTCGCTCCAGCCGCGCCAGCCAGTCGGCCAGCGACGCCGGGGGCACATTCAGCGTCGACACCCCTTAGGCGGCAAGCGCGGGGCGTCCCATCATCATCGCCAGCGTGTTCGCGAGCTCGTCGCGCATCTGGCGGCGGTCGATGATGCGGTCGATGGCGCCCTTCTCCTGCAGGAATTCGGCGCGCTGGAAGCCTTCCGGCAGGGTTTCGCGCACGGTCTGCTCGATCACGCGCGGCCCGGCGAAGCCGATCAGCGCGTTGGGTTCGGCGACGACGAGGTCGCCCAGCATGGCGAAGCTCGCCGACACGCCGCCCATAGTGGGGTCGGTCAGCACCGAAACGAAGGGCAGCTGGTGGCGCGAGAGCTGCGTCAGCGCGGCCGAGGTCTTCGCCATCTGCATCAGCGAAAACAGGCCTTCCTGCATGCGCGCGCCGCCGCTGGCGGAAAAGCACACGAAGGCCGAGTTCGAATCGATCGCCGCTTCCACGCCCTGCACGAAGCGTTCACCGACCACCGAGCCCATCGAGCCGCCCATGAACTTGAATTCGAACGCGGCCGCGACCACCGGAACGGTCTTGAGGCTGCCGCCGATGACGACCAGCGCGTCGGTTTCCGACGTGCCGGTCTGGGCTTCCTTCAGACGATCGGGGTATTTCTTGCTGTCCTTGAACTTCAGCGGGTCGTGCGGCGTCACCGTGCTGCCGATCTCGTGCTGGCCTTCTGCGTCGAGCAGCATCGCCAGACGCGCGCGCGCGCCGATGCGGTGATGGTGACCGCACTTGGGACAGACCTCGAGATTGCTTTCGAGGTCGGCGCGGTAGAGCACCTCGTTGCACGCCGGGCACTTCGACCACAGCCCTTCGGGCATCGATTTCTTCGCGGATTGCGCGCGCCGCTTGATCTTGGGCGGCAGGATTTTCTGGAACCAGCTCATAAAGGCATCCTAGCTTTGTCGCCTCCCCCTTGCGGAGGGAGGCAGGGCGAGGGCGAAACGCGCCCCCATTTTCTCATGTTCACTTACTGGCGGCGTCCACGCCCCGGCGCAGGTCCTGCACCAGCGTTTTCACACGGTCGACGACTTCGCCCTCGGGGGCAGTCTCGATTTCATTGACGATGCGGCTGCCCACGACCACGGCATCGGCGATGCGCGCGACCGCCTCGGCCGTCGCCGCGTCGCGGATGCCGAAGCCTACGCCCACCGGCAGCGCGCAGTGCCTGCGCACCATGGCCAGTTTCTGCGCCACTTCGTCGGTGTCCAGGTTGGCCGATCCGGTCACGCCCTTTAGCGACACGTAGTAGATGAAACCGCCGGCGGCAGCGGCAACCTGCTCCACCCGCGATTCCGGCGTGGTCGGCGACAGCAGGAAGATCGGGTCGAGGCCGGCGGCCTTGAACACGTCGGCCACGCCGTGCGACTCCTCCGGCGGAATGTCCACCGTGAGCACGCCGTCCACGCCCGCCGTTTTCGCGGCCTGCGCAAAGCTTTCGTAGCCCATGCGCTCGACCGGGTTGGCGTAGCCCATCAGCACCACCGGCGTCCTGTCGTTGATCCTGCGGAATTCCGCCGTCATCGCCAGCACGTCCTTCAGGCCGACCTTGTTGGCGAGCGCGCGTTCCGACGCCCGCTGGATCACCGGGCCGTCGGCCATCGGGTCGGAAAACGGCACACCCAGTTCGATGATGTCGGCGCCCGCCTCCACCAGCGCGTGCATCAGCGGCACGGTCATGCCCTTGCCGGGATCGCCGGCGGTGATGAAGGGAATCAGGGCTTTCTTGTTCTGCGCTTTCAGCGCGGCGAAGGTGGGGCCGATGCGGCTCATGGTCGGTTCTTCTGAAATTTCCGTATGGGGGTGCGCGTCAGAGCGTGATGCCGGACAGCTTCGCCACGGTGTTGATGTCCTTGTCGCCGCGGCCGGAGAGATTGACCAGGATGATCTGGTCCTTCTTCAGGGTTGGCGCGAGTTTCTTCGCCTGCGCGACGGCGTGGCTGGATTCGAGCGCGGGGATGATGCCTTCGTACTTGCACAGGTCGTGGAAGGCGGCCATCGCCTCGTCGTCGTTGATCGCGACGTATTCGGCGCGGCCGGCGTCCTTGAGCCAGGAATGTTCCGGCCCGACACCGGGGTAGTCGAGGCCGGCCGAAACCGAATGGGTCTCGATGATCTGGCCGTTCTCGTCCTGCATCAGGTAGCTGCGGAAGCCGTGCAGCACGCCCGGCGTGCCGGCCGACAGCGGCGCGGCATGCCTGCCGGAGGCGATGCCGGAACCGCCGGCCTCGACGCCGATCAGGCGCACGCCGTCGAACGGGATGTAGGGGTGGAAGATGCCGATGGCGTTGGAGCCGCCGCCGACGCAGGCGACGACGCAATCAGGTTGCCGCCCGGCCAGCTCGGGCATCTGCTGGATGCATTCGCGGCCGATCACGCACTGGAAGTCGCGCACCAGCATCGGATACGGGTGCGGACCGGCGGCGGTGCCGAGGATGTAGAAAGTCGATTCGACGTTGGTCACCCAGTCGCGCATGGCTTCGTTCAACGCGTCCTTGAGGGTTTTCGAACCGCTGGACACGGGCACCACGGTCGCGCCGAGCAGCTTCATCCGGAACACGTTGGGGGCCTGGCGCTGCACGTCCTCGGCGCCCATGTAGACCACGCATTCCATGCCGTAGCGCGCGGCGACGGTGGCGGAAGCGACGCCGTGCTGGCCGGCGCCGGTTTCGGCGATGACGCGCTTCTTGCCCATGCGGCGGGCGAGCAGCGCCTGGCCGATGGTGTTGTTGATCTTGTGCGCGCCGGTGTGGTTGAGGTCCTCGCGCTTGAGATAGATCTGCGCGCCGCCATAGGCTTCGGACAAACGTCTGGCGTGATACACCGGGCTGGGGCGACCGACGTAGTGTTTCAGCTCGTACTCGAATTCGGCCATGAAGGCGGGATCCTGGCGCGCACGGTCGTACTCGACGCGCAGTTCCTCCAGCGCGGCCATCAGGGTTTCGGCGACGAAGATGCCGCCGTAGGGCCCGAAGTGGCCGTGGGAATCGGGGAGATCAGTCAGCTTCATGATGCTTCTTTCGCGTTCGCAATGAATCGCGCCACCTTGTGCGCGTCCTTGATGCCTTTCGATGCCTCGACGCCGGACGACACGTCCACCGCCCAGGGTTTGACGCTGCGCACGGCTTCGGCGACGTTGTCGGGCGTCAGCCCGCCCGACAGGATGACCGGTCTGGGCAGCGCCGGCGGAATCAGCTTCCAGTCGAAGCGTTCGCCGGTGCCGCCCGGCACGCCGGGGACGAAGGCATCGAGCAGCAGCCCCCGCGCGGCATCGAAATCAGCCGCACATTTTAGCAAATCCGTCTCCGGGTTGACCCGTATCGCCTTGATCCAGGGACGGCCGTAGCGCGCACATTCGGCCGCCGTCTCGTCGCCGTGGAACTGCAGCAGATCGAGCGGCGCGGCGGCGAGCACGGCCTCGACGAAAGCGGGTCCGGCATCGACGAACAGGCCGACGGACTGGACGAAAGGCGGCAACGCGCGCACCAGTTCGGTGGCAGTTTCGATCGTCACATGACGCGGGCTTTTTGCGTAGAACACGAAACCGACCGCGTCGGCACCGGCATCACAGGCAACGCGCAGGTCTTCGATCCGGGTGATGCCGCAGATTTTTACGCGAACAGCCATCGCTCCGAGCTTTCCGGCAGGGCAAAGTGCGCAGGATACCGGATGTGGGTCAGATACAGGCCGGCTGCGTCGAAAGTCGGTGCGGCACGGGTGCGGTCGCGGCTGTCCAGAATCTCGCGCATCCATTCCGGCGGCTGCGCCCCGGCGCCGATCTGGACCAGGCAGCCCATGAGGTTGCGTACCATGTGATGCAGGAAGCCGTCTGCCTGAAAGTCGCACAGCAGATAATCGCCGCGCCGCGTGATCCGCGCCAGCCGCACCTCCTTGACCGGCGTTTTCGCCTGGCACTCGGCCGCGCGGAAGGCGGAGAAATCGTACCGGCCGATCAGGTGCGTCGCTGCCCGGTTCATCGCGTCGGCGTCCAGCGGCCGGTGATGCCAGCCGATCAGGCCGTCGTTGAGGGCGGGCCGCACGGGATGGTTGAGCAGCACGTAGCGATAGCCCCGTTGCGTGGCGGTAAAACGCGCGTGGAAATCCTCGCCGACTTCGCGCGCCCACAACACCGCAACGCCTGCGGGCAGATGGCTGTTCACGCCGCGCACCCAGGCGGTGAGCGGGCGCTCGACCGCGACGTCGAAGTGGGCAACCTGGAAAGCCGCATGCACTCCGGTATCGGTACGCCCGGCGGCGGTGACGACGGTTTTCTCGCCGGCGATGGCGGCCACCGCCGCCTCCAGCGCGTCCTGCACACCGCAGCCCTGCGGCTGCGACTGCCAGCCGCAGAAGCCGACGCCGCGATATTCCAGCCCGACGACGATTCTCATACCCAGACGATTCCCACCAGTAGCAAGGCCGCGAGTATGACGGCGCTGTCGCGGGTTTGCCAGCGCTCGGCCTGCAGCGTCATGTTCGCGGGTACCGCGTCGTCCTGCGGCGGCGCCTGCAGCGCAGCGAGCCAGTGCGCCGGTCTGGGCGCGTGCTCGACGTAATCCAGCGTCAGCCCCAGGCGCACCGCAAAGACCCGGCGGTCGAAACCCAGCCAGACGAGTGGCTTCGCCAGCACATACAGGCCGTAGATCAAACGCGGCCTGGCCGTGGTCGCCAGCAGCACCGCGAGACCCGCCAGCATCAACGCCAGCCGCACCACCCGCAGTGCACCCGACTGCATGCCCTCCAGTGTCGGGCTGGCCGCCCCAAGCGCCGGCCATATTGCCGCCCCCGGCATACTCAGGGCATAGGTCACGAACAGGATGCCCAGCAGCCAGCGCGTGCGTCGCAACAGCCGTAGCAGATCGGCGCGGGCGGGCGGCAGAAACAGAAAGGCCGTCGCAATGGCGACGGCCAGGAGGGAGAGCCGGAACGGCGCGGCGATTTCCGCCGCCACCGCCCACCCGCCCCACAGCAGGAGGCGGGCGACCGGATGGATCGGATTAGCCAAGCGTGGCGAGGATGCCCTTCGCGTCGGACTTCTGCCGCTCGCTGCCCTCGGCCAGCACTTCGTTGAGGATTTCGCGGGCGCCTTCCTTGTCGCCCATTTCCACGTAGGCACGGGCCAGGTCGAGCTTGGTGCCGACTTCGTCGAGGTCGAGATCGCCGCTGCTGCCCTCGCCCAGGTCGAGGTCGAGGCCGCTGAAATCGAATTTGCTGTCCGGACCGTTGTCCTCTTCCAGGCCGAGGTCCAGTTTCAGTTCGTCGTCGGCGCCGGGGATATCGAGTTCGGGCAGATCGAAATCGAGGCCCTGCGTATCGGCTTCTGCGTAAGCCGGTTCGGTCGCTGCCGCTTCGGGCTGCATCTCGAAATTCAGCACGTGTCCGGCGCTCTCGAATTCCAGCGGCGTGCTGGCCGTTACCGGATCGGCCGCCGGTTCGGGTTCCGCCTGAACCGGTGCAAAGGATTCGGGTTCCGGTGCCGGCTCGGCAGTCGGCAGTATCGTGTCCATCGCCACGGCGCCGCCCGCGATGGCTGCCGTGGCCGCCACTGTGGCCGCGGCGCCCGTGCCCGACTGGACACCGCCGTAGAGCGGATTGGTCGGATCGATGCCACGCCCCATTTCGCAGGCTTTGTCCCACAGGGGGCTGGGTTTGTTGCCCAGCGCAGCGAAGAGATCGCCCGCCACGGTTTCGAACGCCGACGTGTTGCGGCGCGCGGCATAGATTTCCAGCAGCTTGACGCGAATCTCGTGGCGATCCGGGTTCTTGGCAATGGCTTCCTTGAGGATTTCCTCGGCCTGCGCATCGCGGCCGTAGGCCATGTAGACCTCGGCCTCGGCGATGGGATCGACATCGTGGGTATCGATGGTGCCCAGGCCGGCCTGGCTGAAATCGGTGAGGAACGAGGTGTCGCCGGTGTTGACGCTGCCGCCGGAAGCGGCACCGACGACGGTGTTCGGATGCACGTCGCCCCCGCTCATGATGCTGTCGTCCAGCGCGGCGGTGTTGGCGCCCTTGGCGCGCCGGCGGCCGCCGCTGGCCATCATCCACCACAGCAGGCCGCCCAGGCCGATCGCCGCGAGACCGCCGCCCCAGTACAGGGGATTGGCAAGCAGCGGGTCGTACCAGTTTTCAGCGGGCTCGGGCGCCACCGGGGTTTCGACGGTGGGCGCGGGCGCCGGTTTCGCTTCGGGCGCGGGCTTCACTTCGGGAGCAGGGGCGGGCGGAGGTGGAGGCGCAACCGCTTTCTCGGCTTCAGCCTGGGCCTTCTCCTTCATTTCGACCAGCTTCTGCATGTCCTGTATCTGCTTTTCCAGGACCGCCACGCGCTGGCCCGATTCGTCGAGCGCCTTCTGCCGTGCGATGGCATCTTCTTCCTGGGCACGCAACTTGTCCTGCAGAGCGCGGGTTTCGTCGGCCTTGGCCTTGGCGTCTGCCGCCGACGGGGCCTTGGACAGCTTCAGCACGTCCTTTTGCGCCTCCGGTGCCGGCTTGGCCTTGTCCTCGACCTTGGGCGTGATCTTGCCGCTGCTGGCCTGGCCCGGCGCCGGCTTGGCCGCGGGTGCCGCACTCGCTGCATCCGCGAGTTTCTGGCGATAGGCGCGCCAATCCTCGGCCTGGAGCCTGATTTCGCGCACCGCGTCTTTTTGCGGAATGGCGCCGACCTTGTCGGCCGACGGCATGTTCAGCGTCTTGCCTGCCTTCAGGCGATTCATGTTGCCGTCGAACGCGCCTGCGTTGTCGCGGTACAGCCCGACCAGGGTCTGTTCCAGGCTCACGCCTTCGGGACGCACGCGCCTGGCGATGCCGGCAAGCGTGTCGCCGCGCTTGACCGTCACGCTGCCGGGTGCCGCAGCTTGGGCTTCCGCTGCGGGCGCCGGCGCAGGCTTGGCCGGTTTGGCCGCCGGTGCTGCGGCCTTGGGTGCCGCCTGCGCCGCAGCCTTGGGCGCAGCTTCCGCGGGTGCGGGCTGCGGTACGGGAGCGGCTGCGGGCGCGGTTTGCGCCGGCACGACCGCCACCGGCGGCACGGCCTGGGCGCCGCCCATGCCGGGCGGATCCAGCAGCATGGTGTATTCGCGAACCAGTCGGCCCGATGCCCAGTTCAATTCGACCAGCATGTCGACGAAGGGATCATTGACGGGACGGGAGGAGGTGACTTTCAGGACCGCCTTGCCGTTGGGCTTCTTCTCGACGGAGAAGCGCAGGGAGGTGAGTACGGGGGAGAATTCGACGCGCGCATCGCGGAACGCCTGATCGGACGCCAGGGTCGCCGAGAGGCTGTCCAGTTCGGCCTTGTCGGCGGCGAACAGCTCGATCTCAGCCGAGAGCGGCTGCCCCAGCGCCGAACCGACCGACAGTTTGCCCAGCCCTGCGGCGCTCGCCATCAGCGGCAGCGCGACCAGGCCGGCGGCGGCCAGTTGGGTGGTGAAGCGCTTCAATTTCATCCCGTTTCTCCCTGAAAGCCCCGAATGAAGGGGCGTTGAATCCTCGACGCCTTTATTGACGGCGCGACTAGCGCAATCTTTAGAGCATAAATCGCACCAACACAAGCCCGGTGCGATCCGGCTGTTGTTTTTAGGCTTCGAGCAATATGCGCAGCATGCGGCGCAGGGGTTCGGCCGCGCCCCACAGTAGCTGGTCGCCGACGGTGAAGGCGGTGAGGTACTGCGGGCCCATGTTGAGCTTGCGCATGCGGCCGATCGGCACGGTCAGCGTGCCGGTCACCGCCGCCGGGGTGAGTTCGCGCATGGTGATCTCGCGATCGTTGGGCACGACCTTCACCCACTGGTTGTGCGCGGCGATGAGACCATGGATCTCGCCCAGCGGCACGTCCTTCGTCATCTTGATGGTCAGCGCCTGCGAGTGGCAGCGCATCGCGCCGACGCGCACGCACAGGCCGTCGATGGGGACCGGGTTGCTGCTGCGTCCCATGATCTTGTTGGCCTCGACCTGGGCTTTCCATTCCTCCTTCGATTGGCCGGATTCCAGCGCCACGTCGATCCACGGGATCAGGTTGCCGGCGAGCGGCACCGGCCAGGCGTCGAGCGGGTAGTCGTCGGAGCGGATGAATTCCGCCACTTTCCTGTCGATTTCCAGGATCGCGGCAGCGGGATCGCCCACCATGTCGGCGACTTCGCCATGGATGGCGCCCATCTGCATGATGAGCTCTTTCATGTTGCGCGCGCCGGCGCCGGAGGCGGCCTGGTAGGTCATCGGCGACACCCACTCGACCAGCCCGGCGTCGAACAGGCCGCCCATCGCCATCAGCATCAGCGACACCGTGCAGTTGCCGCCGACGTAGGTTTTGGTGCCCTTGGCGATGCCATCCTGGATGACGTTCTTGTTGACCGGGTCGAGGATGATGATGGCCTCGTCCTTCATGCGCAGCGTCGAGGCGGCGTCGATCCAGTAGCCCTTCCAGCCGGCCGCACGCAGCTTGGGGTACACCTCCTTGGTGTAGTCGCCTCCCTGGCAGGAGATGATGGCGTCGCAAGCCTTCAGCTCGTCGACGCTGCTGGCATCCTTGAGTGGCGGCACGTCCTTGCCGATGTCCGGCCCCTTGCCGCCCACGTTCGACGTGGTGAAGAACACCGGGTCGATGTGGTCGAAATCGCGTTCTTCCTTCATGCGGCCCATGAGCACCGAGCCCACCATGCCGCGCCAGCCGATCAAGCCTACTTTCATCATTTTGGTTGTCTCCAAGAATTCTTATTGCAACGCAGCCACCACCGCGTCGCCCATCTCCGAGCACGACACGCGCTGCGTGCCTTCGGTCCAGATGTCGCTGGTACGGTAGCCCTGCGCGATCACTTTCTTCACCGCGTTTTCGATGCGGTCGGCGGTGGCCGGATCGGCAAAGGTGTAGCGGTACATCATCGCCACCGACAAGATCGTTGCGAGCGGGTTTGCCAGATTCCTGCCGGCAATGTCGGGCGCCGAGCCATGGATGGGCTCGTACATGCCCTTGTTGTGTTCGTCGAGCGAAGCCGACGGCAGCATGCCGATGGAGCCGGACAGCATCGAGGCGGCATCCGACAGGATGTCGCCGAAGATGTTGCCGGTGACGATGGTGTCGAACTGCTTCGGCCACTTGATCATCTGCATCGCCGCGTTGTCGACGTACATGTGCGACAGTTCGACCTCCGGGTAGTCTTTCGACACCTCGATCATCACTTCCTTCCACAGCTCGGAACATTCGAGCACGTTGGCTTTCTCGACCGAGCACAGTTTCCTGCCGCGCTTCATCGCAATGCCGAAGGCGACGTGCGCGACGCGGCGCACTTCGGATTCGGAATAGAGCATGGTGTTGAAGCCGACGCGCTCGCCGTTTCTGACTTCGATGCCGCGCGGCTGGCCGAAGTACACGTCGCCGGTAAGTTCGCGCACGATCATGATGTCGAGGCCGGACACGACTTCGGGCTTCAGCGACGAGGCGCCCGCAAGTTCCGGATACAGCAGCGCCGGCCGCAGGTTGGCGAAGAGGTTGAGTTCCTTGCGGATGCGCAAGAGGCCGCGCTCGGGGCGCAGCGGCCGGTCGAGCCTGTCGTACTGCGGGCCGCCGACCGCGCCGAGCAGCACAGCGTCGGCCGCGCGCGCGAGTTTCAGCGTCGTCTCGGGCAGCGGATCGCCAGCCGCGTCGTAGCCCGCGCCGCCGATGGGCGCGGTTTCCATCTCGATGGCTGCACCTTCGGATTTCAGGATATTCAAGACCTTGACGGCCTGGGCGACGATCTCGGGGCCGATGCCGTCGCCGGGGAGAACTGCGAGTTTCATGGTTTCAAACCTGGTTTGTCCGCGCGGGGCGGTAGATAAAAGCCATCAGGCAAACAGCCACGGCGCCTCGTTCCTGCGACGCTCTTCATAAATCTTGATCTTGTCCGCCTGCAGAAGCGTAAGGCCGATGTCGTCGAGACCGTTCAGCAGGCGGTGCTTGCGCCCCGGGTCGACGTCGAATGCCAGCACCTCGCCGCCCGGCGTGGTCACGGTTTGCGCACCGAGGTCGATGGCCAGCCGGTAGCCCTCGCTCGCCTCGCACTCGGCAAACAGGCGGCCGACCGCGGCGGCATCGAGCACGATGGGCAGGATGCCGTTCTTGAAGCAGTTGTTGTAGAAGATGTCGGCAAAACCCGGCGCGATGATCGCGCGGAAACCGTAGTCCTCCAGCGCCCAGGGCGCATGCTCGCGGCTGGACCCGCAGCCGAAGTTGTCGCGCGCAAGCAGGACTGCAGCGCCTTGATAGCGCGGAAAGTTCAGCACGAACGCGGGGTTGGGCTGGCGCGTCGCCGGGTCCATGCCGGGCTCGCCGTGATCGAGGTAGCGCCATTCGTCGAACAGGTTGGGGCCAAAGCCCGCGCGCTTGATCGACTTCAGGAACTGCTTGGGAATGATGGCGTCGGTGTCGACGTTGGCACGATCCAGCGGCACCACCAACCCGTTCAGCGTGGTGAAAGGCTGCACGTTTACTTGCTTCCTGCGCGTTCGATCGCGCCGCCGGCCTTCTGGATGTCCTGGCCCATGCCCTGGATGGTGTTGCAGCCCGCCAGCGTCAGCATGGCGGCGATCAGGGCGGCAATCATGGGTTTCATGGAATTCTCCTTCTGATTAAAAAGTACGTACGTCGACGAAATGGCCGGCGATGCCGGCAGCCGCCGCCATGGCGGGGCTGACCAGATGAGTGCGTCCGCCCTGCCCCTGCCGACCCTCGAAGTTGCGGTTGGAGGTGGATGCGCAACGCTCGCCGGGTTCGAGCCGGTCGGCATTCATCGCCAGGCACATCGAGCAGCCGGGCTCGCGCCATTCGAAACCGGCGTCGAGAAACACCTTGTCCAGGCCTTCGGCTTCGGCCTGCTGCTTCACCAGACCCGAGCCGGGCACGACCATCGCCAGCTTCACGCTGGCGGCCTTCTTGCGGCCCCGGACGACGGCGGCGGCCTCGCGCAGGTCCTCGATGCGGGAATTGGTGCACGAGCCGATGAAGACCTTGTCGATATTGATCTGATCGATCGGCGTTTCGGCAACGAGCCCCATGTACTCCAGCGCGCGCGTCCAGTCGTGGCGCTTCACCTCGTTCGGCGCGGCGGCCGGATCAGGCACGCGACCGTGCACGGTGGTGACCATCTCGGGCGAGGTGCCCCACGTCACCTGCGGCTCGATGGCTGCGGCATCGAGTTCGACCACGGTATCGAATACCGCGTCTGCATCGGAATGCAGGGTCTTCCACCACGCGACGGCCTTGCCCCAGGCTTCGCCCCTGGGTGCAAACGGGCGGCCCTTCACATATTCGATGGTGGTGTCGTCGACCGCGACCATGCCGGCACGCGCGCCAGCCTCGATCGCCATGTTGCACAGCGTCATGCGGCCTTCCATGCTCAGACCGCGTATCGCGCTGCCGCCGAATTCGAGCGCGTAGCCGGTGCCGCCCGCCGTGCCGATCCTGCCGATCACCGACAGCGCAATGTCCTTGGCGGTGACGCCGCGGCCGAGTACGCCTTCGACCTTCACCAGCATGGTCCTGGACGGCTTCTGCCACAGGCATTGCGTCGCCAGCACGTGCTCGACTTCGGACGTGCCGATGCCGAAGGCCAGCGCGCCAAACGCGCCGTGGGTGGACGTGTGCGAATCGCCGCACACCACGGTCATGCCCGGCAGGGTCAGGCCTTCTTCCGGGCCGATCACGTGAACGATGCCCTGGCGGATGTCGTCCATCTTGAATTCACGGATGCCGAAGGTGGCGCAGTTGGCGTCTAGCGTCTCGACCTGCAGGCGCGACACCGGGTCGGCGATGCCCTGCGAGCGGTCGGTGGTCGGCACGTTGTGGTCGGGTACGGCGACCGCCGCATCGGCCCGGCGTGGCGTGCGATGGGCGAGTTTCAGCCCCTCGAAGGCCTGCGGGCTGGTGACTTCGTGCACCAGGTGGCGGTCGATATACAGCAGCGTCTGGCCGTCGGGTTCGACGTGGACGACGTGGGCATCCCACAATTTCTGAAACAGGGTCAATCCGGACATGCGGAATCAGGCAAGGCGCAGAAAAGACCAATTATTTCATAGCTTGGCCACTTTACCGTCATGAACGTGGCGCTGGCACGGCTTTTGTGTACCCCCACCTTGCATACACGGCCCAGGCCAGCGCGGCGCTCCCCGCAGCCAGCGTGAAGGTCCAGTCCGCCCCCAGCCCGTCCCAGGTCGCGCCGCTGACCAGTCCGCCGAGCGTGCCGCCGACGCCGTACGACAGGCTGGTGTAGAGCGCCTGCCCGCGCGCCTGGTGGCGACCGCGGAAATGCTGGTGGATCAGCGCCACCGCCGCCGCATGGTAGGTGCCGAAGGTGAAGGCGTGCAGCGTCTGCGCGCCCCACACTACCCAGGTCGTCTCCACGCCCCATGCGATCAGCAGGAAGCGCAGCACCGCCAGCGCGAAGCTCGCGAGGATCAGCCGGCGCGGCGTCACGCGGGCGAAAATGCGCGGAATGATGAGGAAAATGCCGATCTCGCACAGCACGCCGAGCGCCCATAGCCAGCCCACGGTGGATTTCTCGTAGCCGTGTTCGACCAGATAGATCGAGTAGAAGGTGTAGTAAGGACCGTGGGTGGCCGCCATCAACAGGCAGGCGGCCAGCAGCGCCGCCACCTCGGGCCGTTTCACGGTGTTCCAGATCGAATGGTGGTCGCCGGGGTGGGCAAGGATTTCCGCCTCGGGAATCACCCGCGCGAAGGCGGCAATGCCGAGCATCACCGCCAGCACCGCCCACGGCAGCCAGGCGATGGGCACCTGGTCGAACGCGTAGCCCAGTCCCACCACCATGAGGATGAAACCGATCGAGCCCCACAGGCGGATGCGGCCGTAAGCATCGGTACGCTCGCCCAGATGGGAGAGCGTCATCGCCTCGACCAGCGGCAGCGACGCGCTCCAGAAAAAGCTCAACGCCGCCATTACGACGAACATCCACCAGAAACCGGTGCCGAAAAACACGCCGGCGAACGCCAGCACGCTGCCCAGCGCCGCGACCTGAACGATCGCCGTGCGCCGGCCGGTACGGTCGGCGATATGCCCCCAGATGTTGGGCGCAAAGATGCGCATCACCTGCAGGAGCGACATCAGCACGCCGATCTGGAAGGCGTTGAACGTCAGCGATTGCAGGTACAGCCCCCAGAACGGCGATATCGCGCCGACAAAGGCGAAGTAGAAGAAATAAAAACCGGACAGGCGCCAGTACGGAACCGCATTCATGCGGCGGCATTATCCACGAGCTTGACGCACTGACTCGATATGTCCGCTCATCGCGACGTTGAATCCCGGGCAGTCGGCTTGCGTCGCGCTTGCGCTGACCTATTTTAAAAAGATACGGATCGCTTTACGCAAGGAGACTGCCATGCTGAACACCTCCACCGACATCAAGCAGCTTATCCGCGAACCGGCTGCCGACCCTGACTTCCCGCACGCGCCGCCGGGCTGGACAAAAGTCGAGGCCTTGAGAATCGCCCGCGACGAGAAAATCGGCCTGACCGAATCGCACTGGGAGGTCGTGCGCGCGTTGCAAAGCTATTATGCGCGGCACGACGACGGCAGCACAATCAATCTGCGCGAATTGCACGACGCACTCGACGAGCATTTCCACGCGCAAGGCGGGTTGAAGTATCTGTACACCCTTTTCCCCGCCGGCCCCATCGCGCAAAGCTGCCGCCTCGCCGGCCTGAAAGCGCCTTTCATCGCCACCGACCTCAGTTTCGGCAGCGTGGCCTGACCCGTCGCGGCCTTCCCGGACGTATCGGCGTGGCCGGGGCGGTGTTGTCCGGCCGTTCCGCGCCGGGCTTGATCATTGCCCGGAATCCCCACATACTCGGTGCACCATCCCGATGCCCGTTATCGCTTCACCTTGACGCCCCCGCTCCCCGCTCCACCGGTCGATCTGCAGGCGCTGCGACTGGACGATGCCCGTGCCCTGCTCGCGCACGACGCGCAAAACGGCGACCAGGAACCGGGCGAGACCACCATCCAGTACCTGCAACGCGTCATCGACGGCCTGTGCGATCTCTCGCTCAAGGATCCGCTGACCGGCCTGGGCAACCGCCGCCACTTCCACGCCGTGCTCAACCGTTCGATCGAAACCGTCGCACGCTCCGGCGATTCGGTCCTGCTGCTGCTGCTCGACATCGATCGTTTCAAGGCCATCAACGACACCCACGGCCATCTGGCCGGCGATCAGGTGCTGCGAGCCATCGCCGGCAGCCTCGCGCACTGCGTCCGGCCGGTCGATACGGTCGCACGGTACGGCGGCGAGGAATTCGCAGTCATCCTGCCGCACTGCCGGCCGGTCTTCGGTCGCGCCGTCGCCGAACGCATCCGCGAAGCGATCGCGGCGCTCTCCATCCCCGTCACGCCGATGCTGACCCTGAACGCCACCGTCAGCATCGGCGGCGCCTACGCGCCGGAATGGGTACGCTCGACCGCCGATCTCTGGATCGAGCGCGCCGACCAGCAGCTCTATCGCGCCAAATCCGAAGGCCGCAACTGCGTACGTCTGGATCAGCCGCGTGAGCTCGCGGTGAGTGCAGAGGAAAAAGGCCTGCTGTTCAGCCATCTCGAACTGGACGATCTGCCGATACCCCCCGCTTCGAACCGAGTCAGCGCATGAACGACATCGCCTCCCCCGACGCCCCCATGCAGGCCGACGACGCCCTGCTCCCGCACCCGTTCGGCAAGGTGATCGCCGTCACCAGCGGAAAGGGCGGCGTGGGCAAGACCTTTGTGTCCGCCAACCTCGCCGCCGCCCTCGCCAGGCGCGGCAAGAAGGTGCTGGTGCTCGACGCCGACCTCGGGCTGGCGAATCTCGACGTGGTGCTCAATCTGTATCCCAAGATCACCCTGCACGACGTGTTCACGGGCAAGGCCGGGCTGGACGAGGCGATCCTGCCCGCGCCCGGCGGATTTTCCGTGCTGCTGGCGGGCTCGGGCATGGTCGAATACTCGCGCCTGACGCCCGAGGTGCGCGGCGAATTCCTGCGCATCGTGAGTGGGCTCGTGCCGCGCTACGACGTGGTGCTGCTGGATACCGGCGCGGGCATTTCGGACGTGGTGCTGTTCGCCGTCTCGCTGGCCTCCGAGGTACTGATGGTGGCCACGCCGGAACCGACCTCGCTCACCGACGCCTACGCCACGATCAAGGTACTGGTCAGCCAGCAAAATCGCCAGAGCGTGCGCCTGATCGTCAACCAGGCGAATCGTCCGGGCACCGGGCAGGCCATCACCCGGCAATTGCAGGAAGTGCTCGACCGTTTCGTCGTCAATCCCCTCGGCCGGGTGTTCCGTTTGAACCACTTGGGCGACATTCCGGTCGACCCGGAGGTCCGGCAGGCTGTGATGCGGCGTCAGCTGCTGATGCAGTCCATGCCGGGGTGTCCGGCCGCGATGGCCATCGATCAGCTTGCCCGCACGCTCGAAGCGAACGTTATCTCGAAAGGCGGAGAAGAACGTTCCTAGCCGATCTCCGGATCGTGCATCACCAGCGCCCTCACCCGCTCCGGCTCCATGCGTAGCAGGGCACCGATATCCCGGTAGTCGTCCGGCAGGGCAGCGTTGTCCCAGCCTTGCGCGGAATGTCGCGCCAGATTGACCGCGAGCGTCACGTTGCGTACCCGCAGGGAGTGCGCCTCGGCCGGGTCGAGCAGGTTCAGCAGCAACTCCGGCAGGTGCCACTCGATCGCCAGCTGCCTCTGCAATTCCACGCCCGTGAAGCCGAGCACCTGCTTCTGCGCGTCCGCGCTGCGCAGGTTGGGGTCGGCCTGCTGACGCCGGCGTATTTCAAGCATGGGTCCCGGGTTGAAGCACCACATCAGCATCTCGGCGGAATGGGTCAGCAGCGCCGACACCTGTACCTCCTCGGCATGCAGATCGTGCAGGCGCAGAGCCCAGTCGAAGGCATAGTGGGCGGAGCGTTGCGCGCGCCGCACGGTGCGCAGCAAGTGGACCAGCGCGTCCATATGGTCGCGCAGCATGTCCTCGGCGACGGGTTCGGCCGGCAGATCGCGAAAGAAGATTTCGAGGCCCAGCATCAGCAGGGTCTGCTTCACGTCGATCAGCTCGTATTTCTGATTGGCGCGTTTGTGCTGCTGCATGTAGCGCAGCAACTTGACGGTCATCAAGGGATCGTCGGTCACCACCCCCGCCACCGTGCGCGCGTTCAGCAGCGTATCGTCCGCACGCAAGCGCTCCAGCTCGCGTGCGCTGTGTCTCAGCACGGGCACCTCGGCCTGGCTGAACCGGGCGACCCAGCCGGCCAAGGTTTGGGGGGGGTGCGGCATTGCGTCTCCTGATTTCGGGCAGCAGAGCCCTCTGTTCCTAATTGGGTTATCGGCCCGGCACGCCTCCCCTTGAGCCTCAGTGTACGCCAGGCAGAAAAACACCAAAAATTAGTATTGACAATTATTCTCATTTGCCACATGATGCGCACATCGGAGCTTCCATTCAGAGGACAAGTGCCATGTACGTCTGCCTGTGCCACAACGTCACCGATTCGGACATTCACCGCCTTGTGCGCACCGAAGGCGTGTGTACCGTGCGCCAGCTTGGCGAGCATCTGGGCGTGGCCACCCAATGCGGCAAATGCGCCAAGTGCGCGAAGGAAGTGCTGCGCGAAGCACGCCAGATGGCCGCTGCCGAATCCGGTTGCCCTGCCCTGATGGCTGCCGCCTGAAAAAGCGCCCGATTCTCATTTTCATCCGTGCTCTCGAAACCCGCGCCACTGCTTGTTTTGCGCAGGTTTTTCCCTAGAATGACTGGCAGCCCGTCCGCCCACTAGCCAGTCGCGTCTGCCAGCCAACGGCCTCCCGGGCTCCCTCAAACCACAGGAGAGAGCCATGAAAGGCGACAAGAAAGTCATCCAGTACCTGAACAAGGCCCTCACGGTCGAACTCACCGCGATCAACCAGTATTTCCTGCATGCCCGCATGTACAAGAACTGGGGCCTGATGGCGCTGGGCAAGCACGAATACGACGAATCCATCGAGGAAATGCACCACGCCGACAAGCTGATCGAGCGCATCCTTTTCCTCGAAGGCCTGCCCAACCTGCAGGACCTGAACAAGCTGATGATCGGCGAGAACGTGGTCGAATGCCTCAACTGCGACCTCAAGCTCGAACTCGGTGGTCGCGCCCTCTACGTCGAGGCCATCGCCCATTGCGAGTCGGTCAAGGACTACGTCTCGCGCGAAATCCTGGTCGGCATCCAGTCCGACACCGAGGAGCACATCGACTATCTCGAAACCCAACTCGAACTGGTCAAGCGCATGGGCGAGCAGAACTACATGCAGACTGCCGCCGGCCCGATCGAAAGCTGAGCGGCGTCGCCGTACAATGAACGCCCCCGCCATGGGGCGTTTTTTATTTTCCCGATGCCATTCGATCCCGACTGCCGCGCCTGCCCGCGCCTCGCCAGCTTCCTTGACGAGGTCCGCGCGAAACATCCCGACTATCACGCACGCCCCGTCGCCGCCTTTGGCGATCCCGCCCCCAGCCTCCTGATCGTCGGCCTCGCGCCGGGGATGCACGGCGCCAACCGCAGCGGCCGCCCCTTCACCGGCGACTATGCCGGCGTGCTGCTGTACGCAACCCTGCACAAGTTCGGCTACGCGAGCGCGCCGGAATCGGTTTCCGCGGACGACGGGCTCCAACTCACCGGCTGCCGCATCACCAATGCGGTGAAATGCCTGCCGCCGGCCAACAAGCCGGAGCCGGCCGAGATCCGCGCATGCAACCGGTTTCTCGCCGCGGAGCTTGCCGCCCTGCCCGTCGGGACCCGCATCCTGGCGCTCGGCCAGATCGCCCACCAGGCGGTACTGCGCGCGTTGAATCTCAAGCTCAAGGATTTCCCCTTTGCCCACGCCAGCGATCATCGCCTGCCCGATGGCAGGCGACTGGTCAGCAGCTATCATTGCTCCCGCTACAACACCCAGACGCGCCGACTCACGCCCGAGATGTTCGAGGCCGTGTTCCGGCAGATTCAGGAGAACTGAGATGCCCGTCGTCACCATCAAGCTCGCAGGAACGCTTACCCGCGAACAGAAGCGGAAAGTCGCCGAGGAAATCACCGCTACGCTGGAACGCCACGCGGACAAGCCGGCGTCGTACACCTACATCGCGTTCGAGGAACTGCCGGACGAGAACTGGGCGATTGCCGGCAAGCTGCTCGACGAGGACGAATAAGTCCCATTGAAAGCCATCGACAAGGACTTTCTCGCCTCGCTGCCCACCCTGCCAGGCGTCTATCGCATGATCGACGCCACCGGCGGGGTGCTCTACGTCGGCAAGGCGAAAGACCTGAAAAAGCGGGTCTCCAGCTATTTCCAGAAGACCGACCAGAGCCCGCGCATCAAACTGATGCTGAAATCGGTCGCGCGCATCGACACCACGGTGACGCGCACCGAAGCCGAGGCGCTGCTGCTGGAAAACAACCTGATCAAGGGGCTGAAGCCGCGCTTCAATATCCTGTTCCGCGACGACAAGTCCTACCCCTATCTGCTGCTGACCGGGCACCGTTTTCCGCGCCTGGCCTATTTCCGCGGCACACCCAATAAGAAAGACCAGGCTTTCGGTCCCTACCCCAACAGCTACGCGGTACGCGAAAGCATCCAGTTGCTGCAGAAGGTCTTTCAGCTGCGTACCTGCGAGGACACGGTATTCGCCAATCGCTCGCGGCCGTGCCTGCTGCACCAGATCAAGCGCTGCACTGCGCCCTGCGTGAACCGCGTCTCGCCCGAGGCCTACGCGCGCGATGTCGCCGAGGCCGCACTATTGCTGAAGGGCGAGGCCAGCGCGCTGACCGAACAGATTACCGCGCAGATGAACGCGGCGGCGGAGAAACTGGATTTCGAGACGGCGGCCTTCCTGCGCGACCGCCTGCGCATGCTGGCCACGGTGCGCGAGAAGCAGTTCGTCGACACCACCGGCAGTGAAGCCGACGCCGACGTGGTCGCGGCGGCCGAAGCCGGCGGCGTGATTGCGGTGAATCTCACCATGATCCGCGGCGGCCGCCACCTCGGCGACCGCAGCTTCTTTCCCCAGCACGGCGAAGGCGCGACGCCGGCCGAAGCGCTCGATGCCTTCATCGCGCAGCATTATCTCGATCACCCGATTCCACCGCGCATCCTGGTGAGCGAAGCGATCGAGACCGCTGCGCTTGAGGCGCTGCTCGGCGAGCAGGCGCACAGGAAAATCAGCCTCCAGCATCGCGTCACCGGCGAACGCAAAGTCTGGCTCGCGATGGCGCAGGCCAACGCCCGCCTGTCGGCGGAACGCCGCAGCGCCGACCGCTCTCATCAGTCGCAACGCCTGGCCGCGCTGGCCGAGACGCTCGATCTGCCGACGCTCAAACGCATCGAATGCTTCGACATCTCGCACACCATGGGCGAAGCCACCGTCGCCTCCAATGTGGTGTACGAAGGCGACGACCTGAAGAAAGCCGACTACCGCCGCTACAACATCGCCGGCATCACCCCCGGCGACGACTACGCCGCCATGCGCGCCGCGCTCACCAAGCGCTTCCACAAAAGCGTGGAAGAAAACGGCGTGCTGCCCGACCTGCTGCTGATCGACGGCGGCAAGGGGCAGATTTCCAGCGCGGTCGAAGCCATGGCCGAACTCGGACTGTCCGACGTGCTGCTGCTCGGCGTCGCCAAGGGAGAATCGCGCAAGCCCGGGCTGGAAACGCTGATCTTCGCCGACGGCCGCGAGCTCAGGCTCGCCAAGGATCATCCTGGTTTCCACCTCATCCAGCAGATTCGCGACGAGGCACACCGCTTCGCCATCACCGGACATCGCGCCAAACGTGGCAAGGCCCGCATGCAGTCCACGCTGGAAGACATTCCGGGCATCGGTCCCAAGCGCCGCAAACAGCTGCTCGAACACTTCGGCGGTTTGCAGGGCGTGCGCGACGCCGGCGTCGACGCGCTTGCCAGCGTCAGCGGTATCAGCCGAGAATTGGCGGAAACCATCTACGGTGCATTGCACTGATGCCGCTCAACGTCCCCAACCTGCTCACCTGGCTGCGCATCTTTCTCATCCCCCTGATGGCCGGCGTGTTCTACCTGCCGGATGGCTGGATGACCCTGCGCCAGGCCAACCTGCTCGCCGCCGCGTTCTTCGGCGTCGCCGCGCTGACCGACTGGTTCGACGGCTACCTCGCCCGCGCGCTCGGCCAGACCTCGGCCTTCGGCGCCTTCCTCGACCCCGTCGCCGACAAGCTGATGGTCGCCGCCGCGCTCATCGTGCTCATCGACCTCGACCGCGTCGCCCCGCTCATCGGCCTCATCATCATCGGCCGCGAAATCACCATCTCCGCCCTGCGCGAATGGATGGCCAAGGCCGGGAAATCGGCCAGCGTCGCGGTGTCCTTCGTCGGCAAGCTCAAGACCGCGGCGCAGATGATCGCCATCGTGCTGCTGCTCTACTTCGACCCCGTCGCCGGCCTCCCGATCGCCTTGACCGGCGAAGTGCTGATCTGGATCGCCGCCCTGCTCACCCTCGTCTCGATGGCCTACTACCTCGCGATGGCGGCGCGCGCGCTGCAGAAAAGCACGTGAGGTGTTGACAGGGAAAACCGGAATCACCATAATGCGCAGCCTTCAACGCGGGAATAGCTCAGCTGGTAGAGCGCAACCTTGCCAAGGTTGAGGTCGGGAGTTCGAACCTCCTTTCCCGCTCCAGAATTCCGGGGAAAACGGTCAACCGTTTTCCCCTTTTCGCTTAAGCTGTTGTGGCTTTACCCTCAGGGCGCGGTAGCAAAGCGGTTATGCACCGGATTGCAAATCCGTGTAGGTCGGTTCGACTCCGGCCCGCGCCTCCAGACACCTTTGCTGTCCGCATTGCCCGGATGGTGAAATTGGTAGACACAAGGGACTTAAAATCCCTCGCCAGCGATGGCGTACCGGTTCGATTCCGGTTCCGGGCACCACACTTTCCCTTTCCAGTCCGCGGCCTCCGGTGGTATAATTCCGCCGCTTGATTCTTAGACAAATGGGCGTTTTGCCCATTTTTTATTTGTGGTGCCGCTTACGCGATGATGGATTTGAACGCCCGCCTGGAGCCTGTGCTCGCCGGACTCGGATACGAGTTGGTGCTGCTGGAACGCGCCGGGCGCGGTCTGATGCGGATTTTCATCGACAAGCCGGGCGGCGTGACGATCGACGACTGCGTCGCGGTGAGCAATCACCTGACGCATTGGTTCACGGTCGAGAACATCGACTACGACCGGCTGGAGGTTTCGTCGCCGGGGCTGGACCGTCCGCTGGTGAAGCCGCTTGACTACGCGCGCTTCGCCGGCGAGCTGGTGACGCTGAAGCTGCGGGTGCCGCTGGACAACCGGCGCAAGCTGGTCGGCCAGCTGGTCGGCCTGGACGGCGACGCGGTGAAGCTGACGGTCGACGGCAAGGATGTGTCGGTGGATTTGAGGAACGTGGACAGTGCCCGCCTGAAACCCATGGTTTAGGCGAGAGACTGGAGGGTATATGAGCCGTGAAATGTTGATGCTGGCCGACGCGCTGGCCCGCGAAAAGAACGTGGACAAGGAAGTGGTGTTCGAGGCACTCGAGCAGGCGCTCGCCCAGGCCACCAAGAAACGCTTCAAGGAAGACGCCGACGTGCGCGTGTCGATCGACCGCGAGACGGGCGACTACGAATCCTTCCGCCGCTGGCAGGTCGTCACCGAAGTCGAACTCGAATCCGAGGACTACCAGATCCTGCTCGTCGATGCCCAGGACACCCACCCCGACATCGAGGTCGGCGACTACATCGAGGAGCCGCTGGAAAACATCGAGTTCGGCCGCATCGGCGCCCAGGCCGCCAAGCAGGTCATCCTGCAGAAGATCCGCGACGCCGAACGCGAGCAGATCATCCAGGATTTCCTGGCCCGCAAGGAACACCTCGTCAACGGCGTCGTCAAGCGCATCGACCGCGGCAACGCGATCATCGAATCCGGGCGCGTCGAGGGTTTCCTGCACCGCGATCAGATGATCCCGCGCGAGAACCTGCGCGTCGGCGACCGCGTGCGCGCCTACCTGCTGCGCATCGACCGCGGCAACCGCGGACCGCAGGTCGTGCTGTCGCGCACCGCCCCCGAATTCATCATGAAGCTGTTCGAGCTCGAAGTGCCCGAGATCGAGGAAGGCCTGCTCGAGATCAAGGCAGCCGCCCGCGACCCTGGCCTGCGCGCCAAGATCGCCGTCGTTTCGCACGACCCGCGCATCGACCCGATCGGCACCTGCATCGGTTTGCGCGGTTCGCGCGTCACTTCGGTGACCAACGAGCTCGCCGGCGAGCGCGTCGACATCATCCACTGGTCGGCCGATCCGGCGCAGTACGTGATCAACGCGCTGGCGCCGGCCGAAGTCAGCTCCATCGTCGTCGACGAAGACAAGCACAGCATGGACGTGGTGGTCGACGAGGAACAACTGGCAATGGCCATCGGTCGCGGCGGCCAGAACGTGCGCCTGGCGTCCGAACTGACCGGCTGGGAACTCAACATCATGTCGCGCGAGGCGGCGGACGAGAAGCAGTCGAACGAAAGCCGCAAGACGCTCGACCTCTTCATCTCCAAGCTCGACGTGGACGAGGAAGTCGCGCAGATCCTGGTGGACGAGGGCTTTTCCACGCTGGAGGAAGTCGCCTACGTCCCGCTCAACGAAATGCTCGAGATCGAGGCCTTCGACGAAGACCTGGTCAACGAACTGCGCAACCGCGCCCGCAACGCCCTGCTTACCGCCGCCATCGTCGGCGAGGAACAGGTCGAGGCCTCCGCCGGCGACCTGCTGTCGCTCGAAGGCATGGACGCGGAAACCGCGCGCACGCTCGCCAGCAAAGGCGTACACACGACCGAGGATCTGGCCGAACTGGCGGTCGACGAGCTGACCGAAATGGCCGCAATGGACGCCGAACGCGCCAAACAACTGATCATGGCCGCACGCGCGCCCTGGTTCGCCCAAGGCTGAATGCCACGAGGATTGCATGAACGTTGAACAATTCGCACAGGAACTGAAACTGCCGCCCCAGCTGTTGTTGGAACAGCTGAAGGCGGCTGGCGTCGACAAGAGCGATGCGGCCGACGCCGTGACCGAGGCCGACAAGGCGCATCTGCTCGACTACCTGCGCAAAATGCACGGCGGCGGCGGGGAAACCGGCAAGACCAAGATCACCATCACGCGCAAGCAGACCGGCGAGATCCGCAAGACCGACAGTTCCGGCAAGTCGCGCACCATCCAGGTGGAAGTGCGCAAATCGCGCACCTACGTGAAGCGCGATCCCGCCGCACTGGCAGCCGAAGCGCAAGCCGAGGCTGCCAAGACGGCAGCGGCGGCTGAGCCTGAAATGCCCGCCGCGCCGGTCGTCGAACCCGAGCCTGCCCCCGTGCCGGAGCCGGTTGTCGTGGCCGAACCCGTGGTCGTCGAGACTGCGCCGGCCGCCAAGCCCGAACCGGTTGTCGCCGAAGCGCCTGTCGAAGCCGCGCCTGCTGCTGCATCTGAAGCCGCGCCGGCCGCGAAAAAATCCACGCGCATCAAGAAAGCGTCGATTCTCAACGAAGCCGAAGTCAAGGCGCGCGAGGAAGAGACGCGCCGCCACCAGGCGCTGCTGGAGCGCCAGACCGCCGACGCCAAGGCGCGCACCGAGCGCGAAGCCCTGCGCAAGCAGGCCGAGGCCGCGCGCGAAGCCGCCAAGCTCGCCGAGGCGCAGAAGGCCGCTGCCCCGGCGCCCGCCGCGCCCACCGCGAAAACCCTGCACAAACCCGACAAGCCCGGCGCGGGCAAGGACGAGAAAAAAGGCACCAAGAAGGCCGACACCTGGAAGGACGACAGCGATCGTCGCAAGGGCGGCCTGAAGACGCGCGGCGGCGCGGCGCCCGACGCCGGCTGGCGCGGCCGCAAGGGCAAATCGAAATCCGGCCACGACGAAGCCTCCAGCTTCGTCGCGCCGACCGAACCCGTCGTGCGCGAGGTGCTGGTGCCCGAAACCATCACCGTGGCCGAACTCGCCCACAAGATGTCGGTGAAGGCCGCCGAGGTCATCAAGGCATTGATGAAACTCGGCAGCATGGTCACCATCAATCAGGTGCTGGACCAGGAAACCGCGATCATCGTGATCGAGGAAATGGGGCATATCGGCAAGCCTGCCGCGCTCGATACGCCGGAGGCCTTCCTGCTCGACGAAACCGCTTCGACCGAACACGCGCTGCTGCCGCGTCCGCCCGTCGTCACCATCATGGGCCACGTCGACCACGGCAAGACCTCGCTGCTCGACACCATCCGGCGCACCCGCGTCGCCAGCGGCGAAGCCGGCGGCATCACCCAGCACATCGGCGCCTACCATGTCGAAACCGAGAAAGGCATCATCACCTTCCTCGACACGCCGGGCCACGAAGCCTTTACCGCCATGCGCGCGCGCGGCGCGAAAGCCACCGACATCGTCGTGCTGGTCGTCGCCGCCGACGACGGCGTGATGCCGCAAACGATCGAGGCCATCCACCACGCCAAGGCGGCCGAAGTGCCGGTCGTCGTCGCGGTGAACAAGATCGACAAGCCCGAGGCCAACCCCGAGCGCATCCGCCAGGAACTTTCCCAGCACGGCATCACGCCGGAGGAATGGGGCGGCGAATCGCAGTTCGTCGACGTGTCGGCCAAGGCCAACACCAACATCGACGGCCTTCTGGACGCCATCCTGCTGCAGGCCGAAGTGCTCGAACTGAAGGCGCCGACCGACGGTCCCGCCAAGGGCATCGTGATCGAAGCGCGCCTCGACAAGGGCAAGGGCCCGGTCGCCACGCTGCTGGTGCAGTCCGGCACCCTGCGGCGCGGCGACATGGTGCTCGCCGGCCAGGTGTTCGGCCGCGTGCGCGCCATGCTGGACGAAGCCGGCAAGGCCGTGGCCGAGGCCGGCCCGTCGATCCCGGTCGAAATCCAGGGTCTGTCCGACGTGCCGCAGGCCGGCGAGGACATGATGGTGCTGCCCGACGAGCGCAAGGCGCGCGAGATCGCGCTGTTCCGCCAGGGCAAGTTCCGCGATGTGCAGCTCGCCAAGAAGCAGGCAGCCAAGCTCGAATCGATGTTCGAGCAGATGGGCGAAGGCGAAGTCAAGCAGTTGCCTGTCATCCTCAAGGCCGACGTACAGGGTTCGTACGAAGGCCTCGCCCACGCGCTGGCCAAGCTCTCCACCGGCGAAGTCAAGGTCAACGTCATCCACAGTGCGGTCGGCGCGATCACCGAATCCGACGTCAACCTCGCGCTGGCGTCGAAGGCGGTGCTCATCGGCTTCAACGTGCGCGCCGACGCCTCCGCCCGCAAACTTGCAGAGTCCAACGGCGTGGACATCCGCTACTACAACATCATCTACGAGGCGGTGGACGAGATCAAAGCCGCGCTGTCCGGCATGCTGGCGCCCGAGAAGAAAGAAACCGTCATCGGTACCGTCGAGGTCCGCCAGGTCTTCGTCATCTCGAAGGTCGGCACCATCGCCGGCTGCTACGTGACCGACGGCGTGGTCAAGCGCAACGCAGGCGTGCGCGTGCTGCGCGACAACGTGGTCATCCACCAGGGCGAACTCGATTCGTTGAAACGCTTCAAGGACGACGTGAAGGAAGTCAAGGCCAACTTCGAATGCGGCCTGTCGCTGAAGAACTTCAACGACATCCAGGAAGGCGACATCCTCGAAGTGTTCGAGGTGGTCGAGGTGGCGCGTACTTTGTAAGGGTCCAGGGGTCGGGGATTCAGGGGTCAGGGGATGAGCGCGGCTTGCCGCGCGCCCTTGATTCCGCAGCCTCTCCCTGATCCATGAATCCCGAATTCTGACCCCTGACATGCCTAAAGACTTCCCCCGCGCCCGCCGCATCGCCGACCAGATCCAGCGCGAACTGCCGGAATTGATCCGCCAGGAAGTGAAGGACCCGCGCGTCGGCATGCTGACCATCACCGAAGTGGAAGTGAACCGCGACATGGAGTTCGCCAAGGTCTACTTCACCACCCTCGGCGGCGAACCCGAGCACGCCGCCTGCCTGCAGGGCCTGCAGCGCGCCAGCGGTTTCCTGCGTTCGCAGCTTTCGCATCGCATGCAGTTGCGCGTCGTGCCCAGGCTCACCTTCGTGTACGACCGTTCGGTCGAGCACGGCATGGCGCTCACCCAGTTGATCGAAACCGCCATCGCCGAGGATGCGAAGCATCCCCAAGAAAACCAGCACGCCAAGCATCCCAAGGACGCGTGAAGATCGCCCGGCAACGCGTCGACGGCGTCCTGCTGCTGAACAAACCCGTCGGTCTCACTTCCAACGCCGCGCTGCAAAAAGCCAAGTGGCTGCTCGCCGCCCTGAAGGCCGGCCACACCGGCACGCTTGACCCTTTCGCCGATGGCCTGTTGCCGCTGTGTTTCGGCGAGGCCACCAAGTTTTCCGGCTACCTGCTCGAATCCGACAAGCATTACCGCGCAACCATGCGACTGGGCGTCACCACCACGACCGGCGACCCCGAAGGGGAAATTCTCGCCGAGCGCCCGTTCGAAGCCGGCTGCGAAGTCGTTGCTGTCACCCTGCCCCGCTTCGTCGGCGAAATCGAGCAAGTGCCGCCCATGCATTCCGCGCTCAAGCATCAGGGCCGCCCGCTGTACGAATACGCGCGCGCCGGCATCGACATCGAACGACCGCCGCGCAAGGTCCGTATCGCCGCGCTCGACCTCGTCGAATGCGCACCGCCGCGCGTGGTGTTCGAGGTGGCGTGCAGCGCCGGCACCTACGTCCGCACCCTGGCGCAGGACATCGGCGAAGCGCTGGGCTGCGGCGCCCACCTCACCGGGCTGACGCGCACGGCCGCCGGCGGGTTCGACCTGACGCAGGCCTGCACGCTGGACGCGCTGGAGGCCCTGCCGCCGGACGCCCGCCGCGCCCTGCTGTTGCCGCCGGACTGCCTGGTCGCCCATCTGCCGGCCGTGCAGCTCGGCGCGGCGGACGCCACGGCCCTGCGACAGGGGCGGCGCGTCGAATCCCGGCCCGGGCTCGGCGGCCTGGTCCGTGTCTACCAGGATGACGATTTCGTCGGTCTGGCAGACGCCGCGGGCGGGCGCCTGACCCCACGCCGGCTCATGGCGACTTGAATTTGCATGACATTTTCGCGTACAATCGCGCGTTTCCCGGAACGTGTCCCGCACAGCCGCAGGCCACGCGATTAATCAAGGAGTACACCATGGCTGTTACCGTCGCTCAAAAAGCGCAGATCGTTTCCGACTATCAGCGCGCCGCCGCCGACACCGGCTCCCCCGAAGTGCAGGTTGCCCTGCTCACGGCCCGTATCAACGACCTGACCGAGCATTTCAAGGTCAACATGAAGGACCACCACTCGCGTCGCGGCCTGCTGAAGATGGTGAGCCGCCGCCGCAAGCTGCTGGACTACCTCAAGCGCACCAATCTCGAAGGCTACAAGACCCTGATCGACCGCCTCGGTCTGCGCAAGTAAACCCGACACGCCACTGTGATGTTCCGGCATCCCTCGGCATCGGCACAGTGGATGGGGCATTTCGCCCCCTGACTCGCACGCCCCGCACTCGCGGGGCGTTTTTGCTTCGAAAGGAACTCGTGTGAGCGCTATCAAGAAAACGTTTACCTACGGCCGCCACCAGGTCATCCTGGAAACCGGCGAAATCGCCCGCCAGGCCTCGGGCGCGGTCATCGTCAACGTCGACGACACCGTGGTGCTGGTCACCGTCGTCGCCAAGAACGAAGTCAAGCCCGGCCAGGATTTCTTCCCGCTGACCGTCGACTACCAGGAAAAAACCTATGCTGCCGGCCGCATTCCCGGCGGTTTCCTCAAGCGCGAAAGCCGTCCGTCGGAAGGCGAGACGCTCATCTCCCGCCTGATCGATCGCCCGATCCGCCCGCTCTTCCCCGAAGGCTTCTTCAACGAAGTGCAGATCATCGCCACCGTGCTGTCGTCCAACCCCGAGGTCAGCGCCGACATCCCCGCGCTGCTCGGCGCCTCCGCCGCGCTGTCGCTGTCCGGCCTGCCGTTCGACGGCCCGGTGGGCGCTGCGCGCGTCGGCTTCATCAACGGCGAATACGTGCTCAACCCGGGCAATTCCGAGCTCAAGGATTCCGCGCTCGATCTCGTCGTCGCCGGCACCGCAACCGCCGTGCTGATGGTGGAATCCGAAGCGATGGAACTGCCCGAAGACGTGATGCTCGGCGCAGTCGTGTTCGGCCACACCCAGATGCAGGCCGCGATCAACGCGATCAACGAACTCGCCGACGAAGCCGGCGCCGACGCCTGGGACTGGGAAGCGCCCGCCGAGGACGCCGCCATGACCGGCCGCCTCAAGGACATCGCCGAAGCCGGCCTGCAGGCCGCCTACAACATCAAGCAGAAACAGGCCCGCATGGCTGCGGTCGACGAGATCCGCAACAAGGCCTTCGCCGAACTCATCACCGCCGACATGGATACCGTCGCCGCCAACGCGGTGAAGGACGCCTTCCACCGCCTGGAAGCCGGCGTGGTGCGCAACCGCATCCTCTCCGGCCAGCCGCGCATCGACGGCCGCGACACCCGCACCGTGCGCCCCATCACCATCCGCAACGGCGTGCTGCCGCGCACCCACGGTTCCGCCCTGTTCACCCGCGGCGAAACCCAGGCGCTGGTCGTCACCACGCTGGGCACCGGCCGCGACGAACAGACCATCGACGCGCTCGAAGGCAGCTACTCCGACCGCTTCATGCTGCACTACAACATGCCGCCCTTCGCCACCGGCGAAACCGGCCGCGTCGGCTCGCCCAAGCGCCGCGAGATCGGCCACGGTCGCCTGGCCAAGCGTGCCCTGCTGGCCGTGCTGCCGCCCAAGAGCGAATTCGACTACACCATGCGCGTGGTGTCCGAAATCACCGAATCCAACGGCTCCTCGTCGATGGCTTCGGTGTGCGGCGGTTGCCTCTCTCTGATGGACGCGGGCGTGCCGCTGAAGGCGCACGTCGCCGGCATCGCCATGGGCCTGATCAAGGAAGGCAACCGCTTCGCCGTGCTCACCGACATCCTCGGCGACGAGGACCACCTCGGCGACATGGACTTCAAGGTCGCGGGCACCGAAAAAGGCGTGACCGCGCTGCAGATGGACATCAAGATCAACGGCATCACCAAGGAGATCATGCAGGCCGCGCTGTCCCAGGCGAAGGAAGGCCGCATGCACATCCTCGGCATCATGAAGAGCGCCGTCACCGGCACCGGCGAAATGTCCGCCTACGCGCCGCGCATCATCGCGATGAAAATCAACCCCGAGAAGATCCGTGACGTGATCGGCAAGGGCGGCGCGGTCATCCGCGCGCTCACCGAGGAAACCGGCACCCAGATCGACATCCAGGAAGACGGCTCGGTGAAGATCGCCTGCACCAGCATCGAGGCCGGCGAACTCGCCAAGAAGCGCATCGAAGAGATCACCGCCGAAGTCGAAGTCGGCAAGGTCTACGAAGGTCCGGTGATCAAGCTGCTGGATTTCGGCGCGATCGTGAACGTGCTGCCGGGCCGCGACGGCCTGCTGCACATCTCGCAGATCGCCCACGAGCGCGTCAACGCCATCGGCGACTACCTCAAGGAAGGCCAGGTCGTGAAGGTCAAGATCCTCGAGGCCGACGAGAAAGGCCGCCTGCGCCTGTCGATGAAGGCCCTGCTGGACGCGCCGGTCAACACCGGCAACGAAACCCCGGGCAATGCCGGCTGACGCAGCCCGTCGTCCGCTCGGAACCGCGCCTCCTGGCGCGGTTTTTTTATGCCGTTTCGGATGGCGGCGGGAACCGGATCGTCACCGTCAAACCGGTGCCGCTCCCGCTGTCGGACAAGCCGACCGTCGCCCCATGCAGATGGGCGATGCGCTGCACGATCGTCAGACCCAGTCCTGCGCCCTCGACGCCATCCGACAAGCGGTGAAAGGGTGCGAACACGGCATTGCGCTGCGCTTCGGGTATGCCCGGCCCGTTGTCCGTCACGCGCCAGACCGTACCCTGTGGCGATCCGCCTGCCGCCACGGCGATGCGCGTGCCGCCGTAGCGCAGGGCGTTGTCGATCAGATTGCCCAGCATTTCTTTCAGCAACTGGGCATCGCCCATCAAACCGGTCTCGCCAGCCTGCCGGTCGAAGCCGATTTCCACGCGCCGGTCCAACGCGCGCGGCGCCCATTCGCGCGTGCTGTCGCGCGCCACGTCGGCACCGTCCAGGCGCACCAGGCGCAAGGTGTTCTCGGCCGCATCGACGCGCGCTAGAACGAGCAGCTTCTGCACCAGATCTCCCATGGTCTGCGCCGCATGCGCGATGCGCGACAGCGCGTGCCGCGCGCTGTCCCTGTCGTCGACGGACAGCGCGGCCTCGGCCTGCGCGCGTATGCCGGCGATGGGCGTGCGCAACTGGTGCGCGGCGTCCGCGACGAAACGCGATTGCGCCTCGACCGCTTCGGACAGCCGCTGCAGCAAGGAATTGATTTCGTCCAGGAAAGGCCGCAGTTCGGTCGGCGTGCCTTCCAGCGGCACCGGGCTCAGGTCGAAGGCCTTGCGCGCCGACAGGCGATCCCGCAGGCGGCCGACCGGCTCCAGGCCGCGCCCCACGCCGTAGGCAATCGCCGCCGCCGCGGTCAGCGTCATCAGGAACATGGGAATCACGATGGCCAGGGTCGCCCGTTCTGCCAGCGCCGTCCGCCGCGACAGCGTCTCGCCAACCTGGATCAGCGCCGTCCCGCTTGCGCTCGTGCCGTGCAGCGAGAGGCCGAACGCCGCCACGCGCACCGGCTCGCCTTCCTTGGTGCCGTCGTAGAGAATCAACTGTCCCGGCCGGATCGGCCTGCCGCCAGGCAGCGGAGGCATCCGCTTCTCGCCCTCGATCACGTGGTCGGACGGATCGACGACCCGGTGAAACAGCAGATCCTCCTGGTCGAATACCAGCATTTCGCGCGCGGCCATGGGCAGATTGACCTGTACCTGGCCGCGCAGCACCTCGACCTGATCCGCCAGCGCATAGGTCCGGCGCACCAGCGACCGGTCGAAGGCCGCGTTGATGAAGTACTGGCTGGAGAAATGCGCGACGACCCACAGCAGCACGAACAAGGGCATCATCATCGACAGCATGCGCACGATCAGTTGCCTGCGCAGGCTGGTTTGACGCGCTGCGCTCATCGCGCGGCCTCCAGCATGTAGCCCAGTCCGCGCAGCGTGCGAATGGCCGCCCCCGAGCCGTCCAGCTTGCGCCGCAGGCGATGGATGTAGACCTCGACCGCGTTTTCGCCCACGCCCTCGTCCCAGCCCGTGAGGCGGTCGGCGATGGCTTCCTTGGCGGTCACCCGGCCGGCGTGATTGAGCAGGATTTCCAGCACCTCGATCTCGCGTGCCGACAGGGCCAGCGGCACCTCGTCGATGCGCACCTGGCGCTTGACGCTGTCGAAACACAGGCGTCCCACGCGGATCTCCGTATCGACCACGCCGTGCGCGCGCCGCAACAGCGCACGCAGACGCGCCAGCATTTCGTCCAGCGCAAAGGGTTTCAGCAGGTAATCGTCGGCGCCCGCGTCCAGTCCGCGCACCCGGTCCTCCACACTGTCGCGTGCGGTCAGGATCATCACCGGCAGGGTCGCGCCGCGCTTGCGCAGGCGGCGCAGGACATCCAGCCCCTCGCGGCGCGGCAGGCCAAGATCGAGCAGAACGGCATCGTAGGCGTAATCGGCCAGCGCGTTGTCGGCCTGCACGCCGTCGCGCGTCCAGTCCACCGCAAAACCCGCCTGCCGGATCGCGCGCATCACGGCGTCACCCAGCGTCGGGTCGTCTTCCACCAGCAGGATTTTCATGCCGGAAAGTCTGACACAAAGTCGCCCAACAGCGCGCATTTCCCTTGCCAGAACAGTGCGTTGCCGCTGCCGCGGCGCGTAAGGTTCGTGTAAGTATCCGGCCGCATAGTGCGCCCCATGCACAAGCACCCCTGCTTTGCATGCCATCCACTCACTCGAAGGAGAATTGTAATGAGCAAACTGATGTCCTCCCTGATCGCCGCTTCCATGATCGGTGCTTTCAGCCTGTCCGCCGTGGCCGCCGATGCGGCGCCCGCCGCCGAGAAGCCGGCCGCCGCGCCGCACAAGGCAATCAAGAAACACCACATGGTCAAGAAGCACGTCGAGAAGAAGGCCGAAGCAGCCGCTCCCGAAGCAGCCAAGAAGTAATTCCCGCCGGCCACGAAAAACCGCGCCCTGGGGCGCGGTTTTTTTATGCAGTCATTATGCGTTATCAAAATCTAATAGCGTTCCCAATCACTGGAGTCCCCACGCCACTTGGCCGCCATAATTAAAATTTGGACGATGAAAGCAACAACAAAAGACGCGACTACGTAAAAAAGTGTGGCTGAAAAAAGTTTGCCTTGTTTAACCCCAAACAGTTTGGCTGGAAACTCAATTATCGGAAGCATGAAATAAGTAAACGAAGGCGCATATCCGTCTCCGGTAACCATGAATACCGCTGTGAGCGACGATATAAAAAAGGTGCCTCCTACGATAGCCGCCGCAAGACCTGAATTTCTAACAATCGGCGACACTACACTGTCTCACCCAGAAAGGCCTGCCACCATCGCCTGCGCTGCCCCGTCACCGGCGCGCGCATCTCCAGTTCGCGCGGCGGGGTCTTGCTCATCAGCCAGCCGGGCAGCACCGAGGATTTCATCGCGCTCGACCCGCACGAACTGCCGAGATGGTTAGGATCGTAGATCTTCACGAAATTGGGCGCGTCCAGATTGTCAGCGTAGACGATCGCGCAGTAGTCCTCGTGGTGTTCGCGGCGCAACAGTTCATCGAGTTCGCGCATGAACTGCCTGACCTTGTCGGCCGCCGAAGGGCCATCGGGCACGCCCTGCCCCACCGCGTAGAGATACCAGCCGGCGTCTGCGTCGACCCGGTCCCAGAATGCCGTCAACTGATCCCAGCGCATCACGCTGTAGAGCAGGCCGTCGTAGTAGCGATCGAACTCGGTGGTGTCGGGCATGGCGTTCTCCGCGTTTAGCCGGCTGGGCCGGTCATTTATATGAGCCAATGCATTGTGCCAGAACTTACTTGGCGATCTGGCGTTCGCGTATTTCCTCCAGCGTCTTGCAGTCGATGCACAGGGTCGCGGTCGGCCGGGCCTGCAGGCGCTCCAGCCCGATTTCCACGCCGCAGGCTTCGCAGTAGCCGTAGTCGCCGCCGTCGATCTTGGCGATGGTCTCGTTGATTTTCCTGATCAGCTTGCGTTCCCTGTCCCGATTCCGCAACTCCAGCGCCATGTCCGATTCCTGGGTGGCGCGATCGTTGGGATCGGCGAACACGGTCTGCTCGTCCTGCATGGCATGCAGGGTGGTGTCGATGTCCTGCGACAGCGCGGCTTTCCAGTCTTCCAGCATTTTGCGAAAATGCGCGAGCTGTTTCGGATTCATGTACTCCTCGCCCTTTTTCGCCTTGTAGGGTGCGAAGCGCATCAAGATTTCAGCCATCCCGATCTCTCTCAATGTCTGTCCGGGCCGCGTCCCGAACGCCGTTAAATATCAGAAACCCTTTCCCCCCGCAACCCACATGACCCTACACGCCCTGCTCTTCGACGTGGACGGCACGCTCGCCGATACCGAGCGCGACGGCCATCGCCCCGCATTCAACCAGGCTTTCGCGGAAGCCGGCCTGGACTGGCACTGGGACGTCGCCCTGTACGGCAAGCTGCTCGCCGTCACCGGCGGCAAGGAACGGATGAAGCACTATATCGACCAGTATCGGCCGGACTATAGGAAGCCGGCCGATTTCGACGACATGGTGGCGAACCTGCACAAAGCCAAGACCCGCCACTACGCCGACCTGGCCGCGCGCGGCGGCATCCCCATGCGGCCCGGCGTGAAGCGCCTGCTGAGGGAGGCGCGCGCCGCCGGCCTGCGGCTGGCGATCGCCACCACCACCACCCCGGAAAACGTCACCGTGCTGCTGGAGCACAGCCTCGGCCCCGGCACGCAGGACTGGTTCGAGGTCATCGCCGCCGGCGACATCGTGCCGGCCAAGAAACCGGCACCCGACATCTATTTCCACGCCATGGAAGAAATGGGCGTATCGCCCGCCGTCTGCCTGGCCTTCGAGGATTCTGAAAACGGCCTGCGCGCCAGCCTCGGCGCCGGCCTGAAGACGCTGGTGACGGTGAACGACTACACCCTCGAGCACGACTTCACCGGCGCCGCCGTGGTGCTGTCCGACCTGGGCGACCCCGGTGCGCCGAACCGCCTGGTCGCCGGCCCCGACCTCGGCCAACCGTTTGTCGATGTGGCCTACCTGCGGGCGCTGCACGCAGGCTAGGGGTCAGGATTTAGGGGCCAGGATTCAGGGAATGAGCGGCCGCAGGCCGCGAAATTCATAGCCCTAGGGATTGTGCATCAACGCCGCTTCGAGCGTGTTCTCCAGCAGCGTCGCCACGGTCATCGGCCCCACGCCGCCCGGTACCGGTGTGATCCAGCTCGCGCGCTCGACCGCGCCGTCGAAATCGACATCGCCGCAGAGCTTGCCGTCGTCGAGCCGGTTGATGCCGACGTCGATGACGATCGCGCCCTCGCGGACCCACTCGCCCGGAATCATGCGCGGGCGGCCCACGCCCACCACCAGGATCTCGGCCGAACGCACGAAGCTTTCGAGGTCGCGGGTGGCGCTGTGGCACACCGTGATGGTGCAGCCGGCGAGCAGCAGTTCCAGGCTCATCGGCCGGCCGACGATGTTGGAGGCACCGACCATTACCGCATTCCTGCCGCGCAGCTCCTCGCCGGTGGCGCGCAGCAGCGTCATGATGCCGCGCGGGGTGGAAGGCCGCAGCGTGGGCATCTTCACCGCGAGGCGGCCGATGTTGTAGGGATGGAAGCCGTCGACGTCCTTGTCCGGACGGATGCGCTCGATCACCGTCTCGGCGTCGATGTGCGGCGGCAGCGGCAGCTGCACCAGGATGCCGTCGATGCCGGCGTCGGCGTTCAGGGTGTCGATCAGCGCCAGCAGTTCGTCCTGCGTCGTCGTCGCCGGCAGGTCGTGCGACACGCTGGTCACGCCGCCGCGCTCGCACGCGCGCTTCTTGTTCTTCACGTAGACGGCGGACGCCGGGTCGCTGCCGACCAGGATCACCGCCAGCCCGGGCCGGCGCTTGCCCTGCGCCTCGCGCTCGGCGACCTTGTCGTGGATGACGGCGAGGATGGTGTCGGCCATCGCTTTGCCGTCGAGTATGCGTGCGCTCATCGAGACAACCCTGAAGCAAAAGGGTGATTTTCCCGGAAACCCCCCCGCCGACTCAAGCGAAAATTGACCCGCCTGCAGCGTCAAGGTATAGTCTCGCCTCTCCGAAACGCGCCCGCATCAACGGTCGCGCGGATTTCGGGGTGTAGCGCAGCCCGGTAGCGCGCCTGCTTTGGGAGCAGGATGTCGGAGGTTCGAATCCTCTCACCCCGACCACCCCGACATGCAGTACGCAACGCCCGAGCAAGGATAGAGTCTCTGCCCGTAGCTCAACTGGATAGAGCACCAGCCTTCTAAGCTGGGGGTTACAGGTTCGATTCCTGTCGGGCAGGCCACGGTTTCAGTGGTGGATGTAGCTCAGTTGGTAGAGTCCAGGATTGTGATTCCTGTCGTCGTGGGTTCGAGTCCCATCATCCACCCCATCTAACGTCGTTTCAGCGATAAGTGCTTGAATCCCAAGGGGACCAACCACTTATCGCTAAGCGTATAAAAACGGTTGTTACACGGCTTGTTACCCAAAACCGTGGAGCAAGACCGTGAAAGCACTCTCAGAAGGCCTCTATCGCCGTGGCAAGCGCGGCAACATGTACGTTCGGCGCCGCATCCCGGCCGCCATCCGCGCAGCCTACCCCCAACATCAAACCCACATCATCCGCAGTCTAGGCACTGCCGACCAAAGGGAGGCCAAAGCTCGATCCCATACAGAACTCGCGAAGATTGAGGCCGAGTTCGAGCTGAAACGTCAGCAACTCGATCTAAGCCGGGCATCAAAAGCTGTTAAACGAGTTCGCAAGCTTAGCGACCAGCAACTGCGGGACTTCGCCCGTTTCTGGATGCGCCGAGTGCTCTTGACCGACGAGGAGAATCGCCAGCAAGGGCTGGACAACGATGAGTTCGAGGAATTGGGCGAGCATCTGGCTGCTCAGCGAGCCGAATTGGGGAGGATGCTTGCGCAAGGCCAGACAGCCGGCATCTTTCCCGCTCTGCATGGGTTCTTGTACCTTTGCGGTCTAGACTTCGACCCCGATCAGGACGAGGCTAAGCGGGCAACATATTTGTAACATCGCTGTGATGAAATTTGCGTCTATTTGAGACGGGACCTCCCTGTCCCGCAGGGTATTTCCGCAGTAAATGCCCCCAGTCAGGAGTAGCGCGTGTTTCGTCCCCATATCGTTTCCCGTATTTCCGAAAAAGGCTTCACCCTGCTCGAACTCCTGGTCGTGCTGGTGATCCTCGGCCTGCTCGCCGGCTACGTGGCACCCAAGTATTTCTCGCAGGTCGGCAAGTCCGAGGTGAAGACCGCGCGGGCGCAGATCGACGCGCTTGAGAAAGCGCTCGACCAGTACCGCATCGACGTCGGCCACTATCCAGGCACCGAGCAGGGCCTGGCCGCGCTCAACGCCAGGCCGGCCGACGAGGCGCGCTGGGACGGCCCGTATCTCAAGAAGGCCGTGCCCAACGATCCGTGGGGCAAGCCCTATCAGTACCGCATGCCGGGCGAGCACGGCGAACTCGATCTGTTTTCCTTCGGCCGCGACGGCCAGCCCGGCGGCACGGGCGAAGACGCCGACATCGTCAACTGGTAATGCGCTACCGGGTGAAAGCCCTGCGCCCGGGCGCGGGCATTACGGCATCGACGGTCGAGGCGCTCGACGCGGCCGAGGCCGGCGCCCGTCTGCAGCGCGAGGGCGCGCAGGTGCTGTCGGTCGTCGCCGAGCGCGCCGGCTGGCTGGCGGCGCGGCGCGCGCGCTTTCCGCTGCTGCTCTTCACGCAGGAACTGATCGCACTGCTGGACGCCGGCCTCACACTCACCGAAGCGCTGGAAACGCTGGCCGAGAAGGAGAGCCGGGCCGAATCGCGCCAGCTGATCGAACGCCTGCTCGCCACCATGCGCGAGGGCAAGCCGTTTTCCGCGGCGCTTGGCATGCAGGCCGACACCTTTCCCGCCCTCTACGCCGCCACGGTGCGCGCCGCCGAGAGCACGGGCGACCTGTCGCCCGCGCTGGTGCGCTTCGTCGCCTACCAGAACCAGATCGACACGGTGAAGAAGAAGGTCGTCTCGGCCTCGGTCTATCCGCTGCTGCTGATCGGCGTCGGCACGCTGGTGATCGCCTTCCTGCTCGGCTACGTGGTGCCGCGCTTCGCCTCGGTGTACGCCGACGCAGGGCGCGACCTGCCGTGGATGTCGCGCCTGCTGCTGGCCTGGGGCGAGGCGGTGGCGGCACATGGCGGCTGGATCGCACTCACGGCCGCCGCCCTGATCGGGGCGCTCGTCACGGCGCTGGCCCGACCCGCCACGCGCGCGGCGCTCACCCGCCTGGCCTGGCGCACGCCGGCCATCGGCGCGCATCTGCGCACCTTCGAACTCGCGCGTTTCTACCGCAGCCTCGGCATGCTGCTGGTCGGCGGCATTCCGGTCGTCTCCGCGCTCGGCATGGTGTCGGGGCTGCTGTCCGCCCACCTGCGCGGCGGCGCAGCGACGGCGACGGACGCCCTGCGGCGCGGCGAATCGATTTCCGCCGCCTTCGCGCAGGGCGAGCTGACCACCCCGGTCGCCGCGCGGCTGCTCCGCGTGGGCGAGAAGAGCGGCCGCATGGGCGAAATGATGGAGCGCATCGCCATCTTCCACGACGAGGAGATGGCACGCTGGGTCGACTGGTTCACGCGGCTTTTCGAACCGCTGCTGATGGTGTTCATCGGCCTCACCATCGGGCTGATCGTGGTGCTGCTCTACATGCCGATCTTCGAACTCGCGGGGTCGATCCAGTGAACGCGCCGCTGCCCGCACTGTCCGCCGAATCGCTGGCCGACCTGCGCCGCGAAGCGCGCGCCGCCGGCCAGATGCTGCTGCCGCACCTGCAGGAACGCTTCGGGCTCGACGCCGACGCGGCACTGCGCGCGCTGGCCTCGCACGTCCGCCTGCCCGCGTTCGACATGGCAGCGCTGCATGCGCTGGAACCCGATTTCTCGCACCTGGGCTTCGGCGAGGCCGCGCGCCGGCATTGCCTGCTCGCGCGCGATGCCGAAGCGCGTCTCTGGCTGCTGCAGGCCGATCCGTGGGACAGCGCCAGCCGCGCCTATGCGGCGCACCTGCTCGGCGTTGCGTTCGGGACGGGCCTCGCGCATCCCGCCGACCTCGCCGCGCTGCTCGCCCGCCACGAGGAAGGCCTGCGCGCGATGGAAGGCGTGGGCGGCGGCACGCACAGCGTGCAGGACTCCGGCGCCGAATCGCTGTCCTTCGCCAGCATCGCCGAAGACGCCAGCCCGGTGGTGCGGCTGGTGCGCTCGACGCTCTACGACGCGCTCAAGGCCGGCGCCTCCGACATCCACCTGGAAACCGACCCGCGCGGCCTGACCGTGAAATACCGCATCGACGGCGTGCTCTCCCACGTCGCCCAGGTCGCCGGCAGCGAGACCGCGGAGCAGGCCATCTCGCGGATCAAGGTGATGTCGGAGCTCGATATCGCCGAACGCCGCGTGCCGCAGGACGGCCGCTTCAAGGTGGCGATCCAGGGCCGCGAGGTCGACGTGCGCGTCTCCATCATGCCCAGCGTGTTCGGCGAGGACGCGGTGCTGCGCATCCTCGACCGGCAGGCGCTGACGGAGGCCTTGTCCGGCCTCACGCTCGAAGGCCTGGGCTACGCCGGCGCGACGCTGGCGCGCGTGCGCAAGCTCGCCGCCGAACCCTACGGCATGCTGCTCGTCACCGGCCCGACGGGTTCGGGCAAGACCACCACGCTGTATGCGGCGATCTCCGAAATCAACACCGGCCGCGACAAGATCGTGACCATCGAGGATCCGGTCGAATACCAGCTTGCCGGCGTGCTGCAGATTCCCGTCAACGAAAAGAAGGGCCTCAGCTTCGCGCGCGGCCTGCGCTCCATCCTGCGCCACGACCCGGACAAGATCATGGTCGGCGAAATCCGCGATGCCGATACCGCGCAGATCGCGGTGCAGTCCGCGCTCACCGGCCACCTCGTGTTCACCACCGTGCACGCCAACAACGTGTTCGACGTGATCGGCCGCTTCATCCACATGGGCGTCGATCCCTACAGCTTCGTCTCGGCCTTGAACGGCATCGTGGCCCAGCGACTGGTGCGCGTGAACTGTCCGCATTGCGCGGCACCGCATGCGCCCTCCGACGAACTGCTGGAGCTTTCCGGCCTCGTCCGCGACAAGACGCGGGACTACGCCTTCCGCCAGGGCAGCGGCTGCGGCCATTGCCGCGGCAGCGGCTACAAGGGGCGACGCGCGGTCGCCGAGATCCTGCTGCTCACCGACGAGCTGCGCGAGCTCATCGTCGCCCGCGCGCCCATCGGCCAGATCAAGGAAGCCGCCGCGCGCGGCGGCACCCGCAGCCTGCGCGAGGCTGCGCTCGCGCTGGTGAAATCGGGCGACACCACGCTGGAGGAGATCAACCGTGTCACGCTGGTCGGCTGATGTTCTCCGGATCGCACTGACGCCGGGCGAGATCGCGCTCGCGCGCGGTGCGCGCCGGCATGCGCTGCCCGCCGGGCGCGACGCGGCGAGCCTGCTGCCGGCGCTCGACGCCGCGCTGGCCGACGCCGCATGGCGCGCGCCGCGCGTCGAGGTGGTGCTGTCGCAGCATTTCGTGCGCCACGTGCTGACGCCGCCGCCGGGCAAGGCCCTGCTCGCCGCCGAGGAACGCGCGCTGGTGGCCGCCAGCCTGCGCGACATCTATGGCGACCTCGTGCAGGGCTGGGACGTGCGCGTGCACAGCCAGCCGCCGCAGGCCGGTCTGCTCGGCGCGGCGATCGACGATGCCTTCGCGCGCGCGCTCGATGCGCTGCACGCACGGCACGGCTGCCGTGCCGTCGCGATCCGCCCGCTCGCCAGCGTCGCCGCGCGGCATGCCCCCAGGCGCGTGGAGGGATGGTGGGTGCTGGTCGAACCCGGCTGGCTGACCCTGTTCGGCGGCGCCGGCGGTTGCTGGCAGCATGTCGCCGGCCTGCCCATCGACGACGCCTGGCATGCCGCCCTCCCCGATCTCGTCGCGCGCGAACGCGGCAGCGCCGCAACCGCCATCCCGCCGGTCGCTTGGCTGCAGACCCTGGGCATGGGTGCGGTCGCGGCGCCGCGCGACGCCGACCTGCGCTGGCAGGTGCTGCCGCACGACGCGCAATCCGGCGGCGCCCGCGCCCTTCTGGCGATCTGAGCATGGCCCGCCTCGATTTCGATTTCCACGCTGCGCCGTCCCGTCCGAACGCGCTCGGCATCGCACTCGCGCTCGCCGGCGCGGCGGCGTTCGCCTGGAGCGCGCAGGCCTGGCAGGCGGGACGCGACACGGAGGCCGGCCTCGACCTGCAAATCGCCGCGCTGGCGCAGGTCCGGCCCGAAAAGCCGCCGCGCACCGCGCCCGCCGACGCCGCCGCGCAGGCGCTGCGCGCGCGCGTCGCCGCGCAGCTGGCCTGGCGCTGGCAGCCCGCGTTCGATGCGCTCGCCGCCGCGCAGGACAAGCGCATCGCGCTCGTCGCGCTCGATGCCAACCAGGCCAGGTCGCAGCTCAGGCTCACGGCCGAGGCGCGCCGGCTCGAAGATGCCGTCGCCTGGATCGAACGCCTGCAGCGGCAGCCGGACGTGAAGCGCGCGGTGCTCGTGCAGCACGAAGTGCAGACCGACGCCGACCAGCAACCGCTGCGCGTCGTCGTGAACGTGGAGCTGGGCACATGAACGCGCTGATCTGGCGTCTGCGGCGCAGCGCGGACCGGCTCGGCGCGGCCGGACTCGTCGGGCTCGCGCTCGGCGCGGCCGCGCTGCTGCTGTATCTGGCCGGCACCCTGCCGCGCGACGCGCAGATCGCCGAACGGCAGGCGCAGCTCGCCGCCCTGCGCCTGAAAGCCGCCGCACCCGCCGCGTCGACGCACGCGCAGACCATCGATCCGCTGACGGCCCTGCCGCCCGCCGGCAAAGCGGCCGAGCAGATCGGCGAACTCGAACGCCTCGCGCGCGCGCACGGCATCGCCCTGCCGCGCGGCCAGTACAGCGCGAGCGCGCTGACGGGCACGTCGCTGCAACGCTGGCAGCTGGTGCTGCCGGTCGAGGCCGCGTACCCCGCGCTCCACGCCTGGCTCGCCGCCGCGCTGGAACGCCTGCCCAATCTGACGCTCGACGAATTCAAGCTGAAGCGCGAACGCATCGAATCGAAGGCCGTGCAGGCCGAACTGCGCATGAGCCTGTTCGTGGAGGCGAGGCCGTGAGCGACGCGCGCCGGCGATCTCTCCTGTTCGCCCTGCTGGCCGGCGCCGTCGGCTGGTCGGGCTGGCTCGCGCTGAACGAACCCGCCGACGAAACGCTGGTCGCCGAACCCGCCAAACCCGTGAAACCCGTTGCCGCGTACGCACGATCCGCCGAGACTCCGCCGCCGCCGTCCGCTGCCTCGCCTTCGGTGCGCCTCGCGTTGTCGCGCGCCAATCTCTTCCCCGAACAGACCTGGTACGTGCCGCCTCCGCCCCCGCCCCCGCCTCCCTACATACCGCCGCCCCCGCCGCAGGCGCCGCCCCTGCCCTACGCCTACATGGGCCGCTGGCTCGACGCCGGCGAAACCACCTGGTACCTCGTGCGCGGCAGTCTGCCCGTGAGCGTGCGTGCCGGCCAGGTCCTCGACGGCGTGTGGCGGCTCGATCAGGTGGCCGCCGGCACGCTGAATTTCACCTACCTCCCGCTGAACCAGACGCGCAGCCTGCGCACAGGAGATTGAGTTGCAGCCCTCACGCATGTTTTTTTCCCTTGCCGCCTGCGCCCTGCTGCTGGCCGGCTGCGCCAGCTCCGGACTCAAGGAAGGCCGGGCGCTGATCGATGCCGGCCAGCCCGAGGCCGGCGTCAACCGCATGCGCGACGCGCTGGCCAGGGAACCCGGCAACCTCGAACTGAAGGCGACCTACCACACCCAGCGCGAGCGGCTCGCCAGCGAATGGCTGGCGCGCGCGCAGCAGGATCTCGACGCCGGACGCTTCGACGCCGCCGAGGTCACGCTGCAACGGGTGCTCGCCCTGCATCCGGAAAATCCGCGCGCGACTGCGCTGCTCGCCAATCTCGCCGCCGCGCGCGAAGACGCGCGCACGATCGAGGGCGCCGCGCGCGATCTCGCGGCCGGCCGCCTGGAGCAGGCCGCGCAGGCCGCCCGCCTGGTGCTCGCCCGGTCGCCCGAACACGCCGGCGCGCAGGCGGTGCTGCGGCAGGTGCAGGCTGCGCGCGCGGCGGACGAGCTCGCGCCGCGCGAACTCGGCGCCGCCTACCGCAAGCCGATCACGCTGGAATTCCGCGATGCGCCGCTGAAGAACGTGTTCGACATGATCGCGCGGCAGTCCGGCATCAATTTCATCTTCGACAAGGACGTGCGGCTGGAC
>JBGAFQ010000007.1:0-63885 GCA_044227195.1 Thiobacillus sp.
TGCGGCATCAGCTGCTCGGCGTCGTCCATGATGAAGACGCGGCGCACGTAGAGCTTGATGCCGTGCCGCTTCTCGCGGTCATAGAGATCGAACGGCGCGTGCGAGGGCACGTAGAGCAGCGAGATATAGTCCTGCTTGCCCTCGACGCGGTTGTGCGACCAGGCGAGCGGCGGCTCGAAGTCGTGGGCGACGTGCTTGTAGAACTCGTTGTACTCGTCGTCCGTGATGTCCTTTTTGGCGCGCGCCCACAGGGCGGAGGCCTTGTTGACGGTTTCGTCCTCGTCGGTGGGGGTTTCCACGCCGTCCTTCCATTCGGTCTTCTTCATCACGATGGGCAGGGTGATGTGGTCGGAATAGGTGCGGATGACCGACTTGATCTTCCAGTCGGAGAGGAATTCGTCCTCGCCTTCGCGCAGATGCAGCACGATCTCGGTGCCGCGTTCGGGCTTGTCCACGGTCTCCAGCGTGTAGTCGCCGGCGCCTTCGGATTCCCAGCGCACGCCGTGTTCGGCGGTCAGGCCGGCGCGGCGGGTGGTGAGCGTCACGCGGTCGGCGACGATGAAGGCGGAGTAGAAGCCCACGCCGAACTGGCCGATCAGCGCGGCGTCCTTCTTCTGGTCGCCGGAGAGCTGGCTGAAGAATTCGCGGGTGCCGGATTTGGCGATGGTGCCGATGTGGTCGATGACTTCCTGCCGGCTCATGCCGATGCCGTTGTCGCTGATGGTGAGCGTGCGCGCGTCGCGGTCGAAGGCGATGCGGATCTTGAGCTCGGGGTCGTTCTCGAACAGCGCGGCGTCGGCCAGCGCCTCGAAGCGCAGCTTGTCGGCGGCGTCGGAGGCGTTGGATATCAGTTCGCGCAGGAAAATGTCCTTGTTGGAATACAAGGAATGGATCATCAGCTGCAGCAGCTGTTTGACTTCGGCCTGGAAGCCGAGGGTTTCTTTGGTGGCGGACATGCCTAGTTCTCCCGTTCACGTACAAATGCGGTGAACGGGAAGTTGGGGCGGGGCGGGGGCGTTTCAAGCCCCCCGCGTTGCGCGGCTTGCCTTTACTTCGCGTACAGCGCCAACAGTTCGGCCTGCGCGCAGTAGGACTTGGCGCCGCGGCTGGCCTTGCGGCGGAAGCTGCCGTCGGCCTGCATCTCCCAGGCCTGCACGTTGTCGCGCAGGTAGGGCTTGAGCCCCTCGGCGATGACGCGCTTCTTCAGCTTGGGATTGAGGATGGGGAAGCAGGTTTCGATGCGGCGGAAGAAGTTGCGGTCCATCCAGTCTGCGGACGACAGGTAGATGAGTTCCTCGCCGTCGACGTTCTTGAAATAGAAGATGCGCGAGTGTTCGAGGAAACGGCCGACGACCGAGCGCACGCGGATGTTGTCCGAGAGGCCGGCGATGCCGGGGCGCAGGGCGCACACGCCGCGCACGATGAGGTCGATCTTCACGCCGGCCTGGCTGGCGGCGTACAGCGCGGCGATGACGTTGGGTTCGAGCAGCGCGTTCATCTTGGCGACGATGGCGGCGGGCTTGCCGGCGCGCGCGTTCCCGGCTTCGCGTTCGATCGCGGCGACGATCTCGCCGTGCAGGGTGAACGGCGACTGCCACAGGCGCTTCATCTTGCCGGCCTTGCCCAGGCCGGTGATCTGGGTAAACAGCTGGTTCACGTCCTGCGTGAGTTCCTCGTTGCAGGTGAGCAGGCCGAAGTCGGTGTAGAGCCGTGCGGTGCGCGCGTGGTAGTTGCCGGTGCCGAGGTGGGCGTAGCGGCGCAGCGTACCGTCCTCGCGGCGGATGACCAGCGCGAGCTTGGCGTGGGTCTTGTGGCCGACGACGCCGTAGATCACATGCGCGCCCACTTCCTCCAGGCGCTGCGCCCAGTTGATGTTGGTGTCCTCGTCGAAACGCGCCAGCAGTTCGACGACGACGGTGACTTCCTTGCCCGACTGGGCGGCGCGGATCAGCGCCTGCATCAGCTTGGAGTCGGTGCCGGTGCGGTACACGGTCTGGCGGATGGCGACGACGTTGGGGTCGGCGGCGGCCTGCTCGATGAAGTCGATCACCGGCTGGAAGGATTCGAAAGGGTGGTGCAGCAGGATGTCGCCCTTCTTGATCTGGTCGAAGAGGTCTTCCTTGTTGGCGAGCCGTGCGGGCAGGGCGGGCACGAAGGGCGAGAACTTGAGATCGGGACGGTCGACCCAGTCGGGCACCTGCATCAGGCGCACGAGATTCACCGGGCCGTGCACCTGGTAGAGCGCGTCGCGGTCGAGCTCGAACTGTTCGAGCAGGAAGTTGGCCATCGATTCGGAACAGTTGTCGGCGACCTCCAGCCGCACGGCGGCGCCAAAGTGGCGCTGCGGCAGTTCGCCGGCGAGCGTCTCGCGCAGGTTCTTGTTTTCCTCGTCGTCGACGAAGAGGTCGGAATTGCGGGTGACGCGGAACTGGTAGCAGCCTTCCACCGTCATGCCGGCGAACAGTTCGCCGACGTGGGCGTGCAGGATGGACGACAGGAAGACGAAGCCGTATTCGCAGCCGGCGACCTCCTCGGGCATGCGGATCACGCGCGGCAGCGCGCGCGGCGCCTGCACCACGGCGGCGCCGGACGAACGGCCGAAGGCGTCGCGGCCGGACAGTTCGACCGCGAAGTTGAGGCTCTTGTTGAGCACGCGCGGGAAGGGGTGCGAGGGGTCGAGTCCCACCGGCGTCAGCACCGGCATCAGTTCGCGGTGGAAGTAGTCGCGGATCCACGCGGCCTGGGTCTCGTTCCAGTGCGTGCGTCGGATGAAGTGGATGCCGTGCTCGGCGAGCGCGGGAATCACTTCGTCGTTGAGCAGTTCGTACTGCCGTGCGACCAGGGCATGCGCCATGTCTGATACGGCGCGATACTGCTGCTTCGGCGTGAGACCGTCGGCCGAGCGCTGGGTCGATTGCGCGCGGATCTGTTCGAGCAGGCCGGCGACGCGCACCTCGAAGAATTCGTCCATGTTGGACGAGACGATGCAGAGGAACTTCAGACGTTCCAGCAGCGGCATGTCGGGGTCGTCCGCCTGCGCGAGCACGCGTTTCTGGAAGGCGAGGATGCCGAGTTCGCGGTTGATGAGGGTGTCTGGACTGGGAAGATTCATATTTACCGCCTAAAGTGTGCGGCAATGATAAGCGCGCTCGTTTATCGACACATGACAAAAATATGACATCTCCATCTCCACTGGAAGTCGAGCTCAAACTCCGCTTGCCGCCCGCGCAGGCGGACGCGTTTCGCGCGATGCTGGCGCGGCGGCGGGCGCGCCCTGTCGAGCAGGAGTTGATCACCCGCTATCTGGATACGCCGGACTTCGCCCTGAGCGCGGCCGGGATGGCGCTGCGGATACGCCGCGCTGGCCGCCGCTGGCTGCAGACGCTGAAGACCGAGGGCGAACGGCAGGGCGGGCTGTCGAGGCGGGTCGAATTCGAAATGCCGGTGCCGCGCGGCGAAGTCGACTGGACGTTGTTTCCGCCCGAGGCGCTGGCCTGCGTGCCGGCAAAATTGCGTGCCCGGCTGGGGCCGGTGTTCGAAACGCGCTTCACCCGCACGGCGTGGCAACTGGGCGGTGCGGACGGGACGACGATCGAGGTGGCGCTGGACGTGGGCGAGGTGCGCGCTGGCGAGGCCAGCGAGCCGATCTGCGAAATCGAGCTCGAACTGAAGGCCGGCGAGCCCGATGCGCTGTTCGATCTGGCGCTCGACTGGGCGCGCCGTTTCGACTGCCTGCCCTGCGATCTCAGCAAGGCGGAACGCGGCGTAAGGCTGGCGCACGGCGAGTGCTGCGCACCGGTCAAGTCCGCGCCGATCGTGCTGGACGAAGCGATGAGCGTGGAGGACAGCTTTGCCGTGATCTGCCAGGCTTGCCTGTCGCATTTCCAGGCCAATCTGCCCGGCGTGCTCGCCCTTCTCCCCAAGCCTGATGAAGCGCCTGATTCTGCAAGCGGCCAGGGCGCTGCCCATCCCCCGCAAGCGGGGGAGGGCGCGAACGACATGCCCGAGCCGCCGGCTTCGCCCGCCCCACTCCAAGCCTCCCCCCGAACGGGGGAGGCGGCGGGCGTGATGCCCGAACCGATCGAGGACATCGAGTACGTGCATCAGGCGCGGGTGGCGCTGCGGCGCCTGCGCGCCGCGCTGCGCCTGTATCGCCGGGTGTGCGTGCTGCCGCCGGATCTGGTGGCCGGGCTGCGCGCGCTGGCCGCCGCGCTGGGCCCCGCGCGCGACTGGGACGTGCTGTGCGGCGAGACCCTGCCGGCGATCGCGACGCATTTCGACGATGCCGAAGCCTGGGAGGCCGGCATGGCGACGCTGGAGGCGCGCCGCGCCGAAATGCGCGCCGCGATGCGGGCCGGGATGGCGGCGGCGCGTCCGGGCGCGTGGCTGCTGGGGTGCCAGCGCTGGTTGCTGGGCCGCGGCTGGCGTGCCGCGCCGGAGACGCAGCGTTTCGTGCAATTGTCGCCGCTGGTCGACTGGGCGGCGCGGGGGTTGCGGCGCGGGCACCGTGCGGTGCTGCGCGAGGCCGTGCGTTTCGGGACGCTGACGCCGATCGAGCGTCACGCGTTGCGCATCCTGATCAAGCGCCAGCGCTACGCGCTGGAGTTTTTCCAGACGCTGTATCCCGGCCGTGCGCATGCGCGGTACCTGACCCGCCTGCGCATTGCGCAGGACGGACTGGGATGCGTCAACGACGCGCGGGTGGCGGCGCAACTGCTGAAATCCGCGCGGCTGGAACTGGGGGCGATGGGACCGTTCGCGCTCGGCTGGCTGGCCGCACGCGAGGCGGATGCGGGCACGGGCAGAAATGCAAAGCATTTGAAAAATTTCGTGAAATCGCGGGTCAGCTGGTAGATTCGGCCTACGTCCCCCCGCGATTTCCAAGCAAAATCCGCGCTTCCGATGCAGACCGAAACCTTGCCCCCCATGAAAATCGCGTTCCTCGAAGACGATGCGGCCTTCGCCGAGAATATTGTCGACTGGCTGGAGCAGGCAGGCCACGGCGTGAACTGGTTTCGTTCCGGACGCGAATGCGTGCGCGCGCTGACCGACGAACGTTTCGACCTCTGCCTGTTCGACTGGATGCTGCCCGACATGAGCGGCCCCGACGTGATGGCGAGCCTGAAGCTGAAGGGCGCGCTGCCGCCGGTGATCTTCCTCACCGGGCGCGACGCCGAAGAGGACGTGGTGCAGGTGATCCAGGCCGGCGCCGACGACTACATCGTCAAGCCGCCGTCGCGCAGCGTGCTGATCGCGCGCATCCACGCGGTGGCGCGCCGCTGCTCGGCGCAGCTGCGGCCGGAGCCGGTGCAGGATTTCGGCAGCCTCATGGTCGATTTCGGCAACCGCCGCTTCGAGATCGCCGGCGACCCGGTGAAGCTCACCGAGAAGGAAACCGAACTCGCGCTCTATTTCTTCGGGCGGGTGGGCATGCTGCTGCCGCGCGGGCACCTGATCCAGGTGGTGTGGGGTTCCAGCCCGGACATCGATACGCGTACGGTGGACGTCCACGTCAGCCATCTGCGCGGCAAGCTCAAGCTGGTGCCGGAGCACGGCTGGCGGCTGGTCTCGGTGTACCGCCAGGGCTACCGGCTGGAGCGGGTGGAATAATGCGGCGCGGCCTGGCGACGCTCTGCCTGTTGCTGGCCGCTTCGTCTACGCACGCCGCACCCGCCGATCCCCTGCCCGAGTGGCGTTATACCCTGCGCCCGGGCGACACCCTGATCGGGCTCTCGCAAGGCTATCTGGCCCGGCCGGCCGACTGGCCGCGCGTGCAGCGGCTCAACCGCATCGCCGATCCCCGCCGCCTCGCGCCCGGCAGCACGCTGCGCATTCCGCTCGCCTGGCTGAAGCAGACGCCGGCGCCCGCCACGGTCGTCGCGGTGGCCGGCCAGGCCATGGTGACGCTGCCGGGTGAAGCCGAACGTGCGGTACGGGCGGGCGAGACGCTGTCCGCAGGTGCGCAGCTCGCGACCGCCGCCAACAGCAGCCTCACCCTGCGCTTCGCCGACGGCTCGACGCTGGTGCTGCAACCCGGCGCACGCATGGCGCTCGACACGGTGAGCGTGTACGCCGGCGGCGGCATGGTCGATACGCGGCTGCGGCTGCAGCAGGGGCGCGTCGAAATCGGCGCCAATCCGCGCCACGGCCCCGGCAGCCGCCTGCGGGTGATCACGCCGTCGGCGGTGGCGGCGGTGCGCGGCACGCGCTTCCGCGTCGAGGCGGGCGAGGCCGTGGCGCGCGAGGAAACGCTGGAAGGCGCAGTCGATCTGGGCGCGGCCGGACGGAACGTCGGTGTCGCGGCGGGGCAGGGCAGCCTGGCCGAACTGGGCAAGCCGCCGACGCCGCCGGTTGCGCTGCTGCCGGCGCCGGACACGGCGGCGCTGCCTGCGCGCATCGACAGCCTGCCGCTGCGTTTCGAGCTGCCGGCGCAAGCCGGCGCGGTCAGCTGGCTGGGCCAGATCGCGCCGGATGCCAGGTTCGAGCAGGTGTTGCTGGAAAAGACCGCCGATGCGCCGCGTCTCGCCTTCGCCGATCTGCCCGACGGCGACTACGTGCTGCGCGTGCGTGCGGCCGACGCGCGCGGCCTGCAGGGCCGCGACGCGCTGCACGCCTTCACCCTCGACGCGCGCCCGTTCGCGCCGCTGCTGTCCGCGCCCGGGACGCGCGTGCGCGAAGCCTCGCCGACGCTGCAATGGAGCGCGGTGGTGGGCAGCGACGCCTACCGGCTGGAACTGGCGCGCGATGCGCAGTTTGGCGACAAGCTCGCGAGCGCGCGCGCCAGCGCAACAGCGTGGCAGCCAGCCCAGGCGCTCGAACCCGGCACGTATTACTGGCGGGTGGCGAGCATCGCGGGAACCGACACCGGACCGTTTTCGCCGCCGCGCAGTTTCACCTACGATCCGCTGCCCGGCGCGCCGGACGTGAACGCTGTCGCGCCGGCGTTTGCCGACGACACGCTGCGCCTGCAGCTGCCGGAACCGCCGGCCGGCCTGCACTACGAACTGGTCGTGTCGTCGGACGCGGCGCAGAAGACGGTGCTGTGGCAGGGCGACAGCCGCGACGGCGCCGTGCGCGCCGCGCCGGTGAAGCCGGAGACGGTCTATCTCGCCGCGCGCCTGGTCGAGGCCGACGGCACCGCCGGACCCTACGCCACGCGCCGCATCGAAGCGCCGCCGCGCACGCATTGGGAACTGCTGCTGTTCCTGCTGCCCCTGTTTGCCCTGTGAGCCGCCTGCCGCGCCGCTTTCTCGAGGACCGCTTTTCCACCGCGCTGATCCTGCTGGCGATCGCCCTGCTGACCACCGCCAGCGGCCTGCTCGGCCGGGTCGACAATCTCCTGTACGACCTGGGCCAGCGCCTGCATGTCCAGCCCGTTCCCGAAGACATCGTCATCGTCGCCATCGACGAGAACAGCCTGTCCAAGCTGGGACGCTGGCCGTGGTCGCGGCGCCTGCACGCGGCGCTGATCGACCGCCTGAAGGCCGACGGTGCGAAAGTCATCGCGCTCGATCTGGTGTTCGCCGAACCCGACGCCTCCGACCAGCCGGCCGACGCCTTGCTGGCGGAAGCCATCGCGCGCGCCGGCAACGTGGTGCTGCCGGTGCTGCTGGAAAGCAGCCGGGTCAACGGCCAGTTGCTGGAGACCCTGCCGTTGCCGCAACTGCTCGAACACGCGGCGGGCCTCGGCCGCGTGCACGCCGAGCTCGACGCCGACGGCATCGCGCGCAGCGTGTTCCTGTGGGAAGGCGTCGGTGCCCCGGTGTGGCCGCATTTCGCCCAGGCGGTGCTGAAGGTGGCAGGCGAGACGCCGCCGGCGCTGAGGCCGCCGCCGCCGCCCGCAGCGGAGGCGCAGCCGTTCGCGCTGGTGCGGGCCACCCAGCGCCGCGTCGGCTTTCTCGGCCCGCCCGGCCATGTGCGCACGCTGTCCTATGCGCAGGCGCTCACCGGGGAGTTCGCGCCGGGCACCTTCCGCAACCGCATCGTGCTGGTGGGCGCCACGGCCGCCGGCATGGGCGACCTGCTGCCGACGCCGGTATCGGGGCTGGCGGCGCCGATGCCGGGAGTGGAGTTCAACGCCAACGTGGTGGCGGCGATGCGCGACGGCCGGCTGATCCGCGAGATCGATACCGTGCCGGCGCTGCTGGCGGCGGCGCTGCTGGCGCTCCTGCCGCTGCTCTGGCTGCCGCGCCTGAATCCGCTTTCCGGCCTGGTGGCGAGCCTGGCCTGGTTCGTCGTGGCGGCGGCGGCGGCCGTGAGCCTGCCGACGCTGGCGCGCGCCTGGATGCCGGTGGCCGGCGCGCTGCTGGCGATCCTGCTGGCCTACCCGGTGTGGAGCTGGCGGCGGCTGGAGTCCGCCGGGCGTTTTCTCGACCACGAACTGAAGCGTCTGCGACAGGAACTCGGTCCGGCCGCCGCGCCGCTGCCGCGCGGTGCGACGCACGATCCCTTCCAGGCGCGCATCCGCCAGGTGCAGGCGGCGGCGCATCGGCTGCGGCATCTGCAGGAGGAACGGCGCGAGACGCTGGCCTTCATCTCGCACGACATCCGCGCGCCGCTCGCGTCGGCGCTGATGCAGATCGACGACCTGCCGGAAGCCGCACAGACGCGCCTGCGCGAGCCGTTGACCCGCGGCCTCACCCTGGCGGAGGAATTCCTGCGCACCTCGCGCGCGGAAATGCTCGACGCCGCGCGCTTCGAGGAACTCGATTTCGGCGCGCTGCTGCATCAGGCCATCGACGATGCCTTTGCGGGCGCGCGCGCCAAATCCGTCCGGCTCGTGCGCGACCTGCCCGACGAGCCGGTGTGGGTGAACGGCGAATTCGGCCTGCTGCATCGTGCCGTGCTGAACCTGGTGCTGAACGCCGTGCACTACGCGCCGCCGGACAGCGCGGTGCGGATCGCGCTGGCGGTCGAGGGCGACTGCGCCGTCGCCAGCGTGAGCGATCACGGCCCCGGCATCGCCGCCGACGACCAGGCGAAACTCTTCCAGCGGTTTTCGCGCGCGTCGGGGCAGGCGGGCGGCACCGGGCTGGGTCTGTATTTCGTGCGCACGGTGGCGGAAAAGCACGGCGGCTCGGTCGCGGTCGAGAGCGTGCCGGGCGTGCTTACGCGCTTCACCCTGAAGCTGCCGCTGGCGGCGCACTGAGCGCTGTCATATTCTGGCGGCCGCGCGGGTGCACAATGGCGGCACAATCGAGAGGCAAAACGATGGATCTGATCCTGTGGCGACATGCCGAAGCCGAGGACGGCACCCCCGACCTCGAACGCGAACTGACCGGACGCGGCCGCAAGCAGGCGTCGCGCGTGGCCGACTGGCTGAACCCGCGCCTGCCGCCGGACATCCGCATCCTGGCGAGCCCCGCCCTGCGCACACGGCAGACCGCGCAGGCGCTGGGCCGCGAATACGAGATCGAGCCGGCGCTCGCGCCGGGCGCGTCGACGGACGCGGTGCTGGCGGCAGTGGGCTGGCCCGACGCCGCCTATCCGGTGCTGATCGTCGGCCACCAGCCCACGCTGGGACAGGTGGCGCTGCGCCTGCTCGCCGGGCTCGACGGCGACCTGTCGGTGAAGAAAGGCGGCGTGTGGTGGTTCCAGAGCCGCGAACGCGACGGCCGCCTGCAGGTGGTACTGCGCGCGGTGGCGGGGCCCGACTTTTCCTGAGCGGCCTTGCCGGGGGCAACCCGACCCGCGCCGCGCTTTGGCCGACGGCGAGCGTTTTGCGGCGCCATTCAATATAATCGCCGCGTGATCACGCAATCCATCAACAGGCCGACCCCACCGGCCGCCCGGAGGCACGTGCCGTGCCGGGCTGGCTGACCGCGCTGCGCGACCTGATCGCGGACGCAAGTCCGCTGCGCCGCGCCATGCTGGCGCTGCTGGTCGTGCTGCCGCTCGCCGCACTGGCCTTCGCCTGGTTCCGTTTCGCGCCCGCCGATTACCGCGTGCTGTATCCCCGGCTGTCCGACCGGGCGGGCGGCGAGGTGCTCGCCGCGCTCGACCAGCTCGATATCCCCTACCGCCTCTCGCCCGCCGACGGCAGCATCGAAGTGCCGGCCGCCGAACTGCACGCCGCGCGCTACCGGCTTGCCGCGCAGGGCCTGCCCAAATCCGACGAAGCCGCGCGCGAAGAAACTGAGGCCGCACCGCGTTTCGGCGCCTCGTCGCTGCAGGAGCAGCAGCGCATGCAGCGTGCGCTCGAAGCCGACCTCGCGCGCTCGATCCGTACGCTTGACTCGATCGAACTCGCGCGCGTGCATCTCGCGCTGCCCAAGGTGTCGCCCTTCCTGCGCGATGCACCGCCGGCGACCGCCGCCGTGCTGGTGCGGCTCAAGCCCGGCGCGACGCTGTCGACGGCGCAGGTGACGACGATCCAGACGCTGGTCGCGGCCAGCGTGCCGCGCCTCAAGCGCAGCGACGTCCAGGTGCTCGATCCGCGCGGGGTGCTGCTTGGCGGCGCGGCACCCGAGGTCGTCGAATCGCGCCGGGTCGCGCTGGAGCAGGACATGGCGCGGCGCGTGCGCGCGGTGCTGGAGCCCTGGCTGGGGCGCGACCGCGTGAACGTGCAGGTCAACGCCACGCTCGACGACAGCGACACGCAGCAGACCGTCGAGCGCGTGCGCAACGTGGTGATCGGCGGCCAGACGCGTCCGCTGGAGAAAACCGTGCGCACGACGCATCTGCCGGAAGGCCGGCTCGCGCGCGTCAACGCGGTGGTGATCCTCGGTTTCGAGGCCGGCGCAGCCGAACGCGCGCGCGCCGCGCAACTGGCGCGCCAGGCGCTGGGCCTGATGCCTGCGCGCGGCGACACGCTCAATGTCTACGCGCTGCCGGCCGCCGCGGAGTCGGCAGCGCCGGCCGATGCGCCCGCAGCAGCCGCGGCGTCGGCGTCGATTCCTCCGGTGCGGATGGCGACGTCCGAGGGCGCGCCGGCACAACCGCTCTTCTTCCTGCCGCTTCTCGCGCTGGCTGGCGCAGTGCTGCTGGCGCTGGCTGTGGCCGTCTGGACGCGGGCGCGGCGACGCCCGGCGCCCCCGATCCGCCCCGAACCGCCCGCCGACGATTTCGACGCGCTGCTCGAAACGGCGCGCACGCAAACCCTGTCGGATCCGCGCGTGACGGCGGACGTGGTCAAGCTGTGGATGCGGGCATGAGCGAGGCGGGCGTCGAAAAATCCGCCGCCCTGCTGCTCGCGCTGGGCGAGGAAGCAACCGCCGCGGTGTTCCGCTATCTCTCGCCGCTGGACGTCGGTCGCCTCGGCAGCGCGATGCGCGCGCTCGACGTGCTGCCGCGCGAACGCGTGCGCACGGTGCTGCGCGACTATGCGGCCGAGGCCGCCGAACAGACCGGTTTCGCCGCCGACACCGGCCGCTTTCTCGACGACGCGCTGAAGCTCGCCTGGCCGCCGGAGCGCGCGCAGGCGATGCTGCGGCGGCTGGGCGCGGCGAGTGCGCGGGCGCTGGAAAACCTGGCCTGGCGCGAACCCGCCGAGATCGCCGGCCTGCTGGAGGCGCAGCCGCCGCACCTGATCGCGGCGGTGGCGGCGCAGTTGCCGCGCGATGTCGCAGCCGCCGCGCTCGATCTGCTGCCGGCCGCGGTGCGCGCCGACACGCTGGTGAACCTGGCGAAGCGCGAGGCACCGAGCGCCGACATGCTGCACGAACTCGACGACTGGCTGGCAAGCCTGGAGCCCGCCGCGCCGGCGGAGGGCGAAGCCGCCGTCGCGAATCTGCTGGAACGCATGAGCGAGGGCAGCGCCGCCGCCACGCTTGTGCACATCGATCGCGACGACGCCGGGCTTGCCGCACGCCTGCGCGCGCGCGCCTTCGAGTTCGACGATCTGGCGCGCGCCACCGAGGCGGGTCGCAAGACTTTCCTGCGCAACGTCGGCGCGCGTACCCTGCTGCATGCGCTCAAGGGCAGCGACGGTCGCGTGCTCGATGCGCTCGTCGCGGTGATGAGTCCCGCCGCAGCGCTGCGCATGCGCGACGATCTCGATACGCTCGGCGCGTTACCGGTCGCCGACATCCAGGCGGCGCAGGCCGAGGCGGGCGAACTGCTGCGCCGTCTGGCCGCCGAAGGCGCGATCCAGTTCGACGAGGAGACGACCGCGTGAGCACGCGCAACGACGACACGACGGCCTTCGACCAGTGGGAGGCGCCGGTCCCTGCAACGCCGGCTAGCGTCGCGCCCGCGCCGGAGGATACGGCGGCCGAATGCGCGCGCCTGCGCGAAACCGCGCGCGCCGAAGGCTATGCGGACGGGCTGGCGGCCGGTCGTGCCGAGGCGGAAGCCAGCGGCGCGCGCATTCGCCAGCTGGCCGAGAGTTACGCCGCCACGCTCGACAATCTCGACTTCCGCCTCGCCGACATGGTGCTGGAACTCGCGCTCGACGTGGCGCGCCAGGTCGTCGCCGGCGAACTCGCCGCGCGGCCGGAACGCGTGCTCGACGTGGTCAACATGGCATTGAAGCAGATGGCGGAGACCAGCCGCGAGGCGCGCCTGCTGTTGAATCCGGACGACGCCGTGCTGGTGCGGCCGCACCTCGACCAGATACTCGACAAGACGCGGCTGCGCATCGTCGAGGACGTGCGCATCGTGCGTGGCGGCTGCCTCATCGAAACCTCGCAGGGCGACCTCGACGCCACGCTGCCGGCGCGCTGGCGGCAGGTGGTGCAGGTGCTCGGCTCCAATCTCAACTGGCTGGAATGAGCGTGCCGCATGCATGACCGCACCGTCCGTCTGCGCGAATACCTCGCCGACTGCCGGCGTGCGGTCAGCTGGGCGACGCCGATCGCGACCAGCGGCCGGCTCACCCGCGTGTCCGGGCTGGTGATGGAGGCGGTGGGCCTGCGGCTGCCGGTGGGCAGCCAGTGCCACATCCAGATTCCCGGCGGCCAGAGCATCGAGGCGGAAGTCGCCGGTTTCGCCGGCGACCGGTTGTTCATCATGCCGGCCACCGACATCTACGGCGTGATGCCGGGCGCGCGCGTGGTGCCCGACAATCCGCTGGCGGCGCAGCCGCCGCGCCTGGGCATGCGCTATATTCCGCGTCGCCGCGCGCAGGACCGCGTGCGCCAGGTACCGGTGGGCGACAGCCTGCTGGGCCGCGTGCTCGACGGCGCCGGACGGCCGCTCGACGGCATGGGGTCGATCTCTCTGGAACGCCGCGTGCCGCTCTACAGCCGGCCGATCAACCCGCTCGAACGCGCGCCGATCCGCCAGACGCTCGACGTCGGCGTGCGCGCGATCAACGGTTTGCTGACAGTAGGGCGCGGGCAGCGGCTCGGCCTGTTCGCCGGCAGCGGTGTCGGCAAGAGCATCCTGCTCGGCATGATGGCGCGCTTCACCGAAGCCGACGTGGTGGTGGTGGGACTGATCGGCGAACGCGGCCGCGAGGTGAAGGAATTCATCGACCGCATCCTCGGCAGCGAGGGCATGGCGCGCGCCGTGGTGGTGGCGGCGCCGGCCGACCACCCGCCGCTGATGCGGCTCAACGGCGCGGCGTACGCGATGTCGATCGCCGAATACTTCCGCGACCAGGGCAGGCACGTGCTGCTGATCATGGATTCGCTCACAAGATATGCGATGGCGCAGCGCGAGGTGGCGCTGGCCATCGGCGAGCCGCCGGCGACCAAGGGCTATCCGCCTTCGGTGTTCGCCAAGCTGCCGCAACTCGCCGAGCGCGCCGGCAACGGGCGCAGCGGCAGCGGCTCGATCACCGCCTTCTTCACCGTGCTGATGGAAGGCGACGACCAGCAGGACCCCATCGCCGATGCCGCGCGCGCGATCCTCGACGGCCACATCGTGCTCTCGCGCGACCTCGCCGACGCCGGGCACTATCCGGCCATCGACGTCGAGGCCTCGATCAGCCGGGCCCAGCCCGACTTGCTGAGCGACGATCAGCTGGAACGGACCCGCCGTTTCAAGTACCTGTATTCGCGCTACATGCGCAGCCGCGACCTGCTCGCCGTCGGCGCCTACGTGCCCGGTGCGGATCTGGTGCTGGACGAAGGCGTGCGCCTGTACCCGCGCATGCAGAGCTACCTGATGCAGGGCATGCGCGAGCGCACCACGCTCGACGAAGCGCGCGACAGGCTCGCAGGGGTGCTCGAATGAAGCCGTTTGCGCTGGCCCGGGTGCTGCAGCTCGCCGAACGGCGCAGCGAAACGCTCTCGCGCGCGGTCAAGCAGGCGCACGGCGTGTGGCTGCGCGCGCGCGGCCGCGAAGTGCAGCTCGCAGCCCTGCGCGATGCGCACATCGCGCTGCTGGCCATGGATCTGCGCGGCGGCGTCCCGGCCGGGCAGCTGCGCGAGGCCGACCGCATGCGGCACGCACAGGCCGACGAAATGCAGGCCGCGCGCGATGCCGTCGACGCCGCCCATGGTGCGTGGCAGGCCCGGCTCGCCGAGTGGCTTGCCGAGGAACAGCGCGTGAAGGCGCTGCGCCTGCTGGAGACGCGCCATCGCGAGCAGATTGCGATCGTGCAGCGACGGAGCGAGCAGCGCCAGCACGATGAACTGGTGGAGCTGCTCCATCATGGCGATGCGGGACGGCGACGCTGATGCGTGCGACGGAAACGGGACTGGCCGCACTCAGCGCCGAGGAAATCGCCTTCCTGTCGGCGCCCTCGCAGGATGCGGACGATTTTGCAGCGCGCCTGACCGGCGCGCTCGCCGCCACGCTGTCTGCGCGCCTGCGGCTGCCGGTGAGGCTGGCGGCAGGCGTGGCGGGAGCCGGCGCGGACACGGCGGCCCCCGTCTGGCAGATCGACGGTGCGCTGTCCGCGCTGTGGCTCGCGCGTCGTCTGGGCGGCCGGATTGCGCGCGGCGATGCGCCCTTCGTGCCGTGCGGCTTGCAGCTGACCCTGGATGCGGTGCTGGCGGAGCGCTGGCTCGACCGGCCGGGCGATGTGCCTGCCGCGCTGGCCTGGCAATTGATCGCGGAGGGCGGCGCGGCGCGGCTGGCGCTGGCCTTGCCCGCCGCCTCGCAGGACATGACGCGCTGGGCGCGGGAGACGATCACGAGATGAATTCGAAAGCGTGGGGAATTGCCTTGCTGGTGCCGCTGCCGGCCTGGGCTGCAACGGACGCCGCGTCGAGCCTGCTGACCGTGCTCCTGAGTCTGGCGCTGATCCTCGGCGGTTTCGTCGCGCTGGCCTGGGCGGCGCGCCGCTACCTGCCGGGCATGGCGGCGCAGGGCGCGGTGAAAGTGGTGGGCACGACGGCGGTCGGTGCGCGCGAACGGGTGGTGGTGGTGGAGGTCGCCGATACCTGGCTGCTGCTGGGCGTGGGCGGCGGCAACGTGCGCCTGCTGCATACGCTGCCCAGGCCGGCGGGAACGGAGACCGACCCGCGATGAGAGGGCTGTTCGCGCTCCTGCTGGGCCTGCTGGCGTGGCCGGCGCTGGGTGCGGAACCCACCGTGCCGCTGCTGGCAGTGAGCCCGGGCGCAGGCGGGCAGGTGATCGGCGTGCCCGGCGCGAGCCTGCCCTGGCTGCTGCTGTTTCCGTTTCTGCCGGGCTTACTGCTGGCGTTCACCGCGTTCGCGCGCATCGCGGTGGTGCTGTTCCTGCTGCGGCAGGGACTGGGCAACCAGCAGACGCCGCCGAACCTGGTGCTCACCGGCCTGGCCCTGCTGTTGACGATATTCGTGATGTCGCCCGCGCTGAAGACCATCGACGCCGAGGCCTACCAGCCCTATCTCGCGGGAGCGATGAGCTTCAACGATGCGGCGGCGAGGGCGGCGGCGCCGCTGAAGACCTTCATGCTGCGGCAGACGCGCGCCGAGGACCTGGCGCTCTTCACCGAAGGCGACAAGACCGTCGATGCCAGGCGTGCGGACACCGTGCCGCTTGCCGCGCTGGCGCCGGCCTTTCTCACCAGCGAACTGAAGACCGCGTTCCAGATCGGCTTCATGGTCATCCTGCCCTTCCTGGTGATCGACCTGGTCGTCGCGGCGGTGCTGACCGCGCTCGGCATGATCATGCTGCCGCCGCAGCTGGTGTCGCTGCCGCTCAAACTGTTGTTGTTCGTCGCGGTGGACGGCTGGCATTTGCTGGTCGGTTCGCTCATCGCCAGTTTCTGATGGAAGACCTCGCCCGCGACGCGCTCTGGCTGACGCTTACGATCGCGGCGCCCGTGCTGCTGGCAGGGCTGGCCGTGGCGTTCGCCATCAGCCTGTTCCAGGCCGCCACCCAGATCCTCGAACCGACGCTGTCCTTCGTGCCCAAGCTGATCGTGATGCTGATCGTGCTGGCCGCGCTGGGCGGCTGGATGGGCGGACAGCTGGTCGATTTCGCGCGCACGCTGCTCACCGACTTCCCGACCCTGATCGAGTGATGCCGCTTACCGAGGCAAGCCTCCTGTCGTGGCTGTTCGCGTTTGCCCGGCTCGCCGGCTGGACGGCGTTCGATCCCCTGGCCGGGCGCCTGCCGCTGTATCTGCGTCTGGGGCTGGCTGCCGCACTTGCGGCCGTGCTCGCCCCCGGACTTGCCCTGTCGGCGACGCCGACGCTGGGCGGGGCAACGCTGCCGGCGCTGCTTCTGGAAGCTGCCTGGGGCGCGGCGCTGGCCTTGTGCGTGTGGGGGGTGTTCGCGCTGGCGCAGGCCGTTCTGCAGTGGACGGGGCACACCGCGACCGGCGGACTGCTCGCGCTCACGGACGCGCAGGCCGAGGCGGCCGACGCGCCCTGGCGCGCGCTGGCTGGCTGGCTGGCGGCGCTGGCCTTTCTCGGTGCGGGCGGGCACCTGCTGGTCGTCTCGGCGCTGCGCGACAGCTTCGCCGCCATGCCGGTGGCGATGCTGCCCACGCCGGACAATCTGCGCGCGCTGGCGGAATCCGCGGGCTGGCTGTTCGCGACCGGCGCGCAGCTTGCGCTGCCGCTGCTGGCGCTGGCGCTGCTGATCCAGCTCACGCTCGGCATCGTGGCACGCACGACGCCGGGGCTGGACATATTTTCCGCGGGACTGGGGCTGGCCGCGCTCGGCCTGATGGCGGCCTGGATCGCCGCGGCACCGTGGATCGCGCGTGGCACGGGTGCGGCGCTGGAACAATTGACGGGCTGGCTCGGCGCGTTGGTCGCCAGATAGATTAAAATAGCGCGATTTATCGTCATTCAGCCAAGACGGCGCACTGCGGAAATACCATGTCGGAAATGAAAATGACCAGGGGCAGCCTGGTTGCGATTGTCACCCCCATGTCGGAAGACGGCGCGCTCGACCTTGCCGCGCTGCGCCGCCTGGTCGACTGGCACATCGCCGAGGGCACGGACGGCATCGTCATCGTCGGCACCACCGGCGAATCGCCGACCGTCGATTACGACGAGCACTGCCGGTTGATCCGCACCACGGTGGAACAGGCGGCGGGCCGCGTGCCGGTCATCGCCGGCACCGGCGCCAACTCCACCAGCGAGGCGATCGAGCTCACCGAATGCGCGAAGTCCGCCGGCGCCGCGGCCGGCCTGTCGGTGGTGCCGTACTACAACAAGCCGACGCAGGAAGGCCTCTATCAGCACTACAGGAAGATCGCCGAGTCGGTCGATCTGCCGCTGATGCTCTACAACGTGCCGGGCCGCACCGTCGCCGATCTGGCGAACGACACCGCGCTGCGACTGGCGCAGGTGCCGGGCATCGTCGGCCTGAAGGACGCCACCGGCAACATGGAGCGCGCGTCCGACCTGCTGCGCCGCGCGCCGAAGGACTTCGCGCTCTACAGCGGCGACGATGCCTCGGCGCTGCCGTTCATGCTGCTGGGCGGGCACGGCGTGATTTCGGTCACCGCCAACGTCGCCCCCAGGCTCATGCACCAGATGTGCGAAGCCGCGTTTGCCGGGAACCTCGCGCTGGGTCGCGAAATCAACAACAAGCTGCTTCCGCTGCACAGCAAGCTCTTTGTCGAGGCGAATCCGATTCCGGTCAAGTGGGCGGTCTCCCAACTGGGGTTGATGCCTGCCGGGCTGCGCCTGCCGCTGACGCCGCTGTCGGCCGCACACCACGAAACCCTGCGCGAGGCGATGCGCCACGCGGGCCTGATGTAAAGGATACCCATGCGTTACCTGCCCCTGCTTGTCGCCGTCACGCTTGCCGCCTCGGGCTGCGGCATCATCGAATCCAAGAAGATCGACTACAAGTCGGCGCAGAAAGCGCCGACGCTGGAATTGCCGCCCGACCTCGTCGCGCCGGCGGCCGACAACCGCTACGCGATTCCCGATGCCCAAGGCAACGGTACGGCCACGCTGTCCGCCTACAACAAGGAGCGCAAGATCGTGCCCGCCGGCACGCAGACCCTACTGCCCACCGAGGACAAGGCGCGCATCGAGCGTGCCGGTTCGCAGCGCTGGCTGGTGGTGCAGGCGACGCCGCAGCAGGTGTGGCCGGTAATCAAGGATTTCTGGCAGGAAAACGGTTTCATCATCAACCAGGAATCGCCCGAAACCGGCGTGATCGAAACCGACTGGGCGGAAAACCGCGCCAACATTCCGCAGGACATCATCCGCCGCTCGCTCGGCAAGGTGATCGACGGCCTGTATTCCACGCCCGAGCGCGACAAGTTCCGCACCCGCATCGAGCAGGGCAAGGATGGCACCGAGATCTACATCAGCCACCGCGGCATGATGGAAGTCTATGCCACCGAGGGCAAGGACAAGACGGTGTGGCAGCCGCGCCCGGCCGATCCCGAACTCGAGGCGGAAATGCTGCGTCGCCTGATGCTGCGCTTCGGTGTCGAGGCGGCGCGTGCCGACAAGCTGATCGCGAATCCGCAGGCGACGGAACAGGCCCGCATCGTCAAGGACGGCGATGCGCACGCGCTGGAGATGGACGAAGGCTTCGACCGCGCCTGGCGCCGCGTCGGCCTCGCGCTCGACCGCGTAGGCTTCGCGGTGGAGGATCGCGACCGCTCGAAGGGCGTGTACTACGTGCGTTACATCGATCCCGACATCGACAACGGCAGCAAGCGCGACGAAGGCATGTTCGCCAAGCTTGCCTTCTGGCGCAGCAAGAAACCGCAGACTTCGCCGCAGTTGCAGATCGTCGTTGCCGAAACCGGCGACAAGAGCCGCGTCACGGTGAGCGGCACCGACGGCAAGGCGGCCGACGCCGGCACCCAGAACCGCATCGTCAACCTGCTGTACAAGGAATTGAAGTAACGTCGTCGTCATGCGATTTGCCAGTCTCGGCAGCGGCAGCGAGGGCAACGGCCTGGTCGTCGAAGCCGATGCCACGCGCGTATTGCTGGATTGCGGATTCGGACTGGCGGATTGCATCGCGCGGCTGGCGCGGCTGGGGCTGCAGGCGACCGATCTGGCCGGCATCGTGGTGACCCACGAGCACAGCGACCACATCGGCGGGGTGGGGCGCCTGGCGCGCAAGTACGGGCTGCCGGTGTGGCTGACGTCGGGCACGCTGGCGATGGCGCAGGATCTCGACGGTGCAGCGGTGCGCATCATCGACAGCCACGCGGCATTCGCGGTGGACGCGCTGGAAATCCAGCCCTTCCCGGTGCCGCACGACGCGCGCGAGCCGGTGCAGTTCGTGTTCGGCGACGGCGCCCGCAGGCTGGGCGTACTGACCGATACGGGCTGTTCGACGCCGCACATCGAGGCCATGCTGGCCGGGGTCGATGCCCTGGTGCTGGAATGCAACCACGACGCGGCGATGCTGGAAAACGGACCGTATCCGGCGAGCCTCAAGCGGCGCGTCGGCGGGCGCTTCGGCCACCTGGAAAACGGCCAGGCGGCCGGCCTGCTGGACAGGGTGAAGCACGACCGGCTGCAATGCGTGATGGCGGCGCACGTGTCGAAGAAGAACAACACGCCGGTACTGGCGCGGGCCGCGCTTGCCGGGGTACTGGATTGCGCACCGGACGAGGTGCGCGTGGCGTGCCAGACGACGGGTTTCGACTGGATCACACTTTAACTGGACGGACATTGACGACTTTTGCTGAACTGGGACTTGCGCCCGACATCCTGCGGGCCCTCGACGACATGGGCTACGCAACCCCCACGCCGATCCAGGAGCAGGTCATCCCGCTCGCGCTGCACGGCGGCGACATCCTCGGCGCGGCGCAGACCGGCACCGGCAAGACCGCCGCGTTCGCGCTGCCGCTGATCCAGCGCCTGCTGCCGCATGCCAACACCAGCACTTCGCCGGCCAAGCATCCGATCCGCGCGCTCATCCTCACGCCCACGCGCGAACTCGCGATCCAGGTCGAGGAAAGCATCAACGCCTACTGCAAGCACGTGCCGCTGCGCTCGCTGGTGGTGTACGGCGGCGTCAACATCAACACTCAGATTCCCATCCTGAAGACCGGCGTGGAAATCCTCGTCGCCACGCCCGGCCGCCTGCTCGATCACGTGCAGAACAAGACGCTGTCGCTCGGCCAGGTCAACACCCTGGTGCTCGACGAGGCCGACCGCATGCTGGACATGGGCTTCATGCCCGATCTCAAGCGCATCGTCGCGCTGTTGCCGGCGCAGCGGGTGAACATGATGTTCTCGGCCACCTTCCCGGAGGAAATCCGCAAGCTCGCCGACAGCATTCTCAACAACCCGACCTTCATCGAAGTCGCGCGCAACACCACAGCGGTGACGGTGACGCAGGTGGTGCATCCGGTGCATCACGAGCGCAAGCGTCAACTGCTGGCGCATCTGATCAAGCACCGCGATCTGAGCCAGGTTCTGGTGTTCACCGGAACGAAACTGGGCTGCAACCGGCTTGCCAACGAGCTCAACAAGCTCGGCCTGCACGCCGATGCGATCCACGGCGACAAGACCCAGCAGGAACGCATCAAGGCGCTCGACGCCTTCAAGGCCGGCGGCATCCGCGTGCTGGTTGCCACCGACGTCGCCGCGCGCGGCCTCGACATCGAGGCACTGCCCTTCGTGGTGAACTACGATCTGCCGCACAACGCCGAGGACTACGTGCACCGCATCGGCCGCACCGGACGCGCCGGCGCCCTGGGCGAGGCGATCTCGCTGGTGAGCGAATCGGAGACGCGCTATCTCAAGGACATCGAGAAACTCATCGGCACCCCGATCGAAGCGGTGATGGTGCCGGGCTTCGAGCCCGGCGCCGCCGACGTTCCGGCCTACGAGTCGCGGGCGCCGCGCCAGTCCGAACGCGGCGCGCCGCGTGGCGAACGTCCCGATCGTGCGCCGCGAGGACGACCTGCCGCGTCGCGCGATGCGCTGTTCGACACGCCCTACGTGGCGAGCGATTTGCCGTCCTCGGTGACTGCGCCGGCACCGGTGCGTTCCACGCCGAAGAAGCAGGTGGCAGCCCTGTTCCGCAGTCCGCCCAAGCCTGAAACCGCCGGCCAGTGAGCGGGGAAATCGTCCTGCTGGTTCTGGCGGGTGCCGTCGCGTGGTACTGGTACGCCGGCATGCACGTGCGCGAGCAGGCTGTGGCCGTCGGTCGCCGCGCCTGTGCCGATGCCGGCGTACAGTTTCTCGACGACAGCGTGGCGCTCTCCCGTACCCGCTTCGCGCGCAACGGCAACGGCCAGCTGGTCTTCCTGCGCGACTACCGTTTCGAGTTCTCCGACACCGGCGACAACCGCCGCCCGGCGGTCGTACGCATGCTCGGTGAGCGTGTCGAGTGGGTGAACCTCGACGGCGAATGGCAGCTGGGCCGGGTGGCGAGCGTCACCCGGCTTGGCGACTGATCATTCCTGCTCGATTTCCAGGATTGCCAGACTGATCTGCTGGCCCAGGTTGGGATCCCATTCGGGCCAGTTGCGGTAGGCCTTGAGCTTCTCGGCGATCACGGGCTTCATTTCGTAGTCGCTCTTGCCTTCGTCGTACATGCGGCGCACCTCCGACATCAGGGTGGCGAACCAGATCTTCTGGTCTTCCACCAGCTTGCGGTCGCCGGTCTTGCCGTGGCCGGGGATGTAGGTCTTCGCATTGATGGCGAGCGCGCGATCCGTGGCCTTCATCACGCCCTTGAACGTGCCGTCGCGCAGGTTCATCACCTGATGGCTCAACACGTTGTCGCCGGTGAACAGGATGCGGTCCTCGACCAGTTCGATCATCAGGTCGGTCTTGCTGTGGGCGTCGGTGGAGGAATGGATGCGGAAGGTCTTGCCGCCGATCCTGAATTCCTGGCCGTCGGCGGCCTCCACCTTGGGAATCTCCGCGCGGGTGCCGTTGGTGTAGCCCTTGGTCATGTCGGACATCAGCTGGATCCAGAAGGCGTCGGCGCCCTCATGCGCCTTTCTGATCATGTCGGGATGCCCGATGAGCGTGGCCTTGGGCCACGCTTCCAGCATCGCCTGATTGCCCAGCCAGTGGTCGCCGTGGACGTGGGTGTTGAAAACATGCGTGACCGGCAGCTTGGTGGTTTTCTTCAGTTGCGCCACGACCATGCGGCCGACCTGCACGCTGGAACCCGGGTCGATCACGACCACGCCGTCCTGGGTGATCACCCAGGAGGGGTTGTTCATGAAGCTCTGGTTTTTGACCGAGGGTACGCCCTGCGGGCCATGGATGACGTAGATGTCGGCGGCGACTTTCTGTGCGGGATAGGTGCGCACGACGTCCTTGGGGCCGGCGAGCGCGGACGTGCAGAAAGCGAATGCGGCGAGCAGGGGAACGAGTCGCATGGGGGTCTCCTGATGTTTGTCAGTGGAAAAGTTTGACGGATTCCTAACCTTACATGGCGCGCCACAGCGGGTTAATAGTCGAAAAGCGCTACCACCATTTCTCGAAAATGACGCGGTTCATCGGCACCCCCAGGTCGTGCAGGAGCGTGCTCATGTCCTCGACCATGCCCTTGGGACCGCACAGGTAGTAGAGCGTGTCGTCGGGCACGTCGAGCGCGTGGAGCTTGACCGGGTCGATGCGCCCGGTGAGGCCGCGCCAGGCAGGGTCGGGCTGGGTGACGGTGAGGCTCACGTGAAGATTGGGATGCGTCTTTACGGCGGCTTCGAGTTCGTCCCGGAACAATATCTCGCAGCTGTTCGACACGCTGTAGAGCAGGTGCGTACGCGTCGGCAGGCCGGCATCGCGCACGTGGCGGAAGATGGACAGGAGCGGTGTGACGCCCACGCCGCCGCCGATCAGCACGAGGTTGTCGCTCATTTCCGGCAGGTAGACGAAGGGGCCCTGGCCCTGCGAAACGCGCACGACATCGCCGACTTGCGCGCGCGCATGCACCCAGCGCGCCACCGGATGTTTCGAACTGGCCTTGATGGCCAGCTCGATCTCGCCGGCATGCACGGGCGAGGTTGTGATGGAGTAGCCGCTGGCGTAGGGCGTGCCGTCAATGTCCACGCCGAGATCGACCCATTGGCCCGGCAGGTAGCGGAAAGCAGGGTCGTCGATCGCGAGGCGCAGGACACGTATGCTGGGGGTGGCGGCGACGAGTGCCGTCACGCGTGCGTCGAAAATCTGCAAGGCTTAGTCCTGTTCTTTGTCCTGGGCGAAGGCCAGCGAGGCGGAATTGATGCAGTAGCGCAGGCCGGTGGGGGCGGGACCGTCCGGGAACACGTGACCCAGATGCGAACCGCATTTCCTGCACAAGGCTTCGGTGCGGACCATGCCGTGGCTGGTGTCGCTGTTCTCGGTGACCGCGTCGGGCTTGAGCGCCTGGTAGAAGCTGGGCCAGCCGGTGCCGGAATCGAACTTGGTGGCGGACGAGAACAAGGGTTCGCCGCAGGCAGCGCAACGGTACTCGCCGCGTTCGTGGTGATCCCAGTACTGGCCGGTGAAGGCGCGTTCGGTGCCTTTTTCCCGCAGAATGCGATATTGGTCCGGCGTCAGTTCAGCGCGCCATTCGGCGTCGGTTTTTGTGGTCATGGCTGGCCTCCGTTAGCAGCGTTTCGAAGTGTAACCGCAAGCCAGTCGTTTGGCGGGATACCCCTTGCCACGACAGGGCCTGGAGCGGGTCAGGCCGCGCTGCGGCAAGCTTCTGGCGCGCTTCCCATGAGATTTGGCTTGAGGTGGTTGACAGCGTCATGAGGTCGGGTTTAATCTTCGTTCAGGTATTAGACTTAGTCTAAAAACCGGATTTCATCCATTATTTCGGCCCGTCCGGAAGGGTGAAAATTTCCATGCCGCAAGGCGTTCCATGCACACAAAGGAGATCAGGTAATGCAACTGAAAGGCTCGAAAACCGAAGACCATCTGAAAGCCGCCTTCGCCGGCGAATCGCAGGCCAACCGCCGCTACCTCTACTTCGCAGCCAAGGCTGACGTGGAAGGCTACAACGACGTTGCCGCCGTATTCCGTTCGACCGCAGAAGGCGAAACCGGCCATGCCCACGGCCACCTCGAATATCTGGAAAAGTGCGGCGACCCCGCCACCGGCATGGCCTTCGGCCCCACCGCCGACAACCTGAAGACCGCGATTGCCGGCGAAACCCACGAGTACACCGACATGTACCCGGGCATGGCCAAGGATGCGCGTTCCGAAGGCTTCGACGAGATCGCCGACTGGTTCGAAACCCTGGCCAAGGCCGAGCGTTCGCACGCCAACAAGTTCCAGAAAACCCTGGACAGCCTGGGCGCGTAATTCGGTCTATGCTGAGAAGCGGGTCGGCGACGGCCCGCTTTTTTTGAATCTGCTGTTGAATTTATACCAAGTCTAAATGGAGTTCGCATGAGCACGCGCGAAGGCAGCCTCGAAGCCCCCACCCGGCACCCGCTGGACTGGAAAAACCCGGATTTCTACAACGAAGACAAGCTCATGCACGAGCTTGAGCGCATCTACGACATCTGCCACGGCTGCCGCCGCTGCGTGTCGCTATGCACCGCGTTCCCGACGCTGTTCGATCTGATCGACGAATCCGAGACGATGGAGGTCGACGGCGTGGCCAAACCCGACTACTGGAAAGTCGTCGACGAGTGCTACCTGTGCGACCTCTGCTACATGACCAAGTGCCCCTACGTGCCGCCGCATCCGTGGAACCTCGATTTCCCGCACACCATGCTGCGCGCCAAGGCCATCAAATTCAAGAAGGGCGGGACGAACTTCCGCGACAAGCTCCTGTCGAGCACCGACGCGATGGGCAAGCTCGCCTCGATTCCCGTCGTCGTGCAGGCGGTCAATGCCTCCCTCAAGAGCAAGCCCATCCGCAAGATGGTGGACAGCGTGTTGCGCATCCATCCCGACCGCGTCCTGCCCGAGTACGACAGCGCGAAATTCCGTTCCACCGCGAAGCCCAATGGCGATTTCCCGGCCAGGGCCGGCGAGAAGACGCCCGGCAAGGTGGCGATCTACGCCACCTGCTACGTGAACTACAACGAGCCCGGCATCGGCCACGACCTGCTGAAGATCCTGGCGCACAACGAAATCCCCGCCGTGCTGGTCGACAAGGAAGCCTGCTGCGGCATGCCCAAGCTTGAGCTGGGCGACCTGGACGCCGTGCAGAAGCTGAAGGAAACCAACATTCCGCATCTGGCGAAGCTCGCGCGCGAGGGCTACGCGATCCTCACCGCCGTGCCTTCATGCACGCTGATGTACAAGCAGGAACTCCCGCTCATGTTCCCGAACGACGCCGACGTGCAGGCGGTGAAGGAGGCGATGTGGGATCCGTTCGAATACCTGATGGCGCGCAACGTCGACGGTCTGCTGAAGGCCGATTTCAAGGCGCCGCTCGGCAAGGTCGCCTACCACGTGCCGTGTCACCAGCGCGTGCAGAACATCGGCAACAAGACGCGCGATGCGCTGCAGCTTGCCGGTGCCGACGTCACCATGGTCGAGCGCTGCTCGGGCCACGACGGCACCTGGGGCGTGAAGACCGAATACTTCGACAAGTCGATGAAGATCGGCAAGCCCGTGTTCCGCCAGATGGCCGAGCCGCGGCCGAACTACGTGAGTTCCGATTGCGCGATCGCCGCGCGCCATATCCTGCAGGGCATGGGGGAGGGCGCCACCGCCGAGAAACAGCATCCGATCACGCTGCTGCGCATCGCCTACGGCCTGTAATTCCGAACCGAGAGAGGAGAAACTTCATGTCATACATCACCCGCGAAAGCCTGATGACCCTGGAAAGCTATTCCCGGATTCGCGCATCCTTCCGCGCCGAGATCATCGCGCACAAGAAGAACCGTTTCGTCATGCTGGGCGAGCATATCAGCCTGCATTTCGAGGATGAGAAGACGATGCGCTACCAGATCCAGGAAATGCTGCGCGCCGAACGCACCTTCGAGGATTCCGGCATCCAGGACGAGCTCGACGCCTACAATCCGCTGGTGCCGGACGGCACCAACTGGAAGGCGACGATGATGATCGAGTACCCCGATCCCGACGTGCGCAAGGTCGAACTCGGCAAGCTGAAGGGCGTGGAAGACAAGGTCTGGATGCAGGTGGCCGAGCAGCCCAGGGTCTATGCCATCGCCGACGAGGACCTGGAGCGGGAGAACGAGGAAAAGACCTCGTCGGTGCACTTCCTGCGCTTCGAACTCGACCCGACCTCGATCGCCGCCGCCAAGGCCGGCAGCCCGATCCGCATCGGCGTCGATCACCCGGCGTACACTGTGCCGTCGATCACCCTGGCCGACAACATTCGCACCGCACTGGTCGTCGACCTGGCCTGAACCGGAGGTGGCGCAATCGCGGGCGCCCCGAATGCGGCGCGCCCGCCCGCACGGAGGACATCGTCATGCTGGATCGCGTGCTGATCAATCAGGTGCAACGCCGGATCGAAGCCGGCAGCCTGCCGCTTGCCGTCGAGATGTGGAATGGCGAGTTGGTGGGCGTGCCGGTGACGCATGCCAGGGTGCGCATGCGCCTCAAATCCCCGGCCAGTCTCAAGGCGCTGGCTGTCCCCAGCCTCGGCTCGCTCGCTCGGGCCTACGTGCAGGGCGCGCTCGACCTGGACGGCGACATCCGCGACATCCTCGCGCTGGGCAACAGGCTGTGTGACGCGGACGCCTGCAAGCCGGACAAGGGCACTGCCGGCTGGAAGTGGTGGCGCCACACGCGCAGCCGCGACCGCAAGAACATCCAGTATCACTACGACGTTTCCAACGATTTCTACGGCCTGTGGCTGGACGCCGAGCGTGTGTATTCCTGCGCGTACTTCCGCGACCCCGACATGACGCTCGACGCAGCCCAGCGCGCCAAGCTCGACCACATCTGCCACAAGCTCGCGCTGAAGCCGGGCGAGCGCCTGCTCGACATCGGCTGCGGCTGGGGCGGGCTCATCCTGCACGCCGCGCGGCATTACGGCGTGAACGCGGTTGGCATCACGCTTTCCGAGGATCAGCATGCCCACGCCAGCGCGCGCGTGCGCGAACTCGGCCTGGAGAAACAGGTCGAGGTGCGGCGGATGGACTACCGCGACGTGCCCGAAGCCGGCGGCTACGACAAGATCGCCAGCGTCGGCATGTTCGAGCACGTCGGGCGCGGCAACCTGGAGGCCTACTTCGCCAAGATCCACAGCCTGCTCAAGCCCGGCGGGATGGTGCTCAACCACGGCATCACCGCCGCCGCGCTGGATTCGCGCGGCCTCGGCGGCGGCATTTCAAAATTCGTCGACGACTACGTCTTCCCCGGCGGCGAACTGGTGCACGTTTCCGAAGTGCTTGGCGCCGCCACCGCCGGCGGGTTCGAATGCCTGGACGCCGAAAACCTGCGCCCGCACTACGCCACTACTCTGTGGCATTGGGTCACCCGGCTCGAAGCCCAGGCGGCGCGTGCAGTCGAACTCATCGGTGAGGAGAAATACCGCATCTGGCGCATCTACATGGCCGGCTCCGCCCATGCCTTCGAACGCGGCTGGATGGAACTGTGGCAGGTGCTGGCCGGCAAGGCTGTGGATGGGCGGCAGCCGAATTATCCGTTCAGGCGCGATTACATGTACGTGCGCTGAAGCACTGGAATAGCCAGCCCGCAACCGAACCCCTACAATGCCGGGCATGAAAATCCTGCCCGTTTTGCTGCTGTGCCTGCCGGCCCTTGCGCAGGCTGCGTGGATCGATTCCGAGCGCGAGTTCGAAGAGGACAAACCCTGGGTCGAAGTCGCCGCGCAATTGCCGCCGTATCCCAAGGCCGAGAACCTGATTCCGTTCAACGTGTCGTCCGCGACGCGCAACAAGTTCTTCATCGATGCGGGGTCGATCAGCGTCGGCACCGACAAGGTCGTGCGCTACACGGTGGTGATCGAGGCGGCGGGGGGTGCGAAGAACGTGTCGTTCGAGGGACTGCGCTGTGAATCGGCCGAGCGTCGCCTGTACGCCTACGGCCATCCGGACGGCACCTGGTCGAAGGCGCGCAATGCCGGCTGGGAATCGATCAAGTTGCGTTCGCTGCTGTCCTACCAGAAGGCGCTGTTCGAGGATCATTTCTGTCCCGACGGCATCAATGTCCAGAGTGCGGCGGAGGCGGTGCGCAATCTCCGGCGGGGGGCGCGATGAACGGGTCGGTCGTCAGGCAGGCGCGGCGCATCGTCGTCAAGGTCGGCTCCAGCCTGGTCACCGCGGAGGGACGCGGCCTCGACCACGCGGCACTGTCGCGCTGGGCAGAGCAGATCGCCGCGCTGGCCGCGCAGGGCAGGGAAGTGGTGCTGGTGTCGTCGGGCGCCATCGCCGAGGGCATCGCGCGGCTGGGCTGGAAGAAGCGGCCGAAGGCCGTGAACGAACTGCAGGCCGCTGCCGCGGTTGGGCAGATGGGCCTGGTGCAGGCCTACGAGTCGATCTTCCGCACGCACGCTCTCCATGCGGCGCAGGTGCTGCTCACTCACGAAGACCTCGCCGACCGCACGCGCTATCTCAATGCGCGATCCACCCTGCGCACGCTGCTCGAATTGCGCGTGGTGCCGATCATCAACGAGAACGACACCGTTGCCACCGACGAAATCCGCCTGGGCGACAACGACACGCTGGGCGCGCTGGTGACCAATCTCATCGAGGCCGACTGCCTGATCATCCTCACCGACCAGCCCGGTCTCTACACCGCCGATCCGCGCAAGCATCCCGACGCCACCCTGGTGGCGGACGCGCATGCGGGAGATCCGGAACTGGAGCGCATGGCGGGCGGCGCGGGCAGCAGCGTGGGGACGGGCGGCATGCTGACCAAAATCCTCGCCGCCAAGCGCGCCGCGCGCAGCGGCGCGCACACGGTGATCTGCAGCGGCCGCGAAGAGCGCGTGCTCCTGCGGCTGGCAGCGGGCGAGGCCATCGGCAGCCAGCTGGTGGCGCGTCAGGCGCCGCTTGCCGCGCGCCGGCAGTGGCTGGCCGATCATCTGCAACTGCGTGGCGGGCTGGTGCTCGACGACGGCGCGGTACACGCGCTCACCGAAGACGGCAAGAGCCTGCTGCCGGTGGGGGTGAAAGGCGTCACCGGCGAATTCGAACGCGGCGAGGTGATCGCGGTGGTCGATGCGTCGGGCCGCGAAATCGCACGCGGGCTGACGAACTACAGCGCCAGCGAAGCGCGTCGGATCGCCGGCAAGCCGTCGTCCGCGATCGAGGCCGAACTGGGATACGTGGACGAACCCGAGTTGATCCACCGCGACAATCTGGTCGTGCTGGGATGATCACCACGCTGGACCTGATGCGCCACGGCGAACCCGTGGGCGGCCGCAAATACCGCGGGCAGATCGACGATCCGCTGTCGGAAAAGGGCTGGGCGCAGATGCAGGCGGCGGTGGGCGACGCAGCGCCGTGGACGTGCATCGTGTCGTCGCCCCTGTCGCGCTGCCGTGCCTTCGCCGAATCGCTGGCCGAACGCCACGCGTTGCCGCTCGCGTTCGACGACCGGCTGAAGGAAGTGGGATTCGGGGCATGGGAAGGGCTTGCCGCCGCCGACATCGAGTCGGCCTGGCCGGGCAGCCTGGCGCGCTTCAAGGCCGATCCGATCACGGCCCGCCCGGCGGGCGCGGAAGCCCTGGAGGCTTTCCACGCGCGGGTGGCGACGGCACTCGACGAGCTGATCGCGGCGAACGCGGGCGAGCACCTGTTGCTGGTCGGACACGCCGGGGTGATGCGGATGGCGCTCGCGTGGGCGCTGCACATTCCGCTGGCGAACGCCTACCGCATCGAGGTCGCGAGCGCCTCGCTCACCCGGCTGCGCTTCGACGCCGGTCGCGCGAGCCTGATCTTCCACGGCAGCTCGCGCATCGCAGCGTGATCCGGCTTGCGCTGGCATGGCTGTGCCTGCTGCTGGCGATGCCGGCGCAGGCGGCAGGTATCAAGCTGACCGACGATGCCGGCCGGACGCTGGAATTCGCGCGGCCGCCGCAACGCATCGTTTCGCTCACCCCGCATCTCACCGAACTGCTCTACGCCGTGGGCGCGGGCAGCCAGATCGTCGGTGCGGACAGCGCGAGCGATTATCCCGGAGCCGCGCGCGCATTGCCGCGGGTGGGCGACTACAGCCGCATCCAGTTCGAACGCATCCTGGCACTGAAGCCGGATCTGATTCTGGCCTGGGTGGGCGGCAACCGCGCGGCGGACATCCACGGCGTCGCGCAACTCGGCGTGCCGGTACTGCGCACCGAGGCGAGCCGGCTCGACGACGTGGCACGGTTGCTGCGCCTGGTCGGCAAGGCTACCGGCCATGACGCGGTGGGCGAGGCCGCGGCGCGCGATTACCTGGCCAGGCTGGAAGCGCTGAAGAAGCGTTATGCGCGGGCGCAACCGACGCCGGTGTTCTATCAGATATGGGATCGCCCGCTGATGACGGTGGGCGGCAGGCACTGGATCGACGAGGCCCTGAGCGTGTGCGGTGCGCGCAATGTATTCCACGAATTGCACGCGGTGGCGCCGGTGGTGTCGCGCGAGGCCGTGCTGCGCCGCCAGCCGGCGGTGGTCGTCGGCGGCAGTGATGCGCCCGACATGCGGCGGGCCTGGCAGTCGTTCGTGCGACTGCCGGCGGTCAAAAACAATGCCTTCGTGCGGGTGGATGCGGATCGCCTGCACCGGGCCACGCCGCGCCTCATCGAGGGGGTGGCGGGTTTGTGCGCGGCGCTGGCGCCTTACGAGCGGTGACGCCCGTCGCCCGGCTTGCGGTTGGGGCAGTTGTCCCGGATGCAGTCGGCGTAGATCTGCAGGGAGTGGTCGTGAATGGCGAAGCCGCGTTCCTTGGCGATGCGCTGTTGCCGCTTTTCGATCTCGGCGTCGAAGAATTCCTCCACCTTGCCGCATTGCAGGCAGACCAGGTGGTCGTGGTGATCCCCATGATTGAGTTCGAACACCGCCTTGTCGCTGTCGAAATGGTGGCGCATCAGCAGGCCCGCCTGCTCGAACTGCGTCAGAACCCGGTAGACGGTCGCCAGCCCGATGTCCTGGCCTTCGTCGGACAGCAGGCGGTACACCTCTTCGGCCGTCATGTGGCGCTTGTCGCTCTGCTCGAACAGGTCGAGGATCTTCAGGCGAGGCAGGGTGGCCTTGAGGCCGATGCTCTTGAGGTCGGACGGATTGCTCAAGCGGGGCTCCGGAACGGGAACGCGAATACGTTATGATACGTGCTTTCTCAACCGTCTAAACCCTATCGGTTTCCGGGCCATGCGTCGATACCTGATCCCCGTTCTGTTCCTTGCCCTGGCCGCTGGTTGTTCGACCGTGAAAATCGGCCCGCACCGCATCGACGTGCAACAGGGCAACGCGCTCGATCAGGAAAACGTCGCGCGCCTGAAGACAGGGCTGAATCGTTCGCAAGTCCGCTTCCTGCTGGGTACGCCGCTCGTCGTCGATCCCTTCCGCACGGACCGCTGGGATTACGTCTACGTACTCTACAAGGCGGGCAAACTGGCGGAACAGAAGCGCATCACGCTGTTTTTCGAGGGCGATACGCTGGCACGCATTGAGGGCGATCTGCCGGAACCCGCGGTACAGGCGCCGCCTGCCCAGTCGCCGAATGCCGAACCCGCCGCGACTGCGCCGGCGCCGCTGGTCGAGCCTGCCGCCCCGGTGCCCGCACCGGTGCCTACGCCTACGCCCAAAACCGAGGCCGCGCAGCCTGAACCTGTCGCCACCCAGCCCGCGCCGGTGAATCCGCCGCCCGCCCGCCCGGCCGTGGTCGAGCTTCCCGCGGCTGCGGCCCGGACGGCACCCGCCGCCGCCCAACCCGACGCGCCCGCCAAACCCGGAGCGGTGCCCGCAAGCACGGTCGTTCTGCCGCTGGAAAGCCCGAAAAACCTGCCTGCCTACGTCGATCCCCGGCCGCCCGCCGCGCCCGCCCTGCAGGCGGAAACCGATGTCACGCGGATCCAGCCCGACGTCATTCCGCCGTTCCCGGCGCCGTCCCAGGCTGCGCCCCCCAGCGACGATCCGGTGCTGAAGGCAGTGGACGACTGGGCGAAGGCCTGGGCTGCGCGCGACGGCGACAAGTACATTGCCGCCTACGATGCGGATTTCACTCCGCAGGGTGGCGGCAGCCGAGCAGACTGGGAAAAACGCCGCCGCCTGCTTCTGGAGGTGGCGAAGAACATCGAACTGAAAATCGATTCGCCCTCGGTCGAGCGCGCCGATGACGGCAGCGCGACGGTCACGTTCAATCAGTTCTACCGCTCCGACAGCTACCGCGATGCGGTGGTGAAGCAGGTGCGCCTGGCCGAGCATGGCGGCCGCTGGCTGATCGTCGAGGAAAAGGTCCTGTCCGTCCTGCACGGGGTCCGGCCGTGAGCGTGAGGATCGCGCTGGCCGGCGTGTCCGGCCGCATGGGGCGCACCTTGCTGGAATCCGTCGCGGCCGACGCCGACTGCGTGCTGCATGCCGCGATCGACCGCGCGGGCAGCCCGCTGGTAGGGCAGGACGCCAACGCGGCGCTGGGCGGTGCCGGCGGCGTGCGGGTGACGGATCATGCGCAGACCGCGCTTGCCGGCGCGCAGGCCCTCATCGATTTCACCCGACCCGAGGCCACGTTTGCTTATCTGGAGGCCTGCGCCGCGGCCAAGGTACCGCTGGTGATCGGCACCACGGGCTTCGACGAGGCCGGCAAGGCGCGCATCGCCGAGGCGGCAGGCAGCATTCCCGTCGTCTTCGCGCCGAACATGAGCGTGGGCGTGAACCTCCTGATGAAGCTGGCCGAACTCGCGGCGCAGGTGCTGCAGGACGGCTACGACATCGAGATCATCGAGGCCCATCATCGCCACAAGGTCGATGCGCCGTCCGGTACCGCGCTGGGCCTGGGCCAGGCGGTGGCGCGCGCGATCAACCGCGATCTGGCGAGTTGCGCGGTCTACGGTCGCGAAGGCGTGACCGGCGAGCGCGATCCGAAGACCATCGGTTTCGCCACCGTGCGCGGCGGCGACATCGTCGGCGACCACACGCTGCTGTTCGCCGGCATCGGCGAACGCGTCGAGCTCACGCACAAGGCCAGCAGTCGCGCCACCTTCGCGCAGGGCGCCCTGCGCGCCGCCAAGTGGCTGCAGGGCCGCGCCCCCGGCCTGTACGACATGCGCGATGTGCTGAATCTGAAATAACCACCCGTACAGGAAACCGACATGAACGCCGTCAAGGTCTACAGTACCGGCACCTGCCCCATCTGCGTCAAGGCCAAGGCCTTTCTCGACAAGCGCGGCATCGCCTACGACGAAGTGCGCATCGACCTCGACCGCGAGGCGATGAAGGAATTCGTCGTCGTCACCAACGGTGCACGCACCGTGCCGCAGATCGTGGTGGACGGCACATGCATCGGCGGTTTCACCGAACTGACCGAACTCGACATGGACGGCGGCCTGGATCACCTCCAGCCCTGAGCCCGGCGGTGGAAAGTCCTGCCGCCCTCCGCTCCGAGCATTGAAGGACAACCCCGGATCGGCTACAATCGCGGCATTCAAATTCAGGCGGGTTCGCGCGAGCGGCTCGCCTGAATTTTGTCACCCGCTTTCCGGAGTTTTCCTTGTCATCTGCCCAACCCGCCATCCTGGTTCTTGCTGACGGCTCGGTGTTTCGCGGCTTGTCGATCGGTGCCGGCGGCATGACGACGGGCGAGGTGGTCTTCAATACCGCGCTGACCGGGTATCAGGAAATCCTGACCGACCCCTCGTATTCGCGACAGATCGTCACGCTGACCTATCCGCACATCGGCAACACCGGCGTCAACGCCGAAGACGTGGAAGCCGAGCGCATCCACGCGGCCGGTCTGGTGGTGCGCGACGTGCCGCGCCTGCATTCGAATTTCCGCGCCAACCTGTCGCTGCCGGAATACCTGAAAAGCCAGAACGTCGTCGCCATCGCCGACATCGACACGCGCCGGCTGACGCGCATCCTGCGCGAAAAAGGCGCACAGAACGGCTGCATCATGGCCGGCGCAGTGGACGAGGCGAAGGCGCTGGAAGCGGCGCGCGCCTTTCCGGGCCTGGCCGGCATGGACCTCGCCAAGGTGGTGACCGCGCCGGCAGGCTACGAATGGAAGGAAACCGAGTGGAAACTTGGCCGCGGCTACGGCGAGCAGACCGCGCCGCGCTTCCACGTCGTTGCCTACGATTACGGCGTCAAGCGCAACATCCTGCGCATGCTGGCCGAACGCGGCTGCAGGCTGACCGTGCTGCCGGCCACCGCCAGCGCCGAGCAGGCGCTGGCGCTGAAGCCGGACGGGATTTTCCTGTCGAACGGCCCCGGCGATCCGGAGCCCTGCGACTACGCGATCCGCGCCATCGGCGCATTGCTGGAAACGAGGATTCCACTGTTCGGCATCTGCCTCGGCCACCAGCTGCTTGCGCTGGCCTCCGGCGCCAAAACCGTCAAGATGAAATTCGGCCACCACGGCGCCAACCATCCGGTGAAGGACCTCGACAGCGGCCGCGTCGCCATCACCAGCCAGAACCATGGCTTTGCGGTGGACCCGGCGACGCTGCCGGCCATGCTGCGCAGTACGCATGTCTCGCTGTTCGACGGTTCGCTGCAGGGTATCGCCCGCACCGACGTGCCCGCCTTCAGTTTCCAGGGGCACCCGGAGGCCAGCCCGGGGCCGCACGACATGAGCTACCTGTTCGACCGATTCATCCAGCTCATGACTGACCACCAAGCTGCGTCCTGATCATGCCCAAGCGTACCGATCTTCAAAGTATCCTCATCATCGGCGCCGGCCCCATCGTCATCGGCCAGGCGTGCGAATTCGATTATTCCGGCGCACAGGCGTGCAAGGCGCTGCGCGAGGAAGGCTACAAGGTCATCCTCGTCAACAGCAATCCGGCGACGATCATGACCGATCCGGACATGGCCGACGTCACCTACATCGAGCCCATCACCTGGCAGGTGGTCGAAAAGATCATCGCCAAGGAGCGCCCCGACGCGCTGCTGCCGACCATGGGCGGGCAGACCGCGCTCAACTGCGCGCTCGACCTGGCCAAGCACGGCGTACTGGAGAAATACGACGTCGAGATGATCGGCGCGTCCAAGGAAGCCATCGACAAGGCCGAGGACCGCGAGAAATTCAAGGCCGCGATGACCCGGCTCGGCCTCGGCTCGGCGCGCTCGTCGATCGCGCACAGCATGGAAGAGGCACTGCAGGTGCAGGCGGCGCTCGGCTTCCCGACCATCATCCGGCCCTCGTTCACCATGGGCGGCTCGGGCGGCGGCATCGCCTACAACAAGGACGAATTCGTCGCCATCTGCGAGCGCGGCCTCGAAGCCTCGCCGACGCACGAACTCCTGATCGAGGAATCGCTGCTCGGCTGGAAAGAGTACGAGATGGAAGTGGTGCGCGACCGCAAGGACAACTGCATCATCGTCTGCTCGATCGAGAACTTCGACCCCATGGGCGTGCATACCGGCGATTCGATCACCGTCGCACCGGCACAGACGCTGACCGACAAGGAATACCAGATCATGCGCGACGCCAGCCTGGCAGTGCTGCGCGAGATCGGCGTCGATACCGGCGGTTCCAACGTGCAGTTCTCGATCAATCCGGACGACGGCCGCATGGTGGTGATCGAGATGAACCCGCGCGTGTCGCGTTCGTCGGCGCTGGCGTCCAAGGCGACCGGGTTCCCGATCGCCAAGATCGCCGCCAAACTCGCGGTCGGCTACACGCTCGACGAGTTGCAGAACGACATCACCGGCGGTGCGACCCCGGCGTCGTTCGAGCCGTCGATCGATTACGTCGTCACCAAGATTCCGCGCTTCGCCTTCGAGAAATTCCCCCAGGCCGACGACCGCCTGACCACGCAGATGAAATCGGTGGGCGAGGTGATGGCGATGGGCCGCACTTTGCAGGAATCGCTGCAGAAAGCGCTGCGCGGTCTGGAAGTCGGCGCCGACGGTTTCGATCCCAGGACGACCGACCGCGACGAGATCGAGGCCGAATTGATGTCGCCAGGTCCCGAGCGCATCTGGTACGTCGGCGATGCCTTCCGCGTCGGCATGACGCTGGAAGAAATCTTTGCCGTGTCGAAGATCGACCCCTGGTTCCTCGACCAGATCCAGGGCCTGATCGAGATGGAGACCGCGCTTGCCGGTCGCGCGCTGGCGGACGTCGGTGCAGACGAGTTGCGCCGGCTCAAGCGCGCGGGCTTCTCCGATCGCCGCCTGGCCAGGCTCCTGAATACCGACCAGCACGCCGTGCGCGCGCGCCGCGCCGAACTGGCGATCCATCCCGTCTACAAGCGCGTCGATACCTGTGCGGCGGAATTCGCCACGCAGACCGCCTACATGTACTCGACCTACGAGGAAGAATGCGAGTCGCGTCCCAGCGACCGCAGGAAGATCATGGTGCTGGGCGGCGGTCCCAACCGCATCGGCCAGGGCATCGAATTCGATTACTGCTGCGTGCACGCCTCGCTGGCGCTGCGCGAATCCGGCTTCGAGACCATCATGGTCAACTGCAATCCGGAAACCGTGTCGACCGACTACGACACCTCAGACCGCCTGTATTTCGAACCGCTGACGCTGGAAGACGTGCTGGAAATCGTGCGCATCGAAAAGCCGGTCGGCGTGATCGTGCAGTACGGCGGCCAGACGCCGCTGAAGCTCGCACGCGATCTGGAAAAGAACGGCGTGCCCATCATCGGCACCAGCCCGGACATGATCGACGCCGCCGAGGACCGCGAGCGTTTCCAGCAGATGCTGCACGACCTGGGGCTGAAGCAGCCGCCCAACCGCACCGCGCGCAACCCCGACAGTGCCATCCGCATGGCCGAGGAAATCGGCTATCCACTGGTGGTGCGCCCGTCCTACGTGCTGGGCGGCCGTGCGATGGAAATCGTGCGCGAGGAAGCCGACCTGCGCCGCTACATGACCGAGGCAGTGAAGGTGTCGAACGACAGCCCGGTGCTGCTCGACCGCTTCCTCAACGACGCCATCGAAGTCGACGTCGACGCGCTGTCCGACGGCGAGCAGGTGGTGATCGGCGGCATCATGCAGCACATCGAGCAGGCCGGCGTGCACTCCGGCGACTCGGCGTGCTCGCTGCCCCCCTACAGCCTGTCGAAGGATGTGCAGGACGAGTTGCGCCGCCAGACGGTGGCGATGGCGAAGGCACTCAAGGTCGTCGGCCTGATGAACGTGCAGTTCGCGATCCAGGGCGACGTCGTCTACGTGCTCGAAGTGAACCCGCGCGCCTCGCGCACCGTGCCCTACGTGTCCAAGGCCATCGGCGCGCCGCTGGCCAAGATCGCCGCCCGCGCGATGGCCGGTATCTCGCTTGCGTCGCAGGGTTTCACGAAGGAAATCATCCCGCCGTACTATGCGGTGAAGGAAGCGGTCTTCCCGTTCCGCAAGTTTCCCGGCGTGGACACCATCCTCGGCCCCGAGATGAAATCGACCGGCGAGGTCATGGGCGTGGGCGACAATTTCGGCGAGGCTTTCGTCAAGTCGCAGCTTGCGTCGAACGACGGCCTGCCGAAAGCCGGAGGCCGCGCCTTCATCAGCGTGCGCTCGGGCGATCGCGACGCGGTGATCGAAGTGGCGCAGGGCCTGCGCGACCTCGGCTTCAATCTGGTTGCCACCCGCGGTACCGCGCAGACCATCGAGTCCGCCGGCATTCCGGTGGCGGTGGTCAACAAGGTCAAGGAAGGCCGCCCGCACATCGTCGACATGATCAAGAACGGCGATATCGATTTCATCGTCAATGTCGTCGAGGACAAGAAGGCGGTGAAGGATTCCTACGCCATCCGTGCCGAAGCGCTGGCGCGCCGCGTGGTGTATTTCACCACGCTGGCCGGCGCGTATGCCGCCTGTCTGGGCATGCGTCACGGCAGCGAACTCGAAGTCTATTCCCTGCAATCGCTACACCAGCGGCTGCGCTGAACCGAACAAGCAAACATCATGAGCAAATTCCCCCTTACCGTGGTCGGCGCGGAAAAACTGCGTGTCGAGTTGCAGCACCTGAAAGCCGTTGAGCGTCCGGCTGTGATCCAGGCCATCGCCGAGGCGCGCGCGCAGGGCGACCTGTCGGAGAACGCCGAATACGACGCCGCCAAGGAAAAGCAGGGCTTCATTGAAGGCCGCATCGCCGAACTGGAAGGCAAGCTGTCGAATGCCCAGATCATCGACCCGACCACGCTGGACGCCGACGGCCGCATCGTCTTCGGCGCCACGGTCGAACTCGAGGACGTCGAATCGGGCGAGTCCGTGACCTATCAGATCGTCGGTGACGACGAGGCCGACATCAAGCAGGGCAAGATTTCCGTGTCCTCGCCCATCGCGCGCGCACTGATCGGCAAGTACGCCGGCGACAGCGTCGACGTGCAGGCGCCCGGCGGCGTGCGCCAATACGAAGTGCTCGACGTGCAGTACAAATAATGGGACGTTTCTGGGACGGTCTCGCAGGCGTGCTGCTGGTGCTGTGGATCGGCGGCATGTGGGCCATCGGCTACGTCGCCGCGCCGGTGCTGTTCGCCAGCCTCGACGACAAGCAACTGGCGGGCAACCTCGCCGGCAAGCTGTTCGAATTGGGCGCGTGGATCGGCATCGCGGCTGCGGGTTATTTGCTGGTCTACCGCATTGCGCGCGACGGCGGCGCGGCGCTGAAAACCCTGTTCTTCTGGACGGTGGCGCTGATGCTGGCGCTGACCGCGGCGAGCCACTTCGGCATCGCACCCATCATGCAGAGCCTGAAGGATCAGGCCATGCCGCACGCGGTGATGCAGAGCGTGTTCGCCGACCGTTTCGCGCGCTGGCACGGTGTGTCGAGCATCGTCTATCTGATCCAGAGCGCGCTGGGTCTGTTGCTGGTCTGGCGCGCGGGGCTGGCGCGATAGGCGCCGCCGGCTCAGGCAGGCAGGGCGATTGCCGGTTTCGCGGCCGCCCGGTAAATCACCAGAATCTTGCCGATCTGCTGCACCGGCGCCGCGCCGGTCTCGGCGCAGATTGCCTCCATCCAGGCACGCCGGGCCTCGACCTCGTCGCTGGCGGCCTTGACCTTGATCAGTTCGTGCGCGGCGAGGCTGCGTTCGATCTCCTTCAACACGGCAGGCGTCAGCCCCTGGTTGCCGATCATGACCACCGGCTGCAGGCCGTGCGCCAGGCCCTTGAGGTGTTGCCGCTGGGCGGGCGTGAGTGATTTCATGCGTTTTCCTTCAATCGAGGCCGGATTGTAGCCGATAGAGCGAACAGACATGGCGCAGAAACCGAAACGCACCAAGTCGGGCCGGGCCTGGATGCACGAGCACGTGACCGATCCCTACGTCAAGAAGGCGCAAACCGATGGCTATCGCTCGCGTGCCGCGTACAAGCTGCTGGAAATCGACGCGCGCGACCGTCTGCTGAAGCCTGGCATGACCGTGGTCGATCTGGGTGCCGCCCCCGGTAGCTGGTGCCAGGTGGCAGTGCAGCGGATGAAGGGGCAGGGCAGGGTGCTGGCGATCGACCTGCTGCCGGTGGTGCCAATGCCGGGCGTGGAGAGCCTGGAAGGCGATTTCACCGAGGCGTCGGTGCTGGCCTGGCTGCAAGATCGCTTGCAATCGGGCCGGGTTGACCTTGTATTGAGCGATATGGCGCCCAATATCAGTGGGGTCGGGCTGCGGGACCAGGCCCGCCACTACGAATTATGCGAACTGGCGCTGGATTTCGCGGTAAATTGGCTGAAACCGGACGGGGCCTTTCTCGTCAAAGTGTTTCAGGGCGTCGGCTTCGAGGATTTCCGGCGCGAGATGCAAGCGGCTTTCGAGCAGGTAGCGATCCGCAAGCCGGATGCCTCGCGCGATCGCAGCAGCGAAGTGTATCTGCTGGGCCGACGTCCGCGGGCGCACACGGAATCTGCCGTGACAAGCGCGAGCAAACAGGTTTAGAATGAGTCTAAATGGCGTCGTGACCGATGCCGGTATGGAAAGCGCCGCAAGCGGTGCCAAGGAGCGAAAGTGAACAACCTGTCCAAGAACATCGCCATCTGGCTGATCATCGCCGTCGTGCTGATGACGGTGTTCAACCAGTTCGGCGCGCAGCGCACCGCGCAGTCGCAAATGCCGTACTCGCAGTTCATCGAGGAGGTCCGCTCGCAGCAGATCACCAAGGTGACCATCGAGGGCAATGTGCTGAAAGGCGAGCGCAGCGACGGCCAGCGCTTCACCAGCTATGCCCCGAGCGATCCCTGGATGGTTTCCGACCTGCTGAAGAACGGCGTGCAGATCGACGCCAAGCCGGAAGAACAGCCGTCCTTCCTGATGAGCCTGTTCATTTCCTGGTTCCCGATGCTGCTCCTGATCGGCGTGTGGATCTTCTTCATGCGCCAGATGCAGGGCGGCGGCCGCGGTGGCGCATTCTCGTTCGGCAAGAGCCGCGCGCGCCTGCTCGATGAGAACGCCAATCCGGTGACTTTCGCCGATGTCGCCGGTTGCGACGAGGCCAAGGAAGACGTCGCCGAACTCGTCGATTTCCTCAAGGACCCCTCCAAATTCCAGAAGCTCGGCGGCCACATCCCGCGCGGCGTACTGATGGTCGGACCGCCGGGGACCGGCAAGACGCTGCTGGCGCGATCGATCGCCGGCGAAGCCAAGGTGCCGTTCTTCAGCATCTCGGGTTCGGATTTCGTCGAGATGTTCGTCGGCGTCGGCGCGGCGCGCGTGCGCGACATGTTCGAACAAGCCAAGAAGAACGCGCCCTGCATCATCTTCATCGATGAAATCGACGCGGTCGGCCGCCAGCGCGGCGCCGGCCTCGGCGGCGGTAACGACGAACGCGAGCAGACGCTCAACCAGTTGCTGGTCGAGATGGACGGCTTCGAGGCGACCACCGGCGTGATCGTGATCGCGGCGACCAACCGCCCGGACGTGCTCGACCCGGCGCTGCTGCGTCCCGGCCGCTTCGACCGCCAGGTCGTGGTCGGCCTGCCGGACATCCGTGGCCGCGAGCAGATTCTTCTGGTTCACATGCGCAAGGTCCCGGTGGCGCCCGACGTGCGTGCCGACATTCTCGCGCGTGGCACGCCCGGCATGTCCGGCGCCGATCTGGCCAACCTCGTGAACGAGGCGGCGCTGTTCGCAGCGCGCGGCAACAAGCGTCTGGTGGACATGGACGATTTCGAGAAGGCCAAGGACAAGATCCTCATGGGTGCAGAGCGCAAGTCCATGGTGATTTCGCCCGAGGACAAGAAGAAGACTGCGTATCACGAATCCGGCCATGCCGTGATCGGCATGACGCTGCCGGGCTGCGACCCGGTGCACAAGGTGACGGTGATTCCGCGCGGCCGCGCACTGGGTGTGACCATGTCATTGCCCGAGCAGGATCGCTTCAGCCTGTATCAGGACCAGATGCTGTCGCAAATCAGCATGCTGTTCGGCGGCCGCGTGGCGGAGGAAATCTTCGTCGGCAGCATCTCGACCGGTGCCTCCAACGACTTCGAGCGCGCCACCAGCATCGCACGCGACATGGTGACCCGCTACGGCATGTCGAAGGAACTGGGCCCGATGGTGTACGGCGAGAACGAAGGCGAGGTCTTCCTCGGCCGTTCGGTGACCACGCACAAGAACATGAGCGAGGCGACCATGCAGAAGGTCGACGCGGAAATCCGCCGCATCCTCGACGAGCAGTACGCGCTGGCGAAGAAGATCCTCACCGACAACCGCGACAAGGTCGAGGCGATGACGGCTGCGCTGCTGGAATACGAGACCATCGACGCCGAACAGATCGGCGACATCATGGCCGGCCGGCCCGTGCGCCCGCCCAAACCCTCGGCTGCCGCACAGCCCCCCGCCGGCGGCGGCGACAAGCCGAGCGCACCGGCGCCGACCGCGCAGCCGGCGCAGGAAACCTGAGCGGGACGATCGCCCGAGCGACTACAATAGGGAGGCTTCGGCCTCTCTATTTTTATGTCCGTTCTCCACGCCGGTTCCCATCGTCTGTCCCTCGTGCGGCCCCTGATCATGGGGATCGTCAATGTCACGCCGGACTCTTTTTCCGACGGCGGCGCCTGTTTCGACGCCGGATCGGCGATTGCCCATGCACTCAAGCTCGCCGAGGCGGGCGCCGATATCCTCGACGTCGGTGGGGAATCGACCCGGCCCGGTGCCCAGCCCGTGCCGGCAGGCGAGGAAATGCGTCGCGTATTGCCGGTGTTGTCCGCGCTGGCGGACAAGTTACTGGTGGTGTCGATCGACACGCAGAAACCCGAGGTGATGCGTGCGGCGATTGCGGCGGGGGCGGCGATGGTCAACGATGTCGCCGCGCTGCGGACGCCGGGTGCGCTCGACGCCGTCTCGGCGTCGGACGCGGCAGTCTGCCTGATGCACATGCAGGGCGAGCCGCGCAGCATGCAGCAGGCACCCGCGTACGCGAACGTGGTGGACGATGTGAGGGCGTTTTTGCAGGAACGGGTGGCGGCCTGCGAGGCCGCGGGTATTGCGCGCGAACGCTTGCTGGTCGACCCCGGTTTCGGGTTCGGCAAGACGCTGGCGCACAATCTCGCCTTGCTGGCGCGGCTCGACCGGATCGCCGACCTGGGCGTGCCGGTGCTGGCCGGCCTGTCGCGCAAGGCGATGCTGGGCGCATTGACCGGCCGCGACGTGCACGGCCGCGAATTTGCTGGCGTGGCGGCGCACCTGGCGGCGATCGCGCGCGGTGCGCGCATTGTGCGCGTACACGACGTGGCGGCCATGCGCGACGCACTGGCCGTATGGAATGCATTGGAGGAAGTCAACGATGGGACGTAAGTATTTCGGCACCGACGGGGTGCGCGGCCGGGTGGGCGAATCGCCGATCACCCCGGAGTTCGTGATGCATCTCGGCTATGCGGCCGGCCAGGTGCTGGTGGCGGACCGCGGCAGCCTGCCGCCCAACCAGCATCCGACCGTGCTGATCGGCAAGGACACGCGCATTTCCGGCTACATGCTGGAAGCCGCACTGGAAGCCGGCTTCACCGCCGCCGGGGTGAACGTGCTGATGACCGGACCGATGCCGACGCCGGCCGTGGCCTACCTCACGCGCGCGCTTCGCCTGCAGGCCGGCGTGGTGATCTCGGCTTCGCACAACCCCTTCGAGGACAACGGCATCAAGTTCTTCTCCGAAAGCGGGCAGAAACTGCCGGACAGCCTGGAAGAAGCCATCGAGGCGCGACTCGACCATCCCATCGTCACCGTCGAGGCCCGCCAGCTCGGGCGCGCGCGCCGGATCGAGGATGCCGCCGCGCGCTACATCGAATTCTGCAAGAGCACCTTTCCCAACCGCCTCGATCTCCGTGGCCTGCGCATCGTGGTGGACTGTGCCCACGGCGCCACCTACCACATCGCGCCGCACGTGCTGCACGAACTGGGCGCGGAAGTGGTGGCCATCGGCAATGCGCCGAACGGCTTCAACATCAACGACGAATGCGGGGCGACACACACCAAGGCGCTGTCGGAGGCGGTCAAGACGCATCGGGCCGATCTCGGCATTGCCCTGGACGGCGACGGCGACCGGCTGATGATGGCCGATGCCAAGGGCCGCATCTACGACGGCGACCAACTGGTCTACGTGATCGCGCGCCACCGTATCCAGACCGGCTACATGAAGGGCGGGGTCGTCGGCACGCTGATGACCAACCTGGGCACCGAACACGCGCTGCAACGCATCGCGATTCCTTTCGAGCGCGCCAAGGTCGGCGACCGCTACGTTCTGGAGCGGCTGCAGGCCAAGGGCTGGACGCTGGGCGGCGAGACCTCGGGTCATATTCTTTGCCTCGACAAGCACACCACCGGCGACGGCATCGTCTCGGCCTTGCAGGTCCTGCGTGCCCTGCGCGAAACGGGCGAGACGCTGGACGCCTTCACCGCCGATCTGGAAACCTATCCCCAGGTCATGATCAACGTGCCGGTAGCCAAGGGGTTCAAGCTCGACGCCTCGTCGGCAGTGGGCGCTTCGGTCACCGCGGTCGAGGCCGAGCTGAACGGCAGCGGCAGAGTGGTCTTGCGTGCTTCCGGCACCGAACCCCTGATCCGCGTCATGGTCGAGGGGCGCGATGCGGCCCAGGTGCGTAACCTGGCTGAAACGATCGCCAATGCGGTGAAACAGGCCGCCGCCGGGTGATTCTCCGGGTTGAAATATAACTGTAATATTTGCCCGTTAGTATTGGCCACGCCCATGCGGCAACGTCAAAACTACCGGAGATATCACATGCGTACACTCAACAAATTCACCCAGGGCGCGCTGATTGCGGCCATGGGTCTGGCTTTCTCGGTTAGCGCGCTTGCCGCCGACATCACCGGCGCGGGCGCCACCTTCCCGTACGCGGTCTACACCAAGTGGGCCGAGGCCTACAAGGCCGCCACCGGCAACGAAGTCAACTACCAGGGCATCGGTTCGTCGGGCGGCGTCAAGCAGATCAAGGCCAAAACCGTCGATTTCGCCGGTTCCGACGCGCCGGTCAGCGAAGCCGACCTGGATGCCGCCGGCCTGGTGCAGTTCCCCACCGTCATGGGCGGCGCGACCATCGTGGTGAACCTCCCCGGTATCAAGTCTGGTCAGCTGAAGCTGGACGGCCCGACTGCTGCCGAGATCTTCCGTGGTGCCATTACCAAGTGGAATGCACCCGCCATCGCCAAGCTGAACCCCGGCGTCAAGCTGCCTGATACCGCCATCACCATCGCGCACCGCTCCGATGGTTCCGGCACCACCTACGTTTTCTCGAACTACCTGGCCAAGCAGTCGATGGCGTTCAAGCGTGACGTCGGCGCGGGCAACACCGTGAACTGGCCGGTCAACGCCGTCGGCGGCAAGGGCAACCCCGGCGTGGCTGCCAACGTCATGAAGATCGCAGGTGCGATCGGCTATGTGGATATCGCCGACGCGATGAAGAACAACATGACTTTCGTGGCGCTGAAGAACAAGGCGGGCAACTACATCGTCCCGAACCAGGATTCGATCGCCGACGCGGCTGCTGGCGCCAACTTCAAGGTCAAGGGCATGGCCCCCGATCTGCTCGACCAGAGCGCCAAGAACGCCTGGCCGATCACCACGGCCACGTTTGGTCTGGCTTACGAAAAGGGTAGCGATGCTGCCAGGCAGAAGGGCGTGGTCGAGTTCTTCACCTGGTCGCTCAACAATGGCCAGAAGATGGCGGAAGAGCTGGGTTTCGTGCCCCTGCCGCCCAACGTCGTCAAGATGGTCGAAGCCGAGATGAAGAGCATCAAGTAATGCATTACGCATGATGGACGCGGCCGGCCGGGGTGTTGCGCCCGGCCATCCGCGAAAGCATCCGCTTCATGCGGGTGTTTTCGCAGATAACAACCAATTGATGGGCATCCCACGTGAGCGAGCTCGACGCAATCAGCGGAGTCGACCTGCATTCCCGGCAAGTCAAGCGATTCCGACTGCAGGACAGGTTATTCCACCATTCCACCCAGCTATTCGCCTTCATGGTGCTGGCTTCGCTTCTCGGCATCCTGATCTCGCTGACGATCGAAGCCTGGCCGAGTCTCAAGGCATTCGGGCCCTCGTTCCTGTGGACCAATATCTGGAGCGTGCCGGACGACAAGTTCGGTGCGCTTGCCGCCATCTACGGCACCGTCGTCACGTCGGTGATCGCCTTGCTTCTTGCCGTGCCGATCAGCTTCGGCATCGCCCTGTTTCTTACTGAAACCTGCCCGGTGTGGCTGCGCCGTCCGCTCGGTACGGCCATCGAACTGCTCGCCGGCGTGCCGTCCATCGTGTACGGCATCTGGGGCCTGTTCGTTTTCGCCCCCTTGTTTGCGGAGCACATCCAACCGCCGCTGCAGGCGGCGCTCGGGGACGTGCCTGTGATCGGCGGCTGGTTCGCCGGTCCGCCCATCGGCGTCGGCATCCTGACTGCGAGCATCGTGCTGGCGCTGATGGTGATTCCCTTCATCGCTTCGGTGATGCGCGACGTGTTCGAGACCGTGCCCGACGTGCTCAAGGAATCGGCCTACGGCGTAGGGTGCACGACCTGGGAAGTGGTGCGCAGCATCGTGCTGCCGTATACCCGGGTCGGCGTGATCGGCGGCATCATGCTGGGTCTGGGCCGTGCGCTCGGCGAGACCATGGCGGTCACCTTCGTCATCGGCAACGCCAACCGCATCGTCGGTACCCTGTTTGCCCCGGGTACGTCCATCGCCTCCACGCTCGCGAACGAATTCGGCGAAGCCAGCCCCGGCCTGCATATCGCCTCGCTGTTCGCCCTTGGCCTGATCCTGTTCGTGATCTCCTTCGTCGTGCTGGCGATCTCGCGCTGGCTGATCAGCCGCAGCATGGGTTCGGAGGGTTTGTGATCATGGTAAGTCTGTATACCCGCCGCATCTGGATCAACCGCATCGGTATTTCGCTGTCCATGCTGGCGATGAGCATCGGCCTCGTCGCGCTGCTGTGGATTCTGTGGACGCTGTTCTCCAAGGGCTTTGCCGCGCTGAGCTGGGATCTGTTCACCCAGGACACGCCAGCGCCGGGTTCGGAAGGCGGCGGACTGCGCAATGCCATCGTCGGCAGCGGATTGATCCTGCTGTTTTCCATGCTGATCGCGACGCCGATCGGCATTCTGGCAGGCATCTACCTGGCCGAATACGGCCGGATATCGAAATTCGCCTCGTTCACGCGCTTCATGACCGACATCATGTTGTCGGCGCCGTCCATTGTCATCGGTCTGTTCGTCTACGCACTGTTCGTGGCGACCACGGGCGGGTTCTCCGGCTGGGCGGGTTCGCTGGCGCTGGCCTTGATCGCGATTCCGGTGGTGGTGCGCACTACCGAGAACATGCTCAAGCTGGTGCCGACCAGTCTGCGCGAAGCCGCCTTCGCCGTCGGTGCGCCGCGCTGGCAGGTGTCGCTCAAGATCACGCTGCGCGCCGTGAAATCCGGCGTCGTTACCGGCGTACTGCTGGCGATGGCGCGCATCACCGGCGAAACCGCGCCGCTGCTGTTCACCGCACTGAACAATCAGTTTTTCAACACCAACATGTCGCAACCCATGGGCAACCTGCCCGTGGTGATCTACCAGTTTGCGCTTTCCCCCTACGACAACTGGGTCAGTCTCGCCTGGGCCGGTGCGCTGCTGATCGCCTTCCTGGTGCTGGCCGTGAACATCGGCGTGCGCGTCGTTTTCCGCAACAAAGATAAACGTTAAATTCCGGAGCTTTCCGATGCCCGATCAAACCACGCCTGCAATCGAGAACGCTGCGCTGCAAATCCGTAGTCTGGATTTCTACTACGGTGATTTCAAAGGCCTCATCAATGTCAACATGGACATTGCCAATAAAAAAGTGACGGCTTTCATCGGCCCGTCGGGGTGCGGCAAATCGACGCTGCTGCGTACCTTCAACCGGATGTACGACCTCTACCCCGGGCAGCGCGCCGAGGGGCAGATCCTGTTTCACGGCAAGAACCTGCTCGACAAGCATCAGGATGTGAACCTGGTGCGCGCCAAGATCGGCATGGTGTTCCAGAAGCCCACGCCGTTCCCGATGACGATCTACGAAAACATTTCGTTCGGGGTGCGCCTGTACGAACGCATGTCCAAGGCCGAGATGGACGATCGCGTCGAGTGGGCGCTCAACAAGGCCGCGCTGTGGGGCGAGGTCAAGGACAAGCTGAACCAGAGCGGCCTGTCGCTCTCCGGCGGTCAGCAGCAGCGCCTGTGCATCGCGCGCGCGGTAGCGGTCAAACCCGAGATCGTGCTGCTGGACGAGCCGACTTCCGCGCTCGATCCGATCTCCACCGCCAAGATCGAGGAACTCATCAACGAGTTGAAGAGCGAGTACACCATCGCCATCGTCACCCACAACATGCAGCAGGCGGCGCGGATTTCCGACTACACCGCCTTCATGTATCTGGGCGAACTCATCGAGTTCAACGAAACCGGCACCATCTTCATGCGGCCGGGCAAGAAGCAGACAGAGGACTACATCACCGGTCGTTTCGGCTGATACGGCCGTTCCCATGCGCGCCCGGCGGTTGACCGCCGGGCGCGTCGCGTTTACCATCGCGCACTTTTGTTTGGCGGACCTCGCTCTGGATCAAGTCGATGCGCAAGAAGCTCGTAGCCGGTAACTGGAAAATGCACGGCAGCCTGGCCGATAACGCCGCGCTGCTCGCCGCGATCAAACCTGCTCTGGGGGGGATCGAAGCCGTCGTGTGCGTGCCTTTCCCTTATCTGGCGCAAGCGCAGGCGGCGCTCTCCGGCTCTTCGATCGCCTGGGGCGCGCAGAACCTGTCCGAGCAGCCCAAGGGCGCGTTCACCGGCGAAGTTTCGGCCGCCATGCTGCTCGATTTCGGTTGCCGCTACGTGATCGTCGGTCATTCGGAACGCCGCAGCCTGTACGGCGAGAGCGATGCCGTAGTGGCGAAGAAATACATCGCCGCGCAGGCGGCCGGGCTGACGCCGATCCTGTGTGTGGGCGAATCCCTGGAAGAACGCGAATCCGGCGTGACCGAGGCTGTCGTGGCCCGTCAGCTCGACGCGGTGATCCAGGCGGCCGGCGTGGCGTCGCTGGCGAAAGCCGTCGTTGCCTACGAGCCCGTGTGGGCGATCGGCACCGGCAAGACCGCCAGCCCGGAACAGGCGCAGGCCGTGCATGCTTTCATCCGCGGCAAGATCGCCGCTCTCGACAAGGCGATAGCGGACACGCTGACGATCCAGTACGGGGGTAGCGTCAAGGCCGCGAATGCGGCAGAATTAATGGCTCAGCCCGATATCGATGGCGGCCTGATCGGCGGCGCTTCGCTGATCGCCGGCGAGTTCGTGGCGATTTGCAAGGCGGCTGCCAAATAAGCAGCGGAAATTTATGGAAACCCTGGTCTGGATCGTTCACATTCTTGTTGCCGTCGCGGTCATCGCGCTGGTGCTGCTGCAGCATGGAAAAGGCGCCGACATGGGCGCGGCTTTCGGCAGCGGCTCGGCAGGCAGCCTGTTCGGCTCCAGCGGGTCGGCCAACTTCCTGAGCCGCAGCACCGCCATCCTGGCAACCCTGTTTTTCCTGACCAGTCTGGGGCTGGCCTACTTCGGTTTGCAGCAACACAAACCGGGCAGCAGCGTAACGGACCGGGCCGCCGTGCCGGTGCCTGCGCAATCCGCACCCGCGCCGGCGCAAAGCCAGAATGCCGACGGGTCCAAAGCGGGGGACATTCCCAAGTAAATTTCCTGGCAGCAAAGCAGCAACCCATCGGGCGACAGCCCATTGGCCGACGTGGTGGAATTGGTAGACACGCTATCTTGAGGGGGTAGTGACCTTGGTCGTGCGAGTTCGAGTCTCGCCGTCGGCACCATCAAATTTCCTGATTCATTCATTAGTCGTTACTATCAAGTAACTTATTGATTATTCAGGGCTAATGGCACTTTTTACAGCTTGACACCGGGCGCGCGCCGCTAATACACTGCGGCCATACCATAATTATGCAACGGCCCTGCTTGGGCACTGACGGAGGAACCCGGTGCTGGAGAATTACCTCCCCATTCTTTTGTTCATCCTGGTCGGGTTGGCGTTTGGCATAGTCCCCATCCTGGCTGGCGGACTTCTGGCACCGCACCGTCCCGACAGCGAAAAACTCTCCCCCTACGAATGCGGATTCGAGGCCTTCGAGGACGCGCGCATGAAATTCGACGTGCGCTACTATCTCGTGGCCATCCTGTTCATCCTGTTCGATCTGGAAATCGCCTTCCTGTTTCCCTGGGCCATCGTGCTGGAGGAAATCGGCCTGGCCGGTTTCGTTGCCATGATGGTGTTTCTCGGCATCCTCGTCGTCGGCTTCATCTACGAATGGATGCGCGGCGCGCTGGAATGGGAATGATGAAAGGAGGCCTTGAATGAGCATCGAAGGCGTCCTCGAGCAGGGCTTCGTCACCGCCAAGGCCGACCAGCTCATCAACTACATGCGCACCGGCTCGATGTGGCCGATGACTTTCGGTCTGGCGTGCTGTGCGGTGGAGATGATGCAGGCGGGCGCGTCGCGCTACGACCTCGACCGTTTCGGCATCGTGTTCCGGCCGAGCCCGCGGCAGTCCGACGTGATGATCGTCGCCGGCACGCTGTGCAACAAGATGGCGCCGGCCTTGCGCAAGGTGTACGACCAGATGGCCGAGCCGCGCTGGGTGATTTCCATGGGCTCGTGCGCCAACGGCGGCGGCTATTACCATTATTCCTACTCGGTCGTGCGCGGCTGCGACCGCATCGTGCCGGTCGACATCTACGTGCCCGGCTGCCCGCCCACCGCGGAAGCACTGCTGTTCGGCATCATCCAGTTGCAGAACAAGATCAAGCGCACCAATACCATCGCCCGCTGACGATCCATGCCGCAGACCGTGGAAGCCCTTTCCTTGTCGATTGAAAACGCACTAGGCGATGCGCTGGCGCAATCCTTCGTCCGTCTCGACGAACTGACGCTCATCGTCAAGGCCGCGCAGTACGCCTCGGCGATGCGCACGCTGCGCGATCATCCGGACTGCCGCTTCGAGGAACTCGTCGATCTCTGCGGCATGGATTATTCGGGCTACGGCGACGGCGCCGATTTGATTAAACCCGGCGAAGGCACACGCTTCGCCGTGGTGGTGCATCTGCTCTCGGTGAGTCTCAACCAGCGCGTGCGCGTGCGCGTGTTCTGCCCGGACGACGACCTGCCCGTCGTGGCCTCGGTGGTGGACATCTGGCCGTCGGCCAACTGGTTCGAGCGCGAGGCCTTCGACCTCTACGGCATCGTGTTCGAGGGCCACCCCGACCTGCGCCGCATCCTGACCGACTACGGTTTCATCGGCCATCCGTTCAGGAAGGACTTCCCGCTCTCGGGCAACGTCGAGATGCGCTACGACCCGACCCAGCAGCGCGTGATCTACCAGCCGGTGTCGATCGAGCCGCGCGAGGTCACGCCCCGCATCGTGCGCGACGACAGCTACGGAGGCGACCGCTGATGGCCGAGATCCGCAATTACACGATGAACTTCGGCCCGCAGCACCCGGCCGCGCATGGTGTGCTGCGCCTGGTGCTGGAACTGGACGGCGAGGTGATCCAGCGCGCCGACCCGCACATCGGTCTCCTGCACCGCGCCACCGAGAAGCTGGCCGAGCACAAGACTTTCATCCAGTCGGTGCCCTACATGGATCGCCTCGACTACGTGTCGATGATGGTCAACGAGCACGCCTACGTGATGGCGATCGAAAAGCTGCTCGGCATCGAGGTGCCGGAGCGTGCGCAGTACATCCGCGTACTGTTCGACGAGATCACCCGCATCCTGAATCACCTGCTGTGGCTGGGCGCGCACGCGCTCGACGTCGGCGCGATGACGGTATTCCTCTACGCCTTCCGCGAGCGCGAGGACTTGATGGACTGTTACGAGGCCGTCTCGGGCGCGCGCATGCATGCCGCGTACTATCGCCCGGGCGGGGTCTATCGTGATCTGCCCGACACGATGCCGCAGTACCAGGCGCAACACACGCGCAATGCCGAAACGATGAAATCGATGAACGCCAACCGTCAGGGTTCGCTGCTCGACTTCATCGAGGACTTCACCAATCGCTTCCCGTCCTACGTCGACGAATACGAAACGTTGCTGACCGACAACCGCATCTGGAAGCAGCGCACCGTCGGCATCGGCGTCGTTTCGCCCGAACGCGCCAAGGCGCTGGGCTTCACCGGCCCGATGCTGCGCGGTTCCGGCGTCGAATGGGACCTGCGCAAGAAGCAGCCCTACGAAGTCTACGACCGCATGGACTTCGACATCCCGGTCGGCACCAACGGCGACTGCTACGACCGCTATCTGGTGCGCATCGAGGAATTCCGCCAGTCCAACCGCATCATCAGGCAGTGCGTGGACTGGCTGAGGAAGAATCCCGGCCCCGTCATCACCGCCAACCACAAGGTGGCACCGCCCGACCGCCTGTCGATGAAGCAGAACATGGAAGAGCTGATCCACCACTTCAAGCTCTTCACCGAGGGCATGCACGTGCCGGCGGGCGAAGCCTATGCCGCGGTGGAACATCCCAAGGGCGAGTTCGGCATCTACCTGGTGTCAGACGGCGCCAACAAGCCTTATCGCCTGAAAATCCGCGCGCCCGGCTATGCGCATCTCGCCGCGCTCGACGAGATGGCGCGCGGGCACATGATTGCCGACGTCGTGGCCATCATCGGCACGCAGGACATCGTATTCGGGGAGATCGACCGCTGATGCTGTCTCAGGAATCGCTCTCGGCCATCGACGCCGAAGTGGCCAAGTACCCTGCCGACCAGAAGCAGTCGGCGGTGATGGGGGCCTTGCGCATCGCGCAGGCGGAGAAGGGCTGGCTGAAACCCGAACTGGTCGAGTACGTGGCCAACTATCTCGAGATGCCGCCGATCGCGGCCTACGAGGTCGCGACCTTTTACAACATGTACGACACCCGGCCGGCAGGACGCCACAAGATCACCCTGTGCACCAACTTGCCGTGCATGCTCATGGGGGCAGGGGAGCTGGGCGAACATCTGAAAAAGAAACTTGGTGTCGATTTCGGCCAGACCACCGAGGACGGCCGCTACACGCTCAAGGAAGGCGAGTGCATGGGCGCCTGCGGCGACGCCCCCATGTGCCTGCACAACAACCACGCCATGCACACACACCTCACACCCGAGAAGGTGGATGAGTTGCTGGACAAGCTGAAATGAGTTTGCTTACACCCAGCGTCAAAGTCTGCTCCTGGACGCAGGAACTGGCCGATCCGGCGTCGCTTGCGACCTATGTCGCCCATGGCGGCTACCAGGCGCTGCGCCGCGTCATCACCGAGCAGGTGTCGGGCGACGACATCATCGCCGAACTGAAGACCAGCGCGCTGCGCGGCCGCGGCGGTGCCGGTTTTCCGACCGGGCTCAAGTGGAGCTTTATGCCGCGCGCCTTCCCCGGCGACAAATACATCGTCTGCAACAGCGACGAAGGCGAACCGGGCACCTTCAAGGACCGCGACATCCTGCGCTACAACCCGCACCAGCTGATCGAAGGCATGGCCATCGCCGGCTACGTGCTGGGCGCACGCACCGGCTACAACTACATTCACGGCGAAATCTTCGATTGCTACCGGATTTTCGAGGCCGCCCTGAAAGAGGCGCGCGAAGCGGGTTATCTCGGCGACAAGCTGTTCGGCACCGATTTCTGTTTCCAGCTGCATGCGCATCACGGCTACGGCGCCTACATCTGCGGCGAGGAAACCGCGCTGCTGGAATCGATCGAAGGCAAGAAGGGCCAGCCGCGCTTCAAGCCCCCGTTCCCGGCGAGTTTCGGCCTCTACGGCAAGCCGACCACGATCAACAACACCGAGACGCTGGCTTCGGTGCCGTGGATCGTCCAGCACGGCGGCCAGGCCTTCCTCGAACTGGGCAAGCCCAACAATGGCGGCGCCAAGATGTTCTCTGTTTCCGGCCACGTCAACAAGCCGGGCAACTACGAAGTGGGACTCGGCACGCCGTTCTCCGAACTGCTCGAAATGGCCGGCGGCGTGCGCAACGGGCACAAGCTCAAGGCGGTGATTCCGGGCGGCTCATCCGCACCGGTGCTGCCTGCCGGCATCATGATGGACTGCACCATGGATTTCGATTCCATCGCCAAGGCCGGCTCCATGCTGGGCTCCGGCGCGGTCATCGTGATGGACGAGACGGTGTGCATGGTGCGCGCACTGGAGCGCCTGTCCTATTTCTACTTCGAGGAATCCTGCGGTCAGTGCACGCCCTGCCGCGAAGGCACCGGCTGGATGTACCGCGTGATCCACCGCATCGAACACGGCGAGGGGCGGCCCGACGACCTGGACCTGCTCAACAGCGTGGCCAGCCGCATCGGCGGCCATACCATCTGCGCGCTGGGCGATGCGGCCGCGATGCCGGTGCAGAGCTTCCTCAAACATTTCGGCGACGAGTTCGCGTATCACGTCGAACACAAGCGGTGCATGGTGTAAGGATGGCGACGCTCAATATCGAAATCGACGGCAAGGCGCTTCAGGTCGAAAGCGGCGACACCATCATGGATGCGGCCAATCAGGCCGGCATTCCGATCCCGCATTTCTGCTATCACAAGAAACTGTCGATCGCAGCCAACTGCCGCATGTGCCTGGTGCAGGTCGAGAAGGCGCCGAAGCCGCTGCCGGCCTGCGCCACACCGGTGACCGAAGGCATGAAGGTGTCGACGCGTTCGGAATACGCGATCAACGCGCAGAAGAGCGTGATGGAGTTCCTGCTCATCAACCATCCGCTCGACTGCCCGATCTGCGACCAGGGCGGCGAATGCACGCTGCAGGATCTCGCGGTCGGCTACGGCGGCTCGTCCTCGCGCTACCAGGAAATCAAGCGCGTGGTGCGCGAGAAGAACCTCGGCCCGCTGATCGCCACCGACATGACGCGCTGCATCCACTGCAGCCGCTGCGTGCGCTTCGGCCAGGAAATCGCCGGCGTCATGGAACTCGGCATGGCCGGGCGCGGCGAGCATACCGAGGTGATGCCCTTCCTGGAGACGCAGGTCGCGTCCGAACTCTCGGGCAACGTCATCGACCTGTGCCCGGTCGGCGCGCTCACCAGCAAGCCTTTCCGCTACAGCGCCCGCACCTGGGAGCTGTCGCGCCGTCCCTCGATCAGCCCGCACGACAGCCTGGGTTCCAACATCGAGGTGCACGTCAAGGACAACAGGGTCATGCGCGTGCTGCCGCGCGAGAACGAGGACGTCAACGAGTGCTGGCTGTCCGACCGTGACCGCTTCTCCTACGAAGGCCTCAACACGCCCGAACGCCTGACCTGGCCGATGATCAAGCACGAGGGCCAGTGGATCGAGACCGACTGGCAGACTGCGCTCCAGTTCGTCGCCGACAGGCTCAAGACCTTCAAACCCGACGAGATGGGCGCACTGTCCACGCCTTACCGTCCGGCCGAGGAACTCTATCTGCTGCAGAAGCTGATGCGCGGCATGGGCAGCGGCAACGTCGACCATCGCCTGCGCTGGTCTGATTTTTCGCTCGACGAGAAAGCGCGCGGCGGCTTCTGGCTGGGCATGCCGGTCACCTACATGTCGCGGCTCAACCGCATGCTGGTGGTCGGCTCCAACCTGCGTAAGGACCATCCGCTGATGGCGCATCGCATCCGCGAATCGGTGCGCTGGTACGGCGAACTCAACCTCATCAACGCGCACGAGGACGAGTTCCTCGGCAAGGTCCACGCCAAGCGCATCGTCGCGCCGTCGCAGCTGGCCGCCGCGCTGGCGGGTGTGTGCGTCGCGCTGGCGGAATTGAAGAACCAGCCGGTGCCCGCCATCGCTGCGCACGGGATTGCCGACGACACCGCGAAGAAAATGGCCGCCAGCATTTCAGGTGGCGAGACAAGGGCCGTCTTCCTCGGCAACATGGCGCAGCATCATCCCACCTACGCGCAGATCCACGCGCTGGCGCAGGAAGTCGCGCGGCTGGCCGGCGCGAGCTTCGGCGTGCTGGGCGAAGCCGCCAACAGCGTGGGTGCCATGGCGGTCGGCGCGGTGCCGCATCACGGCCCGCTGCGTGCCGAAGCGGTGAGGGGCAGGAACGCTGCCGAGATGCTGGCGAATCCGCTCAAGGCCTATCTGCTGCTGGCCGTCGAAGCCGAGCTCGATACCCACGATCCGGTTACCGCGATGAAGAGCATCGAAGGCGCCGAGTTCGTCGTCGTGCTGTCGCCGTACAAGGGCAAGTCGCTTGACTACGCCGACGTGCTGCTGCCGATCGCGCCCTGGACCGAGACGTCCGGTACCTTCATCAATACCGAAGGACGCGTGCAGAGCTTCGGTGCCGTGGTGAAACCGCTGGGCGAAACCCGGCCGGCGTGGAAGGTGTTGCGCGTGCTCGGCAACCTGCTGGGGCTGGCCGGTTTTGATCACAACGATTCGAAGGACGTGCTGCGCGACGCGCTCGGCGATACGCCGACCGGCAACGTGCAGGCCTATCTGTGCAACGAAATCGACGCCGTGGCGCCGGCGCCGGTTGCGGCCGGCGACGCGCTCGAACGCGTCGCCGAAGTGCCGATCTACCAGACCGACGCCGTGGTGCGCCGCTCGCCTGCGCTGCAGATGACGCTCGACGCGGCGCTGCCGGTGGCGCGCATGCACGGCCGGCTGATCGAACGGCTGGGGCTGACCGAGAATGGCCGCGTATCGGTACGGCAGACCGCGTTGGCGCTGACCCTGAAGGTGCAGCGCGACGACCATCTGCCGGACAACTGCATCCGCGTGCCGAGCGGTCATCCGCTGACCGCGAACCTGGGCCCGATGTTCGGCCCGATCACGGCGGAGCCGGTCTGATGGAGAGCATGGGCATGGACTGGACCGCGATTCAAACCGTCGTCTGGACGCTGATCAAAATCCTGGCGCTGGTGGTGCCGCTGATGCTGGGCGTGGCCTATCTCACCTACGCCGAGCGCAAGGTCATCGGCTGGATGCAGGTGCGCATCGGCCCCAACCGCGTGGGCTTCCAGGGTCTGCTGCAGCCCATCGCCGACGCGGTGAAACTGCTGATGAAGGAAATCATCATCCCGTCCGGGGCGAACAAGGGCCTGTTCATCCTAGGCCCCATCCTCGCCATCGCGCCCGCGCTGGCGGCCTGGGCGGTGATCCCGTTCACCGACACCCTGGTGCTGGCGAACATCAATGCCGGCCTGCTGTACGTGATGGCGATCACCTCGATGGGCGTCTACGGCGTCATCATCGCCGGCTGGGCGTCGAATTCGAAATACGCCTTCCTCGGTGCCATGCGCTCGGCGGCGCAGATCGTGTCGTACGAAATCGCCATGGGCTTCGCCCTGGTCGGCGTGCTCATGGCCGCGCAGTCGCTGAATCTCGTCGACATCGTGCGCGGGCAGGCGGGCGGCCTGCACCAGTGGTACATCTGGCCGCTGTTCCCGCTCTTCCTCGTCTACCTCATCGCTGGCGTGGCCGAGACCAACCGCGCGCCCTTCGACGTCGCCGAAGGCGAATCCGAGATCGTCGCCGGTTTCCACGTCGAATATTCCGGCATGGCCTTCGCCGTGTTCTTCCTCGCCGAATACGCCAACATGATCCTGGTCGCCGCGCTGACCACGCTGATGTTCCTGGGCGGGTGGCTGTCGCCGGTTCCCTTCCTGCCGGACGGCATCCTCTGGTGGCTGCTGAAGACCGGCTTCGTGCTCTTCCTCTTCCTCTGGTTCCGCGCCACCTTCCCGCGCTACCGCTACGACCAGATCATGCGTCTGGGCTGGAAGGTGTTCATCCCCATCACCATCGTCTGGATCGTCGTCGTCGGCGCCATGATGCAGACGCCGCTGGGTCATTTCTTCCACTGAGCGCGCCATGAAAAGACTGACCCAGTTCTTCGGCAGCCTGCTCCTGATCGAACTCGTGCGCGGCATGATGCTCACCGGGCGCCACCTGTTCGCGCGCAAGATCACCGTGCAGTTCCCGGAAGAGAAGACCCCGCAATCGCCGCGCTTCCGCGGCCTGCACGCGCTGCGCCGCTATCCCAACGGCGAGGAGCGCTGCATCGCCTGCAAGCTGTGCGAGGCCGTATGCCCGGCGCTGGCGATCACCATCGAATCGGAAAAACGTGCCGACGGCACCCGCCGCACCACGCGCTACGACATCGACCTGACCAAATGCATCTTCTGCGGCTTCTGCGAGGAATCCTGTCCGGTCGATTCCATCGTCGAAACCCGTATCCTCGAATACCACGGCGAGAAGCGCGGCGACCTCTACTACACCAAGCCCATGCTGCTCGCCATCGGCGACCAGTACGAGGAGCAGATCGCGAAGGATCGGGCGGAAGACGCGAAGTATCGGTAAAGCAGGGGTCGGGATTCAGGGGTCAGGGTTCAGGGACGACGGAGCTACGGACAGTTGATTAGCAGTAATTCAAAGGGAGGATGGGGCAAACACGAAATTCGAAGTGAGGAAGGCTGATTGGGCAGGTTTCCCTGAACCCTGAATCCTGAATCCTGACCCCTACAACAATGACCTACACGACTGCCATCTTCTACTTCTTCGCCGCCATCCTGGTATTCGCCGGCCTGCGCGTGATCACCGCGCGCAACCCGGTGCATGCTGCGCTTTATCTGGTGCTGGCCTTCTTCACCGCCTCGGCGCTGTGGATGCTGCTGGAAGCCGAGTTCCTCGCCATCGTGCTGGTTCTGGTCTACGTCGGCGCGGTGATGGTGCTGTTCCTGTTCGTGGTGATGATGCTCGACATCAACCTCGACAAGTTACGCGAAGGCTTCTGGGATTATCTGCCGCTCGCCGGTTTCGTCGCCGTGCTGCTGGTGATCGAGATGGCGCTCATCCTCGGCGGCCGGCATTTCGGCCTGGAGGTGATGGGCACGCCCGCGCCGCATCCCGCCGACTACAGCAACACGCGCGAACTTGGCCGTCTGCTCTACACCGATTATGTCTACGCTTTCGAACTGGCCGCGGTGATCCTGCTCGTCGCCATCGTCGCCGCAATCGCGCTGACGATGCGTCGCCGCAAGGACAGCAAGTACATCGACCCGGCCGAGCAGGTGAAGGTCAAGCGCAACGACCGCCTGCGCATCGTGAAAATGCCGGCCGTGAAGAAGCCGCAGACCGAGGGAGGGGAGGGCGCATGATTTCCCTGTCGCATTACCTGATCCTGGGCGGCATCCTGTTCGCCATCGCCGTGCTGGGCATCTTCCTCAACCGCAAGAACGTGATCATCCTCCTGATGGCGATCGAACTGATGCTGCTGGCGGTGAACATGAATTTCATCGCGTTCTCGCACTACCTGGGCGACATCCACGGCCAGGTCTTCGTGTTCTTCATCCTCACCGTCGCCGCCGCCGAATCCGCCATCGGTCTCGCGATTCTGGTGGTGCTGTTCCGCAACCTGCGCACGATCAACGTCGACGATCTCGACCACCTGAAAGGCTGATGCGGATGGACATGCAGACCCTCTATCTCATCGTGCCGCTCGCACCGCTCATCGGTGCCATCGTCGCCGGCCTGTTCGGCAGGCTCATCGGCCGCACCGGCTCTCACGTCGTCACCATCGCCGGTGTGGCGGTGTCCTTCATCGCTTCTGTGCTGGTGTTCCAGGACGTGCTCGCCGGCCACACCTACAACGGCACGGTCTACACCTGGATGGCGCTGGGAGACCTGAAATTCGAGGTCGGTTTCCTGATCGACGCGCTCACCGCGATGATGATGCTGGTCGTCACCTTCGTTTCGCTCATGGTGCACGTCTACACCATCGGCTACATGCACGACGATCCGGGCTACCAGCGCTTCTTCAGCTACATCTCGCTGTTCACCTTCTCGATGCTGATGCTGGTGATGAGCAACAATTTCCTGCAGCTCTTCTTCGGCTGGGAGGCGGTCGGCCTGGTGTCCTACCTGCTGATCGGCTTCTGGTACACGAAGGAAACGGCGATCTACGCCAACCTCAAGGCCTTCCTGGTCAACCGCGTCGGCGACTTCGGCTTCATCCTGGGCATCGGCCTGGTACTGGCCTATTTTGGCTCGCTCGACTATGCGACGGTGTTCGCCAAGGCGCCCGAACTCGCGAACCAGACGATCACGATCTGGCCCGATTCGCCGTGGATGCTGATGACGGTGATCGGCATCCTGCTGTTCGTCGGCGCCATGGGGAAATCCGCACAGTTCCCGCTGCACGTCTGGCTGCCCGATTCGATGGAAGGTCCGACGCCGATTTCCGCGCTGATCCACGCGGCGACGATGGTGACGGCCGGCATCTTCATGGTCGCGCGCATGTCGCCGCTGTACGAACTGTCGGATACGGCCCTGAGCTTCGTCATGGTCATCGGCGCGATCACCGCGCTGTTCATGGGTTTCCTCGGCATCGTGCAGAACGACATCAAGCGGGTGGTGGCGTATTCCACGCTGTCGCAGCTCGGCTACATGACGGTCGCGCTCGGTGCCTCGGCCTACTCGGTCGCGGTGTTCCACCTGATGACGCACGCCTTCTTCAAGGCGCTGCTGTTCCTCGCCGCCGGTTCGGTCATCATCGCCATGCACCACAACCAGGACATCCGCTACATGGGCGGCCTGAAAAAATACATGCCCATCACCTGGATCACCTCGCTCATCGGTTCGCTGGCGCTGATCGGCACGCCCTTCCTGTCGGGCTTCTACTCCAAGGAAAGCATCATCGAGGCGGTGAAGCTGTCGCACCTGCCGGGGGCGGAAATCGCCTACTGGGCGGTGCTGATCGGCGTGTTCGTCACCGCCTTCTATTCCTTCCGCATGTACTTCCTGGTGTTCCACGGCAAGGAGCGCTTCCACAACGCGCATCATCACGACGACGCCAGCCACGGACAGGACGAGCACGGCCACCACGGCGGTACGCCGCACGAGACGCCCTGGGTCGTCACCGGCCCGCTGCTGGCGCTGGCGCTGCCGTCGCTCGCCATCGGCTACATGACCATCGAGCCCATGCTGTTCGGCGACTTCTTCGGCAGCGCGATCTACATGTCCGATCGCCATCCGGTGATGCACGAGATGAACCAGGAATTCCACGGCGCGGTGGCGATGGGCCTGCACGCCGTGACCACGCTGCCGTTCTGGCTGGCTGCGGCAGGGGTGGGACTGGCGGCCTTCTTCTACCTGAAACGGCCCGATATTCCCGCGGCGCTGGCCAAGCGCTTCGCTTTCCTGCACAGCCTGCTCGTCAACAAATACTGGTTCGACGAACTCTACAGCTTCGTCTTCGCCGGCGGCGCGCGTCTGCTCGGCGGCGGCCTGTGGCGCGGCGGCGACCAGGCGACCATCGACGGCGCGGTCAACGGCCTGGCGAACCTGGTTGCGCGGATCGCCCGCGTGATCAAGTCCTTCCAGTCCGGCTACATCTACCACTATGCCTTTGCCATGCTGATCGGGGTGTTCGCCCTGGTCACCTGGTTCGCCCGGCTGAACTGACACATGTCCGACAACATTCTTACTCTCGTCGTCTGGGTGCCCATCCTTGCGGGCGTGCTGGTGCTGGCCACCGGCTCCGACCGCAACGCGCCATTCGCGCGCTGGCTGGCGCTCGCCGGGGCGCTGCTGGGATTGATCGTCGCGATCCCGCTTGCCACCGGCTTCGACACCGCGACCTCGGCGATGCAGTTCGTCGAGAAGACGCCGTGGATTCCCGCCTTCAACGTGTTCTACCACCTCGGCGTCGACGGCATCGCGATGCCGCTGGTGCTGCTGAACAGCTTCACCACGGTGCTGGTGGTGATCGCCGGCTGGCAGGTGATCCAGGATCGCGTCGCGCAATACATGGCGGCCTTCCTCATCATGTCGGGCCTCATCAACGGCGCCTTCGCCGCGCTCGACGGCATCCTGTTCTACGTCTTCTTCGAAGGCATGCTGATCCCGCTGTATCTCATCGTCGGCGTCTGGGGCGGCCCGAACCGGGTGTACGCTGCGTTCAAGTTCTTCCTCTACACGCTCGCCGGCTCGCTGCTGATGCTGGTGTCGTTCATTTACCTGTACTACCAGTCCGGCGGCAGCTTCGACATCCAGACCTGGCACAGGACGACGCTCGGCATGACGGCGCAGACGCTGATGTTCTTCGCCTTCCTGCTGGCCTTCGGGGTGAAGGTGCCGATGTGGCCGGTGCATACCTGGCTGCCCGACGCCCACGTCGAGGCGCCCACCGGCGGTTCGGTGGTGCTGGCGGCGATCACGCTGAAAGTAGGCGCCTATGGTTTCCTGCGCTTCATCCTGCCCATCGTGCCGGATGCGAGCCATGAGCTCGCCTGGTTCGTCATCACGCTGTCGCTGGTCGCGGTCGCCTACATCGGCCTGGTCGCGCTGGTGCAGGCCGACATGAAGAAGCTGATCGCCTACTCGTCCATCGCGCACATGGGCTTCGTCACGCTCGGCTTCTTCATGTTCAACCCGCTCGGCTGGGAAGGCGGACTGGTGCAGATGGTGTCGCACGGCTTCGTCTCGGCCGCGCTCTTCCTCTGCATCGGCGTGATGTACGACCGCCTGCACTCGCGCCAGATCAAGGACTACGGCGGCCTGGTCAACAAGATGCCGGTGTTCGCCGCCTTCTTCATGCTGTTCGCCATGGCCAACGCGGGCCTGCCGGCCACCAGCGGCTTCGTCGGCGAGTTCATGGTCATCATGGCCGCGACCCAGGTGAACTTCTGGTATGCCTTCGTCGCCGCCACCACGCTCATCTTCGGCGCGGCCTACACGCTGTGGATGTACAAGCGCGTCGTATTCGGCACCGTCACCAATCCCCACGTCGAGGAAATGTCCGACCTCAACGCCCGCGAATGGCTGCTGATGGCGGCGCTCGCCGTCTGCGTGCTGGGCATGGGCCTGTATCCCAAGCTTTTCACCGACGTGATGCACGTCTCCGTCGTCGATCTTCTGGCGCACGTCGGCCAGAGCAAACTCCCGTGAGCGCGTCCATGAGCCTGATGTCCTTCGCCCCTGCGCTGCCCGAAATCTTCGTGCTGGCCATGGTGTCGCTGATCCTGGTGATCGACGCCGCCGTGGACGACAGCCGGCGCTATCTGGCGTACGTGCTGTCGCTGCTCACGCTGGCGGGCGCGGCCTTCCTGACCGTGCACGATTTTTCGACCCTGCCGACCCTGGCGCTCGGCGGCCTGTTCGTCGACGACCCGCTCGCCGACGTGCTGAAGCTCTTCCTCTACCTGACCACCGCGGTGGTGCTGGTGTATGCGCGCGATTACCTGAAGCTGCGCGGGCTCTACAAGGGCGAGTTCTTCGTGCTGGCGCTGTTCGCGCTGCTGGGCATGATGGTGATGGTGTCGGCCAGCCACTTCCTCACGCTGTATCTCGGTCTCGAGCTGCTGTCCTTGTCCCTTTATGCGATGGTCGCGCTGCAACGCGATTCCAGTGTGGCGACCGAGGCGGCGATGAAGTATTTCGTGCTCGGCGCACTGGCCTCCGGCATGCTGCTCTACGGCATGTCCATGGTCTACGGCGTGACCGGTTCGCTGGCGCTGGGCGACATCGCGCAGAATCTGGCCGACGGCACCGATCTGCGGATTCCGCTGGTGTTCGGCATCGTCTTCATCGTCGCCGGCCTCGCGTTCAAGCTCGGCGCCGTGCCCTTCCACATGTGGGTGCCGGACGTGTATCACGGCGCCCCCACGGCGATGACGCTGTTCATCGGCTCCGCGCCCAAGATCGCCGCGTTCGCCTTCGTGATCCGCATCCTGGGGCAGGGGCTGGAATCGCAGGTGGCCGAATGGCGCGACATGCTGGTGATCCTCGCCGTGCTGTCGATGGCGGTCGGCAATTTCGCGGCGATCGCGCAAAGCAATCTGAAGCGCATGTTCGCCTATTCCACCATCTCGCACATGGGCTTCATGCTGCTGGGCATCCTGGCCGGCACGCAGAACGGCTACGGCAGCGCGATGTTCTACGTGCTGGTGTACGCGCTGATGAGCCTGGGCGGCTTCGGCATGATCCTGCTGCTGTCGCGCGCGGGCTTCGAGGCCGACCAGCTCGACGATTTCAGGGGCCTCAACCGCCGTAGCCCGTGGCTGGCCTTCGTGATGCTGTTGCTGATGTTCTCGATGGCGGGCATTCCGCCCACCGTGGGCTTCTATGCCAAGCTGTCGGTGCTGCAGGCCGTGGTCGAGATCGGCTACGTCTGGCTGGCGGTGGCTGCGGTGGTATTCTCGCTGGTCGGCGCCTTCTACTACCTGCGCATC
>JBGAFQ010000008.1:0-62458 GCA_044227195.1 Thiobacillus sp.
GAGCTGAAGGCTGGCGACTCCGAGGTGGCGCGCAAGGTACCGCCCCTCGAGATCGACCGCCGGCTGGCGCGTCCGCTCGGGCCGCTCGCCGACTCCCTGGCCAACGCCACTCAGAACGGCGGTCGCGTGCTGCTGTGTGCCGAGAGCGCGGGCCGGCTGCAGACGCTGCAGGAGATGTTCGTCGAGCACGGCCTGACGCCGCACAAGCTCGACGACTTCGCCAGCTTCATGAGCGCCGCTGAACCGTTCTGCGTAACGGCCGCGCCGCTGTTCGCGGGCAGCATCCTCGTGCAGGAGAAGCTCTCGTTCGTGACCGAGGCCGAGCTGTATCCGAGCACGACGCGCTCGGCGCGGCGCAAGCGTGCCAAGACCACCAACGTCGACAGCATGCTCAAGGACCTGTCCGAGGTCCGTGTCGGCGACCCCGTCGTGCACGAGGAGCACGGCATCGGCCGCTACCTGGGCCTGGTGTCGCTCGACCTCGGCGACGGGCCGACCGAGTTCCTGCACCTCGAATATTCGAATCAGGCCAAGCTCTACGTGCCGGTGTCCAACCTGCACCTGATCTCGCGCTACAGCGGCACCTCGCCCGAACACGCGCCGCTGCACACGCTGGGCTCGGGGCAGTGGGAGAAAGCCAAGAAGAAGGCGGCGCAGCAGGCGCGCGACACGGCGGCCGAGCTGCTCAACATCTATGCGCAGCGCGCCGCCCGCGTCGGGCATTCATTCAAGATCGACTGGAGCGACTACGAGACCTTCGCCTCGGGCTTCGGCTTCGAAGAGACGCCCGATCAGAGCGCGGCGATTCAGGCCGTCATTCAGGACCTCGTCGCGGCAAAGCCGATGGATCGACTCGTGTGCGGCGACGTCGGCTTCGGCAAGACCGAGGTCGCGCTGCGTGCCGCCTTCATGGCGGTGATGGGCGGCTACCAGGTGGCGGTGCTGGTGCCGACCACGCTGCTCGCCGAACAGCACTTCAATAATTTCTCCGACCGCTTCTCGCAGTGGCCGGTGAAGCTGGCCGAGCTGTCCCGCTTCAGAACGCCCAAGGAACAGGCCGCGGCGCTCAAGGCGCTGGCGGACGGCAGCATCGACATCGTCATCGGCACCCACCGGCTGATCCAGAAGGACGTGAAGTTCGCCCGCCTCGGCCTCGTCATCCTCGACGAGGAACACCGCTTCGGCGTGCGCCAGAAGGAGCAGTTGAAGGCCCTGCGCGCCGAGGTGGACGTGCTGACGCTCACCGCGACGCCGATCCCGCGCACGCTGGCGATGTCGCTCGAAGGCATCCGCGACTTCTCGGTGATCGCCACGGCGCCGCAGAAGCGGCTGGCGATCAAGACCTTCGTCCAGCCCTTCTCCGGCGGGCTGATCCGCGAGGCCGTGCTGCGCGAGCTCAAGCGCGGCGGCCAGGTCTACTTCCTGCACAACGAGGTCAGCACGATAGAAAACATGCGCGAGCGGCTGGAAACGCTGCTGCCGGAAGCGCGCATCCGCGTCGGCCACGGCCAGATGGGCGAGCGCGAGCTGGAACAGGTGGTGCGCGACTTCTACCAGCAGCGCTACGACATCCTGCTGTGCACGACCATCATCGAGACCGGCATCGACATCCCCACCGCCAACACCATCCTCATCAACCGCGCCGACAAATTCGGTCTCGCGCAGCTGCACCAGTTGCGCGGGCGCGTCGGCCGCTCGCACCACCAGGCCTTCGCCTACCTGCTGGTGGAGGAGGACAGAAACCTCACATCGCAGGCGAAGAAACGCCTGGAAGCCATTCAATTGATGGAAGAACTTGGTTCCGGTTTCCACCTGGCGATGCAGGACATGGAAATCCGCGGCGCGGGCGAGGTGCTGGGCGAAAAGCAGAGCGGCGAGATCCTGGAAGTCGGCTTTTCGCTATACAACGACATGCTTTCCAGCGCCGTGGCCAGCCTCAAGGCCGGCAAGGAACCCGACATGAGCCAGCCGCTGGGCGTGGTCTCGGAGATCAACCTGCACCTGCCCGCACTGCTGCCGGACGACTACTGCCCCGACGTGCACGAGCGGCTGGTACTGTACAAGCGCCTAGCCAGTTGCCAGACCGTGGACGACCTCACGCTGATGCAGGAGGAACTGGTGGACCGTTTCGGCGAACTGCCCGACCCCGCCCGCGCGCTGCTCGCAGTGCACCGCCTGCGCCTGTCCAGCCGCGCCTACGGCATCGTCAAGCTCGACGTCTCCAGCGACGGCATGAGCGTGCAGTTCCTGCCCAACCCGCCCGTCGATCCGGTTAAAATCATCGCCCTCATCCAGGGCAAGGCCGGCTACAAGCTGGCGGGCCCCGACCGCCTGAAGCTGGCCACCCCGCTACCCGACCTGGCCCGGCGGCTGGGCGCGGTCACCGCCTTCCTCGCCGCCCTGGGCGAGCCTCTTCCATCCCTAGTCTGACAACCGACATGAACCTGATCCAGCCTTTCGCCGCCCTTCGTCCCGCCCCCGGCCGCGCCGCCGACGTCGTCGCGCCGCCCTACGACGTGCTCTCCACCGCCGAGGCGCGCGAACGCGTCCACGGCCGCCCCTTCAGTTTCCTGCACATTTCCAAGCCGGAAATCGACCTGCCGGAAGGCACCGACCCCTATGCGCCCGCGGTCTACGCCAAGGGCGCGGAAAACCTGAAGAAACTGATCGATTCGGGCGTGCTGGCACGCGACCCGGCGCCCTGCTACTACGCCTACCGCATCGTCATGGGCAGCCACAGCCAGACCGGGCTGGTGGCCGCGGCGAGCGTGGCGGACTACGACACCAACAGAATTCGCAAGCACGAGTTCACCCGCCCGGACAAGGAAGACGACCGCGTGCGCCAGATCGACGCGCTCGACGCCCAGACCGGCCCGGTGCTGCTGGCCTACCCGTCCGCGCCCGAAGTCGATGCGATCCTGGCCGCGGCCTCGGCCGGCACGCCGGACTCCGACGCCGAACTCGACGGCGTGCGTCACACCCTGTGGGTCATCCGCAACGCGGACTCGATTGCGCGTCTCACCGCCGCCTTCAACGCCATGCACGCGCTCTACATCGCCGACGGCCACCACCGCTCGGCCTCGGCCTCGCGCATCGCCGCGGCCCGCAAGGCGGCCAATCCGGCGCATACCGGCAACGAGGCCTACAACTTCTTCCTGTCGGTGATTTTCCCCGCGCACCAGATGCGCATCATGGATTACAACCGCGTGATCACCGACCTCAACGGCCTGACGCCGGACGCCTTCCTGGAAAAAATCGGCACGGCGTTCAGCGTCGAGCCGGCCACCGCACAGGTGAAGCCCGAGCGTTCCGGCGTCTTCGGCCTGTATCTCGGCGGCCGGTGGGTTCGCCTGACCATCCGCCCCGAACTGATCCCGGCCGACCCGGTGGGCCGGCTCGACGTGAGCCTGCTGCAGAACAACCTGATCGCACCGGTGCTCGGCATCGCCGATCCGCGCCGCGACAAGCGCATCGATTTCGTCGGCGGCATCCGCGGCCTGGCCGAACTGGAAAAAAGGGTGAACAGCGGCGAAATGGCGCTGGCCTTCGCGCTCCATCCCACCCGCATGGAAGACCTGATGGCGGTCGCCGACGCCAACGAGGTGATGCCGCCCAAATCGACCTGGTTCGAGCCCAAGCTGGCCGACGGCATGGCCTCGCACGTGCTGGCGTAAACCCCTGAAAAGCGTGCGGATTTCCGTACGCGACCAGGCCGGGCGGACGGTACGCCCGACCCGCCGAACGGTCGCACCGCCGGTTAAAGAAAAGTCGCCCGAGGACCGATACAAACCTCGTACCCACCCGTCTCAGCAAGATCAGACACGCGACCAGGACTTTCCGTGAAAATCGACAAACGCATCACCCCGCCCGCCGCTTCCAAAGTCTCCGCCACCAAGGGCAAGGGGACGGGCAAGGCCGCCACCCCGAGCACGGGCGGCGGCGACTCGCTCACCCTCACCGAATCGAGCACCCGCATCCGCGCGCTGGAATCGCAGATCGCCTCGGTGGACATTACCGACGCGGGCAAGGTCGAATCGGTGAAAGCCGCGCTGGCCGACGGCAGCTTCACCGTCGACGCCGAGGTGGTGGCCGACCGCCTGATCGACCACACCAAGGAAACCCTGCGCAAGCGTCCGCGCAAGAAGTAAAAGTAAAATCGGGCCTCCGCCATCCGTTCCGAGGCCGCCCATGAACACCCTTCTTCTGACCGTCACCGGCATGACCTGCGGTGGCTGCGTCGCCAGCGTCCAGAAAGTCCTTGCCGCCCTGCCCGGCGTCGAAAGCGTGGAAGTCACGCTGGCGCCCGGCCAGGCCCGCGTGAGCTTCGATCCCGCCCGTACCGGGCGCGACGCCATGATCAAGGCCGTCACCGACGCCGGCTTCGGCGCCAGCTAAGGCCGGGTCGCGCTCATCTGCACAGGGTCTCCAGCGGCTCCGGGGCATGCACCCCGTTGCCCTGCACGTAATCCACGCCGATCTGCCGCAGCAGCGCCAGGATGGCGTCCGATTCCACGTATTCGGCCACGGTCTTCAGTCCCAGCTGATGGCCGATGCGGTGCACCGCCTCGACCATGGAACGGTCGACCGGGTTGGTGACGATGTCGCGCACGAAGGCGCCGTCGATCTTCAGGTAATCGACCTTCAGGTTCTTCAGGTAGTTGAACGACGACAGGCCGCTGCCGAAATCGTCCAGCGCAAAACTGCAGCCAAATCCGCGCATCGCCTCAATGAAGGCATTGACCACCGACAGGTTGCCGATCGCCGCCGTTTCCGTGATCTCGAAGCACAGGTGCGGTCCCAGCTCGGGGTTCGCCTCAAGCCGCGCCAGCAGCATGTCGCGGAAGGCCGGGTCCTTGAGCGACGCGCCTGAGAGATTCACCGCGAACAGACAGTGTGCCTCATCGCCCGATTCGAAGTAAAGCTGGCACAGGCGCAGGGTTTCCTCGATCACCCAGTGATCCAGGGAAGGCATGACGTAATAGCGTTCCGCCGCCGGAATGAAGGCCATCGGCAGGATCTCCATGCCGTCCTCGTCGACCATGCGCAACAGCAACTCGACATGGCGCGTGCGCTCGACGCCGCCGTCGGTACGGCGGATCTCCTGCCAGGCCAGGCGCAGGCGATGCTCCTCGATGGCGCGCTGGATGCGCGCGACCCACTGCATTTCGCCGCGATGGCGCGCCAGGTCTAGGTCGCGGCTCTCGTAGACGTGGATCTGGTTGCGGCCGCGATCCTTCGCCACGTAGCAGGCGGCGTCGGCCGCCGATAGCAGATTGGCGGCGGTGCCGCTGTCGCGGGTGATCGCCACCATGCCGACGCTGATGCCCACCGCGAAAATGCGGTCGCCCCACTTGAAGCGGAAACGCTGGACTTCGGCGCGGAACAGATCCGCCACCTGGATCGCGTCGTCCAGTCCGCAGTTCTCCAGCAACAATGCGAATTCGTCGCCGCCCAGCCGCGCCAGGGTATCGCGCTCGCGCAGGTTGGTCTTCAGCAGCAGCGCCAGCTGGCGCAGCAGTTCGTCGCCCGCCGCGTGGCCGCAGGAATCGTTGATCACCTTGAACTGGTCGAGATCCATGTAGCACAACGCATGCTCCCGCCCCTGCTGCACGGCGGATTGCAGCAGGCGCTCCAGCCGCTGCTCGAATTCGCGCCGGTTGATCAGACCGGTCAGGGCATCGTGGCTGGCCTGGTAGACGAGACGCGCGGTGGCCTGATCGATCTTCTCCTGCATCTGGTCCTGCGCGGTCTGCAGATGCGCCGCCATGTGGTTGATGCCGCGCTGCAGCATGCCGAGTTCGGCCTGCCCGGTCTGCTCCACGCGTTCCTCCAGGTGTCCCTCGCCGATGCGGCTCACCGTGTGCGTCAGCGCCAGGATCGGCCGCGTGATCTGGCGCCCGATGCGCCACGCAAGATAGAGGCTGACGGCTAGTCCCGCGAACAGGATGGCCAGACTGCGCAGGATGGCCTCGCGCTGGCTCCGGATGGTGGCATCGCGCGATACGTCGAGCCCCACCCAGCCGAGCAGGCGGGTCTGCGTGCCAGGCACGGCGACGCCCGATTCGACTGCCTGGAAGTCGTCGACCACCACCTCGGTACGGGTGATCGGCGCGTAATACACCAGCCGGTCGGCGTATTCGACTTCGTGTATGCGGTCGGAAGGCAGCTTGTCGCGGGCCGGGTTGGACCAGGCACCGAGCCCGACCTGGGCCAGCCACTCGCCGTTGTCGGCGAAAACCGCCACGCCCCGGATATCGGGCTCGATCGCCGCCTTTTCCAGCAGTGTCTGCAACACCTCGATGTTGCCGGATGCCACGCCATACTCCGCCGCCGGCGCAAGCTGGCGCGCGATCGCCACCGCGCGCGTACGCAGTGAATGGTCGAGATCGTCGATCTTGCCGGCGATGAGCTGAAAGAGGAGCAATACCCCCACGATGGCGACCGGCACGATCGTCAGGCCGATCACGCGTCCGCGTATCCCCAGTGCGTAAGCCATCAGCGTTCTCCCCCCAGGCGCTTTTCCAGTTCGTTCTCGGGGGGAACGACGAAACCGAGCGAGCGCGCGACCTGCTCGTTGATCGACACGCTGAAATACGCCGGATAGGAGGACGCCGGCAGGCGGACGGACGGGCCGGTCAGCGCCCCCAGAATCCACTCGCCTGTCTGACGGCCGATCTGCGCTGGACTGGAATGCAGCGACAGCAGCGCGCCGGCGCGCGTCAGCGAGCGCGAGTAGCCGACCACGGGATCGCGATAGCGGTACGACGTCAGCAACAGGCTTTGCGCCGTGTTGCTGTTCAGCACCTGCGGATCGGGTATCGCCAGCAGGAGGTCGGCCTCCGTCAGCACGTTTTCCAGCGGTATGGCCAGCCGCTCGCCTTCATTCAACAGCGCATACGCAAGGGCGAGCTTCTGCGTGCGCAGGCCGCTTTCGATGTCGTCGACGAGGCCGCGCTGGCCGGCACTCAGCAGCACGCCGACGCGGCGCGCATCGGGAAACGCGAGATGGATCAGGCGGGCCTGGCGCTCGAAGGGCTGGTCGAGATAGATGGCCGATACTGCGCGCCGGCCGCCATCGGCAAGCCGCGCCTGGCCGTATCCCAGGTACCAGGCGCGCGGCACCAGCACCGCCAGCACCGGCGCACGGCCCGGCGTCGCTGCCACCGCCTCGGCGGCAGCGACGCCCACCGCCACCACCAGCCGCGCATCACCGAGGCTGCCTGCGGACAGCGTGGCAGCATACTGCCGACCCGGTTCGTGTTCGCTGTCCTCGAGCATCGCCCGGACGACCTGGTACACCTCCTGGTACGGTGCCGCGTCGCTGGAGAGCACCACCGCGACGCGCGCCGCCTGCGCCGGCGACGGCACGAACGCCAGCCCAATGCATGCCAGAACGAGCCGGAAAAAGTGCACGGACAACAACCGGACGCGCAGCGCGTAAAACGTCAAACCGTGCCCCCGGCCGCATCCTGCACGGATGGTTCGGCGCGCCACAGGCAGGCGCCCTTGCTTTCCTTGTCGATGGCCGCGAGCGTGGCGGCGTGCGCCTGCAGTTCGTCGGCGGACGCCGCCAGCACCTGCGGCCGCGGACGCGGCCGCGCGCTGTCGCTGCGCGCGCTCGCATCCGCGTCGAGCCCGATGGACAGGCTTTCCTGCCCGCGCGTCAGCGCAAGGTAAACCGCCGCGAGCAGTTCGCAGTCGACCAGCGCGCCATGCAGCGTGCGCGCGGAGTTGTCGACGCCGTAGCGCTTGCACAGCGCGTCGAGGTTGTTGCGCTGGCCGGGATGCAGGGCCTTCGCCATCGCCAGCGTGTCGGTCACCCCGCCGGCCCAGGCATCGAGCAGCGGCATGTCGGCGAGGCGCAGCTCCATGTTGAGGAAACCCACGTCGAACGGCGCGTTGTGGATGATGAGCTCGGCCCCCTGGATGAAATCGACGAACTCGCGCGCGATGTCGGCGAAGCGCGGCTTGTCGAACAGGAATTCGTTGGTGATGCCGTGCACCTGCATCGCGCCGGGATCGATCTCGCGGTCCGGCTGCACGTAGCGGTGCAGGTTCACCCCGGTGAGCCGGCGGTTGACCATTTCCACCGCCGCGATTTCGATGACGCGGTGCCCCTGGTTGGGGTCGAGGCCGGTGGTTTCGGTATCCAGGATGATTTGACGCATGGAAGGAATCAGTGTTGTTGCGCCTGGAGGACGCCCTGGTTGGCCAGCGCGTCGGCGCGTTCGTTTTCCGGATGGCCGGCGTGGCCGCGCACCCAGTTCCATTCTATGCGGTGCTGCTGCGCAAGTTCGTCGAGGCGCTGCCACAGGTCCTGGTTCTTCACCGGCTTGCCTTCGGCAGTGCGCCAGTTGCGGCGCTTCCAGCCGGGCAGCCATTCGCTGATGCCCTTCTGCACGTATTGCGAGTCGGTGTGCACCGCCACGCTCGACGGCCGCTTGATCGATTCCAGCGCGCGGATCACCGCGGTCATCTCCATGCGGTTGTTGGTGGTGTCCGGCTCGCCGCCGAAAATCTCCTTGCGGTGTCCGCCCGCAACCAGCAGGGCACCCCAGCCACCCACGCCCGGATTCCCCTTGCAGGCGCCGTCGCTGTAGATATGTATGGTGTCAGCGGTCACGACGCATCCGGTACTGTTTGAGATTGATCACCTTGGCCGCGGGCGACAGCAGGCGCTGCGCCACCGGCGTCTTCCACTGCGGCTGGATGATGTTCATGCCATGCACGCGCTTGACCGCCTGCAGGAAATACACGCCGCCGCCCATCGCCCACCAGCGGTCGCCCGCCGGTTCCATGAAGCGCAGCCGGCGCAGCCAGTTCTCCCTGTTGATGGGCGGACGATAGCAGCACATGCTGCCCGCCGCCACCTCCAGACCGAGCAGCACCATCCAGTCCTTCACCCGGGAAATGTTGAGGAAGCTGCCGTTCCATGGAAAACCGCGCTCGCCGCCCTGCAGCCGGCGCGCCAGCCCCCACAGGCTGCGCGGATTGAAGCCGGCGAGCATCAGCCGGCCCTCGGGGCGCAGCACGCGTTCGGCCTCGCGCAGCACCTGGTGCGGGTTGGCGCTGTATTCCAGCACGTGCGGCAACAGCAGCAGGTCGAGCGACTGGCTCTCGAACGGCAGGAACATCGCGTCGGCACGCACGTCGGCGCCTTCCACCTCGCAGGTCACGCGCAACGGGATGCGGCTGTTGCGCAGGAAATCGATGTGCGGCAGGCCGAGCTGCACGGCGTTGAATCCGAACACATCGGATACTGCGTTGTCAAAATAGCGTCGTTCGCGGAACAGCAGATGCTGGCCCAGCGGCGTCTCGAACCATTCCGCATTCTGCTTGGATAACATAGCGACTTCTCCCTGCCCGCACCTGCAATGTTGACCCTGATTCCCCTGCCCGCGTTCGACGACAACTACATCTGGGTGTGGCACGGCGACCGCCATGCCATCGCCGTCGATCCCGGCGACCCAGCGCCGCTGATCGCCTATCTCGATGCGCACCGGCTCGCGCTGACCGCGGTGCTGATCACGCATCACCACCGCGATCATACTGGCGGCAACCTTGCGCTGCGTCAACGCTACGATTGCCCCGTCTACGGGCCCGACAACCTGCGCATTCCCGGCGTCACCCGCGTCGTGCGCGCGGGCGATGCGCTCGACTTCGCGGCGCCCGCGCTGCACTTCGACGTGCTGGCCACGCCAGGGCACACGCTCGACCACCTGAGCTACGTCGGCCACGGCTGCGTTTTCTGCGGCGACACCGTGTTCGGCTGCGGCTGCGGCAAGCTGTTCGAAGGCGACGCGGCGACCATGGCGGCGAGCCTGGATGCCATTCTCGCCTTGCCCGATGCTACCCGAGTCTGCTGCGCGCATGAATACACGCTGACCAATATCGCCTTCGCCAGGACCATAGACGGCGCCAATCCCGCGCTGCTCGAACGCGAGCACAACGATCGCGCGCTACGCGCGGCGGGCCGCCCCACCCTGCCTTCCACGCTGGGGCTGGAGAAGGCGACCAATCCCTTCCTGCGGTTTCACGATGCCGACATGACGGCCTTCGCATCGCGTTACCTCAAGCGTCCGCATCCTGCCCCACACGAAGTCTTCGGCGCCATCCGCGCCGCCAAGGACGCCTGGGACGCGACCCGGCCCTGAGTCCCAAGGTTGACCGCGCCCCGTCCGGGCCTTTAGGATGGAGCCTTGTCGAGTGCGGGAGCGTGTTTTGTCCGGAATGTCTCTCAACCGGTTCAGCCTCGCGGTTCTGGTTCTGGCCCTGGGTTCGCCGGTCTACGCCGCCGACCAGACCGCCGGTATCCAGTCGCTGCAATGGCGCCCCAGCGCGCCCGCCGAATCCCCCGAGTCCGCCGATAGTCCAGCCACGCCGCTCGACGTCTGGCAGCGCATACGCGAGGGTTTCAAGTTCGACGCCGCCGCCGAGCAGAATCCCCTCGTATCCGCCCAGACATCCTGGTACGCCGCGCGGCCCGAATATGTGCGCCGCATCGTCGAGCGTTCGCGCCGCTATCTCTATCACATCGTGCAGGAAGTCGATCGCCGCGCGATGCCGACGGAAATCGCGCTTCTGCCCATGATCGAAAGCGCGTTCAATCCCACCGCGCTCTCCCAGTCCGACGCCTCAGGCATCTGGCAGTTCATTCCCGCCACCGGCCGGCTGTACGGCCTGAAGCAGAACACCTGGTACGACGGCCGGCGCGACTTCACCGCCGCCACCAATGCCGCGCTCGACTACCTGGGCAAGCTCTACCTCGATTTCGGCGACTGGCAACTCGCGCTGGCTGCCTACAACTGCGGCGAGGGCTGCGTCGCCCGCGCCATCCAGAAAAACGTCCAGCAGGGCCTGCCCACCGACTACGCCAGCCTGCCGCTGCCCGCCGAGACGCGGAACTACGTGCCCAAGCTGCTGGCGATGAAAACCCTGATCCGCGATCCCGAAAAATTCGGCATCGCGCTCGACCCGCTGCCCAACGAACCCTATTTCGACCAGGTCACCGTCCGCGCCGCCAGCATGGACGTGCAGTCCGCCGCCCGCCTGGCCGGGATGAGCCGCGACGAATTCCTCGCCCTCAACGCCGCCTTCCCCAGGAAGCTCATCCGCTCCGACACCCCGGTCAACCTGCTCGTCCCCGCCGGCAAGGCCGAGGACTTCCAGCGCAACCTGCAGAACGGGGACTGGGACAGCTGGCAACCCTACACCGTCCGCCGCGGAGAGCGCCCCGCGGCGGTCGCCCAGCGCCTGGGCGTCGCGCTCGATCGCCTGCAATCGCACAACCAGTTTCATCTCAGGCGCGGCAAATTCGCCCAGGCGCAGACCATCCTGGTTCCGGTAAAAAGTCGCGCCGCCGACGCCGCGCCCGTACAGGAAGCGGCTGCGGCCAGCAGCTACGTCGTCCAGCGCGGCGACACCCTGTTCGGCATCGCCCGCAATCGCGGCCTGACCGTCGCCCAGATCGCCGCCGCCAACCCGCAGCTCGACGGCGCCATCCGGCCCGGCCAGACCCTCAGCCTGCCCGCCGGCATCGAGCCCGAGACCCTGGCCGAACCGGAGCCCGTCCGCAAGGTCGTTTTCAAGCAGCGCGCAGCCAAAGCCGCCTCGCCGCAACGTTACAAAGTGAAACGCGGCGACACCCTGCACGCCATCGCCGACCGCTTCGACATCAGCCTCGCCGATCTCAAGTCGTGGAATCCCTCGGTGCGCAAAGCCTCCGCGATCCGGCCGGGGCAGTACATCGTCATCAAGCAGCACTGACGCAGCCGGCACGCCGCACGGTCCACGCCGTGGCACCCCATCCAGACCAGGGCAACTTGTGCGTACCTGAAAGGCCTTGAATCAGCTTGGGGGCGGCGGCTCCGATTTGTCCGACATCACGAAGCCCATCCCCACTGCCGCCACCACCATCCACAGCACCGCCGCCCAGACGCCCAGCACCTCCGACAACGGTCCCATGAAAAGCAGCATCAGCATCGCCACCGCGAGGATGCCGTTGCCGATCCAGAAATTGGGAGAGCGATTGGGTGTGTTCATTCAGCCGGGTGTCCTTTCAGCAATTGGTTTTCCACCCAGTGGCAGCGTACCTTGTGCCCGCCATCCAGTTGCGTTTCCTCCGGGTAGCGTTCCCGGCATACCGCACTGGCCTGCGGGCAGCGCGGATGAAAGTGGCAGCCGTTGGGCGGGTTGAGCGGCGACGGCTGGTCGCCTGCGAGGCGCGGTGCGCCGGAGACGGCGTGGTCGATGCGCGGCACGGCAGCGACGAGGGCCTGGGTATAGGGGTGACGCGGCGCGCGCAGCACCTCGGCGGCTGGCCCGGTCTCGACGATGCGTCCGAGGTACATGACGGCGACCTGATGCGCGAGGTACTCGACGACGCCGAGATTGTGGGTGATGAAGAGATACGCGAGCCCGAGTTCGGTCTGCAGGTCCTTCAAGAGATTGAGGATTTGCGCCTGCACCGAGACGTCGAGCGCGCTGGTCGGTTCGTCGCAGATGACGAGCCGCGGCGAGACAGCGAGCGCGCGGGCGATGGCGATGCGCTGGCGCTGGCCGCCGGAGAAGGCGTGCGGATAGCGGCCGCCGGCGTCGTCCGGCAGGCCGACCTGTTTCAGCAGCCGCGCCACGGCATCGCGGCGCTGCGCAACGGCGCCGACATTCAGGGCATCCATGCCTTCGAGCAGGATGTCGGCGACGCGCATGCGCGGGTTGAGCGAGCTGAACGGATCCTGGAACACCATCTGCGCCTGCCGCCTGATGCTCGCCAGCTTGCTGTCGGTGATGGTTTCGGCGTTGAGTCGCACGCTGCCTGCGGTGGGTTCGATCAGGCGCAGCAGCGCCTTGCCGACGGTGGTCTTGCCGCAACCGGATTCGCCCACCAGGGCGAGGGTACGGCCTGCGGGAATGGCGAGGCTGACGTCGTCCACCGCGCGCACGTGGCCGACGGTGCGCTGGAAGAAGCCGCGGCGGATGGGGAAGTGGACCTGGAGATTGTCGACGCGCAGGAGCTCGGCGGTCGCCCCTTCGCGCACCGCGGCATCGGCCTGCAGTCCCGGGGCGGGCTGCGCCCGCGGCGTATCGCCCAGTTGCCCCGCGAAATGGCAACGCACCCGTTGCCCGCCAACCGTCTGCCAGCCCGGCGATTCGAGCCGGCAGCGCTGCACGGCGTACGGGCAGCGCGGCGCGAAACGGCAGCCGTGCAGGGTGTCGGCGCGCTGCGGCACCTGGCCGGGGATGGTGGCGAGCCGGCCGCCCTTGCCGGCGCGCGGCAAGGCCGCGAACAGCATGCGGCTGTAGGGATGCTGCGGCGCGGCGAAGAAGCTTTCGCGCGTCCCCTCTTCCAGCAGTTCGCCGGCATACATCACGCCCACGCGATCGGCGTTTTCGGCGACCACCCCCAGATCGTGCGTGATGAGCAGCATGCCCATGCTGCGCTCGGCCTTCAGGCGGCGCAGCACGTCGAGCACCTGCGCCTGGATGGTCACGTCCAGCGCCGTGGTCGGCTCGTCGGCGATGAGCAGCTCGGGTTGGCCGGCCAGCGCCATCGCGATCATCATGCGCTGGCGCAGGCCGCCGGAGAGTTCAAAGGGATAGCTGTCGAGCCGGCGCACGGGGTCGGGCACGCCCACCGCATCGAGCAGGCCGCGCGCGGCGTCGAGCGCGGCTGCCCCGGCGAGGCCGCGATGCAGGGCGAGCGCTTCGACGATCTGGTCTCCGACCTTGATCACCGGGTTCAGCGCCAGCATCGGTTCCTGGAAGATCATCGCCATGCGGCCGCCGCGTACGCGCCGCATCTCGCTTTCGGGCAGCGCGCGCACGTCGGTGTCGGCGAGCCGCACTACGCCCGAGGCGATCCGTCCGCCGTCGGGCAATAGACGCATCAGCGAGAGTGCGGTCATCGACTTGCCGCAGCCCGATTCGCCGAGCAGCGCATAGGTTTCACCCGCCGCAACATCGAACGACACGCCGTCGACGACGCGCGCGCCGCCGATCTCGGTGGCGAGGTCCTCGACCCGCAGCAGGGCGCTCATCGTCTGCCCCCCGCGCGCGGGTCAAAGGCATCGCGTACGCCGTCGGCGAACAGGTTGGCCGCCAGCACCAGCGCGAACATGAAGGCGAAGGCCGCGCCGAGCTGCCACCACACCACCGGCTCGCGCGCGAGTTCGAGACGCGCGCCGTTGATCATGTTGCCCCAGCTGTACATGCTGGGATCGACGCCGACGCCGACGTAGGACAGCACGGCTTCGGCCAGCACCAGGCCGGAAAAGTCGAGCACGATGGCGATGAGCACAAGGTGGAACACATTGGGGAAGATGTGGCGGGCGAGGATGCGCGCGTGCGATACGCCGAAGGCGCGTGCCGCCTCGACGTAGTCCAGCGTGCGCAGCTTGAGCGACTCGCCACGCAGCAGCCGCGCCAGCCCGGTCCAGCTCGTCACCCCCATGATGAGGCAGAGCGCCAGCAGACGGATGTCGGCGCGCGCGGCGGCGGTATCGAACAGTTCAGGATTCGACTCGATGTAGACCTGAACGATGAGCACCGCAGCGGCGATGAGCAGCACGCCCGGTATGGAATTGAGCACGGTGTAGACGTACTGGATCACGTCGTCCACCCAGCCACGGAAGTAACCCGCGGCAATGCCGAGCCCGACCGCCAGCGGCAGCGTCACCAGCGTGGTCAGCGTGCCGATCACGAGGCCGGTGCGTATGCTCTTGAGGCTGATGTAGAGCACGTCCTGGCCCACCTTGTCGGTGCCGAGCACGTGATAGCCGGCAGCGAGGTGCGCGAGCACGGCAGCCGTCATCGCAAGCAGCGCCAGCATCGCCACGACCGTACGGCCGGGCCAGCCGAGCCGGCCCTCGCCCCAGGCGACGAGCCAGGCACCGTAGCCCTGCTTGCGCCGGTGCGCCTGCCACGCCGCCAGCGCGCCGAACACGATCAAGGCCACGGACAGCCCCTGCGCGATGCCGAGCAGCACGCGGCGCACGATATCGGGGCCGCGGGCGGCTGCGTCCGCGAGGTGCGCGCCGCCGTACTTCAGGCGAGGGTGTTCGCGCACGGCGCGGCCGTCGCGCTCGACGAATTCCTTGGCGTAGAGTTGCATCGCCAGCGGCGCGGAATAGGTCTTCTCCTGCTCGGTGCGCAGACTTCCCAGCAGCGCGTCGAACGCGGACAGCACCTCGACCGCGTACTGCGGCCGGTCGGGCGGACTGTCGGGCAGCCGTTCGCGGTAATGCAGCGAATCGAGTAGGCCGACGACGACGAACACCGCCAGCACCAGCGCCGCGCCGGCCGCCATGGGCCGCCGCGCGACGTCGGCCCACGGCGCGCGCAGGTGGTCGTGGCGGCGGATGAACACCACCAGCGCGACCGTCGCCGCCAGCAGCGCATAGACCAGCGCATCGGTCCAGAGGATCACGGGCTGGATGGCGCTCATTGCAGCCGCACCCGCGGATCGACCCAGGAATAGGAAATGTCGGTGAGGACCAGCCCGACGATATAGAGCACCGCGCCGAGGAAGACCATCGCCCGCACCACGGCGAAGTCCTGCGCCTGGATGGCGTCGATGGTGTAGCTGCCCAGGCCGGGAATGCCGAAGAAGGATTCGGTGATGAGGCTGCCCATGAACAGCGTGGGAATCACCACCACCGCGCCGGTGAGGATGGGGATCATGCCGTTCTTCAGCACGTGGCGGAACAGCACGCGCACTTCCGACAGGCCCTTGGCGCGGGCGGTGCGCACGTAGTCCTTGCCGATCTCTTCGAGAAAGATGGTGCGATACCAGCGCGCGCCGCTGCCGATGCCCGATACCACGCCGACCAGCACCGGCAGGAGGACGAAGCGGAGCCCGTCGAGGCCGCCGGCGAAACCGGAAATCGGCAGCAGGTTCCACAGCTTGGCGATGAAATACTGTCCCGCGATGATGTAGAACAGGCCGGAAATCGACATCAGTACCACGCACAGCACTACGCCCCACAGATCGAGATAGGTGGTGCGGAAGAACACCATCAACAGCGCAAAGCTGATGTTGACCAGCAAACCGATGACGAACACCGGCAACGCGATCGCCAGGCTGGGGCCCATGCGGGTCTTGATCTCGTTGCCGATGTCGCGGCCGTCGTCGCCCTTGCCGAATTCGAACACGAACATTGCCGCCGAATGCTTGAAGAAAATCGTGTCCGTGAACCGTGCACTGCCCCCGGCTGCCGGATTCAGCAACAAGGGCTTGTCGTAGCCGTGTTCGACCTTCCAGCGTTCGATCGCCTCCGGCGTGACGTGCTTCACCCCGAGCTGCAGACGCGCCATGTCGTCCGGCGTGTTGACCACGAAGAACAGCGCGAAGGTCAGCAGGTTCACCCCGATGAGGATGGGGATGGCGTAGAGGACGCGGCGCAGGATGTAGGCGAACATCAGGCAGCCTTTCTCTCATGCCGCCGCCAGGCGATCGCCGCCGGCGCGATCAGGGCGATCACCATGGTCGCGCCCAGCGCGATGGGCCACAGCACGGGCCTGTTCCACTCGACGCGCTTTTCGGCGCGCAGGGCCGCGTCGACGCGGCGGTACTTGAGCGTGTTGTTCGCCATCAGGTTGGGCTTCACGTTCCTGACCCAGTCGTGACGCAGGCCGAAGGACTTGGGGTAGTAGGCGAATATCCACGGCGCATCGCGGCGCACGATCTCCAGCATCTGGTCGATGACGGCCTGGCGCGCGGGGCCGTTGTCCATGTCCTTCATGCGCTCGAACAGGCGGTTGAATTCCGGATTGTCGTAGTTGGCCGCGTTCTCGCCACCTTTCGCCACCTTCTTGTTCGGCCCGTAGAGCAGGAAGAAGAAGTTCTCCGGATCGGGGTAATCGGCATTCCAGCCCCATTCGAAGAGCTGAACGTTGCCCTTGCGCATCTTGTCCTGGAAACGGTTGTAGTCGGTGCCGCGCACGACGAGCTGGACGTTGATCCTGTCGAGCTGCTTCTTGATCCAGTCGAGCCGCGATTTGGCGTCGGGGCCGCTGGCCATGGTGTCGAAATACAGCACCAGCGGTTCGCCGGTTCTGGCATTGCGGCCGTTGGGGTAGCCGGCTTCGGCCAGCAGTTTCTTCGCGTCGTCCACGGAACGGCGGACGATCTTGCTGCCCTGCGCACGATATACGTAGGGGTTCAGTCCGGCCACCCCGTCGACATGGCCGAACAGTCCGGGCGGAATCGGCCCCTGGGCCGGAATGCCGCGGCCGTTGAGGAAGATGGAAATGAACTCCTCGTAATCGAGCGCGATGGAAATCGCCTGCCGCAGTTTCTGCCGCTCGGGGGCGAGGCCGCCGACGACCGGGTCGAGCATGTTGAAGCCGACATACCAGAGCGAGGTCAGCACGGTCGTGACGAGGTGGATGTCCTTGTCGCGCATGCTGTCGGTGAGCCGCGGATCGCCGCCGGCGGAAAACTGCACGGCCTGGTCGAAGCTGTCCGAACTGATGCCCGAATTGTCGTAGTAGCCTTGCAGGAATTTGCTCCAGTAGGGAATCGTCTCCTTTTCCAGGGTGAATACCGCGCCGTCGACCAGCGGCAGGGGCTTGCCGGCATCCGCCAGCAGGCCGGCCCGGCGATCCGCCGCGTCGCCATCGACGGGATAGGTTTCACCGTGGAAATTCGGATTCTTCTTCAGCACCATGCGGCGATTGGGATCGTTTTCCGCCAGATAGAACGGCCCGGTGCCGACCGGCTGCCAGTCGAGCGTGAGATTGCGGTCGGCCATGCCGGGCTGTGCGTAGAAGGCCTCGGCTTCCCACGGGATCGGCGCGAAGAAGGGCATCGCCAGCCAGTAGATGAACTGCGGGTACTTGCCCCTGACCCGGATGCGGTAGGTGTAGCGATCGACCACCTCGGCGCCTGCGAGCGGAAAGGCATTGAGATTGAGTTCGCGCTCGGGGTGGGCTTTCGAGGCTTTCTCCAGCGCGTCGCCCAGCGCTTTCAGGCCAACGATGTGTTCGCTCATCAAACCGAAGATGGGCGAAGCGATTCTGGGGTTGGCCAGCCGCTTGATCTCGTAGACGTAGTCGGCGGCAACCAGTTCGCGCGTGCCGACGTACTTGAAATCGCCGATCCGGCTTTTGTCCGCGACGTCTTCCGCACGCAGGCCATGGTAGCGGTAGCGGCCCGCCGCGTCCCGGGCGAAGGCCGGATGCGGCTGGTAGCGGATGCCGGGCTTGATCCGGATGTCGTACACGCTCTCGGCGATGGCGGCGGCCGGCGCATCGTCCGGCAAGGGCCTGCCGGCGGTATCGAGATAGCGCGGCCTGGGCACGGTTTCCGCGGTCAGCGGTATCAGTTCGTAGGGACGTTTGAGGAAGTGGTATTGCAGGGGCGGCTCGTAGATCTGGCCGGTGAACTCGACTTCGTTTTCGCTGTAGGAACGGGCGGGATCGAGATGCTTGGGGCGTTCGGAGAAGGCGCTGTAAACGACATTGGCCTGCGCAGCGCTGCCCGGATAGGGGTCATTCCAGTTGTCGGAACAGCCAGCGAACAGGCTCGCGCTGACGCACAACAGGAAGGCCCACAAACGTGTCATGCCGCAAGTGTACCCAAGCCCGTCGCCATCGTCAGCCGTTATAATTCGGCCACTTCAACTCACACGAGACCACCATGGGCTTTCTTGCGGGCAAACGCATCCTCATCACCGGCGTCATCTCCAACCGTTCCATCGCCTACGGCATCGCGGGCGCGTGCAGGCGCGAGGGTGCCGAACTCGCCTTCACCTACCAGGGCGAGCGCATCAAGGATCGCGTGAGCGAATTCGCCGCCGAATTCGGCTCCAGTCTGGTGTTCCCCTGCGACGTATCGAGCGACGAGCAGATCACGGATCTGTTCGCCGCGCTCGGCCAGCACTGGGATAGCCTCGACGGCCTGGTGCATTCCATCGCCTTCGCCCCCAAGGAGGCACTGGCCGGCGACTTCCTCTCCGCCGTGACGCGCGAGAACTTCCGCATTGCGCACGACATCAGCTCCTACAGCTTCGCCGCGCTGGCGAAGGCCGCACTACCGATGATGGAAGGCCGCCCTGCCTCGCTGCTCACCTTGTCCTACCTTGGTTCCATCCGTACCGCACCCAACTACAACGTGATGGGGCTAGCCAAGGCCAGCCTCGAGTCGGCCGTGTACTACATGGCACAGAGCCTCGGCCCCAAAGGCATCCGTGTCAACGCGGTGTCGGCCGGCCCGATCAAGACCCTGGCGGCTTCCGGCATCGCCAACTTCGGCGAGAAGCTCGACCTCGCCGCCAAGAATTCGCCCCTGCGCCGCAACGTGACCATCGAGGAAGTCGGCAATGCGGCCGCCTTCCTGCTGTCCGATCTGGCTTCCGGCATCACCGGCGAAATCACCTACGTCGACGCCGGCTTCAATACCACGATGGGTGCCTCCGACTGATCCGTCCCAGCCTGCACCAATGAAAAACGCGCCGGTCGGCGCGTTTTTCATTGGTCGGGCACACCGTCGTTCAGCGCCCTTCGATCGCATCGGGCCGGATCTTGATTTTCTGACCGGCCTTGATCAGCCCCAGCATCGCCTTCATGTCGGCGCGCTGCTGTGCCTGCACAAGTCCGGATTCGATCGATGCCGCGAGCATGGGATCGATCGTGGTGGCTTCCAGCACGCGGCTGACGCGCACGACGCGATACGTCCCGTCGGGACGCACGAATCCGGTATACGCCGGCAGCTTGTCGGTGTTCACGCGGAACACGGCCTTGGCGCCGGCCGCGTCGAGGATCTCGCCCGGCTGGCGCCCCACCACCTTGAATGCCGACCAGGCCAGGCCAGGTTCGTCGCCTTTCGCCAGCGCCTGGATTGCAGCTTCGCCCTTTTGCGCCAGCAGGCGCGCACCCTGCTCGGCGCGCAGCTTCGCTTCGATCGCGGCCGAAACTTCAGCCAGCGGCTTGAGGCGGGCCGGGCGCGATTCGATCACGCGCGCCGCCACCAGCGTGCCGGGCTTCACCTCGATCGCCTCGGTGTTCTGCTTGCGCTTGATCGATTCGGTGCTGAACAGGGCCTCGGACAACGCGGCATTGTCGAACGGCGGCTGTGCCGTTTTCGCGGTCATCCAGCCGGTCTGCTGGATGGCCAGCTTGGCTGCGGTTGCGGCAGCCTGCAGCGAGCTGGCGTTCTCGTAAACGAGGTTGCCGAAGTTTTCAGCCAGATCGGCGAACTGTTTCTGCGCCTGCTGCTTGCGCAAGCTGTCGACGACCGCGGCACGCACCTGCGCCAGCGGCGCAGTCTGGGCAGGCTGGATCCCGTCGAGCCGGATGATGTGGTAGCCGAAATCGCTCTCGACCGGGCCGCGAATCTCGTTCGGCTTCATGCCGAACACGGCATCCTCGAACGGCTTGACCATCATGCCACGCGCGAAATGGCCGAGACTGCCGCCCTGCGCCGCGGAGCCCGGGTCCTGTGATTCCGTGCGCGCAAGCTCTGCGAAACGCCCCGGCGTCTTGAGTAGGGTCTGATACAGCGCGGTCGCCTTGGCTTTCGCCTTGGCACGCGTGGCGGCATCGGCAGTCTTGTCGACCGCAATCAGGATGTGGCTGGCGCTGCGCTGCTCGGGTTGGCCGAATTCGGCCGTATGCGCAGCATAGTAGTCCGCAACCGCCTGATCGCTCACCGGAATGCTCGACGCCATTGCTGCCATGTCGAGCACGGCGTATTCGGCCCGGATCTGTTCGGGTTCGGTGAACGCAGCCTTGTTCGCGCTGTAATAGCGTTCGATATCGGCCGGCGCGACCTTGACGTCACCGGCGACCGAGGTGGCCGGGATATCCGCCCAGGAAATTTCGCGCTGCTGCGCGACCAGCCGCGCGATCTGCGCCGACGCCTCGCGGGAAGGAAAGCTCGCCAGCGTGACCGGGCTCGCCATCGTTTCCAGCATGAATCCCTGACGCAATTCGTTTTCGAACTGCAAGGGCGTACGGCCATTCTGTCGCAACACGGCTTCGTAACGCGGCCTGGAAAATTTTCCGTCCTGCTGGAAGGCGGGAATTTGCGCCAGCATCGCCGCGACATAGGCATCCGGCGTCAGGATCTTGAGCTTTTGCGCATCCTGCAACAGCGCCGACCGCTCGATCATGCTGTCCAGAACCTGCTTGCGGAAATCCCTGGTCTCGGTCACGGCAGGATCGAAAGCCGGGCCCATCGACTCGCGCATGCGGTCGCTTTGCGTTCTCACTTCATCGGCCAGCGCATCGCGGGTAATGCCCACTTCGCCGACTTCCGCGATCATGCCGCTGCGCTTGTCGCCTTTCATGTACGAATCGACGCCGAACAAGGCGAACGTAATCGCGATCAGTGCCAGGATGACCTTGGCCAGCCAACCTTGCGCATGCTTGCGTATTGCTTCGAGCACGGTTCACTCCAGAAAAAACTTGAGCGCGCATTTTCGCGCACTTTGCGCCCCGCGTCTCGCCTCACGCATGGGAAACCGGATGCCGAAATGAAAAAAGGCGAACTTGCGTTCGCCTTTTTGGTGTTGGCGGAGTGGACGGGACTCGAACCCGCGACCCCCGGCGTGACAGGCCGGTATTCTAACCAACTGAACTACCACTCCTCGGTACTGCAAAACCTGGTTCTTTATTGCGCTCTTCTGTCAGCCTGCTGGTGGGTGCTGAGGGGTTCGAACCCCCGACATTCGCCTTGTAAGGGCGACGCTCTACCAGCTGAGCTAAGCACCCGACAAAGACCAAAATTCTACAACATTTTTTTTGATCTTGCCAAATGCGGTTCGGGTTTCAATCAGTTGATGGCGTCTTTCAGGCCCTTGCCGGCGCGGAACTTCGGCACCTTGGCGGCCTTGATCTTGATGGACGCGCCGGTGCGCGGGTTGCGGCCGGTACGAGCGGCGCGCTTGCCAACGTAGAAACTTCCAAAACCCACCAGCGTGACCATGTCGCCCTTCTTCAGCGCCTTCTTCACGGCATCAACAGCAGCATCCAGCGCGCGGCCTGCGGCAGCTTTGGAAATGTCGGCCGAGTCGGCGATGGCATCAATCAATTCGGATTTGTTCACGTGTTGTCCCCTTCACTCAAGTGGCACAGGAAAACCCTGTGGGCGCTTTTATAGCAACCCGCAAAACCTTGTGTCAAGCGGTTTCCCGGGCAGCGCACAAAAAAATCCCGCGCCTGGCGCGGGATTCGGACGGGTGGTCAAAAAATACTCAATGCTTGAGTGCTGCGGAGGCGGCGTCGTCCTCTTCCGACACGGCAATTGCCGGAACCTCGGCCTCGGCATTCTCGGGCAGGGGTTCGGGCACACGCTCCAGCGCAAGTTCGAGCACTTCGTCGATCCACTTGACGGGATGGATGTCGAGCTTGTTCTTGATGTTGTCGGGGATCTCGGTGAGGTCCTTGACGTTCTCGTGCGGGATCAGCACGGTCTTGATGCCGCCGCGATGCGCCGCCAGCAGCTTCTCTTTCAAACCGCCGATCGGCAGCACTTCACCACGCAGCGTGATTTCGCCGGTCATGGCAACGTCTGCGCGCACCGGAATGCCGGTGAGAATCGACACCATCGACGTGCAGATCGCGATGCCCGCCGAGGGGCCGTCCTTGGGCGTCGCGCCTTCCGGCAGGTGGATGTGGATGTCGCGCTTCTGGTAGAAATCCTCCTGGATGCCGAGCTTGCGCGAACGCGAGCGCACCACGGACAACGCGGCCTGGATGGATTCCTGCATGACTTCGCCGAGCTTGCCGGTAGTCGTCATCTTGCCGCGTCCCGGCAACGACACCGCTTCGATGGTCAGCAGTTCGCCGCCCACTTCGGTCCACGCCAGACCGGTGACCTGGCCGACCTGGTTGTTCTTCTCCGCGATGCCGAAGCTGAAGCGGCGTACACCGAGGTACTTGTCCAGATTGCGCGCGGTGACGGTGGTCTTGGTCTTCTGCTTTTTCAGCAGCAGGGCCTTCACCGCCTTGCGGCAGATCTTGGAAATCTCGCGTTCCAGGTTGCGCACGCCGGCCTCGCGCGTGTAATAGCGCACGATGTCGCGCAAGGCTGATTCGGCGATCGCAAGCTCGGTATCCTTGATCCCGTTGACCTTCAACTGTTTGGGTACCAGGTAACGCTCCGCGATGCTGATCTTTTCGTCTTCCGTGTAACCCGAAAGGCGGATCACTTCCATGCGGTCGAGCAGCGGTGCCGGCAGGTTCAGCGAGTTGGCAGTGGCGACGAACATCACGTCGGACAGGTCGTATTCGACTTCGATGTAATGGTCCTGGAAAGTGTGGTTCTGCTCGGGGTCGAGCACCTCCAGCAGGGCCGACGACGGATCGCCGCGGAAATCCTGCCCCATCTTGTCGACTTCGTCGAGCAGGAACAGCGGGTTCTTCACGCCGATCTTGGTCAGGCTCTGCAGGATCTTGCCCGGCATCGAGCCGATGTAGGTGCGACGATGACCGCGAATCTCGGATTCGTCGCGCACGCCGCCCAGCGCCATGCGCACGAACTTGCGGTTGGTCGCGCGCGCGATCGACTGGCCGAGCGAGGTCTTGCCCACGCCTGGCGGTCCGACCAGGCAGAGGATCGGCGCCTTCACCTTGTCGACGCGCTGCTGCACGGCGAGGTATTCGAGAATGCGTTCCTTGACCTTGTCGAGCCCGTAGTGATCCTGATCGAGCACCTTCTCGGCTTTCGCCAGGTCCTTGCTGATCTTGGTCTTCTTTTTCCACGGCAGGCCGACCATGGCCTCGATGTAGCTGCGGATCACCGTGGCTTCGGCCGACATCGGCGACATCATGCGCAGCTTCTTCAGCTCGCCCATCGCCTTGGCCTCGGCCTCCTTGGTCATGCCTGCCGCCTTGATGCGTTTTTCCAGCTCTTCCAGCTCGGCGCCTTCCTCGATGTCGCCGAGTTCCTTCTGGATCGCCTTCACCTGTTCGTTCAGGTAGTACTCGCGCTGACTTTTCTCCATCTGGCGCTTGACGCGGCCGCGGATGCGCTTTTCCACCTGCAGGATGTCGAGTTCGCCTTCCAGCAGGCCGAGCAGATGTTCGAGGCGCTTGTTGACGCCGATCATCTCGAGCACTTCCTGCTTCTGTTCGAGCTTCAGCGGCAGATGCGCAACGATGGTGTCGGCCAGGCGGCCGCCTTCGTCGATGCCCGACAGCGAGGTGAGGATTTCCGGCGGAATCTTCTTGTTCAGCTTGACGTACTGGTCGAACTGCGTGAGCAGCGCGCGTCGCATCGCCTCGACTTCAACCAGTTCCTCGCCCTCGGCCGGCAGGATTTCGGCGCGCGCCGCGAGGTGCGTGCCGGTATCGGTCACGTCGATCACCCGTGCGCGCTGATTGCCCTCGACCAGCACCTTGACGGTGCCGTCGGGCAGCTTGAGCATCTGCAGCACGGTCGCGACGCTACCGGTACCGTACAGGTCTTCAGGTGTGGGGTCGTCCTGCGCGGCGGTTTTCTGCGCCACCAGCAGGATGCTCTTGCCGGATTCCATCGAGGTTTCCAGCGCCTTGATCGATTTTGGGCGCCCGACGAACAGCGGGATCACCATGTGGGGAAACACCACCACGTCTCGAAGCGGCAACAGCGGCAGATCGATCTGTTCCTTGGATGTGTTGTCGCTCATCATGATTTCCTGATCAGATTGAAGGAAAGGATGCGCGGGGAGTCACCGCGCACATCCACAATTGGGGGGGCCGGCCGGTAATTCAAGGGGTGGGCGGGAAAACGCCAGCGCCCCGTTCAGCAGGCGCCGACCGTTGCCCCGCATCATGCCGGTCAAGCGCCGGCGGCCAGCGGCTGGTCGCCTTGCTCGGAGTAGATCAGCAAGGGCTTGCCCTCGCCATTGATCAGGTTATTGTCCACCACCACCTTGCTGACGCCCTTGAGCGACGGCAGGTCGTACATGGTGTCCAGCAACGCATGTTCGATGATCGAACGCAGGCCGCGCGCTCCCGTGCGGCGCGCCAGCGCGCGCTTGGCGATGGCGGCGAGCGCATCCTCGCGGAACTCGAGTTCGACCCCTTCCATCTTGAAAAGTTTGGCGAACTGCTTGGTCAGTGCATTTTTCGGTTCAGTGAGGATCTGCACCAGCGCCGTCTCGTCGAGTTCGTCGAGCGTCGCCACCACGGGCAAGCGGCCGACGAATTCCGGAATCAGGCCGTATTTGATCAGATCCTCGGGCTCGACCTGATGCAGCAATTCGGCGTCGCGCTTGGTTTCGTCGACGTTCTTGACCTGCGCGCCGAAGCCGATGCCGCCCTTTTCGGTGCGGCCGCGGATGACCTTTTCCAGCCCGCTGAACGCGCCGCCGCAGACGAACAGGATGTTGCTGGTGTCGACCTGCACGAATTCCTGGTTCGGATGCTTGCGTCCACCCTGCGGCGGAACCGACGCGGTGGTGCCTTCGATGAGCTTCAGCAGCGCCTGCTGCACACCTTCGCCCGATACGTCGCGGGTGATCGACGGGTTGTCGGACTTGCGCGAGATCTTGTCGATCTCGTCGATGTAGACGATGCCCTGCTTGGCCTTGTCCACATCGTAATCGCATTTCTGCAGCAGCTTCTGGATGATGTTCTCGACGTCCTCGCCCACGTAGCCGGCCTCGGTCAGCGTGGTGGCGTCGGCGATCACGAACGGCACGTTCAGCAGACGTGCGAGCGTCTGGGCGAGCAGGGTCTTGCCAGAACCGGTCGGTCCGATCAGCAGGATGTTGCTCTTGGCAAGCTCGACTTCGCCGTTGCCGGCGTTGCTGCGCAGGCGCTTGTAGTGGTTGTACACCGCAACCGCCAGCGCCTTCTTGGCCTGGCTCTGGCCGATCACGTACTGGTCGAGGATGCCGCTGATCTCGTGCGGCGTCGGCAGATCGGAACCCGAGGTTTTCTGGTTGTCGGCCTGCTGGATTTCCTCGCGAATGATGTCGTTGCACAACTCGACGCACTCGTCGCAAATGAACACCGACGGACCGGCAATCAGCTTGCGGACCTCGTGCTGGCTCTTGCCGCAGAAGGAGCAGTAGAGAAGTTTGTCGCTCGAACCTTTGTCAGCCATGCCCGTTCCTTGCCTAGAAGTTTCCTTGTCGAAGCGCCTTAAGCCTCGTTGCGGCTGGTGAGCACCTTGTCGACCAGACCGTATTTCACCGAATCGTCCGCGCTCATGAAATTGTCGCGGTCGGTATCGCGCTCGATCGCATCCAGGGTCTGGCCGGTGTGCTTGGCCAGCATGTCGTTGAGGCGCGCTTTCAGGTAGAGGATTTCCTTGGCGTGGATTTCGATGTCCGACGCCTGTCCCTGGAATCCGCCGAGCGGTTGATGGATCATGACCCGCGAATTGGGCAGGCAGTAGCGCTTGCCCTTGGCACCCGCAGTCAGCAGGAACGCGCCCATGCTGGCGGCCTGGCCGATGCACAGCGTCGACACGTCCGGCTTGATGAACTGCATGGTGTCGTAGATCGCGAGGCCGGCCGAAACCGAGCCGCCGGGCGAGTTGATGTAGAAGTAGATGTCCTTGTCGGGATTTTCCGATTCAAGGAACAGCATCTGCGCGACCACCAGGTTGGCCGTGGCATCGTTCACCGGCCCCACCAGGAAAATCACCCGTTCCTTGAGCAGGCGCGAGTAGATGTCGTAGGCGCGCTCGCCCCGGCCGCTCTGTTCGACGACCATCGGCACCAGTCCCAGACCCTGGGGTTCGAATGCTTTGCGTTCAAAATCGATGACCATCAGGCACGTCCCATCAATTCTTCAAAAGAGGTTGCCACGTCTTCCACTTGGGCCTGACCTGCAACCCATGCTACCACATTCTCTTCCAGCGCCAGGGACTCGATTTCCTGCATCCGGTCGGGGCTCTGGTAGTACCACTGGACTACCTGCTCGGGTTCTTCGTAGCTCTGCGCCTGTTCCTGGATCAGGGCACGAATCTGGTCGGGCTGGGCGACCAGTTTGTTCGCCTGCACGATTTCGGCCAGGATCAGGCCCAGCCGCACGCGGCGTTCGGCTTGTCCAGTAAACATATCGGCTGTGAGCTTCATGCTCTGAACCCCACGCGCCTGCATGTCGGCCTCGGTCATGTTCTGCAACCGCTCGGTTTCCATTGCGATCAGGCTCTGCGGCAGGTCCAGCGTACTCTTCTTCAGCAGCAGTTCCATCGCCTGTTCCTTCAGCTTGCCCTGCACGCGGCGTTTGACTTCGCGTTCCAGATTGGCCTTCACCTCGGCCTTGAGCTTATCGACGTCGCCGTCCTCCACACCCAGCGCCCTGGCAAAATCGGCATCGATCACAGGCAGCACGGGCGCCTGCACCTCTTTCATCTGCACTTCGAAATGCGCGGTCTTGCCGGCAAGTTCCTTCGCGGCGTAATCGGCCGGGAAGGTCAGGTCGAAGCCCTTGCCGTCGCCTGCCTTGAGGCCGACGAGCGCCTGCTCGAAATCCTTCAGCAGACGGCCTTCGCCGACCACCGCGGCGAAGTCTTCGCCCTTGCCGCCTTCGAAAGCGGCGCCATCGACCGTACCCTGGTAATCGAACTTGACCAGATCGCCCTCGGCCGCAGCACGCGCGGCGGGCTCGAAGCTGCGACGCTGTTTCTGCAGCACTTCCAGGGTCTTCGCCACGTCGGCATCGCCGAGGGTGACGGACGGACGGCTGAGCTTGCCGTCGGCGAGGCTGTCGATCTTGACCTCGGGGTACACCTCGAAGCTGGCGCTGAAGGTCATTTCAGCCGCGGCGGCCTGGCCAGCCTTGGGTTCGAAGCGCGGATAGCCGGCGATCCTGAGCTGGTGCGCCTGCACGGCTTCGCCGAAGCGGCTCTGCAGGGTCTCGCCCAGCACTTCCTGGCGCACGCCGGCGCCGTGCTGGCGCACCACCGCAGACAGCGGCGCCTTGCCGGGACGGAAACCGTCCATCTTGACGTTGCGCGCCAGGCGCTTGAGGCGGTTCTGCACTTCGGTTTCCAGCTGATCCATGGGCACGCTGATGTCCAGTCGGCGAACCAGTCCTTCGAGCACTTCAAGATTTGCTTGCATCACAATACTTCCTGGCTGAATTGATTAAAGTTGGGATGAACGGCGTCAAGCCGATGGTGCGAAAGGGGGGACTCGAACCCCCACGCCTTGCGGCGCTGGAACCTAAATCCAGTGCGTCTACCAATTCCGCCACTCTCGCGGCTTGGCCGCAAAACCTTCAGCCAAGAAGTGTAATATAATCAAGACGATGCTGTCACCCAAGGCAGCCCGGCCTCGCCTTAAGTCTTTATTCCCATTCCGTTTTTTATTGCCGGTGCCGGTCGATCACTACGAAAACTTCCCCGTCGCGTCGTGGCTGCTGCCGAAACGGCTCCGCCGTCCGGTCGAGGCGATTTATCGCTTCGCGCGTAGCGCCGACGACATTGCCGACGAAGGCGACGCCCCGCCCGCCGAGCGGCTGGCCCGGCTCGAAAGCTATCGACGCGTGCTCGACCGCATCGCAGGCGGCGAAACCCCGACCGACCCGGTGTTCGGTCCGCTGAGCGAAGCCATTCGCGCCCACGCCATTCCGCTCGCGCCGTTTCACGACCTGCTGTCCGCCTTCGCGCAGGACGTGGAAAAAACCCGCTACGCCAGTTTCGGCGAGGTCATGGACTACTGCCGGCGCTCGGCGAATCCGGTCGGCCGTCTGATGATGCATCTTTACGGCGACCACGATCCGCGCCACCTCGCCTATTCCGACGCCATCTGCAGCAGCCTGCAACTGATCAACTTCCTGCAGGACATCGCCGTCGATTACAGGAAGGGGCGCATCTACCTGCCGCTGGACGAACTCGCCGCGCACCACGTCAGCGAGGCGCAGATCGCCGCGGGCGACACGCGCGGCCTGTGGCACATGATGCTGCACAAGCAGATCGAACGCACCCGCAAGATGTTGCAGGCCGGCGCGCCGCTCGGCCGCATCCTCAAAGGCCGCGTCGGGCTGGAAATCCGCGTGACCATCCGCGGCGGCGAGACCATCCTGCGCAAGCTGCACGCCGACCCGGGCTGCGTCTTCACCAACCGCCCGGTGCTGACCCGACAGGACTGGATCATGATGCTGGTTCGAGGCTTGCACTGACATGGATCCGCACGCCTACTGCCAGGAACGCGCCGCCGCCAGCGGTTCCAGTTTCTACTACAGCTTCGTCTTCCTGCCGCCCGAGACGCGGCGCGCGATCACCGCGTTCTACGCCCTGTGCCGCGAACTCGACGACGTGGTGGACGAATGCCACGAACGCCAGGTCGCCGAAGCCAAGCTCGACTGGTGGCGCGGCGAGATCGCGCGCTTCGGCAGCGGCGCGCCCGAGCACCCGACGACCCGTGCGCTCGCCGACACGCCGCAGGGACGGGCCATCGCGCCCGCCCTGCTGCTCGAAATCGTCGATGGCATGGCGATGGACCTCGAACACGTGCGTTATCCCGACTTCAAGTCGCTCCACTTGTATTGCTACCGCGTGGCCGGCGTGGTCGGCGAAGTCGCGGCGGCCATCTTCGGCGGCGCGCGCGACGAGCACGACCGCGACATTCGCCGCTACGCGCACGAACTCGGACTGGCCTTCCAGCTCACCAACATCATCCGCGACGTCGGTGAGGACGCGCGGCGCGGCCGCATCTACCTGCCGCAGGACGAACTGGCGCGTTTCGGCGTCGCCGAATCAGACTTGCTGAACGGCCGCGAATCGCCCGCCTTCCTGGCACTGATGCAGTTCCAGTACGCGCGCGCAATCGCCCATTACGACGGCGCGCTCGCCGCCCTGCCCGACTCCGCCCGCCGCGCCCAGCGTCCGGGGCTCGCGATGGCCGCGATCTATCGCACCCTGCTCGACGAGATTCGTCGCGCCGATTTTCCGGTCCTGCGCGTGCGCGTCTCGCTCACACCGTTGCGCAAGCTCTGGCTCGCCAGCAAGACCTGGCTGTTTCCGTGAAAGACGTCGCGAACAAGCCCAGCGTTGCCGTCATCGGCGGCGGCTGGGCCGGCTGCGCCGCCGCGCTCACTTTGGCCGAGGCCGGCGTGGCGACGACGCTGTTCGAGGCCAGCCGCACGCTGGGCGGTCGCGCACGCGGCGCCACGCTCGACGGCCGCGCGCTCGACAACGGCCAGCACATCCTGCTCGGCGCTTACGACCATTGCCTCGATCTGATCGCGCGGTTGAACCCGGATACCGCTGACGTCGGGCTCTGGCGCCTGCCGCTTGCGCTCGAATCGCCGCCGGATTTCCGGCTTGCCTGCCCGCGCCTGCCCGCGCCGCTGCACCTGCTGGCCGGTCTCGCCGGGGCGCGCGGCCTGGACTGGCGCGAAAAATGGCTGGCGGCGCGCTGGGTGCAGCGGCTGCTGAACGAATCAGACGATCCGGACGGGCAAACCGTCGCCGCACGCACGCACGACCAGCCGGAAAAACTGAACCGCCTGCTGTGGCATCCGCTGTGCGTTTCCGCGCTCAACACGCCGCCCGAACAGGCAAGCGCCCAGGCATTCAGCACTGTGCTGCGCGCCGCGTTCGGCGGACGCCGCACCGACAGCGACCTGCTGCTGCCGCGCCGCGACCTCACGACGCTGTTTCCCGCGCTTGCCGCGGAACGTGTGACGGCATGCGGTGGCGAGGTGCGGACAGGTTGCCGCATCGATTCGCTCGAACCCGGCAGCGACGCGATCGTCCTGCATGGCCGCGACGCCACCCGGTATTTCAGTCATGTCGTGATTGCCGTCGCGCCGCAGCACCTGGCCGGGCTGACCGAAGGCGTGTCCGAACTCGAGGCCACCCGCCGCATGGTCGCTACATATCGCTATCTGCCCATCGCCACCGGCTACGTGCAGTACGACCCGACGTTCCGGCTCGCCAGACCGCTGTTCGCACTCGCCGACGGTCCTGCGCAATTCGTGTTCGACCGTGGCCAGAGCCACGGCCAGCCCGGCATGCTGGCCTTCGTTGCCAGCGCCGCCACGCATTTGCCCGAAAACTGGCTCGACCTGGCCGAGCAGCAACTGCGTCGTTTCGCCACGCCGGGCGCACCGCACTGGCGCCGCCGCATCGTCGAAAAACAGGCCACCTACGCCTGCCTGCCCGGCATGGCGCGGCCGCCGGTGCGCACACCGCATCCGCGCCTGTTCCTCGCCGGCGACTACACCGCAGGCCCCTACCCGGCCACGCTCGAAAGCGCAAGCTCGAGCGGCGTACAATCCGCCCACGCTTTACTTGAAACGCTATGAAAGACTATCTCCCCCGCCCCGATCTGCTCGCCGGCCGTGTCATCCTCGTCACCGGCGCGAGTTCCGGTCTGGGACGTACGGCCAGTCTGGCCTTCGCCCGCCACGGTGCCACCGTTGCCCTGCTGGCGCGCGACGAAGCCCGTCTCGAAGCCGTATATGACGAAATCGTCGCGGCAGGCGGGCCCGAACCCGCGATGTTTCCCTTCGATCTGGGCATCGCCGACGACCACGGACTGGAAACGCTCGCCGGCGCCATCGCCCATCACCTGAAGGGACTCGACGGCATCCTGCACAGCGCTCACCAGTTCTACAGCCTAACCCCGCTCGCGCTGCAGACGCTGGAGCAATGGCAAAACCTGCTGCGGGTCAATCTGATCGCGCCCTTCGCGCTGACCCGGGCCTGTCTGCCGCTCCTGCGCCAGGCAGCCGATGCGTCGGTGCTCTTCACAGGCGAAACCCATGGCCATCAACCACGTGCGTTCTGGGGCGGCTATGCCGTGGCGAAATCCGGCCTCGAAACCCTGACCCGCATCTGGGCGGACGAACTGAGCGCCGAGGAATCGCTGCGCATCAACACCCTGATTCCCGGACAGGTCGCGACCACGCTGCGCGGCCGCACCCATCCCGGCCTCTCGCCCGACACCCTGCCCAGCCAGGACGACTTGATGCCCTGGTATCTGTACCTGATGGGCGCGGACAGCCGCGCCGTGCGCGGACAGATCATCGAATGCCAACCCTGAGCTTTCCCCCGGCATGAAAATCGGTCGATACGAAATCCTCGACGAAATCGGCCAGGGTGCGATGGGCACGGTCTATCGCGCGCGCGATCCGCTGATCGAACGCGAAGTGGCGATCAAGACGGTGCCCATCGACCATCTGCGCAGCGAAGGTCCTGACGCGGAAGCCCGCTTCCTGCGCGAGGCGCAAAGCGCGGGACGTCTGTCGCATCCCAATATCGTGACGATCTACGACGTGGGCGAGACTGACACGCTCGCCTACATCGCAATGGAATATCTGCCGGGCTCGACCTTGCGCGACATCATGGATCGCAGTCCGCTGCCGCCCGACCTGGCCCTCGACACCGCCTTGCAGATGGCTGAGGCGCTGGCGTTTGCGCACGAGCACGGCGTCGTTCACCGCGACATCAAACCATCCAACGTCGTGGTCACCGGCCAGCGCGGGCGCATCAAGCTCACGGACTTCGGCATCGCCCACCTGGTCAACAGCAACCAGACGCAAACCGGCCAGATGCTCGGCTCGCCGCGCTACATGTCGCCCGAGCAGGCGATGGGACGGGAGGTCGACGGCCGTTCGGACATCTTTTCGCTCGGTGCCGTGCTCTACGAAATGCTGACCGGCCGCTACGCCTTCGACGGCGACAGCCTGCCCACCATCGTCTATCGCGTCATCAACGAAACGCCGCCCGCTGCGACCGTGCTGCGCGGCAGCTTGCCGCCCGGGCTCGGCGCCTTGCTCACGCGCATGTTGCACAAGAATCCGGCGCTGCGCCCAGATGCGCGCGAACTGGTATCCGCACTGTACGCCTTGATGCCCGCCGCCCAGGCCACGCCCGTCGCGCCGCCCGTTGCGAACAACCGGGTCTCGCGGACTCTGCGGGTGCTGGCATTCGGCACGCCGATCGGCGTGTTCCTGCTGATCGGAATCGGCATCATCGTGATCGAATATTTCGTGGCGTCCCCGCCCCGGCATGGGCCTGAGCCTACAGCAACCGACACTGTCCAGACGCCCTCGGCCTCACCGCGCGTACCCGACACGCCGGCACCGCTAACGCCGCAACCGGAGCGCCCCGTCGCGAAGGCCCCGGTGAAAGCCGATGCCTATCTGCGCGGCCTCGACGAAAAAGCCGTCGAGCTCCGCATCAGGCGCACCGAGCTATTGCTGCAATACACGGACCAGCATCCGGACGTGGTGCAGATCGATCGCCAGCTCGAACAGCTGCGCGCCGAACGCCGCAAGTACGTGCGACAGCTGCAAAAGCAGCAAAACCGGTAAGGCCGGCAGGACTCACCAGTTGGTTTCGCGTTCGGCCGTGGCCGACACCTTGTGGATGCTGAGATCGGCGCCGTTGAATTCCGCTTCCGGATCGAGCCGCAGCCCGACCGCGCGTTTGATCAATCCATAGACCGCGACGCTGCCGATCAAGGCGACGGCGATCCCGCCCAGCGTGCCGAGCAGTTGCGCGACCAAACTCACGCCGCCGATGCCACCGAGCGCCTGCGCACCGAAAATGCCCGCCGCGATGCCGCCCCAGGCGCCGCACAGCCCGTGCAGCGGCCATACGCCGAGCACGTCGTCGATCTTCCATTTGTTCTGGGTGACCATGAACATCCACACGAACAGCGCGCCCGCGATCGCGCCGGTCACCAGGGCGCCGAGCGGGTGCATCAGGTCGGATCCCGCGCAGACCGCCACCAGCCCGGCCAGCGGGCCGTTGTGGATGAAGCCGGGGTCGTTCCTGCCGATGAACAGCGCGGCGAGCGTGCCGCCCACCATCGCCATCAGCGAATTCACCGCCACCAGCCCCGACACCGATTCGATCAATTGCGCCGACATCACGTTGAAACCGAACCAACCCACGGTGAGAATCCACGCGCCGAGCGCGAGGAAGGGAATGTTCGACGGCGGGTGCGCCGAAATCAGGCCGTCCCGGGTGTAGCGGCCGCGGCGCGCACCGAGCAGGATCACCGCCGGCAGCGCGATCCAGCCGCCGACGGCGTGCACCACCACCGAGCCTGCGAAATCGTGGAATTTCGCCCCCGTCGCGGCTTCCAGCCAGCTCTGCAGGCCGAAGTTGCCGTTCCAGACGATGCCCTCGAAGAAGGGATACACCAGGCCCACCAGCGCGAAGGTCGCGGCCAGTTGCGGATGGAAGCGTGCGCGTTCGGCGATGCCGCCCGATACGATGGCCGGGATGGCAGCGGCGAAGGTCAGCAGGAAAAAGAACTTGACGAGGTCGTACCCGTTCCGCGCCGACAGGGTTTCGGCGCCGGAAAAGAAGCTGACGCCATAGGCGATGCTGTAGCCGATGAAGAAATAGGCGATGGTCGAGATGGAGAAGTCGGTCAGGATCTTGACCAGGGCATTGACCTGGTTCTTTTTCCGCACCGTGCCGAGTTCGAGGAATGCGAACCCGGCGTGCATGGCCAGCACCATGATGCCGCCTAGCAACACGAAAAGTACGTCGCTACCCGATTTCAACGCATCCATTCACCGCTCTCCCGAGGAATAATCCGGGAAGCCATAAGCAATATATGCGCCCACCGTATATCCAATTGATTCTTATGGATAACGCCTATCAGATGCTTCCAGATATGCACCAGTATTGGGCAAATTGAAAAATCACGCTTCCAATTGGTGCATGATTATTTGAGGTCGCGGGATTCGGCCTCGATCCGGTCGATCTCGGCGTCCATGTCGGCATCGGACATCGGCGCATAGTCCGAATCCGTTTCGGGCCGGGGCTTGGTGATCATCGCCGCCACGAGTATGCCGATCTCGTAGAGTATCCACAGCGGCGTGGCCAGCATGAATTGCGAAATCACGTCGGGCGGCGTGAAGACGGCGCCAACGACGAATGCACCCACGATGACATACGGCCTGATCTCGCGCAGCTTGGCCACCGAGACCATGCCCATTTTCACCAGTAGAACGACGGCAACGGGCACTTCGAAGGTCACGCCGAAGGCAATGAACAGCGTCATGACGAAATCGAGGTATTTGCCGATATCGGTCATCACCGCGACGCCGGCGGGCGCCACCCCGACGATGAAGCCGAACACGATCGGAAACACCAGGAAATAGGCAAAGGCCATGCCGGTCAGGAACAGCACCACGCTGGCAATGACCAGAGGCACGCCAATGCGCTTCTCGTGCTGGTACAGGCCAGGCGCGATGAAGGCCCAGGCCTGGTAGAACACCCAGGGCAGGGCCAGCAGAAAAGCCGCCATCAGGGTGACCTTCATCGGCACGAAGAACGGCGTGGTGACCTCGGTGGCGATCATCTGGCCGCCTTTCGGCAGCGCCGCGAGCAGCGGCTTGGCGAGCAGCCCGTACAAGTCCTTGGACCACGGAAACAGGCAGACGAAGAGGATCACGACCCCGAGCACGGCGCGCAGCAGCCGGTCGCGCATCTCGATCAGGTGCGAGATGAAGGAGTCTTCCTTGTCACTCATGCGGATTTGCCGGCCGGTGGTTCGGGCGTCGTATCGGCCACGGGGTTCTGGTCCGGCTCGTCGAGCGGCAGGCTTTGTTGCGCTGCAGGCGGTTCCGTTGCGGCTTTCGGGGTTGGCTCGTCCACCGGCCGTTCGCGTTCGGTCACCGCCAGCGCGGCCATCATCTTCTCGACGTTGCCCGTTTCGTTGCGCAAATAGTCGTCTACCACAGTCGCCTGCTGCTCGACGCCGCTCGCCGCCGACTCGATCGATTCCTTGAAGCTCTGCCCCGCCTTGCGCATCTCGTCGAGCTGGATTTCGCGGCTGATGTCGGATTTCACGGTCGAGACGTAGCGCTGCATGCGCCCGTACAGGTGCCCGGCCGTACGCGCCACCTTGGGCAGGCGTTCCGGGCCGATGACGATCAACGCCACCACCCCGATGACGACCAATTCGGAAAAGCCGATATCGAACATGGATTCAGAGAGAAGTCGCAAGATTCAAGCTGCAAGGGGTTCCCTTGAAACTTGTGCCTTGCATCTTGCTTCTCATCCCTGCTGCTTGTCCTTGACCTCGGCGTCGATGGTATGACCGCCCCGCTCGCCTTCGGCAATCTTGGGCGCATCTTCCTTCATGCCTTCCTTGAAGCCCTTGACCGCGCCGCCCAGATCGCTGCCGATGTTGCGCAGTTTCTTGGTGCCGAAGATCAGCAACACCACGACCAGAACGATCAGCCAATGCCAGATGCTGAAGCTACCCATGTGGACTCTCCTCTCGAATTAAGCCGGCCGCACGGGATCACCGCCGCCGAATACGTGAATGTGAATGTGGAACACTTCCTGGCCGCCGCCGCGTCCGGTGTTGATCAGCGTCTTGAAGCCGGCTTCGAGTCCCTGCTCTTTTGCAAGCCGAGGCGCCAGCAGCAGCATTCTGCCTAACAAACCTTCATGCTCAGGCGTCGCGTCGGTCAGCGTCGCGATGTGCGCCTTCGGAATGAGGAGGAAATGCACGCGCGCGAACGGGTGGATGTCGTGAAAGGCCAGCACCTCGTCGTCTTCATAGACCTTGCCGCACGGCAATTGTCCCGCGACGATCTTGCAGAAAATACAGTCACTCATGTCGATTCGCTTTTTCAACCAGCCCGGACAAGCCCTCGCGACGCGCCAGTTCGTTGAGCACGTCGGCCGGTTTCAGGCCCGCGTGCGCGAGCAGCACCAGGGTATGAAACCACAAATCGGCGACTTCGTAGATGATCTTTTCGGCTTGCCCGTCCTTGGCCGCCATCACGGTCTCGGTGGCTTCCTCGCCGATCTTCTTGAGGATCGCGTCCGTGCCCTTGGCGTAGAGCTTTGCCACGTAGGAACTGTCCGGCGATGCCTGCTTGCGCGCTTCCAGCGTTTCCGCCAGCCGGTCGAGGATGTCGCTCATTTGTAGATCTCGTCAGGGTTCTTCAGCACCGGCTCGGTGGTCACCCAGTCGCCGCCGCCCTGATCGTTCATGGCGAGTTTCTGGAAAAAACACGAGCGTCGGCCGGTATGACAGGCGATGCCGCCAACTTGTTCGATTTTCAGCAAGACCACGTCGTTGTCGCAGTCGAGCCGGATTTCCGAGACGTTCTGGACATGCCCCGACTCCTCGCCCTTGCGCCAAAGCCGGTTGCGCGAACGCGAGAAATACACGCCGCGCATCGTGCGCGCGGTTTCTTCCAGCGCCTCGCGGTTCATCCAGGCGACCATGAGGATGTCGCCGGTGGCCGCGTCCTGCGCGATGGCCGGCACCAGGCCGTTGGCATCCCATTTCACGGCGTCGAGCCAGGCGCTCACAGGCGCACCTCGATGCCATGCTGGCGCATGTATTTCTTGGCTTCGTCGATGCCGTATTCGCCAAAATGGAAGATGCTCGCAGCAAGCACCGCGTCCGCATGCCCCTCGCGCACGCCGTCGACCAGATGCTGCAGGGTGCCGACGCCGCCGCTGGCGATGATGGGAATCGACACCGCGTCGGAAATAGCGCGTGTGAGTTCGAGGTCGAAACCGCTCTTGGTGCCGTCGCGGTCCATCGAGGTGAGCAGCAGTTCGCCCGCGCCCAGCGCCTCCATTCTCTTCGCCCATTCGACCGCATCGAGACCGGTCGCCTTGCGGCCGCCGTGGGTGAAGACTTCCCAGTGGTCACCCGCGCGCTTGGCGTCGATGGCGACGACGATACACTGACTGCCGTAGCGATCGGCCGCATCCTTCACCAGTTGCTGATTCGTCACCGCAGACGTATTGATGCTGACCTTGTCGGCGCCCGCGTTGAGCAGGCGCTGCACGTCGGCCACGGCGCGCACGCCGCCGCCCACGGTCAGCGGAATGAAGACCTCGGACGCCACCGCCTCGATGATGTGCAGGATGAGATCGCGGTTGTCGGACGACGCGGTGATGTCGAGGAAGGTCAGCTCGTCGGCACCCGCCTCGTTGTAGCGGCGCGCGATTTCCACCGGATCGCCGGCATCCTTCAGCTCGACGAAATTGACGCCCTTGACGACGCGTCCATCGGTGACGTCGAGGCAGGGAATGATGCGTTTGGCGAGCATGGATTCGGTCAGACGCCGAACACGCCGCCGGCCAGCTCGTCGGCAAGCTTCTGCGCAGCGGCGAAGTCGAGCGTGCCCTGGTAGATCGCACGGCCGGTGATGGCGCCGACGATGCCGTCCTTGGCAACGGTGGACAAAGCCTTCACGTCGTCGAGATTGGTGACGCCGCCGCTGGCGATCACGGGGATCGACAGCGCCTGCGCCAGGCGCTGGGTGGCTTCGATGTTGACGCCGGTCAGCATGCCGTCGCGGCCGATGTCGGTGTAGATCACGGCCTCGACGCCGTAGCCCTCGAAGCGCTTGGCCAGATCGACGACGTCGTGCCCGGTGAGCTTGGACCAGCCTTCCACCGCCACCTTGCCGTCCTTGGCGTCGAGCCCGACCATCACGTGGCCCGGAAAGGCGTCGCAGGCCTCGTGCAGGAAACCGGGGTTCTTCACCGCGGCGGTGCCGATGATGACGTAGCGCACGCCATCGTCGAGATAGCGCTCGATGGTCGCCAGGTCACGGATGCCGCCGCCGAGTTGCACCGGCATGTCGTCGCCCACCGCATCGACGATGGACCGGATGGCCTCGTCGTTGACCGGTTTGCCGGCGAACGCGCCGTTGAGGTCGACCAGATGCAGGCGCCGCGCGCCCTGCGCCTTCCAGTGTTGCGCGGTCGCCGCCGGGTCTTCGGAAAATACCGTGGCCTTGTCCATTTCGCCCTGTTGCAGGCGCACGCAGTGGCCGTCCTTGAGGTCGATAGCAGGAATGATCAGCATGGTCGTACGAAAGAAAGTTGGGGCAAAAAATCAGGCGCAGGCCGCACCGGACAGATCGCAGGCGGACGCGTGTTCGCCCGGATTCCAGGTTGCGAAATTGCCGAGCAGCGCCAGGCCGGCATTCTGGCTTTTCTCCGGGTGGAACTGTACGGCAAAGATGTTTTCCGACGCCACCGCGCAGGTGAACGGAAAAGGATAGTGCGAAAAGCCGGCAATGAGTTCCGGCCTGGCGGGCTGCACGAAATAGCTGTGCACGAAATAGAAGCGCGCGCCTTCCTCGATGCCCGCCCACAGCGGATGCGGCATCGCCTGGTGCACGTTGTTCCAGCCCATGTGCGGCACCTTCAGCCGGTTGCCCTGGTCGTCGCGCATCGCCTCGTCGGGAAAGCGCTGCACGGTGCCCGGGAAAATGCCGAGGCAGGCGGTATCGCCTTCCTCGCTGTGCTCGAACAGCACCTGCATGCCCATGCAGATGCCGAGAAACGGCTTGCTCTTCGCCGCCTCGACGATCACGCCGCGCAGGCCGCGTGCGTCGATCTCACGCATGCAGTCCGGCGCGGCGCCCTGGCCGGGAAACACCACGCGGCCGGCGGCGGCGATCACATCGGGATCGGCCGTGACGACGACGTGCATCGCCGGCGCGACGTGCTCGATCGCCTTGGACACCGAGCGCAGGTTGCCCATGCCGTAGTCGATGACGGCGATATCGGCTGCCATCAGAGGCTGCCTTTCGTGGAAGGCATCACGCCCGCCATGCGCGGATCGGGTTCGACCGCCATGCGCAGCGCGCGGCCGAAAGCCTTGAAGATGGTCTCGGCCTGATGGTGGGCGTTGATCCCGCGCAGGTTGTCGATGTGCAGCGTCACCGCGGCATGGTTGATGAAGCCGCGGAAGAATTCGAGGAAGAGATCGACGTCGAACTCGCCGATGCGTGCGCGGGTGTAGTCGACGTGATACTCCAGTCCGGGACGGCCCGACAGGTCGATTACCACCCGCGAGAGCGCCTCGTCGAGCGGAACGTAGGCATGGCCGTAGCGGCGGATGCCCTTCTTGTCGCCGAGCGCCTGGGCAAAAGCCTGGCCCAGCGTGATGCCCGTGTCCTCCACCGTGTGGTGGGCGTCGATGTGCAGGTCGCCCTCAGCCCGGATATCGAGGTCGATCAGGCCGTGGCGGGCGATCTGGTCGAGCATGTGGTCGAGGAAGGGCACGCCCGTGGCGAGCTTGCCGACGCCGGTCCCGTCGAGGTTGAGGCTGACCGTGATCCGTGTTTCGAGGGTATTGCGGGTGACTTGTGCGGTGCGCATGGCGTCGGGATTCGAAGCTGTAAAAGGATTCTAGCAGGCCGGTCGCGTTTTCAGCACAGCGCTTTCAGCGCCCCGATCAGCGCATCGCATTGCGCATCGGTGCCGACCGTGATGCGCAGGAAGGGGGCGATGCGGGCCGGATTCCGGAAATGCCGCACGATGATGCTGCGTTCGCGCAGCGCGGCGGCCAGCGCCGCACCGTCGTGCGCGGGATGTCGGGCAAAAATGAAGTTGGCCGCCGAAGGCAGTACCTCGAAGCCCATCTGCTCCATCGCCTTCACCAGCCGGCCGCGCGTCGCCACCACTTTTGCGCAGATGGACTCGAACCAGGCGCGATCCTCCATCGACGCCAGCGCCCCGGCCTGTGCGAAACGATCAAGCGGGTAGGAATTGAAGCTGTCCTTCACCCGGTTGAGCGCCTCGATCAGGTGCGGCTGGCCGATGGCGTAGCCGACGCGCAGGCCGGCCAGCGCGTGCGACTTGGAAAGGGTGCGGGTCACCAGCAGTTGCGGGTAGCGCGCGACCAGCCCCACTGCCGATTCGCCGCCGAAGTCGATGTAGGCCTCGTCGATCACCACCACCGAATCGGGGTTGCCGGCGAGCAGACGCTCGATTTCGCCGAGCGCCAGCAGGCGCCCGGTCGGCGCGTTGGGATTGGGGAAGATCACCCCGCCGTTGGACACAAGATAGTCGTCCGCGCGAATCTCGAACGATTCGGTCAATGGCATCGCACGGTGCGCGATCTCGTACAGCCCGCAGTACACCGGGTAGAAGCTGTAGCTGATGTCCGGGAACAGGATCGGCCTGTCGTGCTTCAGCAGCGCCATGAAGGCGTGCGCCAGCACCTCGTCGGAACCGTTGCCGACGAAGACCTGGTCGGCGCTCACGCCGTGATAGGCGGCGATGGCCGCGCGCAGGCGGTCGGAGTTGGGGTCGGGGTACAAGCGCAGGGTATCGGCAGCCTCGGCGCGCACGGCGTCGAGCACCTTCGGGCTCGGCCCGTAAGGATTCTCGTTGGTGTTGAGCTTGACCAGGTTGGCCAGCTTCGGCTGCTCGCCCGGCACGTAGGGCGTCAGGCCGTGCACCACGGCACTCCAATATTTACTCATTGGCTGGCGCGACTCATTTGTGCGTCAGGCGATACTCGGCGGAACGCGCGTGCGCCTGCAGGCCTTCGCCGTAGGCGAGCGTCGCAGCGATCTGCCCCAGCGTCTGCGCGCCAGCCTGCGACACGTGGATCAGGCTGCTGCGCTTCTGGAAGTCGTACACGCCCAGCGGCGACGAGAAGCGCGCCGTACGCGAGGTCGGCAGCACGTGGTTCGGCCCGGCGCAATAGTCGCCCAGCGCCTCACAGGTGTTCTTGCCCATGAAGATCGCGCCGGCGTGACGCAGCCGGGGCAACAGCGCGTCCGGAGCCGCCACGGACAGTTCCAGGTGTTCCGGCGCGATGGTGTTGGCAATCGCCGCCGCGTCTTCGAGGTCGCGCGTCCTGATGAGCGCGCCGCGGTTGGTGAGCGAGGTGCGGATCACCTCACTGCGCGGCATCTCCCCGATCAGCTTGTCGATGGCCGCCGCCACCGCATCCAGATAGGCCGCATCGGGCGACAGCAGAATGGACTGCGCCAGCTCGTCATGCTCGGCCTGCGAGAAGAGATCCATCGCCACCCATTCGGCCGGCGTGCTGCCATCCGCGATGACCAGGATTTCCGACGGTCCGGCGATCATGTCGATGCCGACGGTGCCGAACACGCGGCGCTTCGCCGCTGCCACGTAGGCATTGCCGGGGCCGACGATCTTGTCGACCTGCGGCACGGTCTCGGTGCCGTAGGCCAGCGCCGCCACCGCCTGTGCGCCGCCGATGGTGAACACGCGATCCACCCCGGCGATCGCCGCAGCGGCCAGCACCAGCGGGTTCTTCTCGCCGCCCGGCGTCGGCACGACCATCACGAGCTCGCCCACGCCGGCCACCTTGGCGGGAATCGCGTTCATCAGCACCGACGAGGGATAGGCCGCCTTGCCGCCCGGTACGTAGAGGCCGACGCGGTCGAGCGGCGTGACCTGCTGGCCGAGCACGGTGCCGTCGTCCTCGGTGTAGGTCCACGAGCCCTGGATCTGCTTTTCGTGATAACGCCGTACGCGCGCCGCAGCGGCTTCCAGCGCCGCGCGCGTGTCGGCGGGCAAGGCGGCCAGCGCGGCCCGGAGTTCGGCCTGGCCCAGTTCGAGGCTGGCGAGCGACGTCGCCGGCAGGCGATCGAAGCGCGCGGTGTACTCCAGCACCGCCGCATCGCCGCGCGACCGGACGTCGGCCAGGATGGCGGCGACAGTCTGCTCGATGGAGGCATCGGTGGCGTCGTCGAATTGCAAAAGACGGGCAAGGCGCGCCTGGAAATCGGGCTGTGCGCTGTCGAGTCGGGCGAGGGTAACCACGGGAATCCGTTTCTTTAAGTCCGACGGGAATTGTACCGTTTTTAGGCTGAAGCCGCGCCGATTCGGCGTTTCCAATTAGCAGTCATACCCATTCCGGATATTAGACAAAGTCCAGATTGCCCATTATCATAGCGCCATGCATTACACCCGCGACAACATGGCCAGCCTGCTGCGCAGCCACGACATCAATCCGACCCACCAGCGGATCGAGATCGCGCACGCGCTGTTCTCGCGGCAGGAGCATTTGTCGGCCGACCAGGTGATGACCATCGTCAACACCCGCCACTCCGAAACCTCCAAGGCCACGGTCTACAACACACTCAAGCTTTTCCTCGAGAAAGGTCTGGTACGCGAGGTCATCGTCGACCCCAGCAAGGTGTTCTACGACCCCAACACCTCGGCGCACCACCATCTCTACGAAGTCGACACCGGCAAGCTATCGGACATCGACGCGTCGCACGTGCAGATCTCCGGCCTGCCCGCCCTGCCCGCCGGCATGGTGACGGAAGGCATCGACCTCATCGTCCGCGTCCGCCGCGTCGGCTGAACGGCGGCGCCGCAGCCGGCCCGACATAGCCAGTCAGCCTTGAACCCAGATAATCCTTTAGGCGGCCCTGCGGGCCTACACGCGCGCTGGCAGGCGATTCGCGGCGTCTCGACACCCGCGCTTCGCGCCCATAGGCCCGGCTATGGGCTTGTCACGCGTGCGCCGATCCATGCGCGAATCGCCCCGCCATCATCGCGCGTCCTAATGGATTATCCGGGTTGAAGCGGGTCCACATCGCCGCCACCCTGATCGACGCCCAGCTGGCCGCCGACACCCTGTCCAGCCTGGGCATTCCCAACCACATCTTCAATGCCAACGCGGCCGGCGCGCTCGGCGAAGTGCCGTTCGCCAATGCGCAGCCGGAAATCTGGGTCGAAGACGACGGCCAAGCCGCCCGCGCGAGCGAGATTCTGGCGAGCGTCAAAAATGCTGCGGCGGGAACGGACAAGGCTTGTCCGCATTGCGGCGAAGCCAACCCGTCGCATTTCCTGACGTGCTGGCACTGCGGCAGCGCCCTGCCCGCCTGAACTCAGGCCTGCTTCGAGCGGGTTTCCAGGTGAAGCCGGTAATGCCGCTCGAAAATGCGCTCCAGTTCGTCGATGGCTTCTTCGGCCGCCACGCCATGGATGAGATGGCGCGTCATCTGCCCCGAGGCCTCGTGGAAGATCTGGTTGCGCTCCAGCATGGGGTAGGTCTGCATCAGGCGCTGGATCGCCTTGACGACGTTTTCCTGTTCAGGGCGCGGGATCGGTACCGGTTCGGTCGGCGGCGCCGACGCGATCTCGACGCTTTCCTTGCCCGCCAGAAACTCCGCGTAATCGAGCAGGGCCTGCTGCCGGGCTTCCGACAGGGCGCGGAACACCGTCAACAGGCGCTTGCTGTCGCGCATCAGCGGCCGCGGCCCTTCATCGGCCGCTTGAGCGGGATGACGTCGATGTTGCACTGCTGGAACTTGTTCTCGACGAAACCGATGAAGGCATCGAGCAGTTTGCTGCGGAATTTCTCCGGTGCGTAGACCATCGACAGCTCGCGCGTGAGGCGCGGATTCAGCGGCACCGCGACCAGGGTGCCGAGCTGGATTTCCTTGGTGACGGTGGACGCCGACATGATGGCGACGCCCAGGCCGGCTTCGACCGCGCCCTTGATGGCCTCGCGGCTCCCCAGTTCCATCTCGATGTGCAAATCGTCCGGATTGACGCCATTGTGCTGGAAGAAATCGTCCACCACTTCGCGCGTGCCGGAACCATGCTCGCGCGACACGTAGGGCTGCTCGGCGATTTCGCGTGCGGTCACGCTCGAACGGTTCGCCAGCGCATTGGCCGGCGCGCATATCATCACCAGTTCGTCCTCGCAGCAGGCCAGCGTGGTCAGGTTGGGGTTGTGCGAAGGCGCCTCGATCAGGCCGACGTCGAGCGAATGGTCGGCGACCTTGGCGGCGACGGTTTCCGAGTTGGCGACGGTAAGCCTTGCCTGCACCTGCGGGAAACGCTCCTTGAATTCGCCCAGGATGCGCGGCAGCTGGTATTCGGCAATGGTGGTCGACGCGCCGATCATCAGCGGGCCGGTCACCTGGCCGGTCAGTTCGCCGACGCGCGCTTCCATTTCCCCGGTCAGCGCGAGGATGCGCTCGGCATAGCCCAGCACCAGATCGCCCGCCGGCGTCAGCGAGATCTTGCCGTGGCTGCGCTCGAACAGACGGGTGTTGAAATGCTCTTCCAGCTGCTTGACCTGGAAGGTCACGGCGGGCTGTGTCATGTAGAGAATGTCGGCGGCCTTGGTGAAACTGAGCTGCTTGGCGACGGTGTAGAATACTTGCAGTCTGCGGTCGGCCATAAATCATTGCCTCCGGGTCAATAAAGAAATTTATTCAACCACAAACCCGCCCGTGTTGAAAACTCCAGCCTCACAAGCCCCTGTAAACACGGCACTTTCCCGCACCCGGAAAACGGACTTCCCTGTCTTTTTCCGCCGACCCGCCCCTGGCGTGCCCCTTTGAGCCGCGCGTTCTACACCACCCTGCTGGCGCAATTCCTGTCCGCGCTGGCCGACAACGCGCTGCTGTTCGCCGCCATCGGACTGCTGGTCTTCTTCGCCGCGCCGGAATGGCATTCGCCGCTGCTGCAAACCGTCTTCGTCATCGCCTACATCCTGCTCGCGCCGCTGGTCGGCCCCTTCGCCGACGCGCTGCCCAAGGGGCGCGTGATGTTCATCGCCAATTCGGTCAAGTTCGCCGGCTGCATGGCGATGCTGCTGGGGCTGGGGCCGCTGTGGGCCTACGCCGTCGTCGGCGTCGGCGCGGCGATGTACTCGCCCGCCAAGTACGGCATCCTCACCGAACTGCTGCCGCCGGAAAAACTCGTCGTCGCCAACAGCTGGATGGAAGGCACCACCGTCGCCGCCATCGTGCTCGGCGCCATCATCGGCGGCGCGCTCATCAACCCGCAACTGGCAGAATCCATGCTGACGCACATCGGCCTGGACGGCCTGCTGATCGCGCCCAAGTTCGCCATCGTCGCCATCACCGGCCTGTATTTCGCGGCGGCCTTCGTCAACCTGTTCATTCCCCGCCTGCCGATCGACCACCGCCTGCCCAGCAAGTCGCCGCGCTTCATCCTGCACGACTTCTGGCACAGTTTCGTCCTGCTGTGGCGCGACCCCCTCGGCCAGGTATCGCTCGCCGTGACCACGCTGTTCTGGGGCGTAGGGGCGACGCTGCGCCTACTGATCATCGCGTGGGCCGCGCTCAACCTGAAATACGGCCTCGACCAGGCCACCCAGCTCACCGCCGCCACTGCCTTCGGCATCGCCATCGGCTCGGTGCTCGCCGGCAAATTCGTGCGCCTGCAGGACGCCATCGGCGTGCTGCCCGCAGGCATCGCCCTCGGCTTCGTGCCGATCATGCTGATCTGGGTGGAAAGCCTGCTGCCCGCCCTGCTGCTGCTCACGCTCTCGGGCGTGCTGGCCGGCTACTTCGTGGTGCCGATGAACGCGCTGCTCCAGCACCGCGGCCATCTGCTGATGGGCGCCGGACACTCCATCGCGCAGCAGAACTTCAACGAGAACATCAGCATCCTCGTGTTGTCAGGCGCCTACGCCCTGATGGTGCGCGCCGACTGGCAGATCCAAACCATCATCTGGGTGTTCGGCCTCTTCATCAGCGCGGTGATGACCGCGATCTGGATCAAGCACCGCAACGACGTGGTGCATTAGGCGCCGGTCGAACTCCCCGTACTCTGTCCCTTCACCACGCTCATCGCCCCCGCGATCAGCGTGGACAGGTCGGCCATGTTCGACGGTACGATCAGCGTATTGCCGGTCCTGGCGATGCCGGAGAAGGCTTCGACGTATTTTTCCGCCACCTTCAGATTCACCGCTTGCAGACCGCCCGGCTTCTCGATCGCCATCGCCACGCGTGCGATGGCCTCGGCATTGGCGACGGCGATGGCCTTGATCGCCTCGGCCTCGCCCTGGGCGACGTTGATCGCCGCCTGCATCTCGCCTTCGGACTGCTGGATCGCCGCGTTGCGTTCGCCGGTGGCGATGTTGATCTGTTCCTGCATGCGGCCTTCGGACGAGGCGATCAGCGCGCGCTTCTCGCGCTCGGCGGTGATCTGCCGCTGCATCGCGTGGAGAATCTCCTTCGGCGGCGTCAGATCCTTGATCTCGTAGCGCAGCACCTTCACGCCCCAGTTGGTCGAAGCCTCGTTCAGCGCCATCACCACGCCGCGATTGATTTCCTCGCGCTCCTCGAAGGTGCGGTCGAGCTCCATGCGGCCGATCAGCGAGCGCAACGTGGTCTGCGCCAGCTGCGAGATCGCCGCGATGTAATCGCTGGAGCCGTACGAGGCCATCTTCGGGTCGGTCACCTGGAAATAGAGAATGCCGTCGACCGCAAGCTGGGTGTTGTCGCGCGTGATGCAGACCTGGCTCGGCACGTCGAGCGGGATTTCCTTCAGCGAATGCTTGTAGGCCACGTTGTCGATGAAGGGGATGACCAGATTGAGGCCCGGCACGAGGACGGCGTGGAACTTGCCCAGGCGTTCGACCACCCAGGCATTCTGCTGCGGCACCACGCGCACGCCCTTGGCGACGACGATGGCAATGACGATGAGGATGACAAGTGCGACGGCGTCCATGAAGTGTCCTTGAAGTGAGGTTGGTTCAGTTGCCCAGGATCAGGGTGTTGCCGCGTACCGCCCGAATGACGAGCGGACGCGCGGTATCGGTGGCGGCCGACTCGGCCTCGGCGTCCCACAGTGCGCCGCGGTATTTCACCTGGCCGTGTCCATCGCTCCAGGCTTCGACCTGCACCGTCTGGCCGATGTCCATGTCCTGCACGGTGGACTCGGGATGGCCGGTATCGCGCTTCCAGTGCCGCAGCGCCAGCGTGCCGAGCCCGGCGATGACCGCCGCGGTGAAGAGCTGCGCCACCCAGCCGAATCCCAGCCAGGCCGCCGCGCCGGCGACGGCAGCGGCCACGCCGTACACCAGCAGGTAGAAGGTGCCGCTGGTGAGCTCCACCCCCACCAGTACGGCCGCGACGATCCACCACCACATGAATGCCTGCATATCGGTCATCTCCTGAGTATCACCGGCCGGTTCGCCAGTTCGTCCGGATTATCGTCCGGCGGCGGAAAATGTTGAGCCAGCAGCTCGGTCACCTGCGCGATGCCGGCCAGCGCCCCGCGTTCGAATTCGCCCCGCCGGAATTCGGCTTCCATCGCCTGCGCCACCGCGTTCCATGCCGCCTGCTCGACGCGCGCGGCAATGCCGCGGTCGGCGACGATCTCGATGTCGCGGTCGGCCAGCAGCAGGTAGATCAGCACGCCGCTGTTGTGCGCGGTATCCCACACGCGCAAATGCGCGAACACCTCGACCGCGCGCTGCCGCCCGGTGATGCCGCGCCAGGCCTGCATGGGTGCCAGGCTGTTCTCGATCGCGAAGCGGATCTCGCCGCCGTGACGCTTTTCGGAAGCGCGGATCGCCGCCTCGATGGCGTCGAGCGTCGTGCGCGGGAATGCGTGTCGCCATGCCCAGCTCGGCATGAACAGATGCTTGAGCAGGCGTTTGAGTTTCACCATGACCCGGACGCGCCTCCGCCGCCAAATCCGCCCCCGCCGCCGCTCCAGGAACCGCCGCCGAAACCGCCGCCGCCCAGCCCGCCGCCGGGCCAGCCGCCGCTGCCCCAGCCGCCCCCGCCGCCGCGTCCGAAGCCGCCGAGCAGCAACACCGCCAGAAAGACACCGCCGCCCATCAGCAGCGACGACACCAGCAGTCCCGACGCCATCCACCCGAGTCCCGCCGTTCCCAGACCGGCGAGGCCGCTCGCGACGCCGCGTCCCATCATCGGCACGAAGAAGCTGCCGAGAAAGAAGCCCAGCACCGCGATCACCAGCCAGTCCTCCGACATGCCAGACGGGCGCTGCTGCCGGTCGGGTTCGGGCAGGCGCTCGCCGCCGATCAGGCCCATCAGCTGCGTCACCCCCGCGTTGATCCCGCCGTAGAAATCGCCAGTCCTGAAATGCGGCGTAATGGTCTCGGCGATCACCCGTTTGGCGATCGCGTCGGGAATCGCGCCTTCGAGACCGTAGCCGACCTCGATGCGCAGCGTGCGGTCGTTCTTCGCGACGATGAGGATGACGCCGTCGTCCACTTTTTTCCGGCCGATCTTCCAGGCGTCGGCGACGCGGATGCCGAACTGCGCGATGTCCTCGGGCTGGGTCGTCGGCACGATCAGCACCGCGATCTGGCTGCCCTTCTGCGCCTCGAACGCGGCGAGCCTGCTTTCCAGCGCGGCGGCCTGGTCGGCGGCAAGCGTGCCGGTGAGGTCGGTGACGCGGCGCGTCAGCTCGGGCACCGCCACCTGCGCCCACGCCATCCAGGCGCACAGCGCAAGCAGCATGCCGAACCACACAAGGGGACGCCGGCTTTCTACGGGCCGGGGCCCATGAAAGATCGTATGCGCCGCGCGGGCGCCGAACGACCGGCTCATGCGGCGATCAGTAGCCGTGCGAGAGGCTGTCCGACGCGTCGCTGCCGCCGGCGGGTGCAGCGGGCGCGGGGGCGGCGGGCATCGGTGTGGGCGCCGGGGCCGGCGCGCCGAAATCGACCTTGGGCGGTACCGCGATCGCCTTCTCGTTTTCCACCGTGAAGCTGGGTTTCACGGTGTAGCCGAACAGCATCGCGGTCAGGTTGGAGGGGAAGGAACGCACCGTGACGTTGTAGGTCTTCACCGCCGCGATGTAGCGGTTGCGCGCCACGGTGATGCGGTTCTCGGTGCCTTCGAGCTGCGCCTGCAGGTCGCGGAACAGGCCGTCTGCCTTCAGTTGCGGGTAGTTCTCCGCCACCAGCAGCAAGCGGGAGATCGCGCTCGTGAGCTCGCCCTGCGCGGCGATGAACTTCTGGAACGCGGCCTCGTCGTTGACGAGTTCCGGCGTCGCCTGGATCGCGCCGACGCGCGCGCGCGCCTCGGTCACCTGGGTGAACACGTCCTTCTCGTGCGCGGCGTAGCCCTTCACCACGTTGACCAGATTCGGCACCAGGTCGGCGCGCCGCTGGTACTGGTTGAGCACTTCGGCCCAGCTCGCCTTGATGTCCTCGTCGGCAGTCTGGAAGGTGTTGTAGCCGCAGCCGGACAGGGCCAGCGCCAGGAAGGAAACCCACAACCATTTCAGCATGATGCGCTCCTCAGAAAACCTTACCGAACCGAACCTTACTCCAAAAGCGTGACCAGCTCCGCCTCGGCGCGTCGGTTTGCCACATGCAGGCGCGCCACCGTCACCGGCAGCTTGAAGCGCCGCGGCCCCGCGCTGCCCGGGTTGACGAACAGCACGCCGTCCCGGCGGTCGACGCGCGGCTGGTGCGAATGGCCCGACACCACCACCTGCACGCCCGAAGCGAGCGGATCGATGGCCAGCTCGCCCAGGATGTGCAGGACATGGATGCGCACGCCGTCGAATTCAAGTTCTGCCGTGCAGGGAATCGGCGTCGCCCAGTCGGCGCGGTCGTTGTTGCCGCGCACCACCGTCAGCGGCGCGATCGCCGCCAGCGCGTCGAGCACGCCCGCCGGTTTGCCCGTGCGCGAGCCGATGTCGCCGGCATGAATGATATGTTCGCTGCCATCGAGCGCCGCCAGCGCCTCCGGCCGCAGCAGGCCGTGGGTGTCGGAGATGAGTCCGATCAGCACACCGGCTAGGGCGCCACGCCCCAGGTCGCGAACAGCGGATCGGCTTCCGCCAGGCGGTCGGCGTAGCGGTCGTCCTTCGGTCGCTTGAGGCCGCGCTCGACGTAGGTCTCCACCTTCTTGAAGCCGGCGCCCTTGATCAGCGTACCGACCCAGGCCATGCGTTCCATCGGATGCAACTGGGTCCAGAGTTTGATCACCTTGGGCGGGAAGTAGCGGTTCGACAGCGTGACGACGAACATGCCGCCCGGTTTCAGCACCCGGCGCACCTCGTCGACGATCGCGCGCGGCTGCGTCAAATATTCGAAGGACACGGTGCACACCACGGCGTCGAAGCTGGCGTCGTCGAACGGCAGCTTCGGGTCGGCGTTGAGGTCGTGCACGACGCGCTCGGCGAGCTGCGGGTTGTCGGCCAGCTCCTCGGCATTCATCCCCAGCCCGACGGCGGACTGCACCGTGTCCGGCAGGTGCGAACGCCAGCCCGCCATCAGGTCGAGCACGCGCGCGTTCTCCGGCAGCACGGTACGGTACAGCGCCTGGATGCGGCGCGCGCACACTGCGTCGACGTGCGTCACCTTGCGAGGCTGCACATAAAAATCGGGGTCTGGCGTTTCGTCCTCGCGCGCAAAGGCATCCGCCGATTCGAAATCGGTCGGCGTCTGGGTCTGCGTCTCCATGCCGCTCCATTCGAGCAGCTGCGTGACCTTGCCGACGGGTTCGGTCGAGACGTCGCTCTTGCCGCTGTCGATGCTGAAGATGCGGTCCTGCAGCGGATGGCTGAAATTGGCGACGAAGTGTTCGCCGTTGAGTTTCGTCACGCGGAACATCGGCCCCGGCGCATCGTCGGCGTGCAGCAGTTGCGAGGGATAGAAGCGTCCCTGCTTCAGCGGCGCGATGTCGCTGCGAAACACCGCGTTCGGCACCTCGTGCTCGAGCTTCGGACCCACGTCCATCTGCGCGTCGACCGGCGGCGTGTCGCCCGGCATCCACACCACCACCTGATGGCGACCGAGATCGGAAAAATAGTTGACGCGGAAACGCAGGGCGGGGTGGAGCAACTTCATGACAGGATTCAGGGGTCAGGATTCAGGAGTCAGGGATTGCATCGTGCGGCGCGCGAGGCACAGGTCTTCCCAGGCACGCGCCTTGTCGGTCAGGTTGCGCAGCAGGTAAGCCGGATGATAGGTCACCACCAGCGGCACATTCTGGAAGCGGTGCACGCGGCCGCGCAGGCGGCCGATGGCCTCGTCCGTTTCCAGCAGGCTCTGCGCGGCGAAACGGCCGAGCGCGACGATGAGTTTCGGCTGGATCAGTTCGATCTGCGCCAGCAGGTAGGGCCGGCAGGCGGCGACCTCGTCGGGCTCCGGATTGCGATTGCCGGGCGGGCGCGACTTCAGCACGTTGGCGATGTAGACGTTTTCGCCGCGCTTGAGGTCGATGGCCGCGAGCATGGCGTCGAGCAGCTTGCCGGCCTGGCCGACGAAGGGCTCGCCGAGGCGGTCCTCGTCGGCGCCCGGCGCCTCGCCGATGAACAGCCAGTCGGCGTTGCGGTCGCCCACGCCGAGCACGCCCTGGGTGCGCGTCGCGTGCAGCTTGCATCGGGTGCAGTGGGCGACGGCGTCGGCGAGCTGGTCCCAGGTGGTGAACGGGGAATGGGGAGTGGGGAGCGGAGAGCCGGTCGGTGCTACCGGCGTCGTTTCGCGCAGGCGCCAGGCCGGGCCGATGCCGAGTTCCTCGAAAACATCGTCGCGGGTCAGCACGCCAGGTCCTTCTTCATGATGAGCGCGTCTTCGCGCCCGTCGCGCGCGGGATAGTAGCCGCGCCGTACGGCGAGATCGACGAAGCCGCTGCTGTGGTAGAGGCCGATCGCGGCGGTGTTCGACGTGCGCACTTCGAGGAACAGGCTGACGGCCCTGTGGTCGCATGCGCGCGCCATGCAGTGGTCGAGCAGGTCGCGGCCCAGGCCGTGGCGGCGCCACAGCGGCGCGATGGTCAGATTCAGCAGGTGCGCCTCGCCCGCCGCCGCCATCATCGCGTAATAGCCGATCACCTCGCCCTCGGCTTCGCGCACCCACATGCTGTAGCCGGCGCGCAGCGAATCGGCGAAATTGCCCAGGCTCCACGGGTACTCGTAGCTGGCGAGCTCGATCCGGTGGATGCGCGGCAGGTCGGCCTTCAGCATAGGCCGCAGGCTGTGCCGCACTTCGAACACCGCGCTCATGCCGTCCGCCTCGCGCGGCGCTCGTCCACCGTCAGCGCCACCTTGTCGCGCAGGTAGATCGGCGCGGCCAGCGCCGCGTCCATGCCCTCGCCGCGCGCGAAGGCCCGCGCGGCCAGCGGCGCCATCGCGGCGGCGTCGGGCATCAGGGTCTCGGCGCAGCGCGCGAGCTGCGCGGCGATCGCCGACCGGTGTGACGCGTCCAGCACGGCAAAGCCGTTGCCCGCGCCGACCCAGCCCGCGCCGTCCGGCACGAACACCGAATCGGGCAAGGCCAGGCGCGGTTCGACCACGGCACGCCAGTCCTCGCCTTCGCGTTCGTAGGCCGCCCAGTACACCTCGGCCATGCGCGCGTCGAGCAGGGTCAGCACCCTGTCGCCGCCGCTCTGCGCGGCCAGCGATTCCAGCGTCGATACGCCAGCCACCGGCAGGTCCGCCCCCAGCGCCAGCCCCTGCGTCACCGCGCAGGCAATGCGCAGGCCGGTGAACGAGCCCGGGCCCGCGCCGTAGCCGATGCCGTCGAGCGCGTGCAGCGACACGCCGGCTTCCTGCAGCAGCGCATCGACCATGGGCAGGATCAGCGAACTGTGACGCTGCCCGGCCTGCTCGCGGCGCGCGCGCACGGCGCCGTCCAGCCACAGCGCGGCCGAGCACCATTCGGTGGCGGTATCGAGGACAAGCAGTTTCATGGGCGCAATTCTACCGTTTGGGGCGATGCGCGTTCCCCTTCCGGCCGCACGGGCATCCGCACCTCGAAGCGCACGCGCGACCACGGATCGCGGCCTTCCGCCAGGCGGCTGATGCGCGCCGTCAGCGGCTGGCCGTTGTCCAGCAGGCGCGCCACGTCGGCGTTCTCGCGGCGCGGCACGTAACCCAGCTTCCGCCCGCGCCAGTCCACCCGCACCGCGCGCGGGTCGTGGGGATTATCGGGCTCGCGCGCCAGCGTCAGCGCATCGCCCACGCGCAGATCCGGCCACACGGCCTTGCCCGCGTGGTACTGGAAGCCGGCCAGCGGCGAATCCTGCAGCAGGATGTGCGCGCGCACCTGCGCGTGCGCCGCGCCCGTCCACAGGCAGAACGGCAGCAGCCAGACGAACCGGAACAGTCGTGTCATCCGCGTGCGAATACGTGGGGGAAGCGATCCATTCTACTGAGAAAACGGGGCAATTTTTCGCGCCGGCCAGTGTGCCCGCAATTCATTTTCTCGCTGGACATCGCGACACGGGCTTGAGGTAGGATGCAGCCATCGTCCACTCACCGGTGCCCCGCCGTCATGCCGAGAAAAGCCGCTGTACCGACCAAGCTCTTCGTCCTCGACACCAACGTGCTGATGCACGACCCGACCAGCCTGTTCCGCTTCGAGGAACACGACGTCTACGTGCCCATCGCCACGCTGGAAGAACTCGACCAGCACAAGAAGGGCATGACCGAAGTCTCGCGCAACGCGCGCCAGGCCAGCCGCTTCCTCGACGAGATCGTATCCAAGCTCGACAGCATCGAAGACGGCGTGCCGCTCGCGCCGCACAGCCACAACGCCGCCACCGGCCGGCTCTTCCTGCAGACGCAGGCGATCACCGGCGACATCCCGGTCAACCTGCCCACCAGCAAGGTCGACAACCAGATCCTCGGCGTGGTGCTCTTCCTGTCGCGCCACCAGCCCAAGCGGCAGGTCATCCTGGTGTCCAAGGACATCAACATGCGCATCAAGGCGCGTGCGCTGGGCCTGCCCGCCGAGGACTACTTCAACGACAAGGTTCTGGAAGATACCGACCTGCTCTACGCCGGCCTGCGCGAACTGCCGCCCGATTTCTGGGATACGCACGGCAAGGGCATGGAATCCTGGCAGGCCAACGGCCACACCCACTACCGCATCAAGGGCCCGCTCGTCCCCAGCCTGCTGCCCAACGAATTCATCTTCCAGGAAGGCCCCAACCCGCTCTACGCCAAAGTGCTCAAGGTCGAGGGCAAGACGGCGGAAATGGTCACGGTCAAGGACTACGGCCACCAGAAGAACGCCGTGTGGGGCATCACCGCGCGCAACCGCGAACAGAATTTCGCGCTCAACGTGCTGATGGATCCCGAGATCGACTTCGTCACCCTGCTCGGCCAGGCCGGCACCGGCAAGACCCTGCTCACGCTGGCCTCCGGGCTCGCCCAGGTGCTCGACAAGAAGATCTACTCCGAAATCATCATGACCCGCGTCACCGTGCCGGTGGGCGAGGACATCGGCTTTTTGCCCGGCACCGAGGAAGAGAAGATGACGCCGTGGATGGGCGCGCTGGAAGACAACCTCGACGTGCTGAACAAGAGCGACGACGAAGCCGGCGACTGGGGCCGCGCCGCCACGCAGGACCTGATCCGCAGCCGGATCAAGGTGAAATCGTTAAATTTCATGCGCGGCCGCACCTTCCTCAACAAGTTTCTTATCATCGACGAAGCGCAGAACCTCACGCCCAAGCAGATGAAGACGCTGATCACCCGCGCCGGCCCCGGCACCAAGGTGGTCTGCCTCGGCAACATCTCGCAGATCGACACGCCTTACCTCACCGAGGGCAGTTCCGGTCTAACCTATGTCGTCGACCACTTCAAGGGCTGGCCGCACAACGGCCACGTCACCCTGCAACGCGGCGAACGTTCGCGCCTGGCCGACTACGCGGCCGAAGTCCTGTAACCCCCTTCTCCCGCAAGCGGGGGAAGGGCCGGGGATGGGGGCCGGCTTTGGCAACAAGCAGCCCTCTCCCACTCCCTCCCGCCCTCGTGCCCAGGCCGCAAGGCCGTCGGGTATGCGGGCGAGGGGCACAATCGCTCAAGGAGACCGCCATGAAACGCCCCCTCGTCCTTGCCGCTGCCCTGCTGCTGGCCGCGCCCGCCCACGCCTTCGACTGGAACGAGATGCTGAAAGGCGTGCTGAACAAGCCCGCCAGCCAGACCGCCCCCGCCGCCACCGGCGTCGACGCCCTCTCCGGCACCGACATCAACGCCGCGCTGAAAGAGGCGCTGACCCGCGGCGCCGACGCCGCCGTCGCCCAGCTCGGCGTCAAGGACGGCTTCTTCGGCAACCCGCAGCTGAAGATTCCGTTGCCCAAGAACCTGCAGAAAGCCGAAAAGGCCATGCGCATGTTCGGCATGGGCCAGCAGGCCGACGACCTCGTGCTGGCCATGAACCGCGCCGCCGAGGCCGCCGTCCCCGAAGCCAAGACCCTGCTCGTCGAATCCGTGAAGCAGATGACCCTGGACGACGCCAAGGGCATCCTCACCGGCGGCAAGACCTCGGCCACCGACTTCTTCCGCAAGAAGACCGAAACCCAGCTCGCCGAACGCTTCCTGCCCATCGTCAAGGCCACCACCGACAAGGTCGGCCTCGCCCAGCAGTACAACCGCTACGCCGGCATGGCCGCGCAGTACAACCTCGTCGACAAGAGCCAATCCAACGTCGAACAGTACGTGACGCAACAATCGCTCGACCGGCTCTACACCCTCATCGGCGAAAAGGAAGCCGCCATCCGCGCCAACCCCGTTGCCGCCGGCAGCGAGCTCCTGAAAAAAGTCTTCAGCGCCGTCACCGGCAAGTAGGCTCTCCCGGGAAACCAGCCCGCCCGGCGGTCATCCGCCGCGGCCATGCCTTGCGGTATGCTAGCTCCAACGCATACCGACAATCCGGCTCACCATGACAATCAGAACCGCCACGCTGGCCCTCGCAGCCGGCCTTGCCCTCGCCCAGCCCGCCGCCGCCTGGGAAGTCGGCGAATTCAGGAACGGCATGACCCGCCCCGAAGTCGACCAGGCGCTCAAGACCTGGAACTTCGACAAGACCCTGCCCGTGGGCAGCGACGGCCTCTTCGCCTACGACCTGCCCAACAACCCCGCCGGCCGCCGCTTCCTCTTCACCTTCTGCAACGACAAGCTCGTCGGCTTCGACCAGGAAGTCGAACCCGCCTTCCGCCACTTCGTCATCATCGCCTCCAACTATTCCAACCTCTACGGCAACCCGCTCAAGGTCATCCCCTACACCAGCGTCGTCGCCAACGGCGAAAAGAACCTGCTGGCCATGTTCTGGCGGCGCGGCTCGGACTACATCGGTCTGAAATACGTGCTCTATCCCGCCGGCGAACAGCTCTCGATGAGCTGGCAGGTGAACAACAATTGCTGGCAGGCGCCGCGGTGAGTCGACAGAAAAATACGACAAGGTGTATTTGCACTTTCGCCCAGTCCCTCTAATTTCAGGGAGCGTTATATGAATCAGGCAGTTACATGTATTCGATCTGGATTAGGCACCGGTTCATTGCCGATATATGCACCTGCACAGGTGCATATTGCACGTTAGCAGGCCAAGATGAACGGTCGTCCAAGCCCATTAAAACTGACTGTAAGCGGCTTCGCCATCTTCGTTGCTTCTTTCGTCTTATCGGTCTTTCTCTTTCCATTCGTGGCGCTCGCTGCCCACGATTTTCTTCCCCGCCTGCTCGTTAACGGTTTATTTTTTTGGCCTCAGTTACTTCTCATGCCCTACGGCTTAAGAGGAGAGGGCTTTTACTATGGCGACGGTACACTGAGTTTTATTGCGGCCACCTTCTGGCTTTTACTAGGCCTTGCCTTTGGCTGGCTACTCAGAAATTTGAGGTTGCCTTTGAAAGCGTTCGCCGTATTTCCTTTTATTCTTTTCGTAACCGTAAGCGTCTACTTGCTTCTTGGGTTCTTCGGGCTAGGTCCCAATCTTGAGGGATTCTGAAACGATGCCTGCTAACCAACGCTTCGAGACGGACGCTCCGCCAGCAAGCTTCGCTTGTTGTCTCCGCGCCCCTCAAGCTCCACGTTAGAGATCATGAACCTGCCAGAAGATATCGTGTTGAAGATCGAGGCCAACGGCAACAAGGACCTGTCTGGCGTGATCGTTCAAATGAAAGTAAAAGCTGGACAGAAAAACCCATACTTCATTTGTTTCCCTAAAACAGATCCAGATGGTCTCGCTCGATTGTCAAAACGAGACTTTGTTGGCCAGTTCAAAGATCACTGGGAAATGGGGTTAATGGATTACAACGGAACGCCAGAAGACGCGGACCCGGAGGTGGAAGTATCTCTATTTGATCCATCCTGGCTGATCGAAAATAGGAAACGGGCGTTGGCGTGGCCGCTCTTGGAGCATGAGAAGCAGCGCTGGGCATCGCGAGAGCAGCAGTACAACTACATGGTAAACAACAAGAACAATCATTACTCTTGTGACACCATCTCGGTGAATCTTGAAAAAACACAGAAAATTCTGCTGAGGGTAAGTGAGCTCTAACAATGTGTTCAAGTTCGCTCCCTTCGGTCGCTGGGACGCGCCAAAAGCGGCGCGCCCCTTAACACAACGTTAGCCATGCACGAAGTTGCTCGCACTCTCGTCGCGTTCATTGTTTGGTCGCTCCTATACGTCGTGCCGGCGGGGGTGGGGGTATCTGTTATCGCTCTTCTCGCTGGCAAGCGTATCGCCTTTTCAGTCGTGGATTGGTTGCTCCTCATACTTCCGTGGATAGCCTGGTTTAGTGTGGCATCGATAAATTCAAGTCACAAATCCTTGGCCAATTTGGCAGAGGTGTATGCGGTGGCAGCAGTGGCGGTCATGTCGTTTGGGTTGCGGTGTTTTTTGACGCCGCGCATTAACCAGCGCCTTCTCAGCAAAACAGCCGTACTTATAACGTGTCTCTTCGCCGTTGCTTTGGCACTACTAGTGCCACCACTTCCAGAGTGACCATGGCTAACAAACGCTTCGAGTGGGACGCTCCAACAGCCGGCTTTGCCGCCTGTTTCCGCGCCCCTCAAGCTAAACGTTATGCCTTATGAAACGAACATCGCTTGCCGCGCCATTAATGTTGCTGCTATTCGGGTGCTCCAGTGGTGGCGCTCACATTAGTGAGCAGATCACGGCGCAATTTGAGGCCAGCAAAACCACCCCGGTTGATTTGTCCGTTGTTGGGCCAGCATCATGGGAGCGCGTTTGTGTGTTGGGGCCATACACCACCAACCAAACCGCTGAAAAGATTCTGGGCTTCAAGTGGGACGCTGAATCGAAAACAACAATCGCGGGAAGCGATGGGGTTAACGTACTTGTCTTCGTTCAGAACCAAAGGGTCGTTGCATATACCGAGCACCCGAGAAGCAAGGGTGACTTCTCGAGACTTCAGCCGCGTTGCCTGCCTCGTTCTAATGCGACTGTAATGCGTGAGCTTGATACTGATGGTTGGGTCTATCTGGTGGCCAAAAAGGCATAACATGGCGCTCAACCTCGCTCCCTTCGGTCGCTGGACTCGCCAAAGCTGCGCTTTGGCGAGCCGGTTAGCTCTACGTTATGCGTCACCATGATTGCCACGCCTGAACAGATTGCCGTATGCACACGGTTTGGCGCAGAGCCAATCCCCGCTGAGCCACACTTGAAGCTGGGAATAGCCCTCGAAACTCTAAACCTAGTTCCGCTGAACGCGTCGCGTCATAGGGAAGAAAACGGCACGTGTGGCTGGTATATCTACGGTGGTGAATATTCAACCGCTGATGATTTTTACCAACCTCTCCATGTCGCTCACATTTCGCAGTATTGCCCAGAAATCGTGCCGTACCTGGCTTTACCGCCCGGCTGGCATGTTCTCTTGGCACCAGGGCATGAGGACGTTTGGTTTGATGACGGGCTACTCAGTGATGAAAACGCATAACCCCGCGCTCAACCCCGCTCCCTTCGGTCGCTGGACTCGCCAAAGCTGCGCTTTGGCGAGCCGGTTAACTCCACGTTAGCCGTCAGCATGAAGCATTTGCTCGCCCTCGCGGCGCTCACCATCTGCACTGCGGCCGGTGCTGCCGACGTCGTTACGTGGGCTACGGCTGTCTCAAAGCAGCAGAGTACGGGGCGAGCAATCATCTTTCGCTTTGCGAAGGACTTTCGCGAGGGCTTCCAAAGATCGAAGTACCCCGCGAGGGTCATTCTTGTTTGGCGCTACAAGTCAGAGTCAGGCATGCCGTCCCAGTCGGAGCGCGAGGCAATGGATCAGATGGAAGACCTTCTGAGTCCGCAAGTCGAGGGTTCAAGCATCCTGGCGCTCGTATCGACGGGGGAGAATCTGCGGGAATGGATCTTCTATGCAACCACGGAAGCGCAGTTCCTCGACTCTCTGAACAATGCTCTTGCCGGCAAGCAGCGCTATCCGATCGAAGTACACGCTACGGCCGATCCTGAGTGGTCGTCATATTCGCGCTTTCGCAAAGATGTTCGCGAGTGACTCTGACGGCTAACCCTTCGCTCGAGTGGACCGCCACCGGCATGGCACTTGGCCCGCTTCCCGGAGTGGTCCATCATCCGTCCAGCGGGCCAAGCGCCATGCCGGCGTCTGCCCCCTCAGCTCAAACGTTGGGCGTCCCCGCATGATCGATGAGCTTAAACGCACTGCTTTTTTTCTTGCCCACCATCGTGGCGTGAGCGAAGAAGATGTTTTCAACGAGCTCGTCTCAAGATTCACTTCCCCAGATCGCAAGACGTGCTGCCCCCAGTGTGGGGTGGAGCTAAAGTGGAAAAATCTGTTAGCGCATGTGGTCAAGAAACATCCAGTAAAAATCCGCTGGAAGAATATCCCGATTATCCGCGCGCAAAAACAGGAGAGGGAAAAACTAAAGAAAGCTCTTGGGCCAATGCCAACAGCGCATTTCGTTCAAGGTGGGGCACCAGGATTAAAGAAATGACGCACAACCGCCTAACCCGCTGGTCGAGAGGGACCGCCAGCCAGCTGCGCTGGCTGGTTCCCTCCGCAGCTTCGCTGCTCCGGCGGCCCCTCACCTAGCACGTTAAAAACCTGCACAGCGATCAGTAAGCAAGCTTCCGCACCCGCGCCGGTTGTCCCTCCGCACACCGCCCCACCGCAATCACCAGCGCCGGCACCTCACCCGCCTGAACCCCCGCCGCCTCTCTGAGCACGGCTTCATCAAAGCCCCCGACCGGACAACTCCCCAGCCCCAGATGCGCGGCCTGCAGCAGGATATTTTCGGCGGCGAAGTTGCACTGGCCGCAGGCCCAGGCGGCGATGTCGGCCGGGCGGTGGAAGGCGGCATAGGCGGCATGGATAGGCGCGGGGTCGCCGCCGCGCGCTTCGGCGTCGAAACGCTCGCGCACGTAGTCGCTGCCGGGTTCGAGCGCATCGACCAGGGCGACGACGACGACGAGGGCTGGTGCTGTCGCTGCGACGGGCTGGTCGAAGCAGGCATGGGCGATGGCGGCACGCCCAGCCGGATCGGTGACGACGACGAATCGCCAGGGTTCGAGCCCGAAGGCGGATGGGGCGAGCCGGCCGGCTTCGACCAGCTCGGCAAGCTGCTGCGGGCTGGGCGATTGGTCGGGAACGAAGTTTCGACAGGCGAAGCGGGCCTGGATGGCGGGCAGCAGCATGCGGCCTCCTGAAAGCGGTCTGGGTTTTCCAGACTAGACCACGCACGCCATGCGCGGCAGCCAATTCAGGCCGCGAGCTTCTCCACGTTCTTCAGCGCCGCATCGATCAACTTGCGCGCTTCTTCCAGGTCGTAATCCGCCTGCAGGCCCATCCAGAATCCCTCGCTGGTCCCGAACGCGCGGGACAGGCGCAGGGCGGTGTCGGCGGTAATGCCGCGCTTGCCCAGTACGATTTCATTGATGCGCCGGGGCGGCACGCCTAGGGCGCGCGCCAGGGCATTCTGGCTGATGCCCATGGGGTTGAGAAATTCCTCGAGCAGGATTTCGCCCGGGTGGATGTTGCCTACTTTGGCCATGATGCGCTCGATGGTCTACAGGTCTTCTGGTTGCAAACCAGTGTGCTTGGCCAGGCGCGCAAGCATGCGCGGGCCGATTTCCTCGCCATCGTGGAAGGCGAACACCACATCTGGCCAGTTCGGTCGTGCAAGCGTCTTGTGCGAGCCGGTTTGACGCTTGATGACCCAGCCCATGCGCTCCAGCGCAGCCAGGACACGCTTGCTTTACTTGAAGGCCAGATGCTCATGCCGCGAGCGAAATGGAAATGCTCTCCGGCAGTGCCTCGTCATGTTCCAGTCTTTCCGCCAGCGCGCGAAACGCCAGGGCTTCGGCCTTGGCCATGGCCTGAATGCGATTGGCCCCGTAAGCCATGACACCGGGCAAGCCGACGACTTCAGCCAGCCAGCGGCCGTCTTCTTCCTGTTCGGTTTCGATGCGGATATCCATAGGTCAATCCTCCTGATGGCGTGAATCCCGGACATGGTACTGGAAGTTTGCGGAATTCCGGTTCAAGCCTGCTAGACCAGCAGCCCCTGCCGCACATACAGCCAGAGCTGCTGGCGAGTAAGTTCCTCGATCTGCTCCAGCGGCAGGGCAAGGCCGTTTTCGGCGAGCTGGGCCTGCATCCAGGCGGCGAGTTCGTCGAGGCTGCGGCTGCCGTCGAGCGCGCCGAGCAGCAGGCGGCCGGCGAAGTCGAGATCGACGGCCACGTGGCGCGCGCCGCTGACGATCCAGCTCGGGGATGCGGCCTGCGCGCGGGCGAGGTCGTGCGCGCGCGGCAGCTCGCCCGGTTCGTCGGCAAAGCTGCCGGGCCACACGGTGGGGGTCACGCCGTGCAGCATGGCGAGATCGAACAGGGCTTCGCGGAATGCGGGTTCGTCGAAGCACGCTGGGTCGAAATCCGTGGGGCCGTGTTCGGCGAGCAGCGCGCGCGCGGCGTCGACGAGGCTGGCGTAGTCGATGGCGGCGGGATAGCGCATGGACAGCAGCATCAGCGCCGCCTTCAGTGCAGGCAGAGTGACGGGGAAACAGTTGCCGGCCGGGTTGACGAAGGCCTGCTCCACGTCATCGTCGAGGTCGATATCTTCGCCGCAGGCGAGGTCGGCGTGGAAGGCCAGGTCGGTCATCGCATCGGGCTGCGGCGGCTGCGCACAGGGGGCGTCGTCGCGCGCGATCAGCGCGCGGCGAAAGCGCGTGGCAAAGGCGTCGTCGAGCGCGATCTCGGCGTCCATCCAGCGCCCGGCCATGCTTTCCGGAATCAGCCCCCAGGCGTCTTCCAGCGCCACGCGCGCGCGGCGCGGGCCGGCCTCGCCCACGTAGCGCAGGCCGTGCGCGTCGAG
>JBGAFQ010000009.1:0-59907 GCA_044227195.1 Thiobacillus sp.
TCGCCGGTGATCTTGGCGACGACGCCGGCGAAGGGGGCGGCCAGCGTGGTGCGCTCGATCCCGGCGCGCGTCACGTCGATCTGCGCCTGCGCGCGCTGCACGTCGGCAGCGAGCGCGTCGCAGTTGGCCTGGCGGGCGCGGGCACTGGCGCGGCTGGCCTCGACGCGCTGCGGGCTGACGAAGCCCTGCGCCGCCAGCTGTTCGTCGCGCACCGCGTCCTGGCGGGCGTTGTCGGCCAGGATGCAGGCCTCGCGGCGGCGTTCCACGCTGGTGGCGAGCTGGCGCTGCGCCAGTTCGCGCTGCGCTGCGAGGTCGCGGTTCCACAGTTCGAGCAGCGGCTGGCCGGCCTGCACGCGCTGGCCTTCCTTCACGAACAGTTTCACGATCTGTCCGCCCGCCGCCGGCGCGAGCTTGGCGCGGCGGCAGGCGGTCACCGAGCCGGCCCGGGTGTTGACCACGGTGGCCTCCACCGGGCCGCGCGCCAGCGTGGCGAGTTCGACTTCGAGCGGTTTGGGACGGGTGGCACGCCAGCCGGCGAAGGCAAGCGCGGCGAGGACGACGAGGACAAGGAGGACGCGCAGCCAGGGTTTCGAGGCGGACATGATCGGAAGCGGGGCGGGGGATTGCCCACGCAATGTACCATTCGCCGATGCCGAAAACCATTCAACCCGCGAGCCTGCAATTCCGCGACGGCGTGGCGTATTCCGCCGCCTACGGCGACGTCTACCATTCCGCCGACGGCGGCGCCGGGCAGGCCCGCCACGTTTTCCTGCAGGGCTGCGGCCTGCCGGCGGCGTGGGCCGGGCGCGCGGTCTTCTCGGTGCTTGAGACCGGTTTCGGCACCGGCCTCAACTTCCTCGCCACCTGGGCGGCCTGGCGGGCCGATCCCGCGCGCTGCGCGCGGCTGCATTTCTGCTCGGTGGAGAAGCACCCCTTCCGGGCGGAGGACCTGGCGCGCCTGCATGCGCAGTGGCCCGAATTCGCCGACCTGTCCGCCGAACTGCGGGCGAACTGGCCGCCGCTGCTGCCCGGCTTCCATCGCCTCGCGCTCGACGGCGGACGGGTGCAGCTCACGCTGATGCTGGGCGACGCGGCGGAGTGCCTGCCGCAGCTCGCGGCGCGCATCGACGCCTTCTATCTCGACGGTTTCGCGCCCGACCGCAATGCCGACCTGTGGCAGCCGGCGCTGTATGCGCAGCTCGCGCGCCTCGCGCGTCCCGGCGCGACGGCGGCCACCTATACCGTCGCCGCGCCGGTGCGGCAGGGCCTCGCCGACGCCGGCTTCGCCTGCGAAAAGCGCGCGGGCTACGGCCGCAAGCGGCATTGCCTGGGTGCGCGTTTTGCCGGCGTTCCGGAGGCGGCTGCGCGCGCGCCGCGCCGGGTGGCGGTGATCGGCGCCGGCGTCGCCGGTGCGGCAGTGGCGCATGCGCTGGCGACGCGCGGCGTCGACGTGCGCGTAATCGAGGCGGCGGCGGGGCCGGCCATGGCGGCCTCGGGCAATCCCGTCGCGGTGTTCCGCCCGGTGATCTCGCGCGACGACAACCGTTCGACCCGGCTGACACGCGCCGCCTTCCTGCACGATCTGCGCGCCTGGGAAAAACTCGCCGGCGTCGAATGGTCGCGCTGCGGCGTGCTGCACCTGGCGAAGGACGGCGACGCGGAAACCAAGTACCGGCAGGCGCTGGCCGCCACCGCGCCGCCCGGGGCCTACGCCCGCTGGGTGGACCTGGACGAGGCGCGCGACCTGGCGAACTGGCCGGTGGCGGCGGCCGGCGTGTTCTATCCCGAGGCGGGCTGGATGCGGCCGCAGAGCCTGTGCCGGGCCTGGCTGGCGCAGCCCGGCATCGCCCTGCGCACGGCGACGGCGGTCGCACGGATCGGTCTGGAAAACGGCAGCTGGCGCGCGTTCGATTCGGCCGGCGAAGTGCTCGCCGAGGCCGACGTCATGGTGCTGGCGACCGCGCGCGACGTCCAGGCGCTGGCGCCGGCGGCAGCCTGGCCGATCCATACCGTGCGCGGCCAGATCACGCAATTGCCGGCGGGCAGCCTGCCGGGCGTCGCGCGGGTGGTTGCGCGCGAAGGCTATTTTGCGCCGGGCGCGCGGCCGCTGGTGGGCGCCACCTACGAGCACGACGATCTCGACACCGCGCCGCGCGCGGCGAGCGACGCCGCCAATCTGGCGCGGCTGGAAAGCATCCTGCCGGGCGCGGCGGCGGGCATCGACCCGGGCGCGGTCGAAGGCCGCGCCAGCCTGCGCGCGACCCTGCCGGACCGGCTGCCGCTGCTCGGCGCCGTCGCGGGGCAGGCAGGCCTGTACGTGGCGGCGGCTTACGCGTCGCGCGGGGTGGTGTGGGCGGGCTTGCTGGGGGAGACGCTGGCCGATGCGATGTGCGGTGCGCCCGCGCCGCTGGAGGCGGATCTGCTGGCGGCGATGGCGCCCGGGCGGTGGGGCTAGCCTCTGATCAGGCAGCCGTCAGCGGCTTGCTGGTGCGGGCGGCGACGGCCTGACCTGCCTGGTCGTAGAGCCCGCCCTTGCCGGTGGCGGCGTGCATCAGCACGTTGAGCGCCTGGCGGGTGGTGGTCAGGCGCATTTCGATCAGCTTGCCGACGCGCGCATTGCTGGCGCGCGCCTCGTTTTCGAGCACGCGCAGGCTCTGCCAGTCGGCGCGCGCGGTGGGGGTTCCGTGTTGCGCCAGCCAGTGGTCCATGCCGCCGGCATCGGGCGGGAATCCGGCGCTGCGCAGCGCGGCAAGTCGGGTGCGGGCGAGTTCGCTGGCGGCGTGCAGGCGTTCGAGCTTGGCAGCGTTCAGCGCCGGCAGACGGTCTGCGTCGCCGTCGACGAGGGCGCGTTCCTCGTCGCCCAGCACCCCGAGCAGGGCCATCCAGGCCGCGTTTTCCGCGGTCAGCTGGGCGGCCAGCTTATTTGGATTTGGCGACATGGAGCATTTCCTTCACCGAATCGACCAGGCCCTGGGCCACGTTGTCCGGGTTGACGGTGTACTGGCCTGAGGCGATGGCCTGCTTGATGCTTTCGACCCTGGCGCGGTCGACCACCGGGATGGCCGCGAGCTGGGTTTCCAGTTCCTTCAGCTGGGCGGCGCGGGGGCTCAGGGTGACGTCGGTCTGCTCGGACGCCGGGCGGGTGTCGGCCTTGGCCTGGGCCGGCCGGTTCTCGGCGGCACTCGGCAGCGTGACCTGTTTCACTCCTGGATCGATTTTCATGTGGGTGTCCTGTCGGGAAAACGAATGGGTTTCCGGCCAATCTGATTTGTAAACGGCAAATTACAAATTTTCTGAATCCCAGCCGAGCGACAAGTTCAAATTTTTTTCAGAACGCGATCTCCACCTGCTGCCCGTCCTGGGCGACCCCGCTGACCACCTGTCCCGACGCGGTCTTGACCCGCACGCGGTCGCCCCGGCTGGCGTTGGCCAGCGCCTGGCCCTCGCTTTGCACCGAGAAACCGGGGCCGACCAGCACCAGCCGGGTGGGCTGGCCCTGCTGCACCACCAGCGGCGCGCGCAGGATGCCGGTCCGGAGGGCGGCGCCGGCGGCGACCCCGGAAACCGTGCGGTAGCCGACCAGCGTTTCGACGTCGCTGGCGACATCGGCGGGCAGGATGCCCAGGTCGCCCTCGCGCAGGGCGAGGTCGCCGGCGGCGAGTTCATGGTTGGCAGGCAGGGGCTGGACGGCCACGACATAGCGGCCGACGACCCTGACCTGGGCGGGGAGATAGACCGTCCACGCCGAGGGAGCGAGGCAGCGTACCCCGACCGTGATCCTGCCGATGGGGCGGCTGCCGGGCATCTGGAAGGCGTCGAGCGCGGCGCAGGCCGGCAATTCGGCGCGCGGCGGCCTGACCTCGACCGACACCTTGCCCGGCTGGCTGCTCGCCTGCTTGAGCAGGAAACGCTCGGCCGCCGCGCGGATCGCGGCGGGATCCTGGCTGCCGGCGGCCAGCGCCGGGACCGCCCAGGCGGCCAGCAAAAGCATGCGGAAGACTGCAACGGTCATGCGACACCTCGGGTCGTCTGATGATGGGCCGCAGTGTAGCTACGCGCGCGCGGGGGCTAAACGCCGAAATGAACCCCCTTTGTGCCTTTTATCGTTCGATTGAGTGGACAGGCGCCGGCCTAGGATGCAGTCATCGAAAAAGGTTTTTCACGGCGAAGGCCGCGAACAAACAGGTGATCACGATGCTGAACCGTCTCGACGACATGCTGAATTTCCACGCGCAGGCGCTGCGCCTGCGCGACCAGCGCCAGCAGGTGCTGGCGTCGAACATCGCCAACGCCGACACGCCGAACTACAAGGCGCGCGACTTCGATTTCAAGGCCGCGCTCAGCAGCGCGCTGCAGGGCCAGCCGGCGCAGGGCGGCGTGGGCATGGCCACGACTGCGGCGGGCCATCTGCCGGGCAATCCCGAGTTGTCCACCAGCAGCTTCCTGCAATACCGCAACCCGGCCCAGGGCAACGTGGACGGCAACACGGTGGACGCGGACGCCGAACGTGCCGCCTTCGCCGAGAACGCCGTGCAGTACGAATTCAATCTCACGCGCATCAGCCAGCAGATCAAGGGCATGCTCGCCGTGATCCAGGGTTAAGGAGGCTCGCCATGTCCCTGTTCAACATCTTCAACGTCGCCGGCTCGGCGATGAACGCGCAGTCGCAGCGGCTCAACACCGTCGCCAGCAACCTTGCCAACGCCGACAGCGCGACCAGCGCCAACGGCACGCCCTACAAGGCCAAGCAGGTGGTGTTCGCCGCTGCCCCGGTGGGCGAGAACGGCGCAACCGGCGTCAACGTCGCGGCGGTGGTCGAGGACCCGTCGCCGATGAAGACGGTGTACGACCCGAAGAATCCGCTCGCCGACGACAAGGGCTACGTGACCATGCCCAACGTCAACGTGGTCGAGGAGATGGTCAACATGATCTCCGCCTCGCGCTCCTACCAGTCGAACGTGGAAATGATGAACACCACCAAGACGCTTCTACTCAAGACCCTGACCCTGGGCCAATAAAGAGGAATCCCGATGAGCACCGTACAAGACACCAGTTCCGTGACCAGCCTGTTCGGCGCCACGGCGGCCAAGACCGCCAAGAGCAGCGCCGAGGCGACGCAGGACCGCTTCCTCAACCTGCTGGTGGCGCAGATGAAGAACCAGGATCCCCTGAACCCGCTCGACAACGCCCAGGTGACCAGCCAGATGGCGCAGCTGTCGACCGTGCAGGGCATCGAGAACATGAACGCCACCCTCGAGGCCCTGGCCGCGAGCATGGGCAGCAACCAGATGGCGCAGGCGGCAAACCTGATCGGGCACGGCGTACTGGTGCCGGGCAACCATATCGGCCCGGCGCAGGAAGACGCCGTGGTCGGCTTCGATCTCGCGGGCGCGGCCGACTCGGTCAAGCTCACCATCGAGAACGCGGCCGGCGCAACGGTGCGCACGATCGATCTCGGCGCGCGCGCGGCCGGCGTCAATCTGGTGGCCTGGGACGGGCTCGCCGACGACGGCAGCACGGCGCCCGACGGGGCCTACAGCTTCAAGCTGAGCGCCGCGCAGGGCGGCGTCGCCGTGTCCGGCGAGGCACTGTATCTCGGCACCGTGAACAGCGTGTCGCAGGGCAGCAATGGCGTCCAGCTGAACCTCTCCAGCAACGCCCAGGTGGGCTACGCCGATATCCGGCAGATTTTCTGAACCCCGTCGTCGTGACGAAACAAGCAAGGAGCAGATCATGAGTTTTCAGCAAGGTTTGAGCGGTCTCAACGCGGCGGCGAAGAATCTCGACGTCATCGGCAACAACGTCGCCAACTCGGGCACGGTGGGCTTCAAGCAGTCGCAGACGCAGTTCGCCGACGTCTACGCGAACTCGCTCACCGGGGCCGGCGGTTCGCAGGTCGGCATCGGCGTGCAGCTCGCCACGGTGGCCCAGCAGTTCACCCAGGGCAACATCACCTCGACCAACAACCCGCTCGACATCGCCATCAACGGCGGCGGCTTCTTCCGCATGGACACCAACGGCGAGATCAACTACCAGCGCAACGGCCAGTTCCAGCTCGACCGCAACGGCTACATCGTCAGCTCCAGCGGCTCGTATCTCACCGGCTATACCGCCAACGCCAGCGGCGTGCTGTCCACCGGCGCCCCGGCGCCGCTGTTCATCAACACCACCGACCTGCCGCCGCAGGTGACCGGCGACATCACCTCCGTGCTCAACCTCGATTCGACCAAGTCGGCGCTGCCGGCGGCGGGCTTCAACATGAACGACCCGACCACCTTCCACAATTCCACCTCGGTGTCGATCTACGACAGCCTGGGCAACGCGCACACCCTGCAGACCTATTACGTGAAGACGGCCGCGGGCGCCTGGAGCGTGTTCGGTTCGGTGGATGGCGCGGCCTCCACGGCCGTCGGCACGCTCAATTTCGGCACAGACGGTGCGCTCACCACGGCGATGCCGCTCACCACCTCGGTTGCGGTGACGACCGGCGCCGCGACGCCCTTCAACGTCAACATCGATTTCACCGGCACCACCCAGTTCGGTTCCGCCTTCAGCGTGAACAAGCTGACGCAGGACGGCTACACTTCGGGCCGCCTGGCCGGCTTCAGCGTCGGCGACGACGGCGTCATCCAGGGCCGCTACACCAATGGCCAGTCGGCCGTGCTGGGCCAGGTCGTGCTGGCGAGCTTCGCCAACCCGAACGGACTGCAGCCGCTGGGTAACAACATGTGGGCGGAAACCGCGACCTCGGGCGCACCCCTCGTCGGCCCGCCGGATACCGGCAGCCTCGGCGTGCTGCAGTCGTCGGCGGTGGAGGATTCCAATGTCGACCTCACCGCCGAGCTGGTCAACATGATCACCGCACAACGCGTGTACCAGGCCAACGCGCAGACCATCAAGGCGCAGGACGCCGTGCTGCAGACCCTGGTCAACCTGCGCTGACGCATTGCCCGCCTGAGGATCCGCCATGGACCGCATGATCTACACCGCAATGACCGGCGCGAAGCACACGCTGGAACAGCAGGCGACCGTGTCGCACAACCTCGCCAACGCCACCACCACCGGCTTCCGCGCGCAGATCGACGCCTTCCGCGCCGTGCCGGTCGTGGGCGCGCCGCTCGACACCCGCGCCTTCGTCGTCGATTCCACCGCCGGCAGCGACTTCCGCTCCGGCGTGATCCAGCAGACCGGACGCGAGCTCGACGTGGCGGTGCAGGGCGAGGGCTGGTTCGCGGTGCAGGCCGAAGACGGCAGCGAGGCCTACACCCGCAACGGCAGCTTCAAACTCGACGAAAACGGCCTGTTGCTGACCTCGAGCGGACTGACCGTGATGGGCGATGGCGGCCCGATTTCCATCCCGCCAGGCAGCAACATTGCGATCGCCAAGGACGGCACCATTTCCCTGGTGCCCGACGGCTCGAAAGCCACCGGCCTGACCACGGTCGGCCGCCTGAAGCTGGTGAAGCCGGCGGAAACCGATCTCGCGCGCGGCGACGACGGCCTGTTCCGCCTGAAGGACGGCGGCGCGGCCGATGCCGATCCCTACGTGAACGTGGTCTCCGGCGCGCTGGAGTCGTCCAACGTCAACGTCGTCGACGCGATGGTCGACATGATTTCCCTGGCGCGCCAGTTCGAGATGCAGATGAAGCTGCTGCAGCACGCCGAAAGCAACGACACCAAGGCGACGCAGCTGCTGAGCCTGAGCTGATTGATTGAATTACCGAAGGAGCCGACATGATTCGCTCGTTATGGATTGCCAAGACCGGCCTGGATGCGCAACAGACGCAGATGGACGTGATTTCCAACAACCTCGCCAACGTCAGCACCAGCGGCTTCAAGCGTGCGCGTGCGGTGTTCGAGGACCTGCTCTACCAGACCATCCGCCAGCCCGGCGCGCAGTCGTCCGAACAGACCCAGCTGCCCTCCGGCCTGCAGATCGGCACCGGCGTGAAACCCGTCGCCACCGAGCGCATCTTCACCCAGGGCAACCTGCAGCAGACCGGCAATGCCAAGGACGTGGCGATCCAGGGCGGCGGCTTCTTCCAGGTGCTGATGCCCGACGGCACCACTTCCTACACGCGCGACGGTTCCTTCCAGACCGACGCCAACGGTCAGCTCGTCACCTCCAGCGGCTACGCGGTGCAGCCGGCGATCACCGTGCCGGCGGACGCGCAGACGCTGACCATCGCGCGCGACGGCACCGTATCGGTGACCCAGCCCGGCTCGTCCACGCCGACCACCATCGGCACCCTGCAGCTGGCGATGTTCATCAACCCCGCCGGCCTGCAGAGTCTGGGCGAGAATCTCTACGCCGAAACGGCCTCCTCGGGCACGCCGAGCGCCAGCGCGCCCGGCAGCAACGGCGCGGGCGTGCTCAACCAGGGCTACGTCGAGACCTCGAACGTCAACGTGGTGGAAGAACTGGTCAACATGATCCAGACCCAGCGCGCCTACGAAATCAACAGCAAGGCGATCCAGACCTCCGACCAGATGCTGCAGAGGCTGACGCAGCTGTGAAGATCTTGAACATGTTCGTGAACCGATTCGTTTTTTCCGCCTTCGCAGCGACGCTGCTCGCCGCCTGCGGCACCACGCCCTCGAGCCTCACGCAGGGGCCGAGCACCGCGCGCCCGCAGGCCGCGGTCGCGCAGGTACCGGCCAACGGCGCCATCTACCAGGCGTCCAGCTATCGACCGCTGTTCGAGGACCGGCGCGCGCGCCAGGTCGGCGACGTGCTGACCATCGCGATCAACGAGAAAACCGCGGCCGGCAAGGATGCGTCGTCGAGCGGCTCGAAGACCGGCGCGATCGATTCGTCGATCAGCGCGGTTTCCCGCCTGCCGCTCAAGACCCTGCAGGGCATCGGCGTGACGGGCAGCTCGTCGGCCGAATACGACGACGCCTCCGCGCTCAGTTCGAGCAACACCTTCAGCGGCACCATCACGGTGACGGTGACCGAAGTGCTGCCCAACGGCAACCTGGTCGTCGCCGGCGAAAAGCAGATCGCGCTCGACAAGGGCGTCGAATACGTCCGGCTCTCCGGCGTGGTGCAGCCCGACACCATCCAGGCCGGCAACACCGTGTCGTCGACCAAGGTGGCCGACGCCCGCATCGAATACCGCACCAGCGCCAAGCTCGATTCCGCCGAGGTGATGAGCTGGCTGGCGCGCTTCTTCCTGAGCCTCGCGCCGCTGTGAGGAAACCGTCATGAAATTTTCCGCCCTGCTTCTGACCGCCGCGCTCGCCACCGTCGGCCTCGCCCACGCCGAACGCGCCGAGGCCGAACGCATCAAGGACATCGCCGCCATCCAGGGCGTGCGTGCCAACCAGCTCGCCGGCTACGGCCTGGTGGTGGGTCTCGACGGCACCGGCGACCAGACCACGCAGACGCCGTTCACCACCCAGAGCATCGCCAGCATGCTGACCCAGATGGGCGTCAACCTGCCCACCGGGGTGAACATGCAGCTGAAGAACGTCGCCGCGGTGATGGTGACCGCCGAACTGCCGCCGTTCTCGCAGGCCGGGCAGACGCTTGACATCACCGTGTCGTCCATCGGCAACGCCAAGAGCCTGCGCGGCGGCACCCTGGTGATGACGCCGCTGAAGGGCGCCGACGGGCAGATCTACGCGATGGCGCAGGGCAGCCTGGTGGTCAGCGGCGCCGGCGCCTCGGCCAACGGCAGCAAGGCGCAGATCAACCATCTTTCCGTGGGCCGTGTACCCGCCGGCGCCACGGTCGAACGCAGCATCGCGACCGCACTGGGCGAAGCGGGCAGCATCAACGTCGAACTGCGGCAGAGCGATTTTTCCACTGCCAGCCGCGTGGTCGATGCGATCAACGCCCGTTTCGGCAAGGACACCGCGCGCGCGCTGAACGGTCGCGTCGTGCAGGTGAAGACGCCGGTCGGCGCCAGCGAACGCGTCGCCTTCCTCGGTGCCGTCGAGAGCCTGGACGTGAATCCGGCCGAGAGCATGGCCAAGGTCATCATCAACGCGCGCACCGGCTCGGTGGTGATGAACCAGAAGGTCATGCTCGACCCCAGCGCGGTGTCGCACGGCAACCTCTCGGTCGTCATCAACACCCAGCCCGTGATCAGCCAGCCTGCGCCCTTCTCGAAGGGCGAGACGGTAGTGACCGCGCAGTCGCAGATCGAAATCCGCCAGCAGCCGGGCGAGGTCATGCTGCTGAAGAGCGGCGCCTCGCTCGCCGACGTGGTCAAGGCGCTCAATTCCATCGGCGTCACCCCGCAGGACCTGCTCGCCATCCTCCAGGCGCTGAAGGCCTCGGGCGCGCTGCACGCCGAACTCGAGGTGATCTGATGAGCGTGGGCGGCGCCGATCTCGCCTCGAAGCTGGCGCTCGACGTCCAGGGCGTCGACAGCCTGAAGCTGCAGGCGAAGCAGTCTTCGCCCGAGGCGCTGAAGGCGGCCGCGCGCCAGTTCGAGGCGGTGTTCATGAACATGCTGCTGAAGAGCATGCGCGAGACGACCAGCCAGGACGGCATGTTCGACAGCGAACAGACCCGCATGTACACCTCGATGCTCGACCAGCAGCTGGCGCAGACCATGGCCAGCCGCGGCATCGGCCTGGCCGACGTGATGGTGCGCCAGCTGAGTACGGCCGCCGCGGCGGTCGATCCTGCCGCCGAGCCGCAGGCCTTCCCGCTGAATGCCGACCGCGCCATGCCGCTCGAAGGCACGAAACCCTTCGAACTGCCCGCCGCGCCCGCGGCGGTTCAGGGCGGTTCGTCGCCGGCAGCGGCCGCCGCCAGCGCGGGCGACGTCCCGGCGCACGTCGGCGATTTCGTCCAGCGCATGCTGCCGCATGCCCAGGCGGCGAGCGCGGCCACCGGCATTCCCGCGCACTTCATGGTTGGCCAGGCCGCGCTCGAGACCGGCTGGGGCCGTGCCGCGATCCGCGGCGCCGACGGTGCCGACAGCCACAACCTGTTCGGCATCAAGGCCGGCGGCGACTGGAAAGGCCGCACCGTCGACATCGTCACCACCGAGTACGTGAAGGGCCAGCCGGTCAAGCAGGTCGACACCTTCCGGGCCTACGATTCCTACGCCGATGCCTTCCGGGATTACGCCAATCTGCTGCGCGGCAATGCGCGCTACCAGGGCGCGCTGGCCCAGGGCGGCGACGCCGCCGGGTTCGCGGAAGGGCTGCAGCAGGCCGGCTATGCCACCGATCCGGCCTACGCCCGCAAGCTGCAGGGCGCGATCCGGCTGGTCGAAAAGGCCTAGCGGGTCATGGCCATTCAAGAAATCCACGCCGCTGCCGATTCTCCGAATAAGCGGTCGGAGCGTCCGGCCGCACCTGATTCCTGACCCGAAATGGCTACCAATATCCTCAGCATCGGCCAAAGCGCCCTGACCGCCGCCCAGGTGGGGATCAGCACGACCGGTCACAACATCGCCAACGCTTCGACGCCCGGCTACAACCGCCAGGTGGTGGTGCAGGGCGCGGCGCTGTCGCAGAACTTCGGTTTCGGCTTCCTCGGCCAGGGCACCGAGGTCTCCACGGTCAAGAGGGTCTACAACGACTACCTGGGCAGCCAGGTGCAGAGCGCGCAGACGAACAAAAGCGGGCTCGACAGCTATTACGCCCAGATCAAGCAGATCAACGATATGCTCGCCGATCCGGATGCCGGCCTCTCGCCCGCGATCCAGGATTTTTTCAGCGGCGTCCAGGGGGTGGCGACCAACCCGTCCCTGCTGCCGGCCCGCCAGACTGCGCTGTCGTCGGCCGAATCGCTGGCCGGACGCTTCCAGGGCATGGCCTCCCGCCTCACCGAAATCGAGCGCGGCATCAACAGCGAGGTTCTGTCCAGCGTCGGCGTCATCAATACCTACGCCGATCAGATCGCCAGCCTCAACGACTCCATCAGCAAGGCCCAGCGCGCCACCGGCCAGCCGCCCAACGACCTGCTCGACCAGCGCGACCAGCTCGTGATGGACCTGAACAAGGAAATCAAGGCCACCGTCGTCAAGCAGGGCGACGGCGAATACAACGTCTTCATCGGCAACGGCCAGCCGCTGGTGGTGGGCACGAAAACCTCCCTCCTGATCGCCACCGCCTCGCCGACCGACCCGCAGAAGATCGAAGTGGCCTACAAGGCCAGCAACGGCGACATCGTCGTCGTCGGCGAGACCGGTTTCGTCGGCGGCAAGCTGGGCGGCCTGATCCAGTTCCGCACCGAATCGCTCGCGCCCGCGCAGAACGCGCTGGGACGCGTCGCCATCGGGCTGGCCAGCACCTTCAATGCGCAGCATCAGGCCGGCTTCGATCTCGCCGGCGCGGCGGGCGGCGCATTTTTCAACACGGGCGCGCCGGTGGTGGGCGCCAACGGTGCCAACGCCGGAACCGCGACGATCTCGGCTTCGATCGCCAACGCAGGGGCGCTGACGACCAGCGACTACCATCTGCAGTACGACGGCACCAACTACACGCTGACCCGGCTGTCCGACAACAGCACGACGACCTTTGCCAGCTTCCCGCAAACCATCGATGGCGTCCAGCTCACCCTGACGGGCGGCGCGGCGGCGGCGGGCGACAATTTCCTGATCCGGCCGACGATCCAGGGGGCGAGCGGTTTCTCGGTGGCGATCACCGATCCGGCCGACATCGCGGCGGCCAGCACCGCCGGCGCAGTCGGCAACAACACCAACGCGCTGGCCCTGGCCGCGCTGCAGACCGCCAACACGCTGGCCAACGGCAGCGCCACCTACCTCAGCGCCTACGGGCTGATGGTCAGCGAGGTCGGCAACAAGACGCGCGAACTGGAGGTCACCAGCACGGCCGCCGGCAACCTGCTGGAACAGTCGACGACCGCGCTGCAGAACGAATCGGGCGTCAACCTCGACGAGGAAGCGACCAACCTGTTGCGCTACCAGCAGGCCTACCAGGCCGCCGCCAAGGTGATGCAGATCGCCAAGGAAATGTTCGACATGCTGGTATCGCTCGGACAATAAAGGACAACGATCATGCGCATCAGCACCCAGCAAATCTACGAAGGCGGCACCGCACGTCTGGGCGAGATCCAGACCGCGCTGGCCAAAACCCAGCAGCAGATCGCCACCGGCCGCAAGATGCTCACGCCCTCTGACGATCCCGTCGCCGCCGCGCGGGCGCTCGACGTCGCGCAATCGCAATCGATCAACAGCCAGTACGCCTCCAACCGCGTGCAGGCCAAGAACAGCCTGGGCTCGGTGGACGGGGTGCTGTCCAGCGTCACCGAACTGCTGCAGGCCGTACGAACCTCGACCATGTCCGTCGGCAACCCGAGCGTCGGCAACAGCGATCGTGCCACGCTCGCCACCGAACTGGGCGAACGTTTCCAGAGCGTGCTGGGACTGGCCAATACCCGCGACGCGCAGGGCAACTACCTATTCTCGGGTTTCCAGACCACGACCGTGCCCTTCGTCGAGACTGCGACCGGCGCGACCTACCAGGGCGACGCCGGCCAGCAGCTGGCGCAGGTCGATTCCAACCGCCAGCTGGCGATGAGCAACCCGGGCGTGAGCGTGTTCCAGGGCGGCGGCCAGGACATCTTCCAGACCCTGAAGGACCTGGTCACGCTGCTGCAGACGCCGGTGACCACGCCTGCGGGCCAGACCGCGCTCTCGACCGGACTGTCCACCGCGATGACGAACATCGACAAGGCGATCGACAATGTCTCGACCGTGCGCGCCTCGGTCGGCACGCGGCTGCAGGAACTTGACGCGCTCGACACGGCGGGCGACCAGCGCGACGTGCAGTACAGCGCGATCCTGTCGGAAATCCAGGATCTCGACTACACCAAGGCGATCACCCAGCTTTCCCAGCAGCAGACCACGCTGGAAGCCGCGCAGAAGTCTTTCGTCAAGACCTCTTCCCTCTCGCTCTTCAACTTCATCTGATCGCCATGCGGACGCGCGCCCTCGATCCCGCGTTGCCGCAGACGGGGGGCGGCGCCCACATCGAGGAGGTCGAACGCGACCTCGCACAGATGAACGCGCTGCTCGAGGCCGCCATCGAGAAGCTCCTTGCCAGCTTCATGGCCATCCATCGCGGCGTCTCCGGCCAGCAGAAGATGCTGCAGGACTCGCTCGCCTGCCATCCGGAACTCGCCGATTGCTCGGCCCGCATGGCGGTACTGCGCGAGGATATCGCGCGCCACGTCGGCGAAGCCATCGCCGGCCTGCAGTTCCAGGACATGACCAGCCAGCTCATCCGGCGCATGGGCGAACACCTCGCCAACGTGCGGGACGACATCGCCGCCTGCGAGGAACGCCAGGATGCGCCCGCCCGCGCCAGCCGCCCGCGCACGGTGCAGCAGCAGCACATGGAATGCGGCGACATCGAATTGTTTTGACCCGTCGATGGACGGACTGATACGAAAGCACGGACATGACGACAGCGAAAACGATACTCACGGTGGACGACTCGGGCTCCCTGCGGCAGATGCTGTCCTTCATCCTGAAGGACGCCGGCTACGGCGTGATCGAGGCGGTGGACGGCAACGACGGCCTGGAGAAGGCGAGGAAGCAGACGGTCGACCTGGTGCTGACGGACCAGAATATGCCGGGCATGGACGGGCTGAGCCTGATTCGGGCGCTGCGCGATATGAAGAATTACAAGAGCGTGCCGATATTGATGTTGACGACCGAGTCTGGCGACGAGATCAAGGCGCAGGGCAAGGCGGCAGGGGCAAACGGCTGGCTGGTCAAACCCTTCGATCCGGTCCGGCTGACCGAAGTGGTCAGGAAACTGATCGGCTGATGCGACAACGATGACGGCAATGCGGAGCAAAAAATGACTATCGATATGAGCCAGTTCTACCAGGTGTTCTTCGACGAGGCAGACGAACTGCTCGCCGAAATGGAGAAACTGCTGCTCGCGCTCGACGTGGCCGCCCCCGAGAGCGAAGACCTCAACGCCATCTTCCGTTCCGCGCACTCCATCAAGGGCGGCGCCGCCACCTTCGGCTTCACCGACATCACGGAAGTCACCCACGTGCTGGAATCGCTGCTCGACCGCATCCGCAAGGGCGAGATGGCGCTCACCGCCGAGCACGTGGATGCCTTCCTGGTGTCCAAGGACGTGCTGTCCATGCTGATGGACGGCCATCGTCACGGCTCGGCGGTCGACCATGACGCCGTGCTGAGCGTGAGCAAGCGCCTGAATGCCCTGTCGCAGGGCGGGGCCGCGCCCGCCGAGGCGCATGCGCCCGTCGCCGCGCCGGAGCCTGCCGAAGCGCCCGCACCCATGGCCGACGCGGACGGCAATTTCCACTTCCGCATCGAACTGCCCGCGGTGCCGCAGAAGGACGTCGATGCGCTGGCGACCGAACTCGGCCTGATGGGCACGCTGACGCGCGACGTTCTGCCCGACCAGCGCGCGGTGTTCAAGCTGGCGACCAGCGAATCGCAGGACACCATCGTCGCGATCTGTGCCTTCGTGCTCGATCCCGATGCACTCACGATTACCTCGACCGGCCCCGCCGCACCGCAACAGGCCGAGCCCGCCTACGGCCTGTACGAACCGGCGCCGGCCCAGCCGGCCGCGCCGGTTGCCGAAGCGGCGCCCTCGCCGGCCGCCGCTGCCGCGCCTGCGGGCGAAAACAAGAACTGGGGTCGCCGTTCCACCGACAAGGAAGGTGGAAACAATGAATCCTCCTCGATCCGCGTCAGCGTGGAAAAGGTCGACCAGCTCATCAACCTGGTCGGCGAACTCGTCATCACCCAGGCCATGATCGACCAGCGCATCGCCGCGCTCGATCCCATCCATCACGAACGCCTGCTCAACAGCGCCAACCAGCTCTCGCGCAACACGCGCGACCTGCAGGAAGCCGTGATGTCGATCCGCATGATGCCGATGGACTACGTGTTCTCGCGTTTCCCGCGCATGGTGCGCGACCTCGCCGGCAAGCTCGGCAAGAAGGTCGAGTTCGTCACCCGCGGCGCCGCCACCGAACTCGACAAGGGCCTGATCGAACGCATCGTCGATCCGCTCACCCATCTGGTGCGCAACAGCGTCGACCACGGCGTCGAAATGCCCGAGAAGCGCCGCGCCGCAGGCAAGAACGAATCCGGCAGGCTCACCCTGTCGGCCGCGCATCAGGGCGGCAACATCGTGATCGAGGTGAGCGACGACGGCGGCGGCCTCAACCGCGAGAAGATCCTCGCCAAGGCCAAGCAGAACGGCTTGCCGGTCAGCGACTCCATGCCCGACAGCGAGGTGTGGCAGCTCATCTTCGCGCCCGGTTTCTCCACCGCGGAAATCGTGACCGACGTGTCGGGCCGCGGCGTCGGCATGGACGTGGTCAAGCGCAACATCTCCGCCATGGGCGGCGTGGTGGACATCCGCTGCGTGCCCGGCTCGGGCACCACCATCTCCATCTCGCTGCCGCTCACGCTGGCGATCCTTGACGGCATGCTGATCAAGGTGGGCGAGGAAATCTACATCCTGCCGCTCGGCTACGTGGTCGAGTCGCTACAGCCCGCACCGGTCGACGTGAAGGAGATCGCCGGCCAGGGCAAGGTGGTGAAGGTGCGCGAGGAATACCTGCCGCTGATCCCGCTGTACCAGATCTTCGCCATCGAGCCGAAGAGCGCCGACCCCTCGCAGGGCATCCTGGTCATCCTCGAATCCGAAGGCAAGAAGGCCGCCCTGCTGGTGGACAGCCTGGTCGGCCAGCAGCAGGTGGTGGTCAAGAACCTGGAATCGAATTTCCGCAAGGTGGCGGGCATCTCCGGCGCCACCATTCTCGGCGACGGCGGCGTCTCGCTGATTCTCGACGTCGCCGCGCTGCTGCGCTCGAGCCGCCAGCTCGCCGACACGGTCTGCTTCTGAACGCCCGGATAGACAAGGAACACACGACATGCTGACGCTGACAGACAAACCCCGCACTCAGGAAATCGACGAGGCCAGCGAGGATGCCAGGGAATATCTGGCCTTTACGCTGGGGCGCGAGGAATACGGCATCGACATCCTGCGCGTGCAGGAAATCCGCGGCTACGAACCGGTCACGCGCATCGCCAATGCACCGTCCTTCATCAAGGGCGTGGTCAATCTGCGCGGCACCATCATTCCGGTGGTGGACATGCGCATCAAGCTCAATCTGGGCGAGGCGAGCTACGACCAGTTCACCGTGGTGATCATCCTCAACATCGCCGGCCGCGTGGTCGGCATGGTGGTGGACAGCGTGTCCGACGTGACCACGCTCAAACCGGAACAGATGCGTCCCGCGCCGGAAGTCGGCTCGGCGTTCGACACGGACTACCTGATCGGCCTGGGCGACCTGGGCGAGCGCATGCTGATCCTGGTGGATATCGACAAACTGATGAACAGCGCCGAAATGGGGCTGATCGAAAGAATCGCGGCCTGACGCGCACGACTCAGGAATTGATCGAGAGGAAGAGACATGTTGAACAATATGACCATCAAATCGCGGCTGATCTTCGTGATCGGCTTCCTGTCGCTCCTGCTGCTGGGGGTGGGCGTCATGGGCATCGCCGGCATGAGCTCGACCAAGCAGCACCTGAGAACGGTTTACGAGGAGCAGGTCGTGCGGCTCGGCAAACTCGACGAGGTCATTTCCATGGTGACCGCCAACCAGGTGCGGCTGGCGGAATCCGTCACTGGCCAGCTGGTCGCCTTCCCGGAAAGCCCCGATGTGCTCGACAAGCGCATGAAGGAAATCCGCAGCGTGATCGAGCAGATCGACCAGAAATGGAAGGTCTACGTCGCCTCGATCAAGGATCCCGAGGAGGCCAAGCTGGCCAAGGCTTTCGACGAGAAGCGCCGTTCGTACGGCCGCGAAGGCGTGATTCCCACCATCGCGGCGATCGGCGCCCAGGACTATCAGCAGGCCGGGGAAGTCCTGCAGGGACCGATGCGCGAAACCTACCTGCCGATGCGCAAGGCATTGCAGGATCTGATGAACCACGAGCATCAACGGGCCAAGGACGAATACCTTTCGGCGGCCGATGCGTTCGCCTCGATCCGCAACGTGACAATAATCGCGATCCTTGTCGGCCTGGCGCTGGCTGCATTCATCGGCACGCTCCTGATCCGCTCGGTCACCCGCCCGCTGAATCAGGCAGTCAGCATCGCCGGCAGCGTGGCTGCGGGCGACCTGACCCAGCGTATCGAAGTCGTCTCGAAGGACGAAACCGGCCAGCTGATGCAGGCCATGAAGAACATGAACGACAGCCTCGCCGGCATTGTCAGCCAGGTGCGCAGCGGCACCGAGGCGATCGCGGTCGCCTCGCGCGAGATTGCTTCCGGCAACGCCGACCTGTCGAACCGGACCGAATCGCAGGCATCTTCGCTGGAGGAGACCGCCAGTTCGATGGAGGAGCTAACCAGCACCGTCAAGCAGAACGCCGAGAACGCGCGCCAGGCGAACCAGCTCGTCGCGACGACCGCCGAGATCGCCGCCAAGGGCGGCACGGTCGTGAACGAAGTGGTCGAGACCATGGCCTCGATCAAGGACAGCTCGCGGAAGATTGCCGACATCATCGGCGTGATCGACGGGATTGCGTTCCAGACCAACATCCTGGCGCTGAACGCCGCGGTGGAAGCGGCGCGCGCGGGCGAACAGGGCCGCGGCTTTGCGGTAGTGGCGTCCGAAGTGCGCAGCCTGGCGCAGCGTTCGGCCGGTGCGGCGAAGGAGATCAAGGCGCTGATCGAGGATTCGGTCGGCAAGGTCGAGGCCGGGCGCAAGCTGGTCGACGAAGCGGGCGAGTCCATGGAAGATATCGTCACCTCGGTGCAGCTGGTGGCCGACATCATCGGCGGCGTCGCCAGCGCGAGCCACGAGCAGAGTTCGGGCATCGAACAGATCAATCAGGCCGTGGGCCAGATGGACGAGATCACCCAGCAGAATGCGGCGCTGGTCGAGGAGGCCGCGGCTGCGGCGGAAAGCCTGCAAGGCCAGGCCAGCAAGCTGGCGGAGCTGGTATCGACATTCAAACTGGTGAGGAGCCTGCACAGGCCAATGACGGCTGCCGCAACGCCGGTGCAGAGCGAGCCTGCTCAGGCGAGCGTATCCAACCGTCTGGCTGCATGAGGCGGTACGCCGGTATTCGAACCTGAGTCACCCGATGCGGATGACTCCAAGAAGTGAAAGCGCGTTTGGCCATGAAGCCCGCCATCAGGCAGACCGACAATAGCAAGGTGTTCGCGTTCACCCCCCGCGATTTCGCGCGGGTGCGCGACCTGATCTACAGGCAGGCCGGCATCGCGCTGTCCGAGAGCAAGCAGGAAATGGTGTACAGCCGCCTGGCGCGGCGGCTGCGCGCCAAGGGGCTGACGTCGTTCGAGGTGTATCTCGACGGCCTGGAAAGCGGGCGCGACGACGACGAATGGGAAGCCTTCACCAACGCGCTGACCACCAACCTGACCTCGTTCTTTCGCGAGGGACACCATTTCCCCATCCTTGCAGAACACGCCAGGAAAGCACAGGCACCGCTATCGGTGTGGTGCGCCGCCAGTTCCACCGGCGAGGAGCCGTATTCGATCGCGATGACGCTGTGCGAAGCTTTCGGCAGCCTGACGCCGCCGGTGAGCATCGTCGCCACCGACATCGACACCAAGGTGCTGGAAACCGCGTCGAGCGGCATCTATGCGGCCGACCGGCTGGAGAAGATGTCGTCCGATCGCGTAAAGCGATTTTTCCTCCGGGGAAAGGGAGAGCGCTCCGGACTGGTACGCGTGCGCCCCGAGTTGCGCAGGTTGATCGAATTCAAGTCGCTCAACCTGCTGGCGCCGGCCTGGCCGGTGAAAGGTCCGTTCGATGCGATCTTCTGCCGCAACGTGATGATCTATTTCGACAAGCCGACGCAGTCCCGAATCCTGTCGCGCTTTGCGCCGCTGATGAAGCCGGACGCCCTGCTGTTCGCCGGGCATTCCGAGAACTTCGTCTATGCTTCGGACGCTTTTACCCTGCGCGGCAAGACCGTGTACGAACTGGCATCGCGCCACCGTTCTGCAAAGGCAGGCGCATGAATCCGGCCATCGAAGAGCATCTGGCGACCAATCTCTACTACGACCGTACCTTCGACTGCGAAGCCGCCAAGATCCTGCCGGGCGAGTATTACTACACCGGCAAGCCCATGCTGATCGTCACGGTACTCGGCTCGTGCGTGGCGGCATGCATCCGCGATCGCGTCTCAGGCATCGGCGGGATGAACCACTTCATGCTGCCGGACGGAGGCGGCGACCCCGGCAGCCCGACCTCGGCGTCGATGCGCTACGGCGCCTACGCGATGGAAGTTCTGATCAACCAGCTCCTGAAGGCCGGTGCCCGGCGCGAGAACCTGGAAGCCAAGGTGTTCGGCGGCGGCAACGTGCTGCGCGGCTTCACCGCGATCAACGTGGGCGAGCGCAATGCCCAGTTCGTGCGCGATTTCCTGCGCGCGGAAAACATCCGCATCGTGGCCGAGGACCTGAACGACGTGCATCCGCGCAAGGTGTATTTCTTTCCCCAGACCGGCAAGGTGCTGGTCAAGAAACTGAAGCAGTTGAACAACTACACGCTGGTGAAACGCGAGCAGGCCTACGCGAGCCAGCTCAAGAACACTACGGTGGCGGGCGATATCGACCTGTTCTGATATCGAAAGGCGGACAAGATGACGATCAAGGTACTGATAGTGGACGACTCTGCGCTGATCCGCGGCGTCATGAAGGAAATCATCAACGAGCAGCCGGACATGGAGGTCGTCGGCGTGGCGCCCGATCCGCTGGTGGCGCGCGATCTCATCAAGCAGACCAACCCGGACGTGCTGACACTCGACGTCGAGATGCCGAAGATGGACGGCCTGGATTTCCTGGAGCGCCTGATGCGGCTGCGGCCGATGCCGGTGGTGATGGTGTCGTCGCTGACTGAGCGCGGTTCGGAAATCACCTTGCGCGCGCTGGAACTGGGCGCGGTCGATTACGTCACCAAGCCGAAGATTTCGATCCAGAGCGGGATGCGCGAGTACAGCGAGCTGATCGCCGAGAAAATCCGCATCGCCTCGCGCGCGCGGGTCAAGGCCGCACCGCCGCCGTCCGCGCAGGGGCAGGGCGGAAGCACGCTCGCTGCGCTGCGCAATCCGCTCATCAGCAGCGAAAAGCTCATCATCATCGGGGCGTCGACGGGCGGCACGGAGGCGATCAAGGATTTTCTCCTGCAGATGCCGTCGGATTGTCCCGGCATCCTCATCACCCAGCACATGCCCGAGGGTTTCACCCGCTCGTTCGCCAACCGGCTCGACAAGCTGTGCAAGATTTCGGTCAAGGAGGCCGAAGGCAACGAGCGCGTGCTGCCCGGCCATGCCTACCTCGCGCCCGGCCATTCGCATCTGCAACTGGTGAAGAGCGGCGCCAACTACATGACCCGCCTCGACCAGGGGCCGCCGGTGAACCGGCACCGGCCCTCGGTGGACGTGCTGTTCGAGTCGGCCGCCGCCAGCGCCGGCAAGAACGCGGTCGGCGTCATCCTCACCGGCATGGGCAAGGACGGCGCGGCCGGCATGCTGGAGATGCGGAAGGCCGGCGCCTACAACCTGGCGCAGGACGAGGCTTCCTGCGTGGTGTTCGGCATGCCCAAAGAGGCTATCGCCATCGGCGCCACCCACGACGTTGCGCCGCTGCACGAACTGCCGGGCCGCGTGCTCCTGTATTTCACCTCGCAGGGCAGCCGGGCGATGCGGGTCTAGGGCTTGCCGGCGTGCATCAAGTTTGCTGCCGCAGTGCCGATTAATCCAGTACTGAAATTCGTATCAAGTGGAGTAAATGATGGCTGACCCGAACACCAAATTCCTGGTTGTGGACGACTTTTCCACGATGCGGCGCATCGTGCGCAACCTGTTGAAGGAACTGGGTTATTCCAACGTCGAGGAAGCCGAGGACGGCGCCGACGGGCTGGCCAAGCTCAAGGCGGGCGGGTTCGATTTCGTCGTGTCCGACTGGAACATGCCGAACATGGACGGCCTCACCATGCTCCAGCAGATTCGCGCCGACGCCGCGCTGGCGAATATTCCGGTGCTGATGGTCACGGCCGAGGCCAAGAAGGAGAACATCATCGCGGCGGCGCAGGCCGGCGCCAACGGCTACGTGGTCAAGCCATTCACCGCCGCCACCCTGGACGAGAAGCTCAGCAAGATTTTCGAGAAACTGGAAAAAACGGGGGCCTGACATGGAGTCGCCATTTGCCAGTGCGATCGCCGAGGTGGTCTCGTCCGCTGTCGCGGCCCCGGGGGGCTGCGAACAGGAAGCCATGCTGGCCCGCGTCGGCCAGATCACGCGCGCCCTGCACGACCGTCTGCGCGAACTCGGCTTCGACAAGGTGCTGGAAAAAGCCACCCTGGACATTCCGGACGTGCGCGACCGCCTCAACTACGTCGCGCGCATGACCGAGCAGGCGGCGCAGCGCGTGCTCAACGCCACCGACTCGGCCATCCCCATGCAGGAGCGCATCGACGCCAGCGCCGACGAAATCCTGAACGGCTGGCAAAACACCCTTGCCGCGCCATTCTCCGAAGCCAACTATCGCGACATGGCCACGCTCACCATGCAGTGTCTGGCCGACATGCGCAAGGACACCGGCGCCACCAAGGAACAGCTCCTCGAAATCATGATGGCGCAGGATTTCCAGGACCTGACCGGCCAGGTGATCCGCAAGGTCACCGATCTGGCGCACGAGCTCGAACAGCAGCTCGTGCAGTTTCTCATCGACTACGCGCCGGACGAGATGAAGCGGGAGTCCGCGCCGGGCCTGCTCAACGGCCCGCAGATCAACCCGGCCAGCCGCAGCGACGTGGTGGCCGATCAAAGCCAGGTCGACGACCTGCTCGACAGCCTCGGCTTCTGATCAGATTCGGGTTGCAAGATTCACGGGGAATATTTTCCCTTGCAACTTGGCTCCTGCGATTTTTTAGGGCCGCAGGGTCTGCACCACCACCGTGCTGGCCTTGAGGGCCTGTCCGATCATGTGTTCGAGTTGCGGTGCGAAATAGGGCATCGAGAAATCCAGCACGATGAGGCCGACGCCCAGGGTGATGGGAAAGCCGATCGCGAAGATGTTGAGCTGTGGTGCCGAACGGGTGAGGATGCCGAGCGCCAGGTTGGTCATCAGCAGGATGGCGATCACCGGCAGGGCGATCTGCAGGCCGACTGTGAGCACCGAGGAACCGAAGGCCGCCACGTTGTAAAACCCCGCCGCGGCCAGCGGCTGTGCGCTCACGGGCAGGGTCTGGAAGCTTTCCGTCAGCACGCCGAGCAGCAGCAGATGGGTGTTGGTGGCGAGGAAGACGAGCACCGCCAGAAGATTGAAGAAGCGCGCGAGCACCAGCGTCTGGCCGGCCGACTGCGGGTCGTAGAAGGACGCGAAGCCCAGACCCATCTGCAGCCCGACGATCTCGCCCGCGGCCTCGACCGCCGCGAACACCACCCGCATGGTGAAGCCGATGGCGATGCCGATCAGCAGTTGCTGCACCAGGATGAGCAGGCCCTGCCAGGAACCGAGCCCGACGTCGGGCATGGGCGGCAGGGTGGGGCTGACGATGAGGGCGACGAAGACGCCCAGCCCGATCTTGACGCGCGTCGGCACGCTGCGGTGGCCTAACACCGGCGCCACCATGACGAGGCCCAGGATGCGGACCAGCGGCCAGGCAAAGGCGATCAGCCAGGCGTTGAGCTGGGCGTCGGTGAAACTCAGCACGGCCTGTTCCCTGGTGCGGGTGCGCTAGCCGATGATGCCGGGCAGTCCCGTCAGCACCCGCCGCATGTAGTCGGTCATCACCGTCAGCATCCACGGGCCGGCGATGACGAAGGTGGCGAACACGGCGATGATCTTGGGAATGAACGACAGGCTGGCGTCGTTGATCTGGGTGGCGGCCTGGAACACGCTGACGATCAGGCCGACGATCAGGGTCACCAGCAGGACCGGCGCGGACACCAGCAGGGTGATTTCCAGCGCGCTGCGGCCGATGGTCATTACACTTTCGGGTGTCATAAGGGCCCCTAGTAGAAGCTCTGGGCCAGCGAGCCCAGCAGCAGGTTCCAGCCGTCGACCAGCACGAACAGGATGATCTTGAACGGCAGCGCCACGATCGCGGGCGACACCATCATCATGCCCATCGACATCAGGATGCTGGCGACGACCATGTCGATGATGAGGAAGGGGACGAAGACCGCAAAGCCGATCTGGAACGCGGTTTTCAGCTCGCTGGTGATGTAGGCCGGAATCAGCACGCGCATCGGGATGTCGGCGGCGGTTTTCGGCGCAGGCGATTTCGACATCCGCACGAACAGCGCGAGATCGCTCTCGCGGGTCTGCTTGAGCATGAAGGCGCGCAGCGGCACCGCGCCCTTGTCCAGGGCCTCGCCGAGCTGGATGCGGTTTTCCGACAGCGGCTGGTAGGCATCGGCGTAGATCCGGTCGAACACCGGGCTCATCACGAACAGGGTCATGAACAGCGACAGCCCGATCAGCACCTGGTTGGGCGGCGAGGCCTGGGTGCCGAGCGCCTGTCGCAGCAGGGACAGCACGATGATGATGCGGGTGAAGCTCGTCATCATCAGCAGCGCGGCCGGCAGGAAGGACAGCGAGGTCAGCAGCAGCAGGGTCTGCAGGCTGAGCGTGTAGGTCTGGCCGCCGCCGCCCGACGGCGTGCTGGTAAAGGCCGGCAGGCCGGCGCTCTGGGCAAGCGCGAACGCAGGGAGGGCGAACAGGCCGACGAGGGCGAGCGCGCGGAAGAAGTGCTTATTTGCCACGGTTCTTGTCGAGGATTTGTTGCAGGCGGGCGGCGAAGGGCGGCAGCGGCATGGCTGCAGCGGCGGCCGGGGCTTCGCCCCTGGGCAGGGTGGCCAGCGCGTTGACGTTGCCGGGGCCGACGCCGACCACCAGCCAGGATTCGCCGATCTCGACCACCACCACGCGCTCGCGCGCACCGACCGAGGCGCTGCCGACCACGTTGAGCAGGGCCGACGAACCGGCGCGCGCGACGCCGAGCCGCTTGGCCATCCAGGCGGTGGCGGCGATCAGGCCGAGCACGGCCACCAGGCCGATGAAAACCTGCAGCAGGCCGCCGGCGGCGGAGGCGGCGGGGGCCGGGCTCTCCGCTGCGCGGGCGAGCGCGGGCAGCGCGAGCAGCAGCGGGGCGGCGAGGCGCGCGATCATTTGTTCAGTTTCCGGATGCGTTCCGCCGGGGTGATGATGTCGGTGAGCCGCACGCCGAACTTGTCGTTCACGACCACGACCTCGCCCTGGGCGATGAGCGTGCCGTTGACCAGCACGTCCATCGGCTCGCCGGCCAGGCCGTCGAGTTCGACCACCGACCCCTGCGCCAGCTGGAGCAGGTTCTTGATCGCGATCTTGGTGCGACCGAGTTCCACCGTCAGCAGCACGGGGATGTCGAGGATCATGTCGATGTCGCTGGCGATGCCGTTGGCGGCGGGTGCGCCCGACAGTTCGGGGAAGATTTCCGGCGCGGGCTGGGCGACGGCCGTGCTGGAAGTCTGTTCGGCCATGGCGGCCGCCCAGTCGTCTTCGGCGATGGCTTGGGTGGTGTCTTCAGACATGGTGTTCTCCTGTTTGCGTTTCGCTCGAGCTCGTGGACAGCAGTTTCTCGACGCGCAAGGTGTACTGGCCGTTGAATTTTCCGTAGGCGCATTCCATCACCGGCACGCCGTCCACCTTGGCTTCCACGGTGGGCGGGATGTCCAGCGGGATGACGTCGCCGGCCTTGAGATTGACGATGTCGCGCAGGCTGATCCGGGCGGTGCCGAGATCAGCGACGAGTTCGACCTCGGCCAGCTGCACCTGCTGGCGCATCTGGCGCAGCCAGCGCTTGTCGACTTCGAGGTTCTCGGCCTGCAGCGCGCTGGTGAGCAGATCCTTGATCGGTTCGATCATCGAGTAGGGCATGCAGAAGTGCATTTCGCCGCTGGTCTGGCCGAGCTCGATCGAGAAGGTGATGTTCACCACCACCTCGTTGGGCGTGGCGATGTTGGCGAACTGGGTATTCATCTCCGAGCGCACGAACTCGAATTCGATCGGGTAGATCGGTTCCCACGACTTCGCGTACGACTCGAACACGATGGCGAGCGCGCGCTGGATGATGCGGTGCTCGGTCTGGGTGAAGTCGCGCCCCTCGATGCGGGTGTGGAAACGCCCGTCGCCGCCGAACAGGTTGTCCACCATCAGGAACACCAGGTCTGGGTTGAAGATGACCAGCGCAGTGCCGCGCAGCGGCTTGAACTGCACCAGGTTGAGGTTGGTCGGCACGACGAGGTTGCGGATGAACTCGCTGTATTTCGAGACCTTGACCGGACCGACCGAGATTTCGACGCCGCGCCGAAGGAAGTTGTACAGGCCGATGCGGAGCTGGCGCGCGAAGCGTTCGTTGATGATCTCGAGCGTCGGCATGCGGCCGCGCACGATGCGCTCCTGCGTCGCCAGGTTGTACGGGCGCACGGCATGGGGATCGTGGTCCTCGGCGGGCGCTTCGTCGACTTCGCCGGTCACGCCCTTCAGGAGGGCGTCGACTTCGTCCTGCGAGAGAAAGCTGTCGGCCATGAGCTGGGTTCCGGAATTACTGGATCACGAAGGTGGTGAACAGCACGTCGCTGACTTCCTGCGGCTTGCCCTTGGGCTCGACGGGTTCCTTGACCGCCGCCAGGATGGCCTGCGCGAGCTTCTTCTTGTCCGCCTCGGTCGCCAGGGTGTCGGCGCTCTGGCTCGACAGCAGCGTCAGCAGGCGGCTGCGGATGCGCGGCATGTGCAGTTTGAGCAGGTCGACCTGCTCCTGGTTGTAGAGCTGCAGCGTGATGTCGGTCTGCAGATACTGTTCGCCGCCCATGAGGTTCACGGTGAAGGTCTCCAGCGGCATGAAGATCGGCGTTTTCGGCGGCTCGGGCTCGGCGTGCGCTTCCTTGTCGCCATGCGCTGGTTTCAACATGAACCAGGCGCCTGCGCCGCCGCCGGCCAGCAGCACGACGAGGCCGACGATGATGAACAGCAGCTTCTTCGATTTCTTGACTGGGGCTTCGGCGGGTGCCGCTTCGGCGGGCTTGGACATCGGTTCGGTTCCTTTAGGGGAATGAGGTTGGCTTGATGGTCATTATTGCTATCGGCCAAACCCGGCGATGCCTTGAAAAGAAGGGGAAAAGGGGGGGAATTCGTGGTTTGGGGAGCGGGGGGCGGAGGCTGGGGATTAGGGGTCAGGGGTCAGGATCCAGGGATCAGGGAGATCGTGCGGCTGTGCCGCGTTTCATGAATTCATGGGCGCGGCGCAACCGCACAGTATTCCCTGGCCCCTAAATCCTGACCCCTGACCCCTGACCCCTGGCTCCTGAATTCAGGCAAACGTATCGACCAGCCCACGTCCCGTGCGCACGGGACGCGTCACGGCCACCGGCGCTGTCGCGTCGTCGCCGGCCAGGCCCATGAACGGCGTGGCGGCGCGCTGCGGGGCGCGGTCCTGCATGTCCTGCTGGCGCGGGGTGTCGGCGCTCACCGTGGCCTGGCCGAGCTGGATGCCGGCGTCCTGCATCATCTCGCGCAGGCGGGGCAGGGCGGCTTCCAGCGCCTGCCGCACTTCAGGCTGGTGGGCGAAGAAACTGGCCGTGGCCTGGTCGTTCGTGACGTTGACGACGACCTGCATGGGGCCGAGGTCGGGCGGATTGAGGGTGAGCGAAGCCGATTGCTGGCCGCCGCTTGCCATCCAGACGATCCTGTCGCCCAGCGCCTGGTTCCAGGCCGAGGTGCCGACGGCGGGGTTGAGACGGTCGCTGGCCTGGAGGTCGGCAACCGCTGCGCCCGCAATCTGCGCGGTCTGCGCTGCCGCCATGGCGGCAGCGAAATCGGGGGCGCGCTCAATGTTGCGGGCGGCGTCCGGGATGCGCTGGGCGATCGCTTCGGCGAGCGGCGTTTTTTCCGGTGCGGCGGCGGGGCGGTCGGCCCTGGGCTGGACCTCGTCTGTGCCGGCGCGGACGGCATTCGCCTCCGCACGGCTGGCGCGTACGGCGGGAAGCGTGCCGGGCGCCGTGGGGGTAGCCGACGCGGCGCGTGCGGCCGGTTCGCCCGTGCCTTTCGCCCCTTCGATGGATGGCGGGACCCGTGCGCCCGTTTCCTCAACCGCGGGTGCGGCGGGGGGGGCGGCACCCGCGGGCTTCAGCAGTTCCGGGTGCAGCGCCAGCGCAAGCATGGCATCGGGCAGCGCGGAGGCGCTGTCCGTGCGCGCAGCATCGGCGTCGTCGGGTGCAGCGGCGTCCTTCCTGCCCGGTATGCCGGATTCGCCTGCAACTGCCTTGGGGTTCGTTGCGTCGACGGCCGGTGCGGCAGCGGTGTCGGCCGTTTCCGCCGGTGCGGCGTCCGCACCGGCGGCCTCGGCGCGTCGCTGCTGCGCCATTTCGCCGGACAGCACCTGGCTGAACGGTACCTCGGGTGCGGCGGTGTCCTGCGCGGCGGTCGATTGCGGCGCGGCCGATTGCGGCGCGGGCTGAATGGGGGGAAGCGATGCGGTCATGGCGGTCTCGATTCAGTGCGAGGGGTGTTTGGGCTGCGCGCTGCGCGTGGCGTACTCGTCGTTCTGCTTCTGGTCGCGCTTGCGCTCGTGCTGTGCCTGCGTGCGGTCGGCGCGCTCGTTCAGGGTCACGTACGACATCTTCTTCTGTTCGCAGGCCATCCAGGCGGTGCGCGCCTGATCGGCGCGCCGGCCGGCGTCGTCGACGACCTGTTGCTGGCCTGCGATCGCCTGGTCGAGCTTGTGCATGAACACCTGGAAGTTGTTGAACTGCGTCGCGCTCATGCCGTTCGCCATGTCCGACTGGCAACGCAGCGCGTAGTCGTCGCGGTACTGCATAAGGAGTTCGAGCTTCTGCGTGGCGTCCTCGCGCACGCGTATGGTGTCGCCAAGATGCCGGGCGGCTTCGTCCGCCTCCTTGTTGGCGAGATCGATCAGGGTGGCAAGTGCGGAAGGAGAGGCCATGGGCGGGACGCGTCAGGGATCAGTGGAAGAGGATTTCAAGTTGCGCCAGGCTGTCCGGCACGTCGGCGCGTTCGTTGATGGCCTGCTGCAGGAAGCCGTCCATCGCGGTGCGCAGGCGGATGGCTTCGTCCAGCGTGGGGTCGGTGCCTGGTGCGTAGGCGCCGACGCTGATCAGGTCGCGGCTGCGTTCGTAGCGCGAATAGAGTTTCTTCAGGCGGCGCGCCAGGTGTTGCTGTTCGTGCGTGGTGATGTTCTGCATCGCGCGGCTGATCGACTGTTCGATGTCGATCGCGGGGTAGTGGCCGGACTCGGCCAGATTGCGGTTCAACACGATGTGGCCGTCGAGGATGGCGCGCGCGGCGTCGGCGATCGGGTCCTGCTGGTCGTCGCCTTCGGTCAGCACGGTGTAGAAGGCGGTGATCGAACCGCCGCCCGGCTTGCCGTTGCCGGCGCGCTCGACCAGCGCGGGCAGCTTGGCGAAGACCGAGGGCGGATAGCCCTTGGTCGCCGGCGGCTCGCCGATGGCGAGTGCGATCTCGCGCTGCGCCATGGCGTAGCGGGTGAGCGAATCCATGATCAGCAGCACGTTCCTGCCCTGGTCGCGGAAATATTCGGCGATGGACGTGGCGTAGGCGGCGCCCTGCATGCGCATGAGCGGCGGCGTGTCGGCGGGCGCGGCGACGACGACGGCGCGCGCGAGGCCCTCTTCGCCGAGGATCTGTTCGATGAATTCCTTCACTTCGCGGCCGCGTTCGCCGATCAGGCCGACCACGATCACGTCGGCCGAGGTGTAGCGCGCCATCATGCCGAGCAGCACGCTCTTGCCGACGCCGGAGCCGGCGAACAGGCCCATGCGCTGGCCGCGGCCGACGGTGAGCAGGCTGTTGATGGCGCGCACGCCGACGTCGAGGATGTCGGTGATCGGCGCGCGCGACAGGGGATTGGCGACGCGGCGCGACAGCGGCGCGCTGGCCTCGGCGTCGACCGGACCGAGGCTGTCCAGCGCGCGGCCGTTGCTGTCCAGCACGCGGCCGAGCAGGCCATAGCCGACCGGCAGATGGCGGGTGCGGTCGCTGGGGCGGCGGCGCGGGTGGCTGACCTGGCCGAGGCCGGGCAGGGTGGGGATGATTTCGGCCGGGAACACCTGCGCGCCGGGCACGATGCCTTCGATGTCGCTCTGCGGCATGAGATAGAGACGGTCGCCGGCGAAACCGACGACCTCGGCCTCCAGGGTCGAGCCGTTGGGCAGCGGCACGGTGCAGGCGCTCCCGACGGGCAGCTTGAGGCCCACCGCTTCCATCACCAGGCCGGCTACGCGGGTGACGCGGCCGGACACGCGCATCGGCTCGGCGATGGCCAGCAGTTCGCGGCAATCCGAGAGATAGGCCTGCCAGCGCGCGGTGTGCAGGGAAGCGACAGGCGCGTTCATCAGGCGAGCCAGTCGGTCTGCTTGCCCAGCGCGGCGACCAGGCGCTGCCAGCGGACGGGCAGGGCGGCGTCGATCTGGTTGCTGGGGGTTTCGACGCGGCAGCCGCCGGCCTCCAGCGTGGCGTCCTCGGTAAGCTGCCAGCCCATTTTGGCGAGTTCGTCGCCGATGCGTTCGCGCACCAGCGCGAGGTCGGCGGGGTTCAGGTACAGCAAGGCGGGCTGCTGCATCGCCGGCAGGTAGCGCACGGCTTCGCGTATCACGGGAATCACCAGCTCGGGGCGCACGGCAAGCGCGGACTTGAGCAGCGCGCGCGCAAGATCGACGGCGAGGTCGAGCACCTGCGCGGAGATGTGTTCGTCGGCCTGGCGGGTTTCCTCGACGAAGCCATCGGCCAGCGCGCGCAGGCGGTCGGCTTCGCGCGCGGCCTGCGCGCGGCCTTCGGCCAGGCCGGCCGCGAGGCCTTCGGCGTGGCCCGCGGCCCAGGCTTCCTGCTGCGCCTGTTCCTGGATCGCGGTGATCTGCTGGATGGTCGGCAGGGACACGTCCCGGCGCCGCATGGAAACGTCGCGCGGCGTCCCGTCGAAGCTGGCCGGCTCCCACGGCTGGATGTCGCTCGGATCGTCCTTGCGGATGACTGCGCCAGTGCCGTTAGACATACGCTTCCTCGCCCTTCGCGCCGAGCGTCAGCTGGCCTTCGTCGGCCAGCCGGCGGATGATGGTGAGGATTTCGCGCTGTTGCGCCTCGACCTCGGACAGGCGCACCGGACCCTTGGATTCGAGGTCCTCGCGCATCATCTCGGCGGCGCGCTGCGACATGTTCTTGAAGATCTTCTCGCGCAGTTCCTCGTTCGCGCCCTTCAGCGCGACGATCAGCGAATCGGACTGCACTTCGCGCAGGATGAGCTGGATGCCGCGGTCCTCGATATCGAGGATGTTCTCGAACACGAACATCTCGTCCATGATCTTTTGCGCCATGTCGGGGTCGTAGCTCTTCAGGTATTCCATCGCCGACGATTCGTTGTCGCCACTCATGTAGTTGAGGATGTCGGCGGCGACGCGGGTGCCGCCCATGGTCTGTTTCTTCATCGCGCCGCTGCCCGACAGCAGCTTGGACAGCACGTCGTTCAGTTCGCGCAGCGCGGCGGGTTGCACGCCGGAGAGGGTGGCGATGCGCAGCAGCACGTCGTTGCGCAGCCGCTCGGTGAAGTGGCCGAGGATCTCGCAGGCGTGGTCGCTTTCCAGGTGCACGAGGATGGTCGCGACGGTCTGGGGGTGTTCGTTGTGGATGAGGTCGGCGACCGATTCGGCATCCATCCACTTCAGGCTTTCGATGCCGCTGGCGTCGCCGCTGCCGCCGAGGATGCGGTTGAGCAGCGAGGAGGCCTTGTCGTCGCCCAGCGCCTTGGTCAGCACGGAACGGATGTAGTCGTCGGAATCCAGGCCCAGGTTCGATTGCTGGTCGGCCACCGCGTTGAAGTCGGTCAGCACGCGCTCGACCTGGTCCTGCGGGATCGCCTTCATGCTGGTCATCGCCTCGCCGAGCTTCTGCACTTCGCGCGGGCCCAGGAATTTCATCACCTCGGCCGCGCCTTCCTCGCCCAGGGCGAGCATCAGCACGGCTGCGTTGTTGATGCCGTTGTTGTCACTCATTGTTGCCGCCTACCCAGGTTTTCACGATATTGGCGACCACGCGCGGATCCTCCTTGGCGAGCTGCTGCGCGCGGGTCAGGTTGTCCGCGTAGCTGCGCTGGCCCGGGGGCAGCGCCATCATGCCGTCGCCGGCGAACTGCGGATGATGCCCTGCCGCGCCGGTGGCGCCGGGAGCAGGCAGCGCCAGCGGTTCGGATAGTTTCTTCAATAACGGCTTCAACACGCGCAAGTACAGCAGCAGCAGCGCGATGCCCATCAGGATGTACTTGCCCGTGGACTTGGCGGTATCGATGGTGCCGGGCTGCTTCCAGATCGGGGTTTCGGGGATGGCCTCGATCTCCGGTGCGGCGAAGGGGCTGTTGACGACGTTGAGGGTGTCGCCGCGCTGCTGGTTGTAGCCCATGGCCTCCTTCACCAGATTGGTGATCTGGGTCATCTCGGCGGCGGACAGCGGTTTTTGCGAAACCTTGCCGGCCTTGTCCGTGGTCTTGCGGTAGTTGACGACGACTGCGACCGACAGCCGCTTGAGGCCGCCGCTTCCCTGCTGCACGTACTGGATGGTCTTGTCGACCTCGTAATTGACGGTGGCGTCCTTGCGCGTGCTGGTGGGCGCGGCAGGCGCTGCGGCGGCTGCCGGGGCCTTGCCGGGCGCAGGCGCGGTGATCGGCGCGGTGGCGGGTGCCGGCGGCTGGTTGGTGAGCGCGCCGGGCACGCCGGCGGCCGTGCCGCCGCCGTTGGCCGATTCGCTGGTCTGCTGGCTGCGGATCGCCATGGCGTCCGGCGTCTGGTTCGGCTTGTAGGATTCGACCGCCTGCTCGCTGTGCGAGAAATCGACGTCGGCCGTGGCCTCGGCGCGCACATTCTCGGCGCCGACCATGGGGCTGATGATGGACTCGATGCGCCTGGCCACGCTTTGCTGGAGATCCTGCACGTATTTCATCTGCGTGGGATCGAGGCCGTTGGGCGGCGGCTTGCTGGTGTCGGACAGCAGGTTGCCGTTCTGGTCGACCAGGGTCACGTTCTTGGGCGAGAGTTCGGGCACGCTGCTGGCGACCAGGTGCACGATGGCGCTGACCTGCTGCGCATCGAGCGTGCGGCCGGGGTAGAGATTGAGCAGCACCGAGGCGGTCGGCTGTTTCTGCTCCGTCACGAAGATCGAATCCTTGGGCATGGCCAGGTGCACGCGTGCGGCCTGCACCGACGAGACCGATTCGATGGAGCGGGCCAGTTCGCCTTCCATGGCGCGCTGGAAATTGATCTGTTCGACGAACTGCGAGGAGCCGAGCTTCTGGTTTTCCATCAGCTCGAAGCCGACGTTGCCGCCCTTGGGCAGGCCCTGCGAGGCGAGCTTCAGGCGGGCATCGTGCACGCGCTCGGCCGGCACCAGGATGGCGCCGCCGCCGTCGGCGTACTTGTAGGGGATATTCAGCTTTTCCAGTTCGGCGACGATGGCGCCGCCGTCGCGGTCGCTGAAATTGGCGAACAGCACCTTGTAGTCCGGCTGTTGCCCCCACATCCAGACGCCCGCCATGGCCGCGACCACCGCCGCCACGCCGAGCATCATCACGATCTTGCGTCCGCCGGGGGTGCGGGTGAAGTCCATGACCCCGCCCGGTACCACGATCTCGCCTGCTGCTGCCATAGGTTCAGTCCCTGTTGCCGTTTTCATGCCGCGCTTCGGATGCGCGGACTCGTGATGGGATTATCGGCAGCGGGCGGTTTTTCAATCGCGGGAATAGAAGCCGGTTTTCCGCCTTTATCGCGCTTATGGCTTGCGGGGCGGCGGGCTAAGGTGCGAACGTGGAAAACCGCCCGAAAGGGGAGCCAAATGAGCATAGGCGCAATCGACACCAGCCGCATCGAGGCCATGGTCGCGCAGCTGCGCGCCGCGGGCGCGCAGGCTGCACCGCAGGCCGGCGCGATCGCGAAAACCGGCGATACGGCCAAGGCCGCAGGCGCCGTGGATTTCTCGACCGCGCTGAAATCCTCGCTCGACCAGGTCAACCAGACGCAACTGCAGGCGCAGCAGCTCTCCGAGCGCTTCGCCATGGGCGACAGCTCGGTCAGCCTGTCCGACGCCATGATTTCGATGCAGAAGTCCAGCATCGCCCTGCAGCAGACGATCCAGGTACGCAACAAGCTGGTTCAGGCGTACCAGGAAATCATGAACATGGGGATTTAGGGACCAGCGGGGCTTGGTGCGGCTTTGCCGCGCCTCATGCATTCATGAAACGCGGCAAAGCCGCACGTCATTCCCTGGCCCCTAAATCCTAACCCCTACGCGGCATCGCGCATCCTGCGCTTGCCGTGGACTTCGTTCTTGAAGCGGTTGAGCACGCTGACGATGTCGGTGGACAAGGCGGTGAAGGACGAACCCGTTCCCAGCAGGTTCTCGGCGTCGTCGTGGCGCCCGCGATTGATTTTTCTGGCGATCTCGCCGACCGACAGATGGAAGTCGCGGTGCTTCGCTTTCAAATCGCCGAAGCGCGGATTGCGGCCATGGCGGTGTCCCCCCGGCCCATGTATCCACTTGCCCAGCGCGCAGCAGTCGTCGCGCGAAATGGTGGCGATGTCGAGCTTTTCCTGACTGGAAATGGCGCGCCTCAGCTTGAGTTTCCAGGCGCGATGCGCTTCGATGGCGGCATCGAAATCGAAATTCTCGACTGCGACCGGTGCGTTTTCCTCGCTGTCTGCTTGCACCGCCACCGCGTGGCTGGGCAGCTTGAATGCCACGACCCGGTCGGACAGCGCGAAAGCCGCTTTCTTGAGCGAGTCGGCAGCCGCAGTGGAGGCGGACACCACGGCGGTATTGAGGTGCGTCAGATGGTCGAGATCGGCCACGGCAGCGCTGGCCTTGCCGATGTCCTGGCTTTGCTGCTGCGTGGCCCGGGCGACGTCGGCCATGATTTCGTTGATGCCCCTGGCCTTCTCCACCAGTGCGCCGATGGCTTCGCCTGCACTTCGGACGATGTGGGTGCCGCTTGCGACCTGTTCGACGTTGACGCCGATGAGGTCCTTGATTTCGTGCGCGGCGGTGGCGCTGCGCTGCGCCAGGGCGCGTACTTCGGAAGCCACCACGGCGAAGCCGCGCCCCTGTTCGCCCGCGCGTGCGGCCTCGACGGCCGCGTTGAGCGCCAGGATGTTGGTCTGGAAGGCGATGCCATCGATCACGCCGATGATGGCGCTGATTTTCCTCGAGGCCTCGTCGATGCGCTGCATCGTCGTCTCGACCTCCGCGATGATGCGTCCGCCGTCGGCGGCGACGGTCGCATTCTCGGTGGCGATCCCGGCCGCACGATCCGTGGACTCGGCCGTGCTTTTTACGCTGGCCGCAATCTGCTGCATGGTCCGGGTGGTTTCCTGCAGATTGCCTACGGTCTGCTCGGTGCGGGAGGACAGGTCCAGGGTGTCGGCGGTGATCTCGCGCGAGGCGTGGACGATGGTGTCGCTTTCGCGGCGCACGTGCGAGACCACCTGGGTGAGTGCGCCCTGCATGGCAGCGAGGTTGTTCATCAGCAGGGCGATCTCGTCCTTGCCCCAGGGCTGGGGCGCGGTCGTGAGATCGCCGTTCGCCATGGCGTCGAGATGCTGCTTCACTTCGTTCAGCCCGCCGACCATGACCTTGTAGAAACAGACAAACAGGTAGAGCGCGAGGCCGAGACCGAGGGTCACCAGCGTGTAGCGCAGACCGGCATCGAGCGGGAAGAAATTCTCGATGGCGGGAATCAGGAAGGCCAGGCTGATGAAGCCGGCCTTCAGCTTGAAGTCGAGCTTGCGGAAAAGCCGGACGCCGGGCGCCCAGATTCCGTGGTAGGCAAAGAAGCCGCCGTTGCGTGGCATGGGGTCGGCAGTCCGGCGATCAGAGCCGGACACCGCGAGTGGTTGAGGCAGCATTTCTGGTTCTCCGCATGCATATTTTTTTGGTACAACTGGCCCGCTGTGCGGGCTGATTTCAGGCCGCGCGCAAGGCTTGTCTCAGCGCATTGGCCAGATCCTCGGCGACGAATTTCGCGACGTAGGCGTCCGCGCCCACCTTCTTCACGTGCGCTTCGTTGGCGGAACCGGTCAGCGAGGAATGGATCACGACCGGAATGGTGGAAAAGCGCGGGTCCTGCTTGACGTTGCGCGTGAGCGTGAAGCCGTCCATCTCGGGCATCTCCAGGTCGGTCAGCACCAGCGCGACCTTGTCGGCGATGTTCTTGCCTTCGTCCTGCGCCTTGACGGCGAGCGCCTGCAGCTGATCCCAGGCTTCCTGGCCGGTCTTGGTCATCAGGTAGGGCAGTCCCATGGCGGTGAGGCCTTCCTCGATCATGGTGCGGGCGACCAGGGAGTCGTCGGCGGCCAGGATGACGCTGCCGGGCTTGATCTGGACCTTGGGACCGATGCGTTCGGGATCGACTTCCAGTTCGTTCGAGGGCATGACCTGACGCAGGATGGTCTCGACGTCGAGCACCTGGGCCAGGCGGTCGCTGTTCTCGCCGTCCAGACGCGCGATGCTGGTGACCATGCCGCTGGCGGCGTTGCCTTCGGCCGACAGCACCTGGCGCCATTCCAGCCGCACGATGTCTTCCACCGATTCGACTGCGAACGCCTGCGTGCTGCGGGCGTATTCCGTGATCAGCAGGATGTTGTGCCCGCTGGCGGGGGTGCACCCGCACACGGCGGACAGGTCGATCACCGGCAGGATCTGGCCGCGCAGGTCGACCACGCCCATCATGTGCTGGGGCGAGCCGGCGACGGCCGTGATGGTCGGCATGGGAATGATTTCACGCACCTTGAACACATTGATGCCGAACAGCTCGGTGCGGCCGAGCAGGGGGTCGTTTCCCAGTCGGAACAGCAGCAGCTCCAGCTTGTTCGAGCTGGTCAGGTTGGTGCGTTCGTCTATTTCCTGCTGGATGCTTTGCATCATTTCCGTTTCTCCGATGAGGTGTGCGGCAGGCCTACAGGCTGTTGCGGCGTGCGCGTTCGATGTTCATGACAAAGCGCTGCAGCATGGCGTCGGCATCCTTGGGCAGGTTGACGAACTTGCAGCCCAGCCGCGTCTGGAACGCGCCGTTGTGCAGCCGGACCTGCGCCGAGTTGCGGATTTCCAGCGTGACGATGACCGGGTCGGTCTCCGGCAGCAGCAGCCGGCAGTTCTTCAGGATGCGGCCGGCATCGGTGCCGAGGCGGCCGCTGATGTCGGCGAGCGCCACGCCGCCGCAACCGATGTCGACGATGTTGGTCGAGAGGGGTTCGGGATCGTCCTCGCCCTGCGGGGGCACGATGCATTTCACCGGCCGGGCGATCGGCAGCGCCACGCGGAAATGTTCGCGCCGCTGCAGGCGGATCAGCGATTTCGGGATGGCGATGCACAGGGCGGGCAATTTCTCGTAGTCGCACAGCGAGACCGGACCGGTCTGGAACGAGATCGACACGCCGTCGAGCTGGGTGATGAATTCGGCGCCCTTGCCCGACATGAGCTCGCGATTGAGCGCATCGCCGCGCGCGACGTCGAGGATGAGCGTGTTTGCCGCTACGTTCAGGCCGATGACCGAGGTGACGACGATCTGGCGGCTGCCCGGCAGGTCGAGGTTGACCAGCAGCTTGCGCTGCTCGATCGCACGCAGCAGGAACAGGATTTCCGAGCGCGAGTGCACGGCAAAGCGCGCCATCTGGGTTTCGCGGTCGGTAAAGTCGGTCGTGTCGTTGGTCTGCATGGCGGGCAACATGGTCAAGCGCTCGGGTTCTTCTGTTTCTCTAACGGCAGTTGTCCGGAATTCTCAAGCCGGTACAGCCAGGCCAGCAGTTCGGCCACGGCAATGTACAGCTGCGGCGGAATGTGGCTGTCGAGATCGATCTGCATCAGCAGCGCGAGCAGTTCGCGCGACTCGTGCACGTAGACGCCGGAGGCGCGCGCCTTGTCGAGGATGGCGTCGGCGACCAGGCCGCGGCCCTTGGCGACGACGCGTGGGGCGGCGTCTCCGTCGCGATAGGCGAGGGCGGCGGCGGCGCGTTGCGGGTCAGGCTGCGGCATCCTGCGCGACCTCGAATGCCTGCACCTTGCAGCCGGCGGCTTCGAGCCGGCCCGTCAGGCCGGCCTGGTCGGCCTGCAGCACGGGTAGCGTTGCGGCCGCCTCGGGGACGACGCGAATGCTGAAGCTCTGGCGGGCGTCGAGCCGGATGTGCACGTTGACGGTGCCGAGCGTCGGCAGGCTGAATTTCAGGTGCGATTCCCACGCCGCCGCGGCAGCAGGTGCGGCAGCGCGCGCGGGCGCGTCGTCCGGGGCATCGGTGTCGCGCCGCAACTGCCATTCCAGCGTCTGGCCCGGCCAGAGTTCGCCGCGCCAGACGAACTGCGGGGATTCGAGCACCTGCAATTGCTGGGTCAGCAGGGTGTGCAGCGGGTTGGCGGACTTCTGGGTGGAATCGGGCGAGGCGACCGCGAGTTGCGTCGCTTCGGCGGCCAGGCGGTTCTGCGGTTCGCGCATCAGGCCGTCGAGGCTGTCCTGGCCGATCGCCCAGTTCGCCAGATGCGATTCGTAGAACAGGCCGCTCCGGACCAGCGCGGTGCGCAAAGCCAGTCCAAGCGCGGCGGAATCGGCAGCCGGCTGGGGCAGCAAGGGGGCGGGCGGTGCCACGGTGGGCGGCGTGCGTTCGGGCACGCGCTGCATGATGTCGGAGAGCATGCGCGCGGTCTGGCTGAGCTGGGGCGCATCGACGGGCGCAGTCTCCTGTGCTTCGAGCATGAAAGCGGGCTGCGGCATGTGGCCGGCAAAGCTGAGCCTGAGCGTTTCGCCGGGCTGCACGCTGCGCGGCAGGCGCATCGACACGGTGCGGCCTTCGATGCTGACCAGCGCCAAGTCCTTGGTCTGGCTCAAGACCTGCCCGGTTACGACCTGGCCGACGCGGAGATTCTCGAAGGGCGGGCGCGTCGCGCCCTGATCGCGCTCGATCGCGTCCAGCAGGGGCTGGACGGCGAGGACGCGGGACAGGGCCTGCGGGATCATGCAAGTCTCAGATACGCTGCGCGCCGTAGGCCTGCATGCCGCGCTGGCCGGCGCGGGTCATGCTGATGCGTTCCTGGAGTTCGTGCAGGCGGGGTTCGGCGAGCGCGCGGATCTTGGCGTCGTTCTGCAGGATGGCGCGGATGATCGCGACCTTGGCGCGCTGTTCGCTTTCGTTCAGGACGACCGGTGCGGCCTGCATCAGGCTGCCGACATGGGTGCGGCAGCGCTGTTCCAGCGTGGCCAGTTCGTCCCACTCGCCCTGGCGGGCGGCGGTCAGCATGGTGTCGGTCAGTTCGGAGAGCGCTTCGTAGGTGCTGAGCATTTCGGTGCTGGTCATGGACGGTCTCCGGGGTCAGGCGGCGAGGGATTGATGGGAGGGCCGGGCGGCACGGCCGGCGGTGCCGATCTGCAGCCAGGCGTCGTGCAGTTCGCGCAGCAGGCCGAGCACTTCCTGCAGCGGCGCGGTATCGTTCTTGAGATGGGCGAGCATGATCCGCTTGGCCATGTAGTCGTACAGCGCGTCGAGCTGCTGGGCGAGATCGCCGCCCTGGCGGGTGTCGAGCGCGGCGCGCAGGCCGTCGAGGAGGATGCTGGTGGCCTTGGTGATCGCGGCGGATTTCTTCTGCAGATCGCCGTCCTCGATGTGGCGGATCGCCATGCGCACCGCGAGCTCCGCACCTTCGTAGAGCAGGACGATGAGCTGGTGCGGGCTGGCGGCGATTACGCCGGATTCCAGTCCGACCTTGGCGTAGGCATTGGCGGCAACTCTGGATTGTGTGTACACGTTTTTATCCCGTTTAGTTCTGGTTGCTCGACTGGCTGGCCAGTTGCTGGGTCAGGAAGGCGCTGGTGGTGTTCATCCGGCTCAGGAGGAGATTCAGGTTGGTGTATTCGGCCGTGTATTTCTTCTCGAGGGCGGCCATCTGGAGCTCCAGCCGGTCCACTTCGTCGTTGCGGTCCTTGACGTAATCGTTGAGGCTCTTTGTCCGCGAGTCGATCAGGCCGCCGGCGGACAGCGCAGTCTTGGCCCAGGTTTCCAGGCGGGTGGCGAAGCCCGTCGACGACGAGAACAGATTGGTCACGTCGCTGAAACTGGTGGCGATGGCGCTGTTGAGCTTGCTGCTGTCCAGTTGCAGCACGCCGTCGCGCTGGAACGCAATGCCGACCTGGGCGAGCGAGGTCAGCGTGCCGCCCGTCGCAGGCGTGAGGAAGATGTCGCGCAACTGGTCCTGCATCAGGCGCAGGGTGCTGTCGCCGGCGAGCACGCCTGCCGTCGTGGTCGAGGTGCCGTAGGCGGAGCGGGACTTGATCTGGCTGGCCAGCGCATTGTAGGCGTCGACGAAGCTTGAAGCGGCGCTGTTGATCGAGGTCGTGTCGCGCGCCACGGTCAGGCTGTCGGGCGTGCTGGTGGTGTTCCTGAGCGTCAGGGTGACGCCCTGGATGGCGCCGCTGACCGTGTTCGACGCGCTGGTGATCGCGATGCCGTTGACCGTGAGGCTGGCATTCTGGGCGGCCAGGGTCTGGTTCAGGTTTTGCGTGCCGGCCGGATCGTAGGCCAGCAGGCTGTCGATGGCCGCATCGCCGCCGCTGGTGGTGATCTTCATGCTGTTGGCCGCACCGGAACTGGTCGAGGTCAGCGCGAGCCGGTAGGGGGTGCCGCTGCCGTCGTTGACGATGGTCGCGGTGACGCCCATGGACGCGGCATTGATCGCATCGCGGATGCCTTCCAGGGTGTTGTTGCTGCTGTCGATGGTGATGCTTGCGGTGCCGTTGCCGTTCGACGTGAAGGTCGCGCCGCTGTAGACGCCGCTGGTCAGCGTGCCGCCGCCGATGGTGCCGAAGTCGAAGGTAAGCGTGGTGCTGGCCCCGCTGCCGATGGCGGCGGTGCTGCTGGTTTGTCCCGCGGCGACCAGGTTCTGCGACTGCGCCAGCAGGCTCACGTTCACGGCGTACGTGCCGGGCACGCCGGTGCTGTCGGCCGTGGCGGACAGCGCGCTGGCGTCCGAGGCCGTCGCGGTGAGTTTCTGCAGGCTGGTGTTCAGGTTGCTCGACGCGGTCTGGAAGCTCGATACCAGGCTGCTGAGCGTGCCGAAGGAGGAAATCTTGGCCTGGGTGTCGCTGATCTTGGTGTTGAGCGCGTCGATGGGCTTGCGCTCGACCGCCATCAACTGCGAGACGAGCGTCGTGACATCGAATGCGGTCGTGGTCGAGGACGAAATGGTCGCCATGATCAGCCTCCCGGCTCAGGCCTTCTGTTTAAGCAGCAAGCCTTGCTGGAACTGCTCGATTTCGCGTGAAATCGCCAGGGCGGCTTCGGATGGAAACTGGCGGATCAGTTCGCCCGTGCTGGTGTCCACCATTTTCACCACGGTCTTGTTGGTGTCGGTGTCCACGCTGAATTCGAGGCTTTGCTTCGATTGCGCCATGGCCTGGTTGAGGGCAGCCACGGCGGTGTTCAATTCTGCCGCGGAAGCGGGTTGGGGTGCCGGAACGGGCGTTGTCGCGACCGCCTTGACGGACGCGACGCCGTGCGCGCGCATATCAGGCTGGATGGCCTGATTGGGAGGGAGGTTAGTCGTCTGGATGATCATGGCGATCTCCTTCATGCTGAATCCCCGACTGGAAAACCCAGCCGGGGACGTCTCATTTAACTAACGGCCTTACGCATCAACGCAGCAGCGTCAGCACGGTATTGGGGTTCTGGTTGGCTTGCGCCAGAACAGCGGTACCGGCCTGTTGCAGGATGTTGTTGCGGGCCTGTGCGGCGGTTTCCGCAGCGTAGTCGGTGTCCATGATGCGGCTGAAGGAAGCCGACAGGTTCACCGATTCGGTCTGCATCGTCGCCACGGCGGAAGCGAAGCGCACCATGTCCGCACCGTAGTTGGCACGGGCCGTGGTCACGGTTGCGATGTCCGTCGTGATGTTGGCAGTCGTAACGCCGGTGGGAGCCGCGATCACGGCGCTGACGCCGGTGACCTGGGTGCCGTTGCCGTCCACGGTGGTGGCGGTGGCGGCGGTGGTCAGGCCGGCGATACGGGCGTTTTCCGCGAGTAGCGCGGTGGCTTCGGCGCCGGTGGCGGTGCCGCCGAGCTGAACCGCGATTTCATACAGGCGCTTCAGGTTCTCGTGGATCTGCGCGGCATAGCCGTCGTTGGTCTGGGCCTTGGAAATGGCGTCGCTGGCGTTGCGGATGGCGACGTTGGTGCCGCGGATCTGCTTGTCGTAGCCGGTGGCGATGCCGAGGCCGGTGGCGTCGTCCTTGGCGCTGTTGATGCGCAGGCCGGAAGACAGGCGTTCCTGGGCGGTCTGCAGGCCGATCGCCGACTTGTTGAGGGCGGCGCCGGCGAACAGGGCACCGACGTTGGTGTTGATTACTTGTGCCATGGTGTTTCTCCTATGTGTGGGTCGAGGGTTCCGGCTCTGGTGCCGTCAACGTGGGTCTGGCCGCTGGGGCTACTGAACCGCCGTTGAGTGAGGAATCGTCGGGGGTCGGAGAAAGTTAAGGCTGGTTTGAAAAAATCTGCATGATCCTTACGCGGCAGGGGGTTCCGGGGCGTCGGCCGCCAGGCAGACGCGGTTCTTGCCAGCCCGCTTGGCCTCGTACATGGCGGCGTCGGCGCGTGCGATGAGCGCGTCCTGCGATTCGCCGGGCGCACGTTCGGCGACGCCCGCGCTGAAGGTGATCAGCACATGCTCGTTCTTGTCGAGGAAGTATTTCTTGGTCAGGCTGCGCTGCAGGCGGGTGATGATCTTGACCGCTTCCTTGCGCCCGGTGTTGGGCAGCATGATGAGGAATTCCTCGCCGCCCAGGCGGGCGACGTGGTCGGTGATGCGCAGTTCGTCCTTGGCGACGCTGACCAGATGCACCAGCGCGTCGTCTCCGGTCTGGTGGCCGCGTTCGTCGTTCAGCTTCTTGAAATTGTCGATGTCGAGCACGGCGACGCTGAACTCACTCTTGAAACGCTCGGCGCGCGCAGTCTCGCGGGCGAACTCGTCGTCGAGGCCGCGCCGGTTCAGGCTGTGGGTGAGCGGGTCCTCGCGGATCAGCGAACTCATCTCGGCAATCTGGGTTTCCAGCTGCTTGATGCGGTTTTCCGCTTCCAGCGCGGTGTCGCGCTCCGCCAGCAACTCGCTGTGCGCGGCACGGGTGCCGGATTGCACGGCGCGGGTTTCTTCCAGCAGGCTTTCGAGGATGCGGTTGAGTTCCAGCACGTCTTCGGTCTGGCTGATGCGCTCGACGTGGGACACGAGCTTTTCCTGGTATTCGCCGGAGGCGGCCACGACGTCGCCCATGCGGTTGACGAAGGCGGTCATGGTGGCCTTGAGCGTGGCGGTCGCTTCGCGCAGGCCGTGCTTCACCATGCTCTGCTTGTAGATCACGTCCTTGAGCCGGCGTTCGGCTTCCTGCAGGCCCTTGATCTTGAGCGGGCCGGCGATCACCTCCTGCACCATGTCGAGCTGGCCGCGCAGCCAGGTGTCGTCGTCGAGCAGTTCGCCGATGTTTTCCACCAGCAGCAGCAGGATGCGCTTCAGGGTTTCCTGCTGGTCGTGGCTTTGCGAGGCGTTGAGATCGATGTCGATCCACAGGCTCTTCAGGCCGTTGGCGGCGTCGCGCAGGCTGTTGGCGCTGTTGGCCTCGCGGACCTGGGCGGCCAGTTTCTGTGCACGTTCGGCCAGCGGCGGGTTGTGCGAAAGCTGTACGACCACGCCGAATTCCAGGGTCTTGGCCAGCAATTCGCGCAGCAGCGCGAGATGGTCGCCGGTGCGCGCCGGCCCGCTGTCGCCCTGCTTGAGCTGGCGGGTGATCTGGCCGAGCTGCCTGCGGCACAGCGCCCAGTCGTTCTTGCGCACGGCCTGGTCGAGGACTTCGACCGGTGCGGCCAGCTCGGGGTGGTGGAGGTTGAGGTCCATGACCAGGCCGGACAGCACGCTGGCCGCGCTGGCCGCGCCGGCGGCCGGGGCGGCAGCCTTGCCGCCGCCGGCGATTTCCTCGTACAGCGCCTGGTAGTTGTCGGGGGTGGGGGCGATCCGGCGCATCGCCAGGCGGCGCAGGGTTTCCCGCGCCACCTCGGACGGATTGGCGATATTGATGTTGGCGGTCGGTTCGGCCATGTTTCACATCCCGGCCCGCTCGGGGCCTTTACGATGCTTCGCATGGTAGGGCGTGGCGGACCGGGAGGAAGGCCGGATTAGGACGGTAAAACCCCTGTATTTCAGGATTCAGGGTGGCCAGGGGCTAGGGATTAGGGGAGGCCAAGCGGCTTCGCCGCACCGCATGAATTCATGAAACGCGGGCAACCGCTCAACCCACTAGCCCCTATTCCACCAGCCCATGCTTGATCGCGTAATGCGTCAGTTCCGCATTGTTCTTCAACTGCATTTTCTGCAGCAGGCGGGACCGGTACATGCTGATGGTCTTGACCGAGAGCGCGAGCTGGTCCGCGATGGCCGATACGGGCAGGCCGGAGGCGATCAGGCACAGGGTCTGGTATTCGCGGTTGGACAGGGTCTCGTGCGGCAGGGATTGGCGCTCGCCGCTGACGGCGCTGGCCAGTTCCTGCGCCACTTCGGGGCTGATGTACTTCTTGCCCGAGGCGACCAGACGGATGGCGTCGACCAGCTGGTCCGGCGCGCTCTGCTTGTTGAGGTAGCCGGCGGCGCCGGATTTCAGGGCGCGCACGGCGTAGAGCGTCTCGCGATGCATGGACAGCATGAGCACCTTGATGCCGGGGTGCTCCTTTTTCAGCAGCTCCAGGGTTTCCAGCCCGCTGCGGTCGGGCATGGAAATGTCCATCAGCACCAGGTCCCACGGCCCCTTGCGGGCCATCTGCAGGGCCTTGCTGGAATTCTCGGCTTCGCCGCCGACGGCGATGTCGTCGACCTCGGCGAGGATCTGCTTGAGTCCTTCGCGGACGATGGCGTGGTCGTCGACGATCAGGATGCGATAAGGACGTGCGGTGGCCATGGCAGGGATTATGCCGTCATTTGCCGGCTGCGAGCGGCAGCCGCAGGCTGACGCGGGTGCCGCGCCGCGGCGCCGGCGAGACAGTCAGTTCGCCGCCCAGCGCGGCGGCGCGTTCGGTCATGCCGAGCACGCCGAAGCCGTGGCTGCCGTTCTGCGGCGTATCGGCCCGCATGCCCTGGCCGTTGTCGGTCACCGTCGCAACGAGCACGCCGTCCTCCAGCGCCAGACTCACCTTCACCCGGCCGGCGCGGGCATGCTTGGCCACGTTGGTCAGCGCCTCCTGCACGATGCGGAACACCGCGATGGCCGCGTCGGCGTCGAGCGGGATCGGCGTGTCCGGTGCGTCGAGGCTGCAGGCGATGCCGGTGGTGTGGCTGAAGCGCCTGATCTGCCACTCGACGGCCGAGACGATGCCGAAGTCCAGCACCGGCGGCCTGAGGCTGGCGGCGATGCGGTGGGTGGCCTCGATGGTCTGGTCGACCACGTTGTCGAGGTAGGCGGTACGCTTGATCAGTGCGGTCTGGTCTTCCGGCAGGCGGCGCAGCAGCCAGGACAGGCCGATCTTGATCGCGGTGAGGTTGCCGCCGAGATCGTCGTGCACCTCGCGCGCGAGATTGAGGCGTTCCTGCTCCTTCACCGTCTCGACGTGCGCCGCCAGCGCGGCGAGCTGGGCGCGCGAGCGGCGGATCTCGGCCTGGGCCTCGCGGCTGTGGGTGACGTTCAGCATGATGCCGTCCCACAGCGTGCCTTCCGGGGTGTCGCGCCGGCCTACCCGCAGGTTTACCCACTTCACGTCCTTCCAGGCTTCAAGCCAGATGCGGCCCTCCCAGTTGAAGCTCATGGGCACGCCGCCCGCTTCGGCCAGGCGCGCGAGATAGTCGGGCTTGTCCTCGTCGAGGATGAGATCGAAAAAGCGTTCCGGCCGGGCGCGCAGCGCGGCCGCCTTGATGCCGAGCAGTTGCGCCGATTGCGCGCTCACGTAGCGCAGCGTCGTGCTGCCGTCGGGTTTCTGCAGCATCTGGTAGGCCATGCCCGGGATGTGTGCGACGACGGCGCGCAGGTCGGAGGCCGAATGCGCCAGTGCCTGCCGGGTGGCTTCGCGCTCGGTGACGTCGCTGGCGATCCACACCCGGTGCGCCTCGCTGCCGGCCCGCGCAACCCGGGCCTTCACCGGATAGACGCTGCCGTCGCGGCGCCGGCAGTGCGCATCCAGGCTCGTCCGGCGACTGGCGCCGACGGCTTCGGCCAGGCGGGCGGCCAGCCCCGCCGGGTCGGCGGCGTCGAGGCAGTCGGCGAGCCGCATCTGCCGCAGCGTCTTTTGCGGGTAACCCAGATTGCGCGCGGCGGCGGCGTTGGCGTCCACGATGCGGAGCGTGCCGGCCTCGAACACCAGCACCTCGGATTCGGTTTCGCGCAGGATGGCGTGCAGCAATGCATCCGGATCGGCGGCTTTGAACGCGCTCATGGGGCTCCCTTTAGTCTTTGTGCGCGACATCATCCTGGAAACCGCAGTTGAACGCATCTCGCAAAGGCGGGGTGCGGTCAACTGCGGTTTCCGGGATTATCGATCCGAAACGCATGAACTTGATCAAGCGTCGCCTGCGCCCGAAGCGGGCGATCCGCGCGGCGGGCTTGCGGCGCTCCGGATCGGCGGCATGCAAGCCCGGCGGGGCAGCCGCACTTGAAACAGGATGCAGGTGTCCTTATTTAAGGTCTATCATGAAAAGTGACCGGAGAAATGCCATGTCCACCACCCGTCCCGCTGCCGTCGCGGGCATGTTCTACCCGGACGACCCCATCGAACTGCGCCGCACGCTGGCCGGATTTCTCGCCGCCGTGCCGGCGGGTGCCGGCGAACCCGCGCCCAAGGCGCTGATCGTGCCGCATGCCGGCTACGTCTATTCCGGCGCCGTCGCCGCGCAGGCCTACGCGCGGCTGGCCGGCCTGCGCGGCCGCGTGCGGCGGGTGGTGTTGCTCGGTCCGGCCCACCGCGTGTACGTGCGGGGACTGGCCTTGCCGGAAGCCGAGCGTTTCGCCAGCCCGCTGGGCGAAGTCGCGCTCGATCTGGCCGGCATGCGCACACTGGCGGCCTTGCCGCAGGTGACGACGAGTGCGGCGGCGCATCGCTTCGAGCATTCGCTGGAAGTGCAGCTGCCTTTCCTGCAGCAGGCGCTGGGCGAATTCAGCCTGCTGCCGCTCGCGGTGGGGGACGCCACTGGCGCCGAGGTCGCCGAGGTGCTGGAAACCGTGTGGGGCGGCGACGAGACGTTGATCGTGATCAGTTCCGATCTGTCGCACTTCCATTCCGACGACGAGGCGCGCGTGCTGGACGGCGAGACCGTGGACGCCATCCTGGCGCTGAAGCCCAGGCTGTCCCACGAACAGGCGTGCGGCGCCACGCCGGTGAACGGCCTGATCCTGGCTGCGCGCCGGCATGGGCTGCATCCGGTCGCGCTCGACGTGCGTAATTCCAGCGTGGTCTCGGGCGACCGCGAGCGGGTGGTCGGCTACGCCGCTTTCGCCTTCGTGCCCGAAGCGGCGGCCGACCAGCCGGACAGCGACAAGGGCGAAACCCTGCTCAAGTTGGCGCGCAACGAAATCGCCGGACGCCTGGGGCAGGCCATGGCCGAACCGGCGCCGGCCGCGTGGCTGCGCCAGCCCGGCGCGAGCTTCGTCACGCTCACCCGCGCCGGCGAACTGCGCGGCTGCATCGGCACGCTCGAAGCGCGCCGCCCGCTGGGCGAGGACGTGCGCGAGAACGCGGTCGCCGCCGCGTTCCGCGATCCCCGTTTCGCACCCCTGACGCGCGCCGAATTCGCCAGCATTCGCGTCGAGGTATCGGTACTGTCATCGAGCGTGCCCATCGTCGTGGCCAGCGAGACTGAAGCGTTGGCCAGCCTGCGACCGCACGTCGACGGCGTGGTGTTCGAATACGGCCACACCCGCAGCACCTTCCTGCCGCAGGTGTGGGAACAGCTGCCCGAGCCGGCTGCCTTCCTGGCGCACCTGAAGCGCAAGGCGGGGCTGTCGGCGGATTTCTGGTCGGACGCAGTGCGCCTGTCGCGCTACACCGTGACAAAATGGAAAGAAGCGGAGGCCTGCGCATGAGCATTCCGGAATCGAACCATCCAGCACGCTGGTGGCACGCGCTGCCTGACGGTCGCATTCAGTGCGACCTGTGCCCGCGCGACTGCAAGCTGCACGAGGGCCAGCGCGGCTTGTGCTTCGTGCGCAAGATGGAAGGCGGGCAGATGGTGCTCACCACCTACGGCCGCTCGTCCGGCTTCTGCGTCGACCCCATCGAGAAGAAACCGCTGAATCATTTTTACCCCGGTTCGTCGGTGTTTTCCTTCGGCACCGCCGGCTGCAACCTCGCGTGCAAGTTCTGCCAGAACTGGGACATCTCCAAGTCGCGCGAGACAGATACGCTGATGGACCAGGCGGCGCCGGACGAGATTGCCGCCGCCGCCGAACGGGCAGGCTGCAAAAGCGTGGCCTTCACCTACAACGACCCGGTGATCTTCGCCGAGTACGCGATGGACGTCGCCGACGCCTGCCGCGCGCGCGGCCTGAAGACCGTGGCGGTCACCGCCGGCTACATCCACGACGAACCGCGCCGCGCCTTCTATTCGAAAATGGACGCGGCCAACGTCGACCTCAAGGCCTTCAGCGACGATTTCTATTTCAAGCTCACCGGCGCGCGCCTGCAGCCGGTGCTCGATACGCTGGTTTACCTGAAGCGCGAAACCGACGTCTGGTTCGAGATCACCACGCTGCTGATTCCCGGCCACAACGATTCCGCCGCCGAGATCGAGGCGATGAGCCAGTGGGTCCTGCGCGAACTCGGTCCCGACGTGCCGCTGCATTTTTCCGCCTTCCATCCCGACTGGAAGATGCGCGACGTGCCGCCCACCCCGGCGTCCACGCTCAGCCGCGCGCGCGACATCGCGCTGAAGGCCGGCCTGCATTATGTTTATACGGGCAACGTGCACGACACCCCCGGAGGCACCACCTTCTGCCCGGGCTGTCATGAACCGCTGATCGTGCGCGACTGGTATCGCATCGACCGCTACGGCCTCACGCCGGACGGCCATTGCCCGCATTGCGGCAGCACGGTCGCCGGACAGTTCGGCGCGTTCGCCCATCCCTTCGGCAACCGCCGCATCCCGGTCGCGCTGCATCCGGAGCGCCGCGCATGAATGCCGTCCCGGTGGTGCGCATTCCAGCCGGCGAGGCGACGATCGAAGGGATGCTGGAGATTCCCCCGCACGCCATCGGCCTGGTGCTGTTCGCGCATGGCAGCGGCTCGTCGCGGCATTCGCCGCGCAATAATTTTGTCGCCGCGGTGCTGCGCGAAGCCGGCATCGGCACGCTGCTGATGGATTTGCTGACGCCCGAGGAAGACCGCGATTACGAACGCCGCTTCGACATCGGCCTGCTCACCGGGCGGCTGCTTGCTGCGACGCGCTGGGCGGCGACCCGGCCGGCCACGCGCGCCTTGCCGCTGGGTTTCTTCGGCGCCAGCACCGGCGCGGCGGCGGCGCTCGAAGCCGCCGCAGCCCTGGGCGACGGCGTGCAGGCCGTGGTGTCGCGCGGCGGCCGGCCCGATCTGGCGAGCCGCGTCGCGCTCGCCACCGTGACGGCGCCGACGCTGCTGCTGGTGGGCGGGCGCGATTCCGGCGTGATCGAACTCAACCAGCTGGCCCACGACCAGCTGCATTGCGAGAAGGCGCTGCGCATCGTGCCAGGCGCCACGCACCTGTTCGAGGAACCCGGCACGCTGGAGGACGTGGCGCGCGAGGCGGCCGCCTGGTTTGCCGGCCACTTCGTCAAGGCTGACTGAGGATGGCCTCCACCTCGGCGTCTTCCACCTGCGGAAAATCGGCATAGAACTGGCCCACCGCGCGGAAGAATTCCGGTGCGGCCAGGCAGACCACCTCGTCCGCGTAGGGGCGGATCTTTTCCAGCGTGTCGGGCGGCGCCACCGGCACCGCACAGACCAGCCGCGCCGGATTTTGCGCGCGCAGCGCGTGCAGCGCCGAAATCATCGTCGCGCCCGTCGCCAGCCCGTCGTCCACCACGATCACGACGCGCCCGCTCGGGTCGACCGGCGGCCTGAGCGGCGTGTACTGCGCGCGGCGCGCACGGATCGTCGCCAGCTGCGCGGCCTTTTCCTGTTCCAGGTAGGCGGGCGTGCCGCCGGCCGATTCCGCGTAGTCGGCAATGTAGGTCCAGCCCGATTCGTCGATGGAGCCGATCGCGAATTCCGGGTTAAAGGGCGCGCGCAGCTTGCGCACCAGCACCACGTCCAGCTCGCCGTCCAGCGCCTGCGCCAGCCGCCTGCCCATCGGCACCGCGCCGCGCGGAATCGCGAGGATCAGCGGGCGCTGCCCCTTGTAGTGGGCAAGCGCCCGGGCCAGACGGTCGGCAGCGTCGAGGCGGTTGGCGAAGTGCATGGCGTTCTCCCTTTCATGACAGCCTGTGCTTTCATCCTAGCCCGCTCGCCGCATTTCGTACGGGCGCGATCCCGGGGCGGTGCGCTACACTCGCCGCATCCACCACGTTCTGCCGATCATGAGCCAGCCCGAAACCAAACCCTGTCCGTTCTGCAACCTGCAACCCCACCGCATCCTCGCCGAAGACGAACTCACCGTGGCCTACGCTGACGGTTTTCCCGTCTCGCCCGGCCACACCGTCGTCATTCCGCGCCGTCATTTCCCCACCCTGTTCGAAGCCACGCCCGAAGAGCAGGTGGCGTTGCTGAACATGCTTGCGCGTGCGAAGGAGGCTGTGGAGAAACACCATCAGCCCGACGGCTACAACATCGGCATCAACCACGGTCCGGCCGGCGGACAGACCGTGCCGCACCTGCACATCCACCTCATCCCGCGCTACCGCGGCGACAAGGAAGATCCGCGCGGCGGCGTGCGCTGGGTGCTGCCGGACAAGGCAAAGTACTGGGCGTGACCGGGCCAACCAGGTTGGGCGCATCCGCACGCCGCGTGCGGGAGAATGACAAAAACAGAATCACAAGGAAACGACGAGGATGACGATGTGGATGGAGGCGGTTACCCGGGCGTGCCGGCGCTTCATGCTGTGCGTCGGGCTGGGCGTGGGGACGATGCTGCCTGCGTGGGCCGGGTGGGGCATGAACGACGCCACCGTCATCTACCCGCTGCCGCAGACCGAGGCCGACATGGGCGCGATGCTTGCACCGCAGGAGGCGGGCAGGGAAGGCCCCCTGCTCCCGCAGAAATACTGGCAGTACCTGCCCGCCATCAACCAGGGCGAAAGCCCCGCACGCACCTACCGTAATCTTCGGGTCGTGGCAGTGCGCTTCGATCCCTGCTTCAGGGTCGAAGGCGAATGCCGCCCCCAGGTGCGCTTCGTCTGGCAACCCATCGACCAGGCCAGCTACGGATCGGATTCGCCAGGCGGCCTGGAAGCCAAGGACGCCACGGTACACAGCTTCCACACGCTGACGCCCGACGCCTTCCGCCAGATGATGGCTGAATACGACCTGCTCAGCCGCGGTCCCGCCGCCGTGCGCGACGATCAGCCGCTGCAGGTCCATCCGACCCTACGCCAGCAGGGCCTCGGCGGTCCCTTCGCACAGGGTCTGAAACGCCTGCTGCTCAAATACTGCGGCGAATCGAACCTGTGGCGCATCACCGCCATGAGCACCCTCGTCGGCGGCGACAAATGGGAATTCCGCGGCTTCAACATCGTCGACGGCAAGCCCGTCGATATCGTCATTCCGCGTACCGGAGGCGCCACCCAGCAAAGCTACTTCGTTTCGCTGCTGAGCGAACGCGATTACACCAACGGCAAGCTGGGGCCCGCGCCCCAAGGCGCGGACAACATCAACCGCATGCTGCGCGATTCGCGCACGCTCGTGATCCACGATGCCGGCACCCTGCAGAACCTGGCCGAATCCGTCGTGCGCATCGAGAACCCCGACATCCACAGCCCCGAGAGCATGGATTGCGTGTCATGCCACGCCAGTCAGGTGGCAGGCAGCCTGCTGTTCGACAAATTGCCGCGCCTGGCCCAGGACCCGCAGATCATCAGCCAGGCCTATCGGAATTCGCCCCTGTTGCGCGACCTGCCCACCACCAACCCCAGCCGCCCCCGCGTGTTCCGTGCCCTGGGCTACTTCGAGAAGTTTCCCGTGCTGAGCCGGCGCGCCGTCAACGAAACCGCCGGCGTAGTCGAGCGCCTGAACAGGAGCATGCCGCGGTGGGGACAGGGGGTGGGGAAGGTGGCTTTCAAAGCGGGTGAATAACAGCCTAGTTAGGAGGCGGGGGTATTGAGGGTTGAACGGGACAGCGAAGGCACAGAGCCGGTTATGCGTGCCCGTTAGATGCTTCCCCCCTCGGATGCAAGCGCATCGATCAACTTGCGGTCGCCTGTCAGCTTTGCTAGCTCCAGCCCAGATTTGCCCTGATAGTGCAACTTCGAGTAATCCAAGCCTGATTTCTTCATGAGGAGAACGCCCTCCACTTCACCTTGAATGACGGGCAACAAGGCAAGTGGCAGTTGGGCTGAGCCAATTGGGGCATCCAGTCGCGCACCCAAACGAATCAGACGTTTCGCCGTTGCATAGTCGCCAAATTGCATGGCGTACGCCAAAGCGTTGTATTTTTCGTTGTCGTATTGATCGATTGATTCGCCGGTCTTGATCAACTCCCTGAGGGCAGGGAGAGTGCGCTCGCTGACGGCAAGGGAGTACAGTGGGCGAGGGCCAATGGGGAAGAATACGCGCGCCTGATTGAGCAGTTCGGCGCGTTGCGCTGCAGGAGCAGTAGCCCAGGCGACATAATGCGCGAGGCCCAGTACTTCACGCGCTTCCGGATCGGGGCAATGCCCGTCTACGGCTTTTCTGGCAAGCGCTATGGCTTGAACAGGGTCGCCGCGTCGTTGAAGTACAAATCGAGCATAGCCATAGTAATAGCAGTTGCCCGATCCGAATTCTTGGGCGCGTTGTTTGTATAGCGCCTCGGTTCCATCCAGGTCGTTACGTTTGTCGAGAAGCGTAATGAGATGCCTATAGGCATCGAGTCGTGCCCGATCATAGGTATCGTTTGTCCGTGGCCTCAGGATGGCTTGCCGATATTTTTCGATCCCTTTGTCAAATTGGTTCTGCATTACGAGAACTTCGCCCCAGTTTGCCCAGAGCCACAAATTCCTGGGGTTGGAGCTTGCCGCTTCTGTGAACAGATTTTCTGCTGCCTTGTAGCGTTTCTGATGCGCATAGACATATCCCAGAAGAATTTTGGCGTTAACGCTGTCGGGTTGGACTTGTAGAGCTGATTGGATGAGCGTTTCTGCTTGGTGCAGACCCTCGGGCCCCCAATTGGTTTTCATAGCGACACGCGCCAGTTCCACGTACCCTTGGGCGAGTTGGGGATTCCTGCTGACGAGCCGCTCCAATGCATGTTTGGCCTGTGCCAGAGATATTTCGTTGCCTGCGTCAATTTGTGCAACCGCATCGTTCAGAATCTCGTCCTCCGTTTTGTTTGCGAATTGCCGTTCGGAAAGCCAAGTTTGCATGTCTGGCCAGTCGATGGTTTGGTCGATCTGTTGAGATGCAAAAGTTTGGAAGGGGAACGTATGCGTGGCCTGTGTTCCTGGAGCGGGCGATGATTGTGGTGGCGCTGCACCTGTTCCACGGAGTTGCACCCATATTTGGGTGGTAGTGAAGCCCTGCGACAGGACAGCCGGATGTTGAATTTCAACGCTGATGTGGTGCGAACCGCGTTTTGGAGGAAATCCTCTGAGGCCGTTTCTGAGATGGGGACTTAGCTCGGCAGATGGCGTGGCTGTATCCAAACCAAGCATCAGCCATGCATTTTGCGGAGCACCTGTGTAGAAATAATCGAAATCAGCTATCCAGCGGCCTTGGATATCCTGATGAACCTTGAGGCCTGAGATGGAATTCGTTCCTGGAAGGGGAGAGAGGTTAGATGAGTGTGGTCCGAAGACGCGCGTTGTCCAGAATGGTTGGAATACATAGCCCAATACCAGCAGCAAGAGAATTGCCATTAGTAATGTTGCGCGCTTGGATGCCATGATTTCATCCCCTGTAGGTGTTGTTCGATTTCTGGAAATTATACGTTCGAGGCGAATCGGGAAAATCTGTGGGTTGCTTAAGCGCTGACCAGAGTGTCCTAGCAGGTGGAAGAGGGTGTCACAGAGAGGGTTTCGGGGGGAATGTGCCAAACAGTTATGGCGCAGATAAAAAAAGAGCCCCGCATTGCTGCGAGGCTCTTCGTATCTGGCTCCCCGACCTGGGCTCGAACCAGGGACCTGCGGATTAACAGTCCGTCGCTCTACCGACTGAGCTATCGGGGAAAAGAAGCGCGCATTCTAGTGATGGCGGGCATTCCGGTCAACCCTTTCCGCGCTCAGCCGTCGCGTTCCACCTGCAGTTCGGGGATGTGGTTGAAGGCGATGCGCATGGGCGCGGCGCCGCGGCCCTTGTGGGCGCCGCCGAAGTAGAGGGTGTTGGGGCCGTAGCGCTGGTTGATGCGGTCGAGCGTGCGGTTGAGCGCGGCGTGGTGGTCGTCGGGGTCGAAGAGGTCGCGGGTGGCGTGCTGTGCGTCGACGAGTTCGGTGAAGACGATGCCGACCTTGAGGATGGGCGCGGGGTCGGGTGCGCGGCGCTGCCACAGGCGGGCGAGCACGGGATTGAACTTGAGCGTGTCGGCGTGCGGGGCGAAGCGGGCCAGGTCGACCCAGTGGTGGCGGCCCTGGGGGGTGTCCAGATAGCGCAGATGCAGGGAAAGGGCGCCGGCGCAATACTGGTAATGGCGCAGGCGGGTGGCAGCCTTGTGCAACAGGCGATAGAGCACGGCCAGGGCGTCGTCGGGCGCACGCATGTCGGGCGGCAGCACGTGGGAGTGGCCGATGCTGGAGCGGTGAGTCGGTGAGGCGGCGACGACTTCGCCGTGCAGCCTGGCGTGGTAGCGCTCGCCTTCGATGCCGTTCCAGGCGCGGCGCAAGGTGGCCTTGCTGGCGGCGCAGAGCTGTTCGACGGTGTCGATGCCGAGCCGGTTGAGGCGGGCTTCCATGGCGCGGCCGATGCCGTTGAGGTCGCCGAGCTTCAGGCCGTACAGCCGCTGCGGCAGGTCTTCGCGGCGGATGACGACGAGGCCGTCGGGCTTCTGCATGTTGGACGCGGTCTTGGCGAGGAAGCGGTTGGGGCCGATGCCGACGGAGCTGTGCAGGACCTCGCCCACCTGGTGGTAGATGGCCTGCTTGATGCGCCGGCCGAGGGCGACGGCCTGGGCTTCCTCGCGTTCGCGTCCCATGAGCTCGCAGGCCATTTCGTCGATGGACAGCACTTCGCCCACCGGCGTGCACGATTCCACGGCGGCGACGATGCGGTGGTGGATCTCGACGTAGGTGGCGGGGCGCGCCTGGACGAAGACGATATCGCGGCACAGCTTGCGTGCCTGCCAGACCGGGGTGCCGGTACGGATGCCGTGGCGCTTGGCGTCGATGCTGGCGGCGATGCAGCAGGTGGTGTCGGCCATGACCGGCAGCACGCCGACGGGGCGGCCACGCAGTTCGGGCCGCAGCTGCTGTTCCACCGAGGCGAAGTAGGAATTGAGATCGACGTAGAGCGTGTGCAGGGACATGGCCGCCTAGAATACTGTACATATGTACAGTATTCTAGGCGGCTCAGTTCGCGTTTGCCAGATTCATCCGTTCCAGCCGCTGGCACAGGGTGTCGATGATGCGGCGCGACAGCGGCGCGGAATGCTGCATCAGGTCTTCCAGGATGGCCGGGGGCAGGGCGAGCACGGTGATTTCGCTGTCGGCCACCACGGACGCGGTGCGCGGCTCGTTCAGCAGGTAGGCCATTTCGCCGAAGAGCTGGCCCTCGGCGAGTTCGCCCAGGCGGCGTTCGCCGGCATCGGTGCGCTTGCTCACCGATGCGCGGCCGGCGTACAGGAAGTAGGCGATGCGGTCCTCGGCCCCTTCCTCGATCAGCACGTGGCCGGGCGGGTGCGTCTGGCCGAATTTTTCCAGAAGGCGGCCGGTGTCGCCGAAGACGTAGCCTTCCAGCTTGCCTGCGCCTTCGCCGTGCCCGGCGAGGAACAGCTTCTCCAGCGCGGTGATGTCGGCCTTGCCGTAGGCATACAGCGCCTGCGCCCACAGGTAGAGCAGCAGGAAGGCGAAGTAGCCGCCGATGAGCACGAACACCACGCCGCCCAGCGCGCCGTAGAGGTTGTGGTAGTTCTCCAGCTTGAAGAAGGCGCCGAACAGGGCGAACAGCAGGGTGAGGCTGGTCGCGGCGAACAGGGCGAACCAGGCCGCGTCGCGCGCCGGCGGATGGCGCCGCGGCAGGCGCCAGTAGGCGGCGAACAGCAGAGCCCACAGCATGGCCAGGCCGAACAGCGCGTTCAGGATCTGCAGCAGGTGGGCATTGCCGGTGCCGATGAAGTCGTTCTGCGCCAGGAAGCGCAGCGTCACCTGCGCCAGCGCGCCCAGCCCCATCAGCAGGAACAGCACCGGCAGGATGACGAGCGGCAGGATCCACGACAGCACCAGGTTGCGCTTGCTGCGGTCGGGAAAGATCACGTTGAACGCGCCCTGCACGGCGTTCACCAGCCCGCGCGAGGACAGCACCAGCGTCAAGAGGCCCACGCCGCCGGCGGCGAGCTGCGCGCGGCGCGGAATGAAGCCGTATTCGGTGAGCGTTTCGACATGGAGCTGGTCATAGAGCGCAGCCATGAGGATGGTGGCCGGCACGGAATTCTCGGCAAGCTGTCCCAGCAACTGCAGGGCATAGCTCAGCAACAGCAGAAGGGGCGTGGCCGACAGCAGGAAGTAGAAGGCGGTGGCGGCAGCGTGGTTCTGCATGCCGTTCTGGCCGAACAGGCGCCAGGTTGTATAGCCGAGCTGGAGCAGCCAGGACAGGGTGCCGCGTGGAGGGGGCAGGGCGGGCCGACGCGCTGGTTTGATCGACATTCGCGCTAGCCTACCCGCGCGCAGGCGCTTAGGCCAGCGCGGCAGCGATGCGCTTGAGCGCCTTTTCCAGGTTGGCCTGCGAGGTGGCGAAGGAGAGGCGGATGTAACCTTCGGCGCCGAAGGCCGAGCCGGGCACGACGGCGACGTCGGCCGATTCCAGCAGGTATTCGGAGAAGGCGATGTCGGTACCCTGCTCGATCACGTCGCGCGCCAGCAGATTCTGGATGGCCGCGCGCACGTCGGGGAAGGCATAGAAGGCGCCGCCGCTGTCGACGCACTGGAAGCCGGGAATGGCATTGAGCGCATCGACCACGTAGCGGTGGCGGGCCTTGAAGGCGTCCAGCATCGGCGTGATGCAGCCCTGATCCCCGTTCAGCGCGGCCTCGGCGGCCACCTGCGAGATCGAGGTGGGGTTGGAGGTGGACTGCGACTGCACGTTGGTCATCGCACGCATGATCGCTTCCGGCCCGGCTGCGTAGCCGATGCGCCAGCCGGTCATCGAATAGGCCTTGGACACGCCGTTCAGCACCAGGGTGCGGTCGTAGAGGTCGGGGCAGACGTTGAGGATATTGACGAAGGGGGTGTCATCCAGTCGGATGTGTTCGTACATGTCGTCGCTGGCGATCAGCACCTGCGGGTGCTTGCGCAGCACGGCACCCAGCGCGGCCAGTTCGTCGCCGGTGTAGACCGCGCCGGTCGGGTTGGACGGGCTGTTGATGACCAGCATGCGCGTCTTGGGCGTGATCGCCGTTTCGAGCTGCGCCGGCGTGATCTTGAAGCCCTGCTCGATGCCGGCTTCCACGATCACCGGCTTGCCGTCGGCGAGGATGACGATGTCCGGGTAGGACACCCAGTAGGGCGCCGGGATGATGACCTCGTCGCCGGGGTTGATCACCGCCTGCACGAGGTTGAAAAAGCTTTGCTTGCCGCCGCAGGAGACGAGAATCTGCTTGGGCGTGTAGTCGAGGCCGTTGTCGCGCTTGAACTTGGCGATGACTGCCTGTTTCAGGCCCGGTGTTCCGTCCACCGCGGTGTACTTGGTGAAGCCCTTGTTGATCGCCTCGATGGCCGCGTCCTTGATGTGCTGCGGCGTGTCGAAATCGGGTTCGCCAGCCCCCAGGCCGACGATGTCGCGGCCGCCCGCCTTGAGCGCGGCGGCGCGGGCGGTGACGGCAAGAGTCGGCGAGGGCTTGATGGCCTGGACGCGGCGGGAGAGTTCCACTGTGGTTCCTTGAAATGCACCCGTCTTGACCGGGTGCTACACTCAACAAGTTTTTTTGGCCGCGCGATTTTACCTGTGTTCGTCACCTTCCCCAATAGTCCGTACCGGCTGTTCCAGCCGTTTCCGCCGGCCGGCGACCAGCCGGCGGCGATCGACCGGCTGGTCGAGGGCATCGAGGATGGCCTGTCGTTCCAGACCCTGCTGGGGGTGACCGGCTCGGGCAAGACCTTCACCATGGCCAACGTCATCGCCCGCACCGGCCGCCCGGCCATCGTGATGGCGCCGAACAAGACGCTGGCGGCGCAGCTGTATTCCGAGATGCGCGAGTTCTTCCCGGAAAATGCGGTCGAGTATTTCGTCTCCTACTACGATTACTACCAGCCCGAGGCCTACGTGCCGGCGCGCGACCTGTTCATCGAGAAGGATTCCAGCATCAACGAGCACATCGAGCAGATGCGGCTCTCGGCGACCAAGTCGCTGCTGGAGCGGCGCGACACGGTGATCGTCTGTACCGTGTCGGCGATCTACGGTATCGGCGATCCATCCGACTATCACAGCATGATCCTGCTGCTGCGCGAGAACGAGAAGATGAGCCAGCGCGATGTCATCACGCGGCTGACGCAGATGCAGTACGAGCGCAACGATTTCGAATTCTCGCGCGGCCATTTCCGGGTGCGCGGCGACGTGATCGACATCTTTCCGGCGGAGCACGCCGAGACGGCGGTGCGCGTGGAACTGTTCGACGACGTGGTCGAGACGCTGCACCTGTTCGATCCGCTCACCGGGCAGATCCTGTCGAAGGTGACGCGCTTCACCGTGTTTCCGTCCAGTCATTACGTTACGCCGCGCGAGACGACGTTGCGTGCGATCGAGCAGATCAAGGTCGAACTGCGCGAACGGCTGGAGTGGTACTACGCCAACAACAAACTGGTCGAGGCGCAGCGGCTGGAGCAGCGTACCCGTTTCGACCTGGAAATGATGGTCGAGCTGGGTTTCTGCAAGGGCATCGAGAACTACTCGCGCCATCTGTCGGGCCGCAAACCCGGCGAGCCGCCGCCCACGCTGATCGACTACCTCGCGCGCGACGCGATCATGATCATCGACGAGTCGCACGTCACCGTCACGCAGGTGGGCGGCATGTACAAGGGCGACCGCTCGCGCAAGGAAAACCTGGTCGATTACGGTTTCCGCCTGCCGTCCGCGCTCGACAACCGGCCGCTGAAATTCGAGGAATTCGAGGCGTTGATGCCGCAGACTGTGTTTGTTTCGGCGACGCCGGCGAAGTACGAGGCCGAGCACGCCGGACAGGTGGTCGAGCAGGTGGTGCGACCCACGGGCCTGGTCGATCCGGTGGTCGAGGTGCGGCCGGTGGGCACCCAGGTCGACGACCTGATGAGCGAGGCGAGGAAGCGCGTCGCCGTCGGCGAACGCGTGCTGGTCACCACGCTGACCAAGCGCATGGCCGAAGACCTTACGGATTATCTGGCCGAACACGGCATCAAGGTGCGCTACCTGCATTCGGATATCGACACCGTCGAACGCGTGGAGATCATCCGCGACCTGCGCCTGGGCGAATTCGACGTGCTGGTCGGCATCAACCTGCTGCGCGAAGGCCTCGACATTCCCGAGGTGTCGCTGGTGGCGATCCTCGACGCCGACAAGGAAGGCTTCCTGCGCTCCGAGCGTTCGCTGATCCAGACCATCGG
>JBGAFQ010000010.1:0-59437 GCA_044227195.1 Thiobacillus sp.
CAGGCGCTGTACCGCGAGCAGCAGGCGCTGATCGACCAGACCGGCGCGCGCGAACAGCATGCATTCATCCTGGGTATCCCCGTTGCCGACCGTCCTGCGCATGTGCGCAATTGCCTGGAAAGCATCCTCCGGCTCTGCCGGCTGTACGGCTACGGCGGGCGGGATGCGGACGGACGCTACGCCAAGCTGGAGATCGTCATTTCGGAAGACAGCCGCGACCCGGCATGCGTCGCGGCGCACCGGGCGCTGGCCGAGGAATATCGCGGCAAGGGCCTGCAGGTGCGGCACTTCGACCTGCCGGAGCAATACGCGCTGCTGCAGGCGATTCCCGAAGCCGAACGCCAGCAGCTCGGCCGTCTGCTCACCACCCAGCCGCCTGAGCGTTTCTACCGCAAGGGCCAGGCGGCGAACCGCAACCTGTGCATCCTGAAGATGCGGCAGCTCACCCGGGACAAGGAGCGCACGCTGTACTACCTGGTGGACAGCGACCAGTCCTTCCAGGTCAACCGGCAAAGTGCCTCGGGCGAGCAGGTTGTGCCGGCACTCAACTATTTCCACACCATCGACCGCATTTTCCGTACACACGACATCCGCGTGCTGACCGGCAAGCTGGTCGGCGATCCGCCGGTGTCGCCGGCGGTGATGGCGGCGAATTTTCTCGACGACGTGATGGCCTTCCTGCAGCGCATCGCGACGCTCGACCCGCAGGCGGCGTGCAGTTTCCATCCCCAGGACGCGCCGCTGCCGGGCGACGCGGCGTATCACGATCTGGCGAAGCTGTTCGGTTTCGAGCACCAACCCGGGCATTTCGACTATTGCTGCCCGCTCGAGGGCGCGCACGATCACACCGACTGCCTGACGGGTTTTGCCGGGCGCCTGCACGCCTTCTTCTTCGGCACGCACCTCACGCGCCGGACCGGTTTCCGGTACACCAGGTCGTTCATGCAGCTCGCGCCCGCGCGGACGATCTATCCCGGCAACACCATCGTCGATTTCGACGGCCTCAAGTACATCATCCCCTTCGGCCACCTGCGCCTGCGCATGTCCGGCCCCACGGCGGGGCGGCTGATCCAGGCCGAGATCGGCGCACGCTTCGCTTCCGCCAATCTCCCGATGCTGCATGCCCGCACCACGGCCGACGACAGACAGGCCGAATTCCGCCAGGATGAGTTCCGTCCCGGCGTGGAACAGCGGGACGATGCCGCCATCGATATCTCCGACGAATTCGAGCGCCAGTTCTTCGGCGACCTGATGCTGTTTTCCGTGGTGGCATGGCTGAAGCAGCACGATCTCGCGCAGCTCGCCGCCGGCGAAGCGCTGGAGCAGGGCGTGGCGCAGGTGGAAGCCGAGTTGCTGGAGCTGTATGCGGCGAAGCATCGCGCGGTGAACGCGCGGCTGGCCGAGCTCGAACGCTGGGTCGCGCAGGCGCCGCCCGGCTGGCAGGGTACGCCCGCGCTGCGGCAGTTGACGCAGTTCCTGCGCAACATGGCCGCGAACTTCGGCGACGCCTCGCCGGCCTGGCGGCAGATCCAGTCGGCGGAGCACCGCGCAACGCGCAGGGCGCAGATCGTCGACGCCCTGACGCACTACCGTGCGGAACGCGCGGCGTGGGATCGCCTGTTTACGCGGTGAGCGCAGCGGCGGCCCGTTCGACGAGCTGGCGGCGGCTGTCCCGGTAAACCTGCTCCGCACGCAGCAGGGCGTCCGCATCCAGGTCGATGTCGGGATACGCGTTTTGCGCTGGAACGACATGCCCGGCGGCGATCGCGGGAGAAGAATCGCCCGCGCCCGCGATGCCGGTCTTGCTGAATGCCTGGTAGCGATCCGCCAGCGGCGAAGCCAGGTGCAGCCAGCGGCCGAATGCCGCCAGCACTCGCGCGGTGTCGCTACGGATCAGTTCGGCGTCGAAATAGTAGAACCGTCCCGGATGGCGTTGCCCGAACGCGGCGAGCGCCTGCAGCCGTTCGATGTAGTAGGTCGTGGCGCCGGCGGGCTCGGCGTAGGGATCGCCGGCCGGCTTGTGCGCAAACAGGTTGACGATGCTTTTGAGCGTGGGCTCCGGCCGTCGCAGGGCGACGAATACGGTCGTCGTGCCCGCGTCGAGCGCGTCCAGCTCCAGCGCGTAATCGTTGTGCAGCAGCTTGTCGAACAGGTAGCGGCTGCCCGGCTTCCAGCCTTCCTGTTCGCCGTAGAGCCGGGCCTGCCGTTCCAGGTCGGCGGCGGACGCATAGCCGAGGTGCATCTCGTAATAGCCGTCGATCTCCGGGTGCGAACCGAGCAGATGCCCCACCAGGCTGGTGTAGGCCCGCATGTGGCTCAGCAGGAAGATGCGCGCAAGCTGGGCGGGCACGGGCGGCGTTCCGCGGCTAGGATTTGGGCGCGTGGTGGCGCAGCAGACTGGCGAGCGCGTCCTTCAGCGGGCCGTCCTCGATGTCGGCTTCCAGATGGGCCAGCCCGTCGAGCGCGGCGGGCGGCAGGCCGGTTTTATCGACCGGATGGACGTAGCGCGCCAGCAGCTCGGGATTGACCGTGCTGCGCACGCTGGCGACGGCGATGCCGTGCCTGGCCAGACTGGCGACGAGCGCGTCGGTCTGCTGGCGCAGCCGGCTGGCGACGGCGCCGCTGGCGCAGGCCAGCGAGAGCACGCCCGCCTCGAAGGTCTGCACCCGCACGTGGCCGACCAGCGGGGCGGGCAGCGCGCGCTCGAGCGCGGCCTGGAGTTTCAGCAGGGCCTGCGCGCGCGCGGCGACACCCTGCGGCAGCTGGCTGGCGAGCAGGTCGGACAGGCTGGAGGCGCTCATGGGCAGGGAACCTTCCTGCCCCGGGCGGCTCGGATCGCTGTCTTCATGGCGTCACGGACGGCCCGGGTCGCTATGTTAAAATTCAACGATTTACCGCGTCCTGCGGGCATCTCAGGTTCCCCATGCTGCAATCCATGTTCAAGAAGGTCTTCGGCAGCCGCAACGACCGGCTGGTCAAACAATACCTGCAAAAGGTCAGGGCGATCAACGCGCTGGAACCGGCGATGGAAAAGCTGACCGACGCCGAGCTGACCGCGAAGACGGCCGAATTCAAGTCGCGCCTCGAACAGGGCGAGGCGCTCGACAAGCTGCTGCCCGAAGCCTTCGCCGTGGTGCGCGAGGCCTCGAAGCGCGTGCACGGCATGCGGCATTTCGACGTGCAGCTGGTGGGCGGCATGGTGCTGCACGACGGCAAGATCGCCGAGATGCGCACCGGCGAAGGCAAGACGCTGATGGCGACGCTGCCCGCCTACCTCAACGCGCTGACCGGCAAGGGCGTGCACGTGGTCACGGTGAACGACTATCTGGCCCAGCGCGACGCCGAGTCCATGGGCCGGCTGTACGGTTTCCTCGGCCTTGCCACCGGGGTGAACCTGTCGCAGATGCCGCACGATGCCAAGCAGGCGGCCTACGCCGCCGACATCACCTACGGCACCAACAACGAATACGGCTTCGACTACCTGCGCGACAACATGGTCTATCAGATGGAAGACAAGGTGCAGCGCCCGCTGGCCTTCGGCATCATCGACGAGGTCGACTCCATCCTGATCGACGAGGCGCGCACGCCGCTGATCATTTCCGGCCAGGCCGACGACAACACCGAGCTGTACATCAAGGTGAACGCGGTGCCGCCGCGGCTGGCGCGCCAGAAAGAGGAAGAGGGCGAGGGCGACTACTGGGTCGACGAAAAAGGGCGGCAGGTGCTGCTGTCCGAATCCGGCCACGAAAAGGTCGAGGCCGTGCTGAACGAACTGGGCCTGCTGCCCGAGGGCGGCAGCCTGTACGACGCCAGCAACATCATGCTGATGCACCACGTGTACGCTGCGCTGCGTGCGCACGCGCTGTACTTCAGGGACCAGCACTACGTCGTCCAGCCGGGTTCGGACGGGCGGGGCGAGGTCGTCATCGTCGACGAATTCACCGGCCGCCTGATGAGCGGCCGCCGCTGGTCGGAAGGCCTGCACCAGGCCGTCGAGGCCAAGGAAGGCGTGGCGATCCAGAAGGAAAACCAGACGCTCGCATCGATCACCTTCCAGAACTATTTCCGCATGTACCAGAAGCTCTCGGGCATGACCGGCACGGCGGACACCGAGGCCTTCGAATTCCAGAGCATCTACGGGCTGGAAACCGTGGTCATCCCCACGCACCGGCCGATGATCCGCAAGGACGAGCACGACCAGGTCTATCGCACCGGCCGCGAGCGCGACCAGGCAGTGATCAACGACATCCGCGCGCGCAACGCCAACGGCCAGCCGGTGCTGGTCGGCACCACCTCGATCGAGGCCAACGAGCACCTGTCCGCCGAACTGACCAAGGCCGGGCTGCCGCACAACGTGCTGAACGCCAAGCAGCACGCCCGCGAGGCCGAGGTGATCGCGCAGGCGGGCATGCCGGGCGGCATCACCATCGCCACCAACATGGCGGGCCGCGGCACCGACATCGTGCTGGGCGGCAGCATCCAGAAAGAAGTCGACGCGACCCGCGCCGACGAGGCGCTGTCCGACAGCGAGAAGGACGCCCGCATCGCCGCGCTCAAGGCCGACTGGCAGCAGCGCCACGATGCCGTGCTGGCGGCGGGCGGCCTGCACATCATTGGCACCGAACGCCACGAATCGCGGCGCGTCGACAACCAGTTGCGCGGCCGTTCGGGCCGCCAGGGCGACCCCGGTTCCAGCCGCTTCTTCCTGTCGCTGGAAGACCCGCTGCTGCGCATCTTCGCGTCCGACCGCGTCGCCGCGATCATGAACCGCCTGAAGATGCCGGAGGGCGAGGCGATCGAGCATCCGTGGGTCACGCGTGCGATCGAGAACGCGCAGCGCAAGGTCGAACAGCGCAACTTCGACATCCGCAAACAACTGCTCGAATACGACGACGTCTCGAACGACCAGCGCAAGGTCATCTACGAACAGCGCAACGAACTGCTGGCGAGCGCCGACATCCGCGACACCATCCGCGCCATGCGCGACGACGTGCTGAACGAGGCGATCAACCTGCACATCGCGCCGGGCAGCATGGACGAACAGTGGGACGTGCCGGGGCTGGAGAAATCGCTGGCCGCGCAGTTCAGCCTCGACCTGCCGCTGCAGCAGTGGCTGGACGAGGACAAGACGCTGGACGAGGACGGCCTGCGCAGGAAGGTCTGCGAAGCCGCCGAAGCCCTGTACCGGGAAAAGGAGGCGCTGGTCGGCCCCGACGGCCTGCACCAGTTCGAGCGCGCGGTGATGCTGCAAAGCCTGGATACCCACTGGCGCGAGCACCTGTCGGCGCTGGATCACCTGCGCCAGGGCATCCACCTGCGCGGCTACGCGCAGAAGCAGCCCAAGCAGGAATACAAGCGCGAGGCCTTCGAGCTGTTCGCCGCGATGCTTACCGCGATCAAGGCCGAGGTCACGCAGATCACCACCACCGTGCAGGTGCGCGCGCCCGAGGACGTCGCGGCGGTCGAGCTGCACGAGCCGTCGGACATGCAGTTCCAGCATACCGGCTACGACGAGGCGCAGGACTTTGCGCAGGCCGAAACGGAAACCGCCGCCGCCACCCCCGCGGTCGCCGGTCCCAAGGTCGGCCGCAACGACCCCTGCCCCTGCGGATCGGGCAAGAAGTACAAGCACTGCCACGGCAAACTCGCCTGAGGGGCCTGACCATGCCTTATTACGTGTTCCGCCTGGGAATGTTCAAGGTGCTCGAAAAACAGGGCGAATGGGCGAGCTTCAAGGAAGCCAAGGCGCACACCAACGCACTGCGCAAGACCCTCGATCCCAAGAGCGGCGACAAGTACAAGATGATCTTCGCCGAGAACGAGATCGCCGCGCAGGAGACGCTCACCGCCGAGCGTGAGCTGGACAAGACGCTTTCCGGAGACGACTGGTAATCAGACGCTGCTCTTGGTGTGGTTTGGATGCCCTCAAGAATCGTCGCGAGCAGGGCGTCCACCCGCTCGGGGCAGGCCGTGGTTGTAAAGCCGCTGAAGCGGCAACAACCACGCTCAGCCGAGCGCGCACGGAGCGGAGGAACCGGAATGTACTGGATGTACATGAGGATTCCGAGCACCGTACGCGCTCGGATCACGCCCGCGCAGTAGATTATTGAGGGCATCCCATGGCCGAGTACAACGAAGACGCTTACAAGCTGGCCCGCAAGGCCTACATTGAACACAGCTGCCCGTTCGAGCGGGCGTTGCTGTCGCGCTGCGTCGTCTGCAGCCGTTCGCGCAAGATCAACCTCGCCGAGCGCGAGGCCATCGCCTGCGGCGATCCCGAAGTGCGCGTTCACTGCATGACTTTCCACCAGGCGCTGCACGAAAACGCGCAGTTCGCGCTCAGGGTCAATCCCGATGCGCCGTGGCCCTTCGGCAAGGAAATCCGGGCGCAGTGCGGCGGCGTACGCGGGCTGGCCGAGGCCCAGGGCGTCGAGGGCGACGAGGCGACCGACGTGGCAGGCGCGGTGCTGCAGGCGCTGGTGCGCTTCGGCAGCCACGAAGCTTTCCCCTATTCGGAAATCATGCGCGCCGTGGTGCATTACGAACCGCGCAAGCGGCGCTCCTGAACGGAACCCGACGCGCGGTTTGCCGGTCCTTGGTGGACTGTGCCGGTTTGGCTAGACTGTGCCCATGCGTGCTGCGTTCCGGAAATTCCTGCTGTTGTGCCTGATCCTGGCTTTGCCGCTGGAGTCCTTTGCCTCGGCGCGCATGCTGGGCTGCGCGCTGTCGCACCGCGCCCTGCCGCAGGCGGAAACGGTGGCGATGGAGGATGCGATGCCGGGCTGTCATGAGACGGAAGCCGCCAAACACGCGACTCCCGCGAGGCACGACTGCGCCCACTGCGCGGCCTGTACGCTGGCGTCGGCGTTGCCGATCCCCTCGCTTGCCGTCGTGCCGGTCGTCGCGCTGACGCCCGTTTACCTGGTGCTGCCCGCCGAGCGCTTCAGCGCTTTCATTCCCGACGGCCCCGAGCGGCCTCCCCGCATCCTCGCCGTCTGATCGACAGGGCGCCGCGCGTGCGGCGCGTATCCGGTTTGACACGCGGCTCCGGCCGCGCAGCGAGGTACCACATGAAAACGACAGACAGGTTGCGTCGTGCCGCGCCCTGGGCGTGCGCATGGGCGCTGGCCGCGCCGCTGGCGCAGGCGGCCGATCCGCCGACGCCTGATCCGGCAGCGGCGGTATTTGACCATTACCGCGCGTGGCGCGAGCCCGTGCGCATGGACTGGCGCGCCGCCAATGACCGCGAGGGCGGGCTGGACACGACCGCGCCCACCCCCGACGCGTTGCCTGCAGCGCCGGCCGAAGCCACGCCCCCGGCCGATCACGACCATCACCGCCATCAATGAGGAGACGCCATGTTCATCCGTAAGCTTCTCCCTGCCTGGTTGGCGCTCGCGCTGGCCGGCTGCGCCACGCTGACGCCCGACGGCGGCGCGGGCGCCGTGCAGACCGAACTGCGCGCGCATCTTTCGCAGGACGTCGTCGCCCCGAGCGACGAGGCGGCACGCGCGGCTGCGCACGCACGGGTCACCGCGCTGCTGGAAAATCCGCTGACGGCCGACGATGCGGTCCAGGTCGCGCTTCTGAACAACCCCGGCCTCCTGGCCGGATTCGACGAGCTCGCGCTGGCCGAGGCGAACAAGGTCGCCGCGCAGCGCCTGCCCAACCCGGGTTTTGCGCTGGCGCGCCTGGCGCGCGGCGACGAAGTCGAATGGGAGCGCACCTTGAGTCTCGACCTGGCGCGCCTGCTGACGCAGCCGCTGCGCGCCGACATCGAGGCGCGCCTGTACGAGCGTGCCCGCCGCGCGCTGGTGCTCGACGTGCTGCGTCTGGCGGCCGACACGCGCCGTGCCTGGGTCGAGGCGGTGGCATCCGCGCAGTCGGCCCGCTACCAGCACGAGGTGCTGGCAGTGGCGGAAGCGGGCGCCGAGCTGGCGCGCCGCATGGTCGAAACCGGCAACTGGAGCGTGCTGCGTCAGACGCACGAGCAGCGCGCCTACGCCGACGCCGCTACCGCCACGGCGCGTGCCGAGCAGAAGGCGAAGCGGGCGCGCGAACGGCTGGTGCGGCTGCTGGGGCTGGAGGACGACGCGTCATTGCGCCTGCCGGAGCGCCTGCCCGAGTTGCCCGCGCAGCTCGCGCCCCTGCCGGCGGTCGAGCAGCAGGCGATGGACACGCGCATCGATCTGCAGGTGGCGAAACTCCAGGCCGAGTCGCTGGCGGCGAACCTGGGGCTCAGCCGCCGCACGCGCTTCGTCAACGTGCTGGAACTTGGCGTCGTCAGCAACGATTCGAACCAGGCGCCGACGCAGCGCGGCTACGAGATCGCGTTCGAGCTGCCGCTGTTCGACTGGGGGACGACCCGGGTGGCCGCCGCCGAAGCGCGCTACCGGCAGGCGCTGATGCAGGTGCGCGCACGCGTGGTCGATGCGCGTTCGCAGGTGCGCGAAGCCTATGCGATGCGACAGAGCCAGTACGCCATTGCGCGCCATCTGCGCGACGAGGTGGTGCCGCTTGCGCAACGCACGTCCGACGAAACCCTGCTGCGCTACAACGGCATGCTGACCGACGTGTTCGCGCTGCTGGCCGATGCGCGCGTGCGGGCGGCGGCGGTCAACGCCGCGCTCGACGCGCAGCGCGACTACTGGCTGGCCGAGGCCGACCTCGACGAGGCGCGCGTCGGCCAGCCGGACATGCGCCCCCTCGCCCCCGTTTCGTCCGCCCCCGCCGAGCCGGCGGGGGACACTGAAAGGATTCCGCCATGACTTCAAGACGTGCATTCTTCAAACTGGCCGGCGCGGTCGCTGCGACCGGCGCGGGCGCGACGCTCGTGAACCGGGCGGCGCTGGCGGCCGTGCCCGAGATCGTCAGCACCGACAAGCCCGACACCGCGCCGCCGTGGCTGCCGCCAGACGGCCGGCCCTACAATCCGGTGGTGACGCTGAACGGCTGGACCCTGCCCTGGCGCATGCGGAACGGCGCGAAGGAATTCCATCTCGTCGCCGAGCCGGTGGTGCGCGAGATCGCGCCCGGCATGAAAGCCCATTTATGGGGCTACAACGGGCAGAGCCCCGGCCCGACTATCGAGGTGGTGGAAGGCGACCGGGTGCGGCTCTACGTCACCAACCGCCTGCCCGAGCACACCACCATGCACTGGCACGGCCAGCGCCTGCCCAACGGCATGGACGGGGTGGGCGGGCTGACCCAGCCGCAGATCAAGCCCGGCGAGACCTGCGTCTACGAATTCGTCGCCCGCCGGCCCGGCACCTTCATGTACCACCCGCACGCCGACGAGATGACGCAGATGGCGATGGGCATGATGGGCTTCTGGGTCACACACCCCAAGGGCAGGCACCCGCTGATCGACCCGGTCGACCGCGATTTCTGCTTTCTGCTCAACGCCTACGACATCGATCCCGGCAGCTACGCGCCCAGCACCAACACCATGCTCGATTTCAACCTGTGGACCTGGAACAGCCGGGCTTTCCCCGGCATCGACTCGCTCAACGTGCGGCTCCACGACAAGGTGCGCATCCGCATCGGCAACCTCACCATGACCAACCATCCCATCCATCTGCACGGGGTGGAATTCCAGGTGACCGGCACGGACGGCGGGGCGGTGCCGAAGTCCGCCCGCTGGCCGGAGGTGACCGTCGACGTCGCGGTCGGGCAGATGCGCCAGATCGAATTCGTCGCCGACGAACCGGGAGACTGGGCCTTCCATTGCCACAAGAGCCACCACACCATGAATGCGATGGGGCACAGCGTGCCGACCATGATCGGTGTCGACCAGAGCGGCCTGACGGACAGGATTTCCCGGCTGGTTCCCGACTACATGATGCCGATGGGCAGCACCGGCATGGCGGAGATGGGCGAGATGCGGATGCCGCTGCCGGAAAACACCCTGCCGATGATGATGGGCGAGGGGCCTTACGGTCCGGTCGAGATGGGCGGCATGTTCAGCATGCTGAAGGTGCGGCGCGAACAGAAGCCGGGTGACTATTCCGACCCGGGCTGGTATGGACAGCCGGCCGGCAGCCAGGCGAAAAAAGTCGAGACAGCGATCCCGCCCGCCGTGCGCACCCCGGAGACAGCAGATGCGCCGGGCGAGATCGAGGTGAGCGTTCGCAAACCGAGCCATCACGCGCATTGAACCGGGGCGGGCCCGTTCCTGGGCGGCGGGGCGGACCTGTTTATCGGTATTTAATTAATTGCTAATATTTAAGCCTGCCATTCCGGCAGCCCACAATCAAACGCGTCATCCAGGAGAAATCACATGAGCTTGTCCGCCCTCGATCTGGTCGCCGAGGCCAAATCCCAAATCATCGAAATCGAACCCGCCGTCGCCCAGGCCGCGCTCGGCAGCGCCGTGGTGCTCGACGTGCGCGAGCCGGCTGAATTCGACGCCGGCCGTCTGCCCGGCGCCGTCAACATTCCGCGCGGCGTGCTGGAGTTCAAGATCGGCGAGCACCCCAAACTCGCGCAGCGCGATTGCGACATCCTGGTCTGCTGCAAGACCAGCGGCCGTGCCGCACTTGCCGCACTGAATCTCAAGCGCATGGGCTATACCAAGGTGCGCTCCCTCCATGGCGGCTTCGACGCTTGGAGTCAGCTGGGTCTGCCGGTGGAAAAGGAAACCACCCAGTTCGGCGACTGAGTCGTCAGCGCGCCGGGACAAACCGCAGGATCGCGGCGAAGCCGTGCCCTCCGTCCGGGCGCGGCAGGCCGTCGCCGAATTCGAGCCGGGCGTTCGTCAGGGCCGCGATACGCTCGACGATGGACAGGCCGAGTCCGCATCCTTCCGCGTCGGTTTCGCCGCGCGTGAAGCGCGCGGTCAGGCGCGCACGCAGATCGTCGGCCACGCCCGGCCCGTCGTCGGCTACGCGCAGGACGCAATCGTGCGCATCCTGCGTTAACCGGACCTCGATGCGCGCGCCCTCGCCGGCGTAGCGTAGGGCGTTGTCGACCAGGTTGCGCACGGCGATCTCCAGCCAGGCCGATTCGAGCGCAAGCCGGCAGTCGGGCGCGAACTCGGCGACGAGCGTCTGCCCCTGCAACGCGGCGCGCTCGGCATACGCCTCGCACCAGGCGGCGAGCAATGGCGCAGGATCGAAAGGCACTGGCAAGGCCGCGCGCCGGTTCGGATCGACGCGCGCCAGCGTCAGCAACTGCTCGACCAGATGCGACATGCGGTCAACGCCCGCGATCACCTGGGCCAGCGCGTGGCGCTGGCTTTCCGGCGCGTCTGCGCGGGCAGCGACCTGGGCCTGTACTTTCAGTGCGGCCAGCGGCGTGCGCAGCTCGTGCGCGGCGTCGGCGGTAAAGCGGCGTTCATTGTCGAAGGCCTCGGCGACACGCGGAATCAGGGCATTGAAAGCCTCGCGCAGGGGCGCGATTTCCTCCGGCAGCGGCGTGTCGGTGTCGAGCGGCGCGAGCGCGCGCGCGTCGAGCGCGCCGACCTGATGCACGAGCGCGTTCACCGGCTTCAGCGCGCGACGCACCGCCCACCAGATCGCCAGTGCGATGAAAGGCAGCGCCAGGGAGGCAGGCAGCAGCAACGACAGGCCGATCTCCCGCGCGAGCCGTTCGCGCGCGGCATGCGGCTGGCCGACGGCGATGCGATAGTGGCCGTCTCCGCTCCAGGTTGCGAAGAACCGCCAGCGGGCGCCGTCATGCTGGCGTTCGCTGAAGCCGTCCGGCAATCCTGCTTTGAAGGCCGAATGCCCGGGCGAGGCGGCCAAGCGCTCGACCGTGCCATCGTCGTCATGCCAGATTTCGAACGCGATCGGCACCGGGTTGTGGCCGGCGTGCTCGTGCAGCACCTCGACCACGTGTTCGATCTCGCCGCCGGCGACGAAGGCCAGCAGCGTTTCCGCGATCTGCGTCAGCTGGCTGTCGAGTAGTTCGTCCGCTTCGTGGTGCGCGCGCTGATAGACCACCATCGCGGAAAACAGCCAGACCAGCATCACGGCACCGGTGAGCAGCCACATCAGCTGGCTTCGCAAGGAGAAGCGCCCGGGCCCGTTCACGGTGCGTTGGCCGAGATGGTGTAGCCCGCGCCGCGCACGGTGCGGATCGTCTCGCTGCCGAGCTTCTTCCGCAGATGGTGGATGTGGACTTCGAGCGCATTGCTGCCGACCGAGTCGTCCCAGGAATACAGGCGTTCTTCCAGCGCGCGCCGGCTGAGCACGCGGTCGGCGTTCTGCATCAGCACCTGCAGCAGGTCGAATTCGCGGCTGGTGAGTTCCACCGGCTGGCCGGCGCGCGTCACGCTGCGCGCAGCGGGGTCGAGCACGATGTCGCCCAGCGCGAGCCGGGGCGAGGCGCGGCCGTGCGCGCGTCGCACCAGCGCGCGCAGGCGCGCGGCGACTTCGTCGAGGTCGAAAGGCTTGAGCACATAGTCGTCGGCGCCCAGATCGAGGCCGCGCACCTTGTCGCCGGCCTGGTCGCGCGCGGTGAGGATGAGGACGGGGGTGGCGTCCTGGCGCGCACGCAGCCACTGCAGGACGGACAGGCCGTCCCGCTTGGGCAGCCCCAGATCGAGCACGATCGCGGAAAAGGACTCCGCCGTCAGCGCCGCGACCGCAGCCTCGCCATCGCGCATCCAGTCGACGGCATAGCCGGCCTGCATCAGTCCGGCCTTGAGCCCGTCGCCCAGCAGGCGATCATCTTCCACCAGCAGTATGCGCATCGTGTAGCGTTATTTCGGGATCCTGACCGAGTCGTCGTCGAATCTGCCCTGCTCCGCCTGCCGGTGGCATGCCGCGCAGTTGGCCGCCGACCCCACCGACTTGCGCGACCATGCGGTGCGCGGCACTTCGTCGTGCTTGCGCACGAACCAGGCGGTTTCGGTGAGGCGCAGCGGCGTGGCGTTCGTGTCCATGCGCTGCATGATGCGATTGCCCATCCCGCCGCGGCCGCTGTCGGCCGCATTGGCTTCGAGAAAGCGCAGGATATCAGCCTGGGTGGCCGGATCAAGGCTGGCGTTCTCGCCGAAGTGCTGGTCGAGGCCGCCCATCACGCGACGCCACGAGGCGCGCGGCAGCAGCGAGGGCGGATAGGCAAGGTGGCAACTGCTACATTCCTGCTGCCAGTTCTTGTTGGCCGGACGCGGCAGCAGGTCGTGGCCGCCGCCATCGCCGCGCGCCTCGCCCGAGGGCAGCGAGAATGCCAGTACGCTCAGCGTGCCGACCACCGCCAGCACGCCGATCCCGCGCAATACGTAGTTCATGGATCGCTCCTTAATTGATCTGGTTCAGCCAGGCGATGAAATCGCCCTTTTCCTGCGCGCTGCATTCGCGCTGCAGCACGTCCATGCAGTTGCGGCGAAACCATTTCTCGACCTTGGCCGCATCGGTGAATCGGGCAGGGTTCGCTGCCGGCGCCAGCGGCTCGATGCGCTTGCCGACGCGGGTCTGGCCGGCCTGCTTCGGACTGGCGGTGTGGCAGCCGGCGCAGCTTTGCCTGACGCCGCCATGCTTCCCGGGGTGTTCGCTGCGATACAAGGCCTCGCCCCGGGCGGGCGAAAGCGCGCCCGGGGCCACGCCGGCCTGCTGCGCATAGTGCGCCATGACCGTTTCCGGGGTGTCGGCTGCCGCGCCGTTCCCCGAAACCAGCGCGAGCAGGGTCAGGACAAGCGGCCGCTTAATCATGCTTTACCTCGCTTTCCGCACCGAGATACTGGCGGCCGGTGACCATGCTCTGCGCAACGCGCTCGCCGCGCAGCTGGTGAAACGCCAGTGCCGCCAGGTGCAGTCCGACGAAGCCCAGCATCAGGGCAAAGCCGGCCTCGTGCGGTTCGCCCAGCACGTCCTCCAGCCAAGCGGCGTTGCCCAGCCAGGCGGCGAGCGGACCGGTATGGAACTCGCTGGCGGCGAGCCCAAGGCCGGTGGCGACCATCAGCGTCATGACGCCGTAGGCAAACAGGTAGGCGAGACTGGCGACGGGGTCGTGGCCCAGGCGATGCCTGGCGGGCAGGCGCAGTTCGCCGAGCGTCGCCTTCCATACGGCGGGATGCCACAGATCGCGCCAGCGTGCGCTGGCCGGCCCCACCAGTCCCCACAGCAGGCGGGTCAGCAGGGCCACGGTCAGAGTGTAGCCGGCCAGGATGTGCAGATTCCAGATCGTGTCCTCGTAAGGTCCGTGTTCGAAGGCTTCGGCCAGCTGGCTGGTGGCGACGAGCGCGAGGATGGCGAGTGCGAGCGACCAGTGCAGGATGCGAAGCAGGGGGTCGAAGGCCGCGCGGGGCCGGAAGTCGGGTTGCGTCATGGGAACCTCGGTGACAGTTGTGATGCGGCGAGTGTAGGCAGCGATTCTTAGCGCACCCTTAAGGCGAAGGGGTCTTGTCTTAAGGCGCGCTTAAGGCAGGCCGGGCAGGATGCGAACGTCCCGCTGCGGGCGGTCCCGTGTCGCCTTGCCCAGCGCCCGTTCGATCAATCCGGAGTCCGTTCATGTCTACACGCAATTTCGTGTTTCTTGCGCATGCCTGTGCGCTGGCGTTCGCCGCCGGTTCCGCCTTCGCTGCGGAAGTCCTGCCGCTGACTGCGGCGCAGAAAACGCGGCTGGGCATCGTCGTCGCCGAAGCCCTTGCACCCGCCGACGCACCGGCGCTCGCCTTCCAGGCGCGCGTGGTGCTGCCGCCATCCAGCGTGCGCGTGGTCGCTGCCGCCGGCGCGGCGCTGGTGACGCAATTGCATGTCCAGGCAGGCGACACGGTGAAACGCGGCGCACCGCTCGTCACCCTGTCGATGCCGGGACTGGCCGAGGCGAAGAATGCGCTGACGCAGGCGCGTCTGCGCGCGGAGCTGGCCGGGCGCAACGCCGCGCGCGACCGCAAGCTGTTCGACGAAGGCCTGATCGCGGAAGCGCGTCTGCGCACGACCGAGTCGGAGGCGCAGTCGGCGCATGCCGGTCTGGCGGCGGCGCAAGCCGCGCTTGCATTGCTGGGGCAGGGCACCGTGTCGGGCAGCGCGATCACGCTGACCGCACCGATGGCAGGCGCGGTCACGGAAAGCATGGCCGAGCCGGGCCTGCGGGTGGACGCGGGCGTGGCGCTGATGAAGCTGGCGGATGTGTCGAAACTGGCGCTGGAGATTCCGCTGAGTCCGGCGCAGGCGCGGCAGGTCGAGGTGGGGCAGGCGGTGACTGTCTCCGGCAGTCAGGCCCGAGGACGCATCGTCGCGCTGCTGCCGCAGCTCAACGCCGCGCAGAGCGTGCTCGCGCGCGCCAGCCTCGCCGACCCGCAGAAATTGCTGCGTCCGGGGCAATCGGTGCAGGCCGCCATCGTCGGCGTGCGCTCGGCGAAAGGTCTGACCGTTCCGTCCGGTGCGCTGGTGTGGAAGGTCAACGTTCCGCATGTGTTCGTCGAGACTGCGCAGGGGTTCGCGCCGACGCCGGTGCAATTGGTCCGCCAGAACGCCAGCCAGGCTGAGCTCGCCGGGCTGGCCGCTGGCAGCCGGGTCGCCGTCAGGGGTGTGGCGGCGCTCAAAGCGCAATGGCTGGGAGAGTAAGCCATGCTGAATATCCTGATCGAAACCGCGCTGGCGCGACGCTGGTTCGTGCTCGCGCTGGCGCTGCTGCTGGCGGGGCTGGGCGTGCGCGCGTTCCAGCAGATTCCGATTGATGCGTTTCCCGACGTTTCGACCACCCAGGTCAAGCTGATCCTGAAAGCGCCGGGCATGACGCCGGAGGAAGTGGAGGCGCGCATTGCCCAGCCGGTTGAAACCGAGCTGCTCGGCATCCCGCGCCAGACCATTCTGCGCAGCCTGTCGAAGAACGCGCTGGTCGACATCACAGTGGATTTCGAGGAGGGCACCGACATCTACTGGGCGCGCCAGCAGGTGGCGGAGCGCTTCGCCAATGTGAAGGGCGATCTGCCCGGCAACGTATCGGGCGGTCTGGCACCGATTTCCACGCCGCTGTCGGAACTGTTCATGTTCACCATCGAGGGGCCGCTTACGCTCGCGGAAAAACGCACTCTGCTCGACTGGACGGTGCGTCCGCAATTGCGCGCGATTCCCGGCGTGGCCGACGTCAATTCGCTCGGCGGCCGCGTTGCCACCTTCGCGGTGAGCCCCGACCCGGCCGCGCTCGCGGCGCGCGGCGTCACCTACGAAGAATTGCGCATGGCGCTGGAAACGAACACGCGCAACGACGGCGCCGGACGCGTCAACGAAGGCGAGGAAACCTGGGTGGTGCGCGTCAACGGCGGGGTCGCGAGCCTGGACGATTTGCGGCACATCGGCATCAAGACCGTGGGGGGCGTGGTCGTCACCGTCGGCGATGTCGCGCGTGTGGAACTGGGCGAGATGACCCGCTACGGCGCGGTGACGCAAAACGGCCAGGGCGAGGCAGTGGAAGGTCTGGTCATCGGCCTGAAAGGCGTCAACGCAGGCGAGCTCATCAAGAACGTCAAAGCAAAACTTGCCGAGATTCAGGCCACCCTGCCGAAGGGCGTGACGATCTCGACGTTCTACGACCGCGCGCAACTGGTCGAGCGCGCCGTCGGCACGGTGAGCAAGGCGCTGCTCGAAGCGGCGGTGCTGGTGGTGATCCTGCTGCTGCTGTTCCTCGGCAATCTGCGCGCGGCCATTGTGGTGGCATTGATCCTGCCGCTGTCGGTGCTGGCGACCTTCGTACTGATGCGCCAGTTCGGCCTGTCGGCCAACCTGATGAGCCTGGGCGGACTGGCCATCGCGATCGGCCTCTTGGTGGATGCGGCGGTGGTGGTGGTGGAAAACGTCGTTGCGCATCTGGCGCACGATCCGGAGAACACCAGCGAAACGCCGCTGCAACGCGTGCTGTGGGCGACGCAGGAAGTCGCCAGCCCGGTGAGTTCGGGCATCGCCATCATTGCCATCGTCTTCTTGCCGCTGCTGACGCTGGAAGGGCTGGAGGGCAAACTGTTCGCGCCGGTCGCGCTGACCATCGTGTTCGCGCTGGCGGCGTCGCTGCTGCTGGCGCTGAGCGTGATCCCGGTGCTGGCCTCGGTGCTGCTGAAGCAGGGGGCGCATACCGATCCGTGGCTGTTGCGCCGCGCGCAAGGCCTCTACACGCCGCTGCTCGATCGCGCGCTGGCGCGGCCGAAAATCGTCTACGCTGCCGCGGGCGTGCTGATGCTGGCGGCGGTCGGCGTCTATCCGTTGATCGGCAAGACCTTCATGCCGACCATGGACGAAGGCGACATCCTGGTGCAACTGGAAAAGCTGCCCTCGATCAGTCTGGAAGAATCCGTCGCGCAGGATTTGCGGGTGCAGCAGGCCTTGCTGAAAAACGTCCCGGAAATCCGCCGCATCGTCGGCCGCGCCGGCGCCGACGAGCTCGGGCTCGACCCGATGGGGCTCAACGACACCGATACCTTCCTGGTGCTGAAGCCGATGGCCGAATGGCGCAAGCCCGACAAGGAATGGCTGATCGGGGAAATCCGCACGGTGGTCGAGGGCTTCCCCGGCATCGCCTACAACTTCACCCAGCCGATCGACATGCGGGTGTCGGAGATGTTGACCGGTTCGCGCGGCGACGTCGCGATCAAGATTTTCGGCCCCGATCTGGTCACGCTCAACCGGCTGGCCGGGGAAATCTTCGCCGTGATCGAGAAAGTCCCCGGCGCGTCCGACGTCTACACCCAGCAGAACGCGGGCGTGCAATACCTGCAGGCGGAGATCGACCGCGACGCCGCCGGCCGTTTTGGCCTGTCCGCCGACGACGTCGCCATGCTGCTGCGCACGCAACTCGAGGGCGAGGTCATCGGCACGATCCAGCAGCATGGGCGGCGCGTGCCGCTGCAACTGCGCGGACCGGTCGAATTGCGCACCTCGCCCGACGCGCTGCAGGCGATTCGCCTGACCCTGGCTGACGGCCGCGAGATCGGCCTCGACCAGGTGGCGCATCTCGAGCGCACCAGCGGCCCGGTGGCGGTGAAGCGCGAAAACGCGGCACGCTTCACGGTGGTGCAGAGCAACGTCGCCGGGCGCGACCTGGTCGGCTTCGTCGAAGACGCGAAAGCCGCCGTCGCCGCCCAGGTCAAACTGCCGTCCGGCTACAGCATCACCTGGGGCGGTCAGTTCGAGAACCAGCAGCGTGCCGCGAAACGCCTGATGATCGTGGTGCCGGTGGCGCTGCTGCTGATCGGCTTCCTGCTCTACGTCACCTTCGGCGATGCGCGCCAGGCCTTGCTGGTGATGATGAACGTGCCGCTCGCGCTGATCGGCGGCATTTTCGCGCTGGCGGCCTCGGGCGAGTATCTGTCGGTGCCGGCGTCGGTCGGCTTCATCGCCTTGCTGGGCATCGCGGTGCTGAACGGCGTGGTGCTGGTCAGCCACTTCAACCAGCTGCGCGCGCAGGGCTTGCATGGCGACGCCGTGGTGCGCGACGGCGCGCTGCGTCGTCTGCGCCCCGTGCTGATGACCGCCAGCATCGCCGCCTTCGGCCTGGTGCCGCTGCTGTTCGCGAGCGGACCCGGTTCCGAGATCCAGCGCCCGCTCGCCATCGTCGTCATCGGCGGCCTGGTGTCGGCCACCCTGCTCACACTGGTGATGCTGCCGCTGCTGTACCGCCAATTCATCCTGAAAGGAAAACGCGCATGAACGCCCTGCGATCCCTGATGCTTGGGCTGGCGCTGGCGGCCGCGTCGCCGCTGTACGCCGCCTACCTGCCCGATCCGCACGCTGCCGAAGCGGCGTTGTGGTCCTCGCCTGCCGTGGTGCAGGCCCGTGGCGAACTCGCCGCGCAGCGAATGCGCAGCGACGCCCTGAAACGCGGTCGCAGCGAATGGAGCGTGGGCCTGGATGCGGCCAACCGCCGCATCGATTCCGCATCCGATCGCTATGCCGAATGGGGGGCGAGCGTTTCGCGCCCCGTACGCCTGCCCGGGCTGGCGGCGGCCGATCGTGGCCTGGCCGATGCGCTCGTCGCGTATTCCGGAGCCAGCCTGGGCGAAGCCCTGCACGAAAGCGGCCGCCAATTGCTCGCATTCTGGTTCGAGTGGCTGGGCGCTTCCAGCCAGGTCGAGTTGTGGCGGGAGCAGGGCCGCATAGCCGAACGTCAGCTCGACGCCGTAAACAGCCGGATCCGGGTGGGCGAGGCGGCGCGTGCGGAACGCGTCGGCGCCGAGGCGGCGCAGGCGCAGGCTCGCCTGCACCTGCAGCAGGCGATCAGTCGTGAACAGCTGGCCCGCGCGCGTCTGCAGGCGGCTTATCCCGGCCTCGACCCGGTCAAGGTCGACGCCTTGCCCGCGCCGTCGGGCCCGGCCGGATCGGCCGAGGCCTATGTCGATGCGGTCCTGGAGCACAGCCACGAATTGTTCCGTGCCCGCCGGCAGGCCGAAGTCCTGCGCGCCGAGACGCAACAACTCGCCAGGCGCGACAGGATCGCTCCTGGCCTGGGCGTGTTCTATCGCAACGAGAAAGGCGGCGACGAGCATGTGATCGGGCTCAACGTCGGCCTGACCCTGCCGGGCGCTGCCCGCCGCAGCGACAGGATGGCTGCCGAGGCGCTGGCGGCCAGCGCACAGGAAGCCGCAGTGCGGCTGGGGCAGCGCCTGCGCATGGAGGCGCGGGCTGCCTTCGAGATGGCCCATGCGCAGGCGGCGGGCTGGCAGCAGGCCGAGCAGGCCGCCCGTGCGCTGGCGGAAGCGGCACGCCTTGCCGAGCGTGCCTACACGCTGGGCGAGGGGAGCTTCGACCAGGTCTTGCTGAATCGACGGCTGGCCGTGGAGGGCGAGCTATCGGCGCAACAGGCGCAGGTGGACGCCCTGTCCGCGCTGGCCCGCCTGCAGCTCGACGCGCATCAATTGTGGGCGCTCGATGCGGAAGAATCCGCCGACGGCGTGCATGCGCATCCATGAGGCGGGGGGACGCGATGAAAGAACAGCGAAAGATTGCCGGGTGGCTGGTCTGGGGCGTGCTGAGTGGTTGCGCAGTGGCGGCACCGGCTCCGGAAGGGGCAGACGCGAAGATTCACTATGCCGGAAGCGTGCAGATCAGTCAGTTGCCGGCGCAGCAGGCCGAGCTCACGCTGGATGGCGTGCGCTACACGGGGACATGGCAGGAACAGCTTTGCCATACCCCGGAATGCCGGGGGGCATTCCGCAATGTCATCCCGGTGGAGCGGAAGCACGTGTACCGGGGCGCCGCCGAGCTTGCGGCGCCGGGGACGCCGCCGCTGCATTGCAGCTGGGTCCGCTTGCACCAGAAGCTCAGTGGAACCTGCGTGACGGAGGAGGGACGGCTTTTCCGCCTCGCCGCGGCGTGAAACCGGGCGCTATCAGGGCTTGGCCGGTGCGCCAGGTTCTGAAGCGGCGGGGGTGGGGGACGCGGCGGGTGCCGCCGGCACCGTGGCGGCGTGCGTGCCCGCCACGCCGGCGGATTCCATGCGATGCGCTTCTTCCTGCATCGCCGCGATCTGTTCCGGCTTGAGCTGCCATACCAGACTGTCGCGCGCCTTGGCAGCGGCCTCCACGCCCTGCGCGGCGGCGAGATTGAACCAGAGATAGGCGCGTGACTTGTCGATCGCTGTGCCGGTGCCGTAGCGGTAGAGCTCGCCCAGGCTGTACTGCGCCGGGGCGTAGCCGCGCTGCGCCGGTTTTGCGATCCAGTCGAACGCGGCCTTGTAGTCCTGCACCACGCCGCGTCCTTCGAGCAGGGCGAGTCCGTAGCGGTATTGCGCCTCGGCCAGGCCCTGCCTGGCGGCGAGCCCGAACCACTTGGCGGCTTCGGCATCGTTCTTGATGACGCCGTCGCCTTCCAGGTAGCGCATGCCGAGCGCGAGTTGCGCGTCGGGATCGCCCTTGGCGGCGCGATCGTGCGGCACCTGCGTGAACGACGCGCTGACCGGCTTGACCGTCTCCTGCGACGCGGCGAACCACGCAGTGGTGGCGACCAGCGCGGCGCCCGCCAGAAACAGCAGAGCCGGTTTCACCGGGTTGAACGTCCAGAAACGGTGATGGCAATCCCGGCAACGCAGCGGCGTATAGAGCGCCATGCGGCGAATGCCGTCGTACGCGTGCAGCTTGGCGCCGCGTATCTTGTCGCTACCGCACTGGGGACAGGTGTGCGCCATGGCGCTCGATCAGCGTGCGCGGGCCGCCAGATAATCGACGGCGGCCTTTACCGCGTCGTCCGTCAGCGCCGGATTGCCGCCCTTCGCGGGCATGCCGCCCTTGCCGCGCAGCGCCGAGGCATAGAGGGCGTCCGTGCCCTGCGCGAGCCGCGCTGCCCATGCCGTCTGGTCGCCCAGTTTGGGCGCGTTGGCTATCCCCTTGTCGTGGCAGAACGCACAGGCCTGGCGATAGGTTTGCTCGCCCAAAGCCGGATCGGCGGGTTTGGGCGGGACGGCGGCAGGCACGGGTGCCGGCGCGGCGGCGGGCGTCGCGCTCGGGGGGGGAGCCGCGGCCGGTTCGGCCGCCGGCGGGACCGGCGCAGTGGCAGGGTTCTCGGCGACGGCCACGGGGGGCGGTGCAGCCGGCGCTTCGGCCTGGGGCGCGGAGGATGCTGGGGCGGGGGGCTGCGGGGGCGTGGACTCGCCGCAGGCCGTCAGGGTCGCGGCCAGTGTGGCCGCAAGTATCAGGGTCGTTTTCATGCTCAGCTCCGCAGGTCCGTCAGGATGGAAGGGGTGGCATCCTTCCGCCATCCGCCGCGCGGCGGCGATGCCGCACGCGCTCGGATTTGATTATGCGGCCCAACCCCGTGCAGCGGGAAGCGCGTCAGGGTTTGGCGCCGCTTTCGTGCGCGGTCTTGTCCTTGGCGGGCTCGCCCTTGGCGGCGGGGGCCGCTGCAGCCGGCGCAGCAGCGGGCGCGGGTTCGGGGGCCTTGAATTTCGCGCCGGCGGCGTCGGCCATGTAGGCGACTGCACGGGCGACCTCGATATCGGACAGATCGCCGTCGCCACCGCGCGGCGGCATCTGGCGAATGCCCTCGATGGCGTGCTTGACCAGGGTATCGAAGCCCTGGGTGATGCGCGCGCCCCAGTCACCCTTGTTTCCGTATTTGGGCGCCCCCAGCGCGCCGGGCGTATGGCAGCTGGTGCATACGGCGTCGAACACTTCCTGGCCGGATTTCTCGACCTTGGGTGCGTTTGCGTCGAGCGCGGCGAGCGTGGCGAAAGGCTTGATGCGATTGACGGTGGCCTTGTTTGCAGCTTCGCTCGAAGCGTCGGGCTTGTGACTGTCCTGAATGCCGAGCACCAGTTGAACGATCAGGAAGATCGCCAGCAGCGGAGCGAACAAGCCTGCGAGGAGCGAAATGATGACTTCACGCGGCGTGGCCTGCGTCATCTTGGCGTGCGAATCGGCCATGAAAATTATCCTTGAGGGGGTGCGTCGGAAGCCGCGATTATAAGGAAAGCCTTCCCGACAGGAAAGGGCGTGGCGGTGCGGATGGACGCCATCCCCCAAACCCGTTATGCTTCGCCGTCGCGTAATCTCCCGCAGGCGCCCGTAGCTCAGCTGGATAGAGTACTGCCCTCCGAAGGCAGGGGTCGTGCGTTCGAATCGCGCCGGGCGCGCCACAATTCCGCTTTCCCCCTTCCCCGTCCCTTGCATCGGGAGGGTTTAATCTCCGCTGCGCGGAGGTAAACTTGGCGGCCGGCATCCTCACGAGTTTTTGCAATCATGGCTCTTCCCGCGCCCACCGACATCAAACTGCACCAGGCTTCGAAGAAACTGGAAATCGCCTTCAGCGACGGCGCGCGTTTCGAGTTGCCGTTCGAATTCCTGCGGGTCTATTCGCCTTCCGCCGAGGTGCGTGGCCATGGTCCCGGGCAGGAGGTGTTGCAGGTCGGCAAGAAGGGCGTGACCATCAATGCGGCAGAACCGGTCGGCCTGTACGGCATCAACTTCTTCTTTTCCGACGGCCACGACACCGGCATCTACTCCTGGGAATACCTTTACGACCTGGGGGTGAACCACGACGCGCTGTGGGCGGAATACCTGCGCCGCATGGAAGCGGCCAAGGCTTCGCGCGACCCGGGCATCGCCGCCATGTTCGACCGCAAGGTTCAGCCGAAGTAGGTCGCGATGGCTGGCCAGGCAGGGTACGACGCGCCCCGCGGGGCGCGTTTTGCTTGCGCGAACGTCCGGCCATGAATTTTGTTGCGGCGGTTGCCGAGGCGATCTCGCAGGCCACCGGGGAGATCTTTGCGCCGCGCGCGTCGCGCGATGTGTCGGGCGGCGACATCCATGCGGCCTCGATGCTGGAGGATGGCGTACGGCGATTCTTCGTGAAGGCGAATCGCGCGGCCTGCCTGCCGATGTTCGAGGCCGAGGCCGACGGGCTCGCAGCGCTGGCCGCGAGCGGCGCCGTACGCGTACCGCAGGTCGTGTGCTGCGGCACCGCGGCCGGCCAGGCATTCCTGGTGCTCGAATATCTCGACCTGCGAGGGCAGGGTGACGCCCGCTCGCTGGGGACGCAACTGGCGGCCCTGCATCGTCTCCCGCAGCCGCGGTTCGGCTGGGCGCGCGACAACTGGATCGGCAGCACGCCGCAACCCAACGGATGGAGCGACGACTGGCTCGCGTTCTGGCGCGACGCCCGACTCGGATTCCAGTTCGAACTGGCTGCGCAGAACGGTTACGGCGGCACCTTGCAACGCGACGGCGAGACGCTGCGTGCGCACCTGCATGCCTACTTCGATGGCCATGCGCCCGTGCCCTCGCTGCTGCACGGCGACCTGTGGGGCGGCAACCACGGCTATCTGCCGGACGGCGCGCCGGTGTTGTTCGATCCGGCGATCTACGTGGGCGACCGTGAATGCGAGCTCGCCATGACCGAGCTCTTCGGCGGCTTTGCGGCGGATTTTTACGCGGCCTACCGGGCGACATGGCCGCCCGATCCCGGCTACGCGACGCGGCGCACGCTCTACAATCTCTACCATGTCCTCAACCACGCCAACCTGTTCGGCGGCGGCTACGTGGCGCAGGCTGCGCGCATGACCTCTGGCTTGCTGGCAGAAATCAGGTGACTCCATGCGCATTCGAATTCCAGCGATCGGTCTAGTGCTGCTGGCAGCCTGCTCGGGCCTGCCGCTGAATGCGGTGCCGCCCAGGGTCAGCGTCGCCGATGTCGAGGTGAAGAGCCTGGGCCTGTTCGAGCAAAAATTCGACGTGGGCCTGCGTGTGGCCAATCCCAACGATTTCGACCTGAAAATCGAGGGCCTGGATTTCGATCTGGAAGTGAACGGGCGGCCGTTCGCCAGCGGTCTGTCGCGCGTGTCGACGCTGGTGCCGGCAGCGTCGAATACCGTCTTGCGGGTGGAGGCGATCGTGCAGTCGAAGAACCTGGCGCGCCAGATCAGGACCTTGCCGCCCGAGAGCCTGAAGGAGGGCGTGCCGTACCGCGTCAAGGGGCGCGTCAAGACCGACAAGGCGTCGAACTGGCTTCCCTTCGACCATGCCGGCGTGTACGGCGGCGAGCCGAAGAAAGCCCCGGGCAAAACGATCTAGGGCATGACGAGGCCATGCGGGCAGGCTGGCGTCATTCGCAACGCATGCCGTCGGCGACCCAGGCCTCGACGTCTTTTTTCCATTCCTTGTAGCCGCCCGGCACCGCGGGCTTCTGGCCGCCCGGCGTCATGCCCGAATCGAGCGCCCAGCGGATGCGGCCGTCGTTCAGCATGTGCGCGGCGAGTTTCCGGCCGTCTGGATCGATGCCCATGTGCGATTTGATCAGCCGGCAGGTGGCGGGAGCGGAAAACCCGGTGTAATCCATGTTCAGCGGCGCCATCCATTCGGTGTTGGGCGGCAGCCCGATCACGTCCGGCCGATGGCACTGCATGCAGAGATAGCGGCTGCGGTGGGACGAGAACGCGCGGCCGTCGTGCTCGCGCGAATTGAACTGGTGGCATGACAGGCAGCGCTCGTGCTGGAACTTGGCGTACAGCCGGGTGGCAAACGCGACGGGTTCGCCGGCGAGGCAGGCGGGCGGCGCGAACAGCAGCAACAGCAGGGCGATTCCGCGGCTGCGCACGACTTACGCCGCCAGCGTGCGCAAGGTCGGCACCGCGAGGCCGAAGCGATCGGCATGGCCCAGGGCGCGCGCGAGGCGCGCCGGCGCGGAGCGGCCGGTGCAGCCATGTTCGGGGTCGCCGGCGAAGGCGTCGAGCATGCCTGCGATCAGCGCCGTGCGGTCGAAGGCGCGGCCGGCGAGCCGGTCCTGGATGTCCATCACTTCGTTGGCCACGGCGCGCGCGAAGGCCTCGTGCTGCGTCCACAGTTGCGAGACCGTGCCGCCGGTCCGGAGGCCGGCGATGTTGGTGGTGAGGATGTAGACGTTCTTCACCACGAGCTCGAACAGCATGGCCTCGCCAGCGGCGACCTCGCGGGCGGGCAGGCCGACGGTTGCCAGGGCGTCCACCAGCAGCTTCGCGCCCGGCCCGGCGACCGGCGAGGGAATCAGCGGCCTGGCGTCGGTGCCTTTCTTCTTTTCGAACCAGACCGAGATCACGGTTGGGTCTGCATGGCCGTGCGCTTCCCAGTCGCAGGGCAGGAGTTCGTTCTGGATCAGCGCCACCCGCGATTTCCAGATGGCGGGCAGCGCGGCAAGCGTCGCAGACAAATCGTTTTCGCCGACCGCGACGAGGACCAGTGCCAGGTCGGGATGGCGCTGCGCCAGCACGGCGAGGTCGTCGCCGCGGTTCGCCGGGACCACGGTATGCCCGGCGCGCAGCAGTGCGCCGGCGAACACGCGGCCGAGCTGGCCGAGGCCGACGACGATGACCGTGCTCACTCCAGACCCTTCGAGTGCAGGTATTCGTCGTAGGTACCCATGTAGTACTCGACGCCGGCGGGCGTGATCTCGAGGATGCGGGTGGCGAGCGAGGACACGAACTGGCGGTCGTGCGAAACGAAAATCAGCGTGCCTTTGAACAATTCGAGCGCGAGGTTCAGCGATTCGATCGATTCCATGTCCATGTGGTTGGTCGGTTCGTCCATCACCAGCACGTTGTGGCGACCGAGCATGAGCTTGCCGTAGAGCATGCGGCCCTTCTCGCCGCCGGACAGCACGCGCACCGATTTCTTCACTTCGTCGCCGGAGAACAGCAGGCGGCCGAGGATGCCGCGCAGCACCTGCTCGTCGTCGCCGGCCTGCGTCCACTGGTGCATCCAGTCGGTGAGGTTCTTGTCCATGTCGAAGTCGGCGACGTGGTCCTGCGAGAAGTAGCCGACGTTGGCGTTCTCGCTCCAGCGCACCTCGCCGGCCTGCGGCTGCAGTTCGCCCATCAGCAGCTTCATCAAGGTCGATTTGCCGACGCCGTTGCCGCCGATGACGGCGAGCTTCTCGCCAGCTTCGAGCGACAGGTTCACGCCCGAGAAGAGCGGCGTATCGCCATAGCCGAACTTGAGATTTTCCACTTCCAGCGCGCGGCGGTGCAGCGCCTTTTCCGGCTCGAAGCGGATGTAGGGGTTCTGTCGCGAGCTGGGCTTGAAGTCGTCGATCTTGATCTTGTCGATCATCTTCATGCGGCTGGTGGCCTGGCGCGCCTTGGACTTGTTGGCGGAGAAACGGCGCACGAATTCCTGCAGCTCGGCGACCTTGTCCTTGGCGCGGGCGTTGGCCGCGGCCTGGCGCGCCTTGGCTTCGGAGGACGCCAGCATGTAGTCGTCGTAGTTGCCCGGCCAGACCTTGATCGTGCCGTAGTCGAGGTCGGCCATGTGGGTGCAGACCTGATTCAGGAAGTGGCGGTCGTGCGAGATGACGACGATGGTCGCGTTGCTCTGGTTCAGCACCTCTTCCAGCCAGCGGATGGTATTGATGTCGAGGTTGTTGGTCGGTTCGTCGAGCAGCAGGATGTCCGGGTTGGAAAACAGCGCCTGCGCCAGCAGCACGCGCAGCTTGAAGCCTGGCGCAATTTGCGCCATCGTGCCCTGGTGCTGCTCGGTCGGGATGCCGACGCCCAACAGCAGCTCGCCCGCGCGCGCCTCGGCGTCGTAGCCGCCCATTTCGCCGTACTTGGCTTCCAGCTCGGCGGCATGCAGGTAGTCCTCTTCGGTCGCCTCCGGGTTCATGTAGATAGCGTCTTTTTCCTGCATCACCTTCCACATCTCGTCGTGGCCCTGCAGAACCACGTCGAGCACGCGCATGTCCTCGTAGCCGAACTGGTCCTGGCGCAGCCAGGCCATGCGTTCGCCCGGGTCGAGCGAGACGTTGCCGGCGGTGGGCTCCAGCTCGCCGGCGAGGATCTTCATGAAGGTGGATTTGCCGCAGCCGTTGGCGCCGATGAGGCCGTAGCGGTTGCCGTCGCCGAACTTGACGTTGACGTTTTCGAACAGCGGCTTGGTCGAGAATTGCAGGGTGATGCTGGAAGCGGTGAGCACGACGATATTCCTGGATTGCCGGAAAAGCGCCGCATTTTAACATCGCCCGTTTCCCGCCCCGGCTGGCGAAAGCGCGGCGGTCGATCAGTCGGCTGGCGCAGTCTGGGGCGCGACAAGCGCGGGGTGCCGGGCGACCGGCCGGTCGAGGAAGTAGCCCTGCACCAGGTCGACGCCGTAATTGCGCAGCAGGGCGAGCGTCTTGCCGTCCTCGACGTATTCGGCGATGACCGATTTGCCCAGGCCGAGCGCGACGCTGACCATGGCCTGCACGAACACCTGGTTGTCGGGATCGTTGGGCAGGTCGCGGATGAAGATGCCGTCGATCTTGATCGTGTCGACATTAAGGTGCTTGAGATAGGCGAAGGAGGCGAAGCCCACGCCGAAATCATCGAGGCTGACGCCGCAGCCGAACTGGCCGAGCGCCTCGATCATGCGCTGGGCGTCGTGCAGGTCGGAGACGGCCGCGGTTTCGGTGATCTCGACGACGAGGCGGCGCGGATCGACGCGACCGGCGCGCAGTTCCTCGCTGATGAATTGCGGGAGGTCGGGCTCGGACAGCGAACGGCCGGACAGGTTGACGGCGATCGGCGGGATGCCCGGATTCTCGGAGAGCCGGCGCACGACTTCGTGGATCACCCAGCGGTCGATGTCGAGGATGCGCCCGCTCTTCTCGGCCAGCGGAATGAAATGGCCGGGCATGATGAGCTGGCCGGGATCGCGCTCGTCGATCATGCGGATCAGCGCTTCGAGGTGCGACAGCGTGCCGTCCTCGGCGCGGTACACGCCCTGGAAATGCAGCTCGAACAGGCCCTTGTCGATGGCGTTGCTGATGCGTTCGCTCCACGACAGGCGCGAACGCATTTCGCTGTCGGCCTCGTCGTCGGCACGGAACACGCGCCAGGTGTTCTTGCCCGCGCCCTTGGCCTGGTACATGGCGATGTCGGCGCGCGCGACCAGTTCGTCGGCGTCGGTCGCGTGCGTCGGATAGTAGGCGATGCCGAGGCTGGTGGTGAGCCGCAGGTTCTGGCCTTCGAAGCGGAAGGGGATCTGCGCGATCGCGCGCACCACGCGCTCGGCCAGCGCTTCGGCCTCGTTGTTCTGCACGCCCGGCAGCAGGATGGCGAATTCGTCGCCGCCCAGGCGCGCGAGCACTTCGTTGCGCCGGACCAGGGCGCCGATCTCGCCGGCCACGCGGATCAGCAGGGCATCGCCGGCGCGGTGGCCGTAGGTGTCGTTGATGGTCTTGAATTCGTCGAGGTCGAAGAACATCACCGCGGAACGCATCTGGTGCCGGTCCGATTCGAGCATGGTGCGCGCGAGTTCCTGCTGGAAACGGTGGCGGTTGTACAGGCCCGTGAGGGCGTCGCGCTCGGCCAGATAGACCAGTTGTTCGGCGGTCTGCCGCTCGCGCGTCACGTCCTCGTAGATCCACAGGTGGCCGATGAAGCGGCCTTCGCGGTCGCGTACCGGATAGTCGAGTTCGGTGATGACGCGGCCGTCGGTCATCTGGATTTCGTAGTTGTCGGACAGTTCGCGCGTTTCCAGAACCGACAGCAGATGCTTGGAGAAGTGGTCGGGGCGCGCCAGCGTGGAAGCGGACTTGGCGAGCACGTCGTGGGCCGGCAGGCCGATCAGCCCTGCGCCTTCCTCGATCATCCACATGCGGGTGAAGGCAGGATTGTGATAGATCACGCGGCCGTCGGCGGCGACGAACAGGATGCCGAGGTTCATCGCCGACAGCAGCGAAACCAGACGCGCCCGTTCCTGCTCGGTCTCGTTCAGGTACTTGCGCTGCAGGGTTTCCGCCGCACGCAGTTCGCTCACGGCCTGGCGCAGGCTGGCCTCGGTCGCCTTGAGGTCGTCGATGCTGTGGATGCTGGCGCGGATGCCCTGGTAGACGCCGTTGAAGTCGTGAATCGGCTGCCAGTTGATCGCCGCCCAGAAATGCCCGCCGTCCTTGCGGCATAGACGCAGCGCGTAGCCCTGGCCCGAAGTGCCCCGCAGGGCCTGACGCAACTGGAATTCGGTGGCGGCGCGATCCTCGGGATGGATGACGTCGTAGGGGAAATTCATCTTGCCCATGCAGGTGCCGACGCTGTAGCCCAGCATGCGTTCGACCGAGGCGTTGATCCACAGCAGCTTGCCCTCGGGCGAGAGCCAGAATTCGAGATCGTGGGTGTAGTCGGCGATGGCGTGGAAACGCGCCTCGTTTTCCCGCGCGCGCTGGATGTTGAAGCGCACCGATTCGGCCATGCGGTTGAACGTGTCGACCAGCTGGCCGATCTCGTCCTCCCCCGCGCCGTCCAGCCGGACATCCAGATCGCCTTGCGCCATGCGTTTGCTGGCACGCGTCAGCGCGTCGAAGCGGCGGATCACGCCGCTGGCCGACAGCGCCAGCAGGATGCCGGTCAAGAGCAGGGCGGCGATCCCGATGAGCAGGCTGTGCCGGACGTAGCGGGCTTGAGTCTCGCGCACGAAGTCGCCCGGAAGCGCCAGGCTGATCTCGCCGTAGCGTTGCCCGGCCAGGATCACGGGCTGGGTCGTGCGGAAATCGGCTTCGTCGCCGGCATCGCCGGTCTGATGGACGATGCGGTTGCCGTTGTCGCGTACCTCGATCATCTTCAGGCCGCTGTCGCGCTTCAGGGAGTCGACGATATCCCTTACGCTGGCGTCGTCCTGCTGCGACAGCGGGGCCTGGAGGGCGACCGCGAGGGTGCCGGCAATTTCGTGGATGCGCTGCTCGGCCTGTTTCTGCAGCGCATCACGGCTGATCTGCACGCCGTTCCAGATCAGGAACGACAGCATGACCGCTTCCACCGCGAGCGCGGCGAGGGTCAGCTTGTAGCGCAGCGAAAGCCGGTTCCACCCCGATTTCATGGCGCCATCCGCAACATGTCCTGCACCTGCAGGGCGTAGGGACGGAAGGCGCGCAGTTCGCTGCCGTCCACCTGGGCGAAGCCGCCGTAGCCGCCGCGCTGCAGGAAGGCCTGACCATCGGCGGATGCGGCGAAGGCGAGCAGCGCCTTGCGAATCGCCTGAGCGTCGCTGTCGCGGAGGCGCGGATGAACGAGGTACATCAGGCTGGACAATGGCGGGCTCTCGATCAGGATGCGCAGCTGGCCGCGCAATTCCGGCGGCAGCAGCCTGTAAGGATGCAGACCCAGCGCGGCCGCGTCCGCGCGCCTGTTGATGACCTGCATGACGGCATTGTTGTGCGTGCCGGCATCGACTAGCCGGTAATCGGCATCCTGCCGCAGGCCGTACGCAGCGAGCTCGGCCTGGATGGCCAGCGCCGTCACGGCCATGGGGTCGGCGCGGGCCAGCGTGCGGCCCTGCAGATCCTCCGGGGTGCGGTAGGCGGAATCGGCGCGCACCACCAGCAGGCCGTGGGTCGGCTGCGCGTATTTCAGAAGCGGCCGATAGCCTGCGTCCTGGCGCGCCAGCCAGGCCAGGTGCGGTGCGGTGAGCAGGATGTCGTATTCGCCCTGCTGCGTGCGTTCGACGAAGGTGCGGAAATCGCGTGCGCTGTAGATGATGATGGGCCGATGCAACTGCTTCTCCAGCAGGTTCGCAAGGGGGCGATAGATTTCGACGATCTGCCGAGCGGTGAGGTTGGGGAAGACACCGAACGTCAGTGGGGGCTGCTCGGCGCGCACGCGTGCAAGCGGCCACAACAATAGCAGGACCAAGCCTACGCGCAGCAGTCTAATCGGCATCCGGTATCCCCGATTCGGCGCGCATCTGGCGTGTTTGGCGCAGGCGGCGGTCCATGGCGGGCGTCTCTGCATGGTCCTGGCACGATGTTCCGTGAAGGTCGTGCGCACGTCCTGCCGGCGCCGCGCGCTCCGCGAAATCGTCGGCCGCATGCGTGCATGCGGTCCGGCTCGGCAGGCTGCTTCCCAGCCAGGCAATCTGTAGTCGATGCAAGGACCCGCTCTCCGTCAAAGCGATTTTTCGAGAACCTTGGATCTCCGCTTGTAGTTATAAAGCGCCTGCTTGCGCTGCGGCAGCTTGTCCGGGCTGCTGTCGACGAACCCGCGCTCCTCGAACCAGTGCTCCGTCCGGGTCGTCAGCACGAATAATCGCTTAAAACCGGCCTTTTTGCCATCCTTCTCGGCAGCCGACAGCAGCAGGTCGCCGAATCCGCGCCCGCGATATTCCTGCGATACGGCCAGACACGCCAGTTCCGCCGCCTGTTCCTCGGGAAACGGATACAGCGCGATGCAACCGGCGATGATGCCGTCGGATTCCAGTACCACGAAGCGGTCGATCTCCATTTCCAGCAGTTCGCGCGAACGCCGCACCAGGATGCCCTCGCGTTCCAGCGGCTCGATCAGGCCGAGGATGCCGCCGACGTCGTCGATGGTGGCGGCGCGCAGGGTTTCCAGCGGCGTCGGCGTGATCATGGTGCCGACGCCCTCGCGGGTGAACAGTTCGGACAGCAGGGCGCCGTCGCGGCGCCGGCTGATGAGATGGGCGCGCTTGACGCCGCGCGTGCAGGCCGTGATCGCGCACGGCAGGTAGTAGGTCACGTCTTCCGGCAGTTTTCTGCCCTTTTTCTCGATCAGCTGCCGTGCCTCGCTGACGGTCAATGCGGTATGGATCGTGCGGCCCTTGTCCGGTACGCCGTCGGTGTCCATCAGGAAAACGAGCTTGTCGGCGGCGAGTTCCACTGCAGCCTGGGTCGCCACGTCCTCGAGGCTGAGGTTGAAGATCTCGCCGGTGGGCGAGTAGCCGATGGGCGAGAGCAGCACGATGTCGTGCTGGTCGAGCCGTCTGCGAATCGCGGCTGCATCGATCTTGCGAACCTCGCCGGTGTGCAGCAGGTCGACGCCGTTGATCACGCCGATGGGCTGGGCGGTCACGAAATTGCCCGACGCCACGCGGATGTCCGCGCCGGCCATCGGCGTATTGGCGATGCCCAGCGACAGCAGCGCCTCGATTTCCACCCGCACCGTGCCGGCCGCTTCCTTGACGCAGGCCAGCGCGGCATCGTCGGTGACCCGCAGGCCGCTCACGTAGCGGATCGCGGTGCCGTTCTCGGTCAGACGGGCCTCGACCTGCGGGCGTACGCCGTGCACCAGCACCAGCCGCACGCCCAGACTGTTCAGCAGATTGACGTCGTGCGCGAGTTGCACGAACCCGCCTTCCGCCACCAACTCGCCGCCGAAGGCAATGACGAAGGTCTTGCCGCGAAAACCGTGGATATAGGGCGCGGCGGAACGGAACCAGTGAACGAAATTGGCGGTGTCTTTCAAAGAAAATGTCCTGAAAACAGGGGGTTCGTAGGCAAAGGATACCGAAAACCCCGGTGCGGCGCAGTCCCCGGGGTGTCGCACGGAAATAATTGGAATATATTGGGACCGCCGCGCGTCATTCAGTCGGCAGTATTGCCCTAACTATTTTTACCAAGGAGACGGAATCATGATGAAACGGATGCAGGCGACCCTGGGGGCGCTGCTGGGCGGCACCTTGCTGGTGGGCGCGCTGGCGATGCCCGGCGTGTGTACGGCGGCGGACAAGGACAAGATGGTGATCCAGGTCAGCGACAACGACCCGGGCAAGTGGAACCTGGCGCTCAACAACGCCAAGAACATCCAGAAGGACCTGGGCAAGGACAATGTCGAACTCGAGATCGTCGCCTACGGTCCGGGCATCGCCATGCTGAAGGCGGAATCCGAGGTGGCCAATCGCGTCGCCGAAGCAGTCGAGTCCGGCGTGCAGGTCATGGCGTGCGAAAACACGATGCGCGGCCAGAAACTCGGCAAGGCCGACATGAACGCCAAGATCGGCTACGTTCCGGCGGGCGTGGTCGAAATCATGCATCGCCAGAAGGAAGGCTATGCTTACCTGCGTCCGTGAATCGACCTGCCTGCAATAAAAAACCGGGCTTCAGCCCGGTTTTTTATTGCAGGTGCTGCGTTCAGAAGTCGCCCCACAGGGTCTGCATCGCGGCCAGCGCGGCCAATGCGGCCGTCTCGGTGCGCAGGATGCGGGCGCCGAGACGAACCGGGATCGCACCTGCGGCATGCAATGCGGCAATTTCATCGGCTTCGAACCCGCCTTCCGGGCCGGCGACCAGGGTGTCGATGCCGTCGGGGGGCGGCAGGTCGGCCAGCCGTGCCTCGGCCAGCGGCGACAGGAACAGCAGCCGGCCCGGTGCGCGCGCGCCCAGCCAGTTTGCCAGCGGCTGCGGCTGCGCGACGGCCGGCATCCGGTTGCGCCCGCTTTGCTCGCAGGCGCTGGCGACTACGCCCTGCCAATGCGCCACGCGGCGATCGACACGTTCGCTGCTGAGTTTGACCACGCTGCGCTTGGCCGCGATCGGCTGGATCGCGGCGACGCCGAGTTCGACGGCCTTCTGCAGGGTGTAGTCCATGCGCTCGCCGCTCGAAATGCCCTGCGCGAGCAGCACGCGCAGCTTCGATTCGCGCTCGACTGCCTGAAATCCGGTGATGCTGACGGCGACCTCGTCCTTGTGGATGCGCTCGATGCGCGCGTCGTATTCGCCGCCTCTGCCGTCGAACAGGGTGACCGCGTCGCCTGCCGCGAGCCGCAACGCGCGCGCGGCGTGACGTGCCGCGCCGGGCGGCAGGGTGAAACGGGCGCCGAGCGCGAGCGCTTGATCGAGGTAAAAACGCGGGGTGGGCATCGTTGGTATTATGCCGGGGTTGTCCTGTGAATCAGTGGAGCGCGACATGGTTTCCCTCACCACCCCGGTGTGCGAGTTTGGCTGGAAGGCCCCCGATTTCAGCCTGCCCGGCGTCGACGGCAAGACCTGGACGCTCAAGGACGCCATGGGCCCGAACGGCCTGCTGGTCATGTTCATCTGCAACCACTGTCCCTACGTGAAGGCGATACGTCCCCGTCTGGTGCGCGATCTGGCTGAACTCCAGCGCGACCACGGCATCCACGCCATCGCCATCATGTCGAACGACCCCGCCGAATACGCCGAGGACGGCTTCGACAACATGAAGGCCGTCGCGGCCGAATTCGGCTTTCCCTTTCCCTACGTCTTCGACGCAAGCCAGCAGGTGGCCAAGGCCTACGGCGCGGTATGCACGCCGGATTTCTTCGGCTTCAACCGCGATTACGCGCTGCAGTATCGTGGCCGCTTCGACGAATCGCGCAAGGAAACCGCGCCGGAAGGCGCGCGCCGCGACCTGTTCGAGGCGATGAAGGAAATCGCCGCCACCCAGCGAGGCCCCGCCGAACAGATCCCCAGCATGGGCTGTTCGATCAAATGGAAGGACGCTTGATCGTGACAGAGCCGACCATGCTGGAAGCCGTCAGAGCGCTGGTGCGGGAGGTTGCGCAGGGCGAAGTGACACCGCGTTTCCTCAAGGTGACGCACAGCCACAAGGTAGACGGCAGCCTGTTTACCGAGGCCGACGCTGCGACGCAGGCCGCGCTCGAAGCGGCCTTGCCGCGGATCAAGGACGTGCCGGTGCTGGGCGAGGAGATGACCGAGCGGCAGCAGCTCGACGCCTGGGACGCGGGGCGCGACGGCTTGTGGTGCGTCGATCCCATCGACGGCACCTCCAATTTCGTCGCCGGCGTGCCTTATTTCGCCGTGTCGGTCGCTTATCTCTACAAAGGCGAGCGCCAGCTCGGCGTGGTCTACGATCCCATCGCCGACGAGATGTTCAGCGCCGAACGCGGAAAGGGCGCGCATCTGAACGGCACGCCGCTGCCGCTGCGTGCGCCGGCAACCGAACTGCGGCGCGCACTCGCCGGGGTCGAGATGAAGCGCATCGATCGCGAACTTGCCGGCCGGCTGGCGTCCTGGCCGCCGTACGCTTCGCAGCGCAACTTCGGCGCCAGCACGCTCGACTGGTGTTACACCGCCGCCGGCCGCTTCGACATCTATGTGCACGGCGGGCAGAAGCTGTGGGATTATGCCGCCGGCGCGCTGATTCTGGAGGAGGCGGGCGGACGACTGGCGAGCCTGTCGGGCAGTTTCGACATCGCCAACGTGTGGGAGCGTTCGGTTGTGGCCTCGGCCAGCCCCGAACTGTTCGAACTCTGGCGCGACTGGCTGAAGGCGGCGGGCGCATAAGCCCTCGCATTGACCGAATAAAAACATTTTAGGCAGCACGGTCTGAACCTGTTCCTGAGCTAATCGGCTTAAGCCCTTGGCGGGGCGCTGCTTTCCCGCGCCCGGCGGGCGGCTTGCGAAAGCCGGGCCTGCTGACGGATAATCAGGGTTTTTGCATATTCTGCCCAAGGTGTCGCCGCAAGGCCTTTTTGGCGGACATGCCACAGGTTTTCATTACTTCAGGAAGGGAACGCAATGCCAACCCGTAACGATCTGGCCAATGCCATTCGCGCGCTCGCGATGGACGCCGTCGAAAAAGCCAAATCCGGCCACCCCGGTGCCCCCATGGGCATGGCGGAAATCGCCGAGACGCTGTGGAACCACCACATGCGCCACAATCCGGCCAACCCGAAGTGGGCCGATCGCGACCGTTTCGTGCTGTCGAACGGCCACGGCTCGATGCTGATCTACGCGCTGCTGCACCTGACCGGTTACGACCTGTCGATGGACGACCTGAAACAGTTCCGCCAGCTGCATTCCAAGACCCCGGGCCACCCCGAATACGGCTACGCCCCCGGCGTGGAAACCACCACCGGCCCGCTCGGCCAGGGCATCACCAATGCCGTCGGCATGGCGATGGCCGAGAAGATCCTCGCTGCCGAGTTCAACAAGCCCGGCCATGACATCGTCAACCACCACACCTACGTGTTCATGGGCGACGGCTGCATGATGGAAGGCATTTCGCACGAAGCCTGCGCGCTGGCCGGCACCTGGAAGCTGAACAAGCTGATCGCCTTCTGGGACGACAACGGCATCTCGATCGACGGCCACATCGAACACTGGTACACCGACGACACCGCCAAGCGCTTCGAGGCCTACGGCTGGAACGTGGTGCCGAACGTCGACGGTCACGACGTCGTCGCCATCGAGGCCGCCATCCAGAAAGCCAAGGGCAGCACCGACAAGCCCACCCTGATCTGCTGCAAGACCATCATCGGCAAGGGCTCGCCCAACAAGGAAGGTACCCACGACGTGCACGGCGCGGCGCTGGGCGCGGCCGAGGTCGAGGCCACCCGCAAGCACATCGGCTGGAACCACCCGGCGTTCGAAGTGCCCGCCGACATCTACGCCGGCTGGGACGCGAAGACCAAGGGCCAGGGCCTGGAAAGCCTGTGGAGCAACAAGTTCGCCGAGTACAAGAAGGCCTTCCCCGCCGAGGCTGCCGAGTTCGAGCGCCGCATGAAGGGCGAGCTGCCCGCCAACTGGAAGGCGCACGTCGCCGAGAAGCTGGCCGCAATCAACGCCAAGGCCGAGACCGTTGCCACCCGCAAGGCGAGCCAGATCGCGATCAACGCGCTGGCGCCCGCGCTGCCCGAATTCCTCGGCGGCTCGGCCGACCTCACCGGCTCCAACCTGACCAACTGGGAAGGCTGCCATCCGGTGCGCCACGGCAACCCCGGCAACTACATCAGCTACGGCGTGCGCGAGTTCGGCATGGCCGCGATCATGAACGGCATGGCGCTGCACGGCGGCCTGCTGCCCTTCGGCGGCACCTTCCTGATGTTCTCCGAGTATTCGCGCAACGCCATCCGCATGGCCGCGCTGATGAAGCAGCGCGTGATCCACGTGTTCACCCACGACTCCATCGGCCTGGGCGAGGACGGTCCGACCCACCAGCCGGTGGAGCAGACCGCCACGCTGCGCATGATTCCGAACATCGATGTCTGGCGCCCGTGCGACACGGTCGAAACCCTGGTCGGCTGGACGGCTTCGGTCGAACGCACCACCGGCCCGACCTGCCACATCCTGTCGCGCCAGAACCTGCCGTTCATGGCGCGCGATGCCGCGACGCTGGCCAACGTTGCCAAGGGCGGCTACGTGCTGAAGGACGCCGCCGGCGCCAAGGCCGTGATCATCGCCACCGGCTCCGAAGTCGAACTCGCCGTGAAGGCGCAGGAAGCGCTGGCTGCGGAAGGCATCGCGGTGCGCGTGGTGTCCATGCCCTCGACCAACACCTTCGACAGGCAGGACGCCGCCTACAAGGCCAGCGTGCTGCCCAAGGGCCTGCCGCGCGTTGCCGTCGAAGCCGGCGTGACCGACTTCTGGCGCAAGTACGTGGGTCTGGAAGGTGCGGTGATCGGCATCGACAGCTTCGGCGAATCCGCTCCCGCGCCGGCGCTGTTCAAGCACTTCGGCATCACGACCGAGGCCGTCGCGGCCGCGGTGAAGAGCGTAGCGGCCGATGGTCGCGCCTTCTCGAAAGCGCGGGCGCAGCCCGCTCATCCCCTGAATCCTGATCCCTGAATCCTGACCCCTAGAAAAAGATTTTCAACCTCACTGGAGACTGCAAAATGGCAATCAAAGTTGGCATCAACGGTTTTGGCCGCATCGGCCGCATGGCGTTCCGCGCGATCGCGAAAGACTTTCCCGGCATCGAAGTGGTCGCGATCAACGACCTGCTCGAGCCCGACTATCTCGCCTACATGCTGAAGTACGATTCCGTGCACGGCAACTTCAAGGGCGACATCGCCGTCGACGGCAATAATCTGGTCGTGAACGGCAAGAAGATCCGCCTGACCGCCGAGAAGGATCCCGCCAACCTGAAGTGGAACGAAGTCGGCGCCGACATCGTGCTGGAATGCACGGGCTTCTTCCTCGACGACGAATCCTGCCAGGCCCACATCAAGGCCGGCGCCAAGAAGGTCGTCATGTCCGCCCCGTCCAAGGACAAGACCCCGATGTTCGTGTACGGCGTGAACCACACCACCTACGCCGGCCAGTCCATCGTCTCCGCCGCTTCGTGCACCACCAACTGCCTGGCGCCCGTCGCCAAGGTGCTGAACGACAACTGGGGCATCAAGCGCGGCCTGATGACCACCGTGCACGCCGCCACCGCCACCCAGAAGACCGTCGACGGCCCCTCCAAGAAAGACTGGCGCGGCGGCCGCGGCATCCTGGAAAACATCATCCCGTCGTCGACCGGCGCTGCCAAGGCCGTGGGCGTCGTGCTACCCGAGCTGAACGGCAAGCTGACCGGCATGGCCTTCCGCGTGCCGACCTCCGACGTCTCCGTCGTCGACCTGACCGTCGAACTGAACAAGGAAGCCAAGTACGCGGACATCTGCGCCGCGATGAAGGCCGCCGCGTCGTCCGGCGACATCAGCAAGACCCTGGGCTACACCGACGAGAAAGTGGTTTCCACCGACTTCCGCGGTTGCGGCTACTCGTCGATCTTCGACGCCGAAGCCGGCATCGCGCTGGATGGCACCTTCGTCAAGGTCGTTGCCTGGTACGACAACGAGTACGGCTACACCTGCAACATGCTCCGCTTCGTCGAGCACGTTGCGAAGTAAGCGGTAAGCGGTGAGGCAGTGAGCGGGTCCGCTTGCTGCCTCACCGCGCTCCGCTCACTCACAAGTGAGCCTTAAGGCCTGGCGCGGCCCGATCGGCGCGCCAACCCTTAAACCTTACCTTTCCGTGGAGAACACAAACATGGCATTCAAACGCGTCACCGATCTCGATCTCGCTGGCAAGCGTGTCTTCATCCGCGCCGACATGAACGTGCCCGTCAAGGACGGCAAGGTCACGTCCGACGCCCGCATCACCGCGTCGATGCGCACCATCGAGCACTGCCTCAAGGCCGGCGCCAAGGTGATGGTCACCTCGCACCTCGGCCGTCCCACCGAAGGCGAGTTCAAGGAAGAGGATTCGCTGAAACCCGTGGTCGACGTCATCGCGCAGAAGCTCGGCAAGAACATCCGCCTGATCCGCGAGTGGACCGACGGCGGCTTCGACGTGGCCGACGGCGAGCTGGTCGTGCTGGAAAACTGCCGCGTCAACAAGGGCGAGAAGAAGAACGTCGACGAGACCGCGAAGAAATATGCTGCGCTGTGCGACGTGTTCGTGATGGACGCCTTCGGCACCGCGCACCGCGCCGAAGCCTCGACCCATGGCATTGCCAAGTTCGCGCCGGTCGCCGCGGCCGGCATCCTGCTGACCGAGGAACTCGATGCGCTGGCCAAGGCATTGGCCAACCCGGCGCGCCCGATGGTCGCCATCGTCGGCGGCAGCAAGGTTTCCACCAAACTGACCGTGCTGGAAGCGCTGTCGGAAAAGGTCGATCAGCTGGTGGTCGGCGGCGGCATCGCCAACACCTTCCTCGCCGCCATGGGCAAGAACGTCGGCAAGTCGCTGTGCGAGCACGACCTGATCCCGACCGCCAAGGCGCTGATCGAGAAAATGGCCGCGCGCGGCGCCTCGATCCCCATCGCCGTCGATGTGGTCTGCGGCAAGCAGTTCGACGCCAACGAACCCGCCGTGCTGAAGAACGCGGACGAAGTCGCCGACGACGACATGATTTTCGACATCGGCCCGAAGAGCGCGCAGGAGCTGGCCGACATCATCGCCCAGGCCGGCACCATCGTGTGGAACGGCCCGGTCGGCGTGTTCGAATTTGACCAGTTCGGCGAAGGCACCAAGACCGTGTCGATGGCCATCGCCAACGCGCCGGGCTTCAGCCTCGCAGGCGGCGGCGACACGATCGCGGCCATCCAGAAGTACGACATCTACGACAAGGTCAGCTACATTTCGACCGCCGGCGGCGCTTTCCTCGAGTACCTCGAAGGCAAGGTGCTCCCCGCCGTGGCGATTCTGGAGGAACGTGCCCAAGGGTAAGCAGCAATCTGAAAACGGTGAGCGGTTCCCGCTCACCGTTTTTGTTTTTACCGCGTGCTGCTTACCGCTTACTGCTCACCAAACATGATCCGCAGAACCAAAATCGTCGCCACGCTCGGCCCTGCCTGTTCCGATGCCAAAACCCTGGACCGGATGATGGAGGCGGGCATCGACGTGGTGCGCCTCAACTTCTCCCATGGTTCCGCGCAGGACCATATCGATCGTGCTGAACTCGTGCGCTCGCTGGCGCGCGCGCGCGGCCGCGCGGTCGGCGTGCTGGTCGATCTGCAGGGCCCGAAGATCCGCATCGGCAAGTTCAAGGACGGCAAGATCACGCTGGCCAAGGGCGACATGTTCATTCTGGACGCAGCCTGTACGCTCGGCGACCAGACCCGCGTCGGCCTCGATTACAAGGAATTGCCGAACGACGTGAAGCGCGGGGTGACCCTGCTGCTGGACGACGGCCGTATCGAATTCTGGGTCGAAGACGTCAAGGGCACCGAGATCCATTGCACCGTGGTGCAGGGTGGCGTGCTGTCCAACAACAAGGGCATCAACCGCAAGGGCGGCGGCCTTTCCGCCGCCGCGCTGACCGAGAAGGACATCGAGGACATCAAGACGGCCGCCGCGCTGAAGGCGGACTATCTGGCAGTGTCGTTTCCGCGCTCCGGCGCCGATATGCGGCAGGCGCGCGAACTGCTGCGTGCTGCGGGCGGCAAGAGCCAGCTAGTCGCCAAGATCGAGCGCACCGAGGCGATCGAACATCTGGAGGAAATCCTCGAAGCGTCCGACGCCATCATGGTGGCGCGCGGCGACCTCGGGGTCGAAGTCGGCGACGCCGCCGTGCCGGCCTTGCAGAAGCGCATGATCCGTCTGGCGATCGAACGCAACAAGACCGTGATCACCGCGACCCAGATGATGGAATCGATGATCAGCAGCCCGATTCCCACTCGCGCCGAAGTCTCGGACGTGGCCAACGCCGTGCTCGACGGTACCGACGCCGTGATGCTGTCGGCCGAGACCGCCGCCGGCCAGTTCCCGGTCGAGGCGGTGCAGGCGATGGACCGCGTGTGCCTGGAGGCCGAGAAGGAAGCCGAACCCGGCTTTTCCAACGACCGCCTGATGAAGAGCTTCCTGCGCGCAGACGAGGCGATCGCGATGTCGGCCGTGTTCACTTCGGTGCATCTCAACATCAAGGCGATCGCCGCGCTGACCGAATCCGGAAACACCTGTCTCTGGATGAGCCGGCTCTCTACCCGGGTGCCGATCTACGCCTTGACACCTCAGGTCGAAACCCGTAGAAAAGTTACTCTTTTCCGTGGCGTCTACCCCATCAACCTGAAAACCGCGACCAAGGAGCGCGACGTGTTGCTGGCGGAGGCGGAAGAAGAACTGCGCCGGCGCGGCGCGGTGCGCGAAGGCGATCTGATCCTGCTGACCATCGGCGAACCCATCGGCCAGTCCGGGGGGACCAACACGATGAAAATCGTCCGTGTGGGCGGCTCGAAAAAATCCTGATTTTTCCGCACATTTTTTAACCTCTAGGAGACTCTACAAATGGCCCTGATTTCCCTTCGTCAACTGCTCGATCATGCCGCCGAAAACGGCTATGGCCTGCCTGCCTTCAACGTCAACAACATGGAACAGGTCCGGGCCATCATGGAAGCCGCCGCTGCCGTCGATTCGCCGGTGATCCTGCAGGGTTCCGCCGGTGCGCGTTCCTATGCAGGCGAGCCCTTCCTGCGCCACCTGATTCTGGCCGCCATCGAGATGTATCCGCAGATCCCGATCTGCATGCATCAGGACCACGGCGCCTCCCCCAGCATCTGCTTCCGCTCCATCCAGTCCGGCTTCAGCTCGGTGATGATGGACGGCTCCCTGATGGAAGACGCCAAGACCCCTTCCTCCTACGAATACAACGTCAACACGACGCGCAAGGTGGTCGATCTGGCGCATGCCTGCGGCGTATCCGTGGAAGGCGAACTGGGCTGTCTGGGTTCGCTGGAATCCGGCATGGCGGGCGAAGAAGACGGCCACGGCGCCGAAGGCAAGCTGTCGCACGACCAGCTGCTGACCGACCCCAACGAAGCCGCCGATTTCGTCGCCAAGACCAGGGTGGACGCGCTGGCCATCGCCATCGGCACCTCGCACGGCGCCTACAAGTTCACCCAGAAGCCCACCGGCAAGGTGCTGCGCATCGACCGCGTGCAGGAAATCCACGCCCGCATTCCCAACGTGCACCTAGTGATGCACGGCTCTTCCTCCGTGCCGGAAGATTGGCTCGCCATCATCAACAGCTACGGCGGCGACATGGGCCAGACCTACGGCGTGCCGGTCGAAGAGATTGTGGCCGGCATCAAGAGCGGCGTGCGCAAGGTGAACATCGACACCGACCTGCGCATGGCCTCCACCGGCGCCATCCGCAAGCACCTGGCCGAGGACAAGAAGAACTTCGACCCGCGCAAGTTCCTCAAGGAAGCCACCAAGGCCATGACCGGCATCTGTCAGGCCCGTTACGAAGCCTTCGGCGCCGCAGGCCAGGCCAGCAAGATCAAGAAGGTCTTCAGCCTGGAAGAAATGCAGAAGCGCTACGACAAGGGCGAACTGGATCCCAAGGTCAACTGATCATCCTCTGGCCTTGTCCAAAGGGGGCGCTGTGGCGCCCCCTTTTTCATGCACGCAGCGCCAACAGGCACTGTTTAGGCGGGACTGGACATGAGCACAGGCTTGAATATAATTATCAAAGGATGCCGTTGTCCTATTATGAATGGAGCGCTGTAATGAAAAAATATGCTGCCCTGATCGCCCTCGCCCTGCCCCTTTACGTTGCGCCTGTACATGCCAGTCCGGAATTGGCGGCTAAAAGCAAATGCATGAGCTGTCACCAGGTCGACAAGAAAGTTCTGGGCCCTTCGTTCAAAGACATCGCTGCCAAATACAAGAGCGATAAAACGGCTGAAGCCATGCTGGCCGACAGCATGACCAAAGGCTCGAAGGGCAAGTGGGGCGCCATTCCGATGCCCGCGCAGAAAATCTCGCCGGCCGATGCGAAAGCCCTGTCGAAGTGGATTCTGACGCTGTAAGCCTGCCGCGGCGCTAGCCGAGCATCGCCTTCAGCGCGGCCAGCCGGTCGCTGCCGCTGGCCTTGGTTTCCGCATCGGGCGCGGCATCCGGTCGCCGGATGTCGTCGCCCAGTTCGTCGATGAAACGCGAGGGATCGCACGATACCGATTCGCGTGCCCGTTTGCGCCGCGAGCAGTAGGACAGCGTCAGCGATTTCTTCGCCCGCGTGACGCCGACGTACATCAACCGGCGTTCCTCCTCCAGCCGCCCTTCGTCCACCGCGTCGCGGTGCGGCAGGATGTTTTCCTCCACGCCGACCAGGAACACGTGGCCGAACTCCAGGCCCTTGGCGGCATGCAGGGTCGAGAGCCGCACCGCGTCGGGTTCCTCGTCCTCGCGCCCTTCCAGCAGCGTGATCAGTGCGATGGTCTGGGTGAGCTGCAGCAGATCCTTGTCGTCTTCCTCGCCCTTCTTCGCGATCCAGGCAGCGAATTCGAGCACATTGTTCCATTTTGATTGTGCCGCGCGCTCGTCGTCCTGGTCGAACAGCCAGGCTTCGTAGTTGATCGTCTTCAGCAGGTCATCCAGTACTTCGCCCGCCGGCTCGCGCGCCACGCGCGCCTCGAAACGGTTGATGAACTGGCAGAACTCGGTGAGCGGCGCGAGCTGACGTTCGCCGATCTGCGCGGCGGCGGCGGCCGAGAACACCGCTTCGAACAGGCTGACGTGAAGCGTGGCGGCAACCTGGCCGAGCTTCTCCAGGGTGGCCGCGCCGACGCCGCGCTTCGGCGCGGTGACGGCGCGGATGAAGGCGGGGTCGTCGTCGCCGTTCGCGATCAGGCGCAGATAGGCGATCACGTCCTTGATCTCGGCGCGGTCGAAGAAGGACTGTCCCCCCGACAATTGATACGGCACCTTCTCGTTGCGCAGCGCCTGCTCGAACACGCGCGCCTGGTAGTTGCCGCGGTAGAGGATCGCGTAGTCGCGCCACGCGGTGCGGTGCTGGAATTTGTGCGACAGGAGGCGCATCACCACCGACTCGGCCTCGTGTTCGTCGTCGCGCGTGGGCATGATCTGGATCGCGTCGCCCACGCCGAGGTCGCTCCACAGGCGCTTTTCGAACAGCTTCGGATTGTTGGCGATGAGGTTGTTGGCGGCCTTGAGGATGCGTACCGTCGAGCGGTAGTTCTGCTCCAGCTTCACCACGTGCAGATGCGGGTAGTCGTCGCGCAGCTGGCGCAGGTTGTCGGCCGAGGCGCCGCGCCAGCCGTAGATCGCCTGGTCGTCGTCGCCCACCGCGGTGAACGCGGCGCGCACGCCGGTGAGCTTCTGCAGCAGCCGGTATTGCGCCGCATTGGTGTCCTGGTATTCGTCGACCAGGATGTGGCGCAGGCGGTTCTGCCACTTTTCGCGCAGCGCGGCGTGGGTATCCAGCAGCTCCGCAGGCAGGCGGATCAGGTCGTCGAAGTCGACCGCCTGGTAGGCGCGCAGGGTGGCGTCGTAGCGGTCGTAGATCTTCGCGTAGGCGCGGGCGTTGTCGTCCCCGGCGGCGGCGAGCGCGGCGGCGGGCGACAGCAGTTCGTTCTTCCACAGCGAGATGCGCGAGACGGCACGGCGGATTTCCTGCTTGTCGGTGGTCTTCAGAATCTCCGACACGATCTGCATCGCATCCGCGGAATCGAGAATGGAAAACCCCGGCTTCAGGCCGGCGTGGCCCGCGTCCTCGCGCAGCATGCGCAGGCCCATCGAGTGGAAGGTGGTGACGATCAGCCCCTTGGTGTTGACGCCCTGCGTGAGCTTCGCTGCGCGGTCCTGCATCTCGCGCGCGGCCTTGTTGGTGAAGGTGATCGCGGCGATCGAGCCCGGCTTGTAGCCGCATTCGCCGATGAGATAGGCGATCTTGTGCGTGATGACGCGGGTCTTGCCCGATCCCGCGCCGGCCAGGACCAGCAGCGGGCCATCGAGATACTTCGCCGCCTCGCGTTGCGGCGGATTGAGCGCGGCGAGCAGGCTCATGCCGCGCCGAATTCGCGGTTCAGCCAGGCGACGATGGCATCGGACTCGTACAGCCAGGTCTGCCGGCCGTCCCGTTCGACGAGCAGGCAGGGCACCTGCGGCTTGCCGCCACCGGCGATCAGTGCGTCACGATGACCGGCGTCGTTCCTCGCATCGCGCAACTCGATGTTCAGCGAGAGCCGCTGCATGGCGCGCCGCGTCTTGATGCAGAACGGACAGGTCGGAAAATGGTAGAGCGCAAGCGCGCGGGTACGCGCGTCCACCGCCGCCTGTGCGTCCGGACTGCGCTGGATTCCCTTCGGGCGCGTCAGCCAGTTGCCCAGCAGCAGGAAAGGACCGAGCACGGCGCGTACGGTACGGAAAAACAGGCGGATCAGGGGTTTCATGCGGGGCGTCACAAGGAGGGGAAGCGGGCGCGCTATGATGCGGGACACAAGGCGCAAACGAGACCGTATTTTATATGCCTACCTATGCCATTGGCGACATTCAGGGCTGCCGGGAATCGCTGCTGCGCCTGCTCGATGCCATTCGTTTCGATGCCGCGGCCGACCGGCTGTGGTTCGTGGGCGATCTGGTCAATCGCGGTCCGGATTCGCTGGGTGTGCTGCGCTTCATCCGGGACCTCGGCGATGCCGCCATCTGCGTGCTCGGCAATCACGATCTGCATCTGCTCGCGCTTGCCGAAGGCTACGGCCGCGCGCACAAGGGCGATACGCTCGACGCTGTGCTGGCGGCCCCCGACCGCGACGAACTGCTGCACTGGCTGCGCCACCGCAGACTGGCCTGGCTCGAACGGGGTTTCCTGCTCGTCCATGCCGGCGTGCTGCCGGACTGGACGGCACACGACGCGATGGCGTGCGCCGCCGAGGCCGAGGCCGCCCTGCAGGGGACGGATTACCGGGGTTTCTTCGAACGCATGTACGGCAACGCACCGGTGGCGTGGGACACGGCGCTGACCGGCGTCGAGCGCCTGCGCGTCATCGTCAACGCCTTCACGCGCCTGCGTTACTGCTCGCCTGCAGGCGAGATGGAGTTCCACCACAAGGGCGCGCCAGGGACGCAGCCGGCCCCCTGGCTGCCCTGGTTCGAGGTACCGGGCCGGGCGAGTGCCGGCACGACCTGCGTGATCGGCCACTGGTCCACGCTGGGGCTGATGAATCGTCCCGATCTGATTGCGCTGGATACCGGCTGCCTGTGGGGCGGCCGGCTTACCGCGATGCGGCTGGAGGACAGGCAGGCGTTTGCGGTGGGGTGTCCGCAGGCACGTCCCCCAAAAGCCTAGCCGTTGCCGCTTCGGCGGCCGCCGCGAGTTCGCGCCGGTGGCCGTCCGGCCGGATGGGCGCGCCGAACTGCAGTTCGGCAACCAGTCCGGGCTCGTCGACGATGCGCTTCAGGCTGTCCCACAGGCTGATGTCGTCGATGTAGGCGGGCGCGGCGCTGTATTGATCGTCAAGGGTGCGGTAGCGCAGCGCGGCGGGCACCACCGGGCAATCGAGTTCCACCGCAGGCTGCAGCAGCGAGGGCAGGAAGCGCCTGAGTCCGCGCCCGTCGCTGGTCGTGCCTTCGGGGAACACCGCCACCCACTGGCCCCGGCCTATCAGCGCGCGCATCTCGGCGTTGATGCGTGCGGTGTCGGCGCGCCGGCCGCGTTCCAGGAACAGCGTGCCGACCTTGTGCGCCAGCCAGCCCAGTACCGGCCAGCCGCGCACCTCGGATTTGGAAACGAAGTGCACGCGGCATGCGGCGAGAATCAGATAGATATCCAGCCACGACACGTGGTTGCAGACCAGCAGTGCACCGTCGGGCAGCCTGGGCGGCGGGGTCGCCTGCAGGCGCACGCCCAGCACGCGCAGCAGGCGGCCAGCCCACCAGCGGATCACCGCATCGCGTCGGGCGAGGTTCAGAAATGGCAGGGCCAGCGCGGCCAGCAGCACGCCCGCCACAAGGTGAACGGCCAGCAGGGCGATACGGATGAAACGGCGGATGGCGGTGCGCAGGCGGACAGTCACGTCCGCATTGTAAGGCGCGCGCCGCAAGGCGGGGGCGACGCTTGCCCGGCAGCCCAGGCAGCGCCCCTCGCATTCATCCGAGGAAGCGCCGGGCATAGCCGCGATTGAGCTGCGCCATCGGCAGCAGCATCAGCAGGTCGGCAGTGTTGAAATCCGGATCCCACGCCGGCTCGCCGCACACCAGTGCGCCCATGCGGGTGTAGCCCTTGATCAGCGGCGGCAGCGGCGCCGCCTGGCCGTCGTCGAGCGATTCGACCGGCAAACGGTAGCGCGGCGCGGCGCGCCACTCGATCGGCGCGAGATGGCGTTCGGCGGTCTGGCGGTAGACCCGGGCGGCGATGTGTCCGCCGTCGTTCATGGCGATGCTCGCACAACCGACGATGTATTCGTGACCATGGCGCGTCATGTAGTCGGCCAGCCCCAGCCACAGACGGGCGATGACCGATCCGCTGCGATGGTCCGGATGCACGCAGGAACGGCCCAGTTCGGCCATGCGCGGACGCAGGAAATTCAGTCGCGTGAGATCGAATTCCTGTTCGGAATAGTAGCTGCCGACGCGCTTGGCGGATTCGGGCGAGAGGATGCGGTAGGTGCCGACGACCTCGCCGTTTTCCAGCTCGCGCACCAGCAGGTGGTCGCAGAAGGGATCGTAGAGGTCGATGTCGTGGCCGGGCAGGATGGTGGACAGGCGTGCACCCATCTCCTCGGCGAAGACTTTGTAGCGCAGGCGCTGGGCCTCGCGGATTTCGGCGTCGTCCACCGCCAGCGATACGTGGTAGCGGCTGGCCGGGGCGATCTGGGCGGTGCTGCGAACGTCGAGCATGGGGCGCTCCCGAAAAAGGAATGCGCCCAGCTTAGGGAGGCGGTGTGAATCCGGCGTGACGGCCAGGTTGCGAAACGATGACGCGACGCGGCTGCGTCGGCGCGGTTCAGTGCGATACGCGCGTGGTGCCGCCGCCGGACAGGATGCGCACGCGGTCGCCCACCTGGAAGGTCTCGTCCGCGGTCTGGGTGATGGCGATCAGGCGGCCGGAATCGAGTTTGACCGTGATTTCCACGCCCTTGTTGCGGGTGATCGCCTCCTCCGCCGCCGCGCCGCCGAGGCCGCCCAGCACGGCGCCGACCGCTGCGCCGACCACGCTGCCCTTGCCGCCGCCGACCGTGCTGCCGGCCACGCCGCCGACCACGGCCCCTGCGCCTGCACCGATCGGCGTCTTGGTACCTTCGATGTTCACCTCGCGCACGGCTTCGACGATGCCCATCTGCACTTCCTGCACCGTGCGCGTCTGCTCGCGGCTGTAGTCCTTGCCGCCGGTGCCCGAGGCGCAGCCGAACAACAGGGTGGAAACGACCGCGAGTGCGGCAAAGGCATGCATCGGTTTCATGGTTCGACTCCTTGCGAAACGGTTTCGGGCGTTGCGTGCATCTGGGACAGCATCATCCGCAGACAGTTTCAGGATAGTTGCACGCAACCGGCCTGTCAGGCAGGCAGCGCACAGCCGAAAGCGGCTTCGTAACGCGCCGCGATGTCGGCGTGGGCGGGAGCGTGGTTCTGCCCGCCGCGATGCTCGATCTTGATCGACCCCATCACGCTGGCCAGCCGGCCCGTCGTTTCCCAGTCCCAGCCACGCGCGATGCCGTACAGCAGGCCCGCGCGGAAGGCGTCGCCGCAGCCGGTGGGATCGACCACCGCGCGGGCGGGCACGACGGGAATGTCGACGACCGTGCCGTCGGCGTAGAAGCGCGAGCCGGCTTCGCCGCGCGTCACCACCAGGCATTTCACTTTTGCCGCCAATGCATCGAGCGCGAGGCCGGTGCGCGCCTGCAGCAGTTCGGCCTCGTAATCGTTGAGCGTGACGTAGTCGGCGAGTTGGACCATCTCCAGCAGTTCCTCGCCGGAAAACAATGGCATGCCCTGGCCTGGGTCGAACACGAACGGAATGCCCGCTGCGCGGAACTGGCGGCAGTGATTCAGCATGCCTTCGCGGCCGTCGGGCGAGACGATGCCGAGCTTGATGTCGCGTGCCGTCGAGGCGTCGTTCTCGTGCGAGAAATTCATCGCCCCGGGATGGAACGCGGTGATCTGGTTGTCGGCGAGGTCGGTGGTGATGAAGGCCTGCGCGGTATAGGTGCCGGGCAGATGGCGTACCGCCTCGCGCGTGATGCCGAGCGCGTCGAGGCGGGTCGCATAGACGTCGAAATCGTCGCCCACGGTGGCCATGATCACGGGTTTGCCGCCGAGCAGTTTAAGGTTGTACGCGATGTTGCCCGCGCAGCCGCCGAACTCGCGGCGCAGTTCGGGCACCAGGAAGGACACGTTCAGCATGTGGATCTTGTCCGGCAGGATGTGATGCTTGAAGTGATCCTGGAACACCATGATCGAATCGAAGGCGAGAGAACCGCAGATGAGCGTGCGCATAGTGGACGTGTTGGCTGGATACGACAGCCGCGATTATACGCAGGCCGCAATTTCCCGGTTTCATCGAAGATTCATCGCACTGACAGCGCACGGTCATGCGGCGCTTCCATGCTGCGCGCATGAACACGCGACGCACCGTCTTCCTGTGGTCGATTCCGGCGCTCCTGTTCGCCGGCGACGCGCTGGCGTGGGGTCTGTACACCCACGTCTATTTCGCGCAGCTGCTGGTGTGGGCGGTACCGCTGTTCGACCCCACATTGCGGCGCGCAGTGCGCCGGTTTCCGCAGCGGCTGGTGGCGGGTGCCTGCCTGCCCGACCTGGCGCTGGTCGGCACGACGGCCGGCACGCGCGCGTTCGACGCCAGCCACCGCTGGGAGACCGCGCACGCGCTGCTCGACAACGCTGCCGACGACGAGGCGCGTGCCTGTGCGGTCGGCGCGATGAGCCACCTGTGGGTGGACATCATCGCGCACAACCATTTCGTTCCCGCGCACGAGCATCTGTGGTGGAACGTGCCGATGCTCACGCACGCCGCGTCGGAGTGGGCGATGGACCGCCACATCGCACGCCATCTGTTCCGCCCGCCCGCCACGCTGCTGCAGGCCGACGCCTGGCTCGTCGATTACGTGACGGCCAATTTCGGCTGCACGCCCGAGATCGCGCGCCGCGCGATCCGCCAGCTGTCCGGCGCCGAGCGCCTGCTGCGGCACAGCCGGCTGCCGAACCTGCTGCACGGCGCCGGCCGCTTGTTCGACCGCGCGCTCGCTGCGCGCTTCGACTACTACATCCAGGAAACGACCAGCCGTCTGCCGCAAATGAACCGCGTGTTGGCGGGCGAGGCACCGGCCTGGCTGGCGGATTGTCCGCCGGCGGAAGTGGCGCGTGCGCGCATCGCCGCGCATGCGCCGGAGCTGGTGGCCTGCCGCATGCCGCTGCCCGGGGACCTGTTCGACGCGGAAGCCGCCGTGCTGAAGCAGGCGGCATAGGCGATCAGCAGATCAGGGAATGAGCCGGAACGCTCAGAGCGCGAGGGTGGCCGCCGCGATGCCGGCGCCGAGCAGCGCGCCGACCGCCACGTCGCTCATGTAGTGCAGACCGAGCACCAGGCGCGACAGCGCGACCAGCGCGGTGAACGGCCACACCAGCCAGCCGAGCGTCGGGTAATGGGCCGTGGCGACGACGCTGAACACCACCGCATGCAGGGTATGACCGGAGGGAAAACTGAACCGGTCGAGCGGCGCTGTCAGGCAGCAGATCGCCGAACAGACCTGATAGGGGCGCGGCCGCTCGGTCGCGCCTTTCAGCCATTTGTAGGCCAGCGTGCCGATGAGGCCCGCCGCGATCATGTGCAACACGGGTTGCAGCGCATCCAGACCGGCCCACACCAGCAGCGCAGCCATCAGCACGTACCAGAACACGCCATCGCCGAGCCGGCTGGCGGCGCGGAAGAGCGCGACTTCCCAGTCCGGCAGGCGTACGCCGTTCAGGCGTTCCAGCCAGGCATGTTCGCGTGCGGCGAGGCGTTCGAGACCGTGATGGGCAACCAGACCGAGTCGGGTATCGCGCATGGTGGTTCCTTCAGGTCGAGCGGGCGACAGACCAGTCCAGATCGGCGTCCGGGGCGGCCTGCGGCTGCGCCAGACGCAGCAGCACGCGTTCGAAACCATCGACGATGGCGTCCCAGGAAAGCTGTGCGGCACGCGCGCTGGCGGCGCGGCCAAGCCTGCGCTGCCGCGCGGGATCGAGCGCGAGTTCCGCCGCCAGCGCGGCGAACGCGGCCTCGTCTTCCGGGGTGGCCTTGAGGCCGTTCTCGCCGTGGCGGATGACTTCCTCGGCGGCGGCGCAGTCGTAGGCGACGACGGCCAGTCCCGAGGCCATCGCCTCGATGGTGACGTTGCCCCAGGTTTCGGTCAGGCTGGGGAACAGGAACACGTCGCCGGACGCGTAGTGCGCGGCCAGGGGCTCGCCGATCTGCGTGCCGCAGAAAATCGCGTCGGGACGTCTGGACTGCCAGCTCGCGCGCTCCGGGCCGTCGCCCACCAGAACCAGGCGGGTGGCGGGATTCGCTGCGCGCATCGCGTCGTAGGCGGCGAATACCAGGGCGAGGTTCTTCTCGGCGGCCAGGCGGCCGACATACAGGGCGACCGGATCGTTTTCGCCCACGCCCCACTGCGCACGCAGTTCGGCGCTGCGGCGGCCTGGATGGAACAGCTTGGTGTCCACGCCGCGACCGATGATCTCGATGTTCTCGTAGCCGTAAGCCAGCAATTCGCGGCGGATGCCTTCGGTCGGCACCAGCGTCACCGCCGCCTTGTTATGGAACTTGCGCAGGTAGGCGACGATGGCGCGGCGCAGCAGGCCGAAACCGTAATGGCTGCTGTAGCTGTGGAAGTTGGTGTGGAAGTCGCTCGCAACCGGCAGCCGCAGCTTGTTGGCGGCGGCGAGTGCGGACCAGCCGAGCGGGCCTTCGGTTGCGATCTGCACCACGTCGGGGCGATGCTTGGTCCACAGCTTCGTCAGCGCGGCTTTTGCCGGCAGGCCCATCTTCAGGCCTTCGTAGCGCGGCAGCGGGATGCCGCGCTGCAGGTGCTCGGTGAGCGTCGCAGTCGGCTGCGGCACGTCGTCGGCATGCTGACGCGGGCGGATCAATTGAATCTGGTGATTGCGCACCTGCAGGCCGTTGACCACGCGGCCGAGCGTCATCGCTACGCCGTTGACTTCGGGCGGGTAGGTTTCGGTCACGACCGCGATGCGCAGTTGCGGGCGCATCGACGGCAGCGTCTGGCAGGTGAAATCGGCTGCGTCCATGCCGCGCAGCATGCGCGCAGCGTGCGACAGATTGATGAAGCGTCGATGACGCTTGGGTGACGCTCAGGCCGCGAGCGGCAGGGGCTGCTGCGCGATGTCGCGCAGCAGCAGAATGTCGCGGTAGGCGCCGGGTTCGAAGCCGATGCGCGTGCCGCCGCGCTTGTCGTAGATCAGGTCGTCGAAGAAGGCGTTGACGCCGGGCGTGTTCCACACGTGGACGAGCTGTTCCAGCACATGCGGATAAGCCTCGATGCCGGGACCGGGCGGCTCGCCGTCCTGAGAGATCGGGTGACCTGACAGGTTGACGTTGAAATAGCGGCGGCATTCGGCGCTGGCGGCCGCATAGCCTGCGGTGTCGCCCGAGCGGTGCAGCAGGTCGAGCAGCAGCAGCCAGGGCACGGGCGACTCGGTCGGCGACTCGCGCAGATGTTCCTGCAGCAGGTGTACGGCGAGATCGCCATGGCCATGCGCCATGAAGACCTCGGCCTGGTCGAGGATGTCCTCCCTGACCTCGGTGCCTTCGGGCTGTACAGGTGGCGGGGGGATTTCCGCAATCCGCACGGGGTGCGCGGGACCGGAATGCAAGCTGTCCATGGTGGACATGCTGTCGAGCGGTTCTGTCGGCGCATCGGGCGGCGTCCAGCCGAGTACATCCGGCAGTACGGTGTCCGCCGCCGCATGCGCGCGTCGGCGCATCCAGATCGCCAGTGCGACGGCGCCCCCCAGCAGGCCGAGGGCCAGAAGGTAGAGCGGCCACTTCGGCGTCGACCGGGCGGGCGGCGGTACGGACGGGCGAACGGATGCACGTTGCTGGGCCTCGAGTTCCGCGTTGCGCTTTTGCAGGGCGGCCAGTTGCGTTTCCAGGTGCGCGAGCTTGCGCGTGAGCGCCGTGTTCTCGTCGGACAGTTCGGTGGCGGTCAGGGGTTCGGCGGAGATCCGCGCGGGATCGGGCAGATTGGTATCGAATCGCAGCGCGAAGGCTTTTTCCGATTCCGGCGTTACGCGGTGCCGGCCCGACAGGAACAGGCGCGGCCTGCCGGCGTCCCCCGAATGGGACGTGGCCTTGCGCGGCGCAGTCGCATGGGCGCGGGCGGTCGGCAGGGCGGTCGAAGTCGGGCGTGTGTGCGGCTTGCTTGCGCGGGACGGCGGCGCGGAGGGCGATGCGCTTGCCGCCGGTTCGGACAGGGTGGGTGTCGCCACGACGGGGGGTGGGTCCAGCAGGACGACGTACTCGCGTTGCAAACGCGATTCGCAGTCGGCGACGAGGACGAATTGCGCGATCGGGTCGTTGACAGCCTGCGGCGTGCGGACGTGCAGGACGGCCTGGTCGTCGCCTGCACGTTCCAGCGTGAGTTGGGCGCGCAGTGGCGCAGCGATGCTGCCGTTCGCGCTGTCGACATGGAAGCAGTCGGCCGCAAGTTCCGGACCGGCACCCAGTATGGAGACGGTGGCGTGCAAGGGCTGACCCAGATGCGAGCGCACGCTCACATCCCCCAGCCCGAGAGCCGCGGCCGGGCCGAGGTGGCAGAGTCCCAGCAATAGGCAGGCGGTCGAGAGCTTCACGCGATCAGAATGTGGGGAACACGTCAGTATTTCCGGACAGGAGCCGGACAACTTTAGGGTTCGGCCGCAATATTGGCACGTTTTTTGGTTTGCGGGCGAGAAGCGGCGTGGAAAAAAGCCGGCGCTCAGCCGAACAGCACCAGCCCCCAGACCGCGACCACGTTGAGCAGCGCGATCAGCACGGCGGCGCTGCCCATGTCCTTGGCGCGCTTGATGAGGTGGTGGTGTTCCAGCGAGATGCGGTCCACGGCGGCTTCCACCGCCGAGTTCAGCAGTTCGACGATGAGTACCAGCAGCACCGAACCGATCATCAGCGCGCGTGCGACGGCGGTGTCGCCAAGATAGAGCGCAAGCGGAATGAGGAGGATGGCGAGGAAGACTTCCTGGCGGAAGGCATCCTCGTGGCGGAAGGCGGCAACCAGGCCCGCCCACGAGTAGCCTGCCGCGTTGATCACGCGCCTGAGGCCGGTCTTGCCCTTGAAAGGGCTTTCCTGGCGGGTGCCGTCGGAGGGAAGGGGCGCGTTCATGCGGCAGGTTTATACGCCAGATCGAGTTCGCGCGCAGCCTTGACGTCGTCGAGGCGGCGCACCGGCAGCGTGTACGGCGCGCCCTTGACCAGGTCGGGGTTGGTCTCGGCCTCGTGCTTGATCTTGATCATCGCCTCGACGAAGCCGTCCAGCGTCTCGCGCGATTCGGTCTCGGTCGGCTCGATCAACAGGCACTCTGGCACCAGCAGCGGGAAATAGGTCGTCGGTGCGTGGTAGCCGTAGTCGAGCAGGCGCTTGGCGAAGTCCATCGCGCTCACGCCGGTCGCATCCTTCAGCTTTTTCAGCGTGACGATGAATTCGTGGCTGGCGCGGCGCTCGGGGTAGGCCAGATCGAAGCCGGCTGCACGCAGTTTCGCCATCAGGTAGTTGGCGTTGAGCGTCGCGTATTCGGCGACGCGGTGCATGCCTTCGCGGCCGAGCAGGCGCGCGTAGACGTAGGCGCGCATCAGCACGCCGGCGTTGCCGAGGTTGGCGGACATGCGGCCTATGCTCTGCGGCACGTCGGTTTCGGTGGCCAGGCGGTAGAAGCCGTTGTCGTTCAGCACCAGCGGAATCGGCATGAAGGGCAGCAGGCGCTGCGACACGCCGACCGGGCCGGCGCCCGGTCCGCCGCCGCCGTGCGGCGTCGAGAAGGTCTTGTGCAGGTTCATGTGGATGACGTCGAAGCCCATGTCGCCGGGGCGCACGTAACCCAGGATCGCGTTGAGGTTGGCGCCGTCGTAGTAGGCCAGCCCGCCCGCATCGTGGACGATTTTCAGGATTTCGACGATGCGCTTTTCGAACACGCCCAGCGTGGACGGGTTGGTAAGCATGAGGCCGGCGGTCTGCGGACCGACGGCGGCCTTGAGCGCCTCGATGTCGACCGCGCCGGTCGCGTCGGTCGGGATCTCCTTGACCGTGTACCCGCACATGGTAGCGGTCGCCGGGTTGGTGCCATGCGCGGCGTCGGGCACGATGATCTCGCGGCGTCCCACGTCCCCCTTGGCGTCGTGGTAGGCACGGATCATCGCCACCCCGGCGAATTCGCCGTGCGCGCCGGCCATCGGCGCCATCGACACGCCGGCCATGCCGGTCACGTCCTTCAGCATCTCCTGCAGTTCGAACATGCAGGCGAGGAAACCCTGCCCCGTCTCGTCCGGCGAAGCGGGATGGCGCGCCAGGAACTGCGGCAGCATCGCCAGCGAATTGCAGGCGCGCGGGTTGTACTTCATCGTGCACGAGCCCAGCGGGTAGAACTGCGTGTCGATCGAGAAGTTCTTCTGCGACAGGCGCGTGTAGTGGCGCACCACGTCCAGTTCGGAGACTTCCGGCAGCGCGGGCGCCTGCTTGCGGCGCAATTCGGCGGGCAGGTCGTCGAGGCCGCCGGTGGCGGCGGGCAACTGGGCGGTGGCGCTACGGCCGGGACGGGAATGGTCGAATATCAGCATGATTGTCAGGGATCAGGATTCAGGATGCAGGGGTCAGGGAAAATCGGGATCGAACTGGCGCGGCGAAGCCGCTCCACCCCTGACCCCCGAATCCTGACCCCTGGCCCCTCACTTCAAAGCGGCCAGTGCAGCGTCGTAGTTCGGCTCCTGCTTGATCTCGGGAACGAGCTCGGCGTGGATGACCTTGTTGGCTTCGTCGAGCACGACCACGGCACGGGCGGTCACCCCGGTCAGCGGACCACTGGTGATGTCGACGCCGTAGGCGCGCTTGAATTCGCCGCCGCGCATGGTCGACAACGTGGTCACGTTCGGCGCCTCTGCGCCGCAGAACCGGCTCTGCGCAAAGGGCAGATCGGCCGAGATGACGATCACGGCGACCTTGTCCGAAGCGGCCGCGTTGAACTTCTGCGTCGAGATCGCGCACACCGGCGTGTCCAGGCTGGGCACGATGTTGAGGATTTTCTTCTTGCCGGCGAAGCTGGCAAGCGACGCGTCGGCCAGATCCTTGTTGACCAGCTTGAAATCGGGCGCGGTATCGCCGACCTTGGGGAAGGTGCCGGATACGTCGATGGGGTTGCCGCCTAGGGTCACTGCCATGATGGTTCTCCTTGAGTCGTTGGGAGGGAAGCGGGTTGCCCGCTCATTCTTCGTACCGCTTCAGATGTTCGTCGATATTCTCGCGCAGGTTCGTTTCGTATTCGTTGAGGAAGTACGCGATCGCGGCTTCCTTCTGCGCGAGCATTTCGCCCTTGTTGGCGGATGCCGCCATGATGACGAAGGCGTTGAAGCGCGACGCGGCGAACAGCATGGCTGCGCTTGCCTTGGATGGCTTGACGCTGCCCATGTGCTGGTTGGCAAGGTCGATGTGGGCGTCGGCCAGGGCGTAAAATTCTTGATCGTGTGGAATCTCGCTCATGCTTGCCGCCTCAGCTCTTGTAGGCGCAGGGCGGCGCTTCGCGCCGCTTCGACAGGATGCGTTCCATCTGTTGCGCGTAGTGGTCGAGGTCCGCGGCGGTCTTGGTCTCGGTGACGCATACCAGGATCGCCTGCCCGAGTTCGGGGTACCAGCCGGAAATGTCCAGTCCGCCAAGAATGCCCTGGGCGCGCAGCGCACGCAGCACGTCGTGCGCGTTATCGCCGAGCTTCAGCACGACTTCGTGGAAGAAGGGGCTGGAGAAAGCTTGGGTCACGCCCGGAATCGAGGCGAGCTTGTCGGCCAGCGCAACGGTATTGGCATGGCTCGCCGAGGCAACCCTGGCCAGGCCGGCGGGGCCCAGCAGCGACAGGTACTGCGTGGCGGCGGTGACGACCAGGCCTTGGTTGGTGCAGATGTTGGAGGTGGCCTTGGAACGGCGGATGTGCTGCTCGCGCGCCTGCAGGGTCAATGCGAAGCCGGGTTTGCCGTCGAGGTCGACGGTGCGGCCGACGATGCGGCCTGGCATCTGGCGCACGAAATCCTGGCGGCAGCACATGAAGCCGAAGTAGGGGCCGCCCGAGGCCGGCGGCGCGCCGAGCGGCTGACCTTCGCCCGCTGCGATATCCGCTCCGGTCTGTCCCCACTTGCCCGGCGCTTCGAGCACCGCGAGCGTGGTGGGGTTGACCAGCGCAATGGCGAGCGCCTGGTGTTGGTGCGCCCAGTCGGTCATCGCGTGCACGTCTTCGAGCGCGCCGAAGAAGTTGGGCTGGGGGATGGCCAAGCCCGCGAACACGCCAGGATCGCCCGGCAGCACGGTACGCCCGGTCGCCGCATCGTAGTCGAGTTCGACGACGTCGATGCCCTGATTCTTCACCGTGGTCAGCACGACTTTGCGATACGTCGGATGCACGGTTTTCGGCATCAGCACGCGGCGCGACTTGCCCTTGTGCGCGCGCACGGCCATGAGCACGGCTTCGGCCAAGGCGCTCGCGCCGTCGTACAGAGAGGCGTTGGACGCGTCGAGCCCGGTCAGCCGCGTCATCATGGTCTGGTATTCGTAGATGAGCTGGAGCGTGCCCTGCGAGGCTTCGGCCTGGTAGGGTGTGTACGCTGAGTAGAACTCGCCGCGGGTGGTGATCTGCCAGATCGCCGCCGGGATGTGGTGCTCGTACACGCCTGCGCCGATGAAATTGGACCAGAAACCGTCGGCCGACGCGCGTTCCTGCATCAGGCGTGCGACTGCCATTTCGGATTCGCCTTGAGCGCGGGCGGGATTTCGTCGAACAGGTCCTCGATGCTGGACGCGCCGATGGCGCCGAGCATGGCGGTGACGTCTTCGGGGGTGTGGGGGATGAAGGGCATGGTGAATTAACCTGGGTCGGAAGGCTCGTCAGAATTGCTTCTGCATGAGCTTCAGCAGGTTCGAGAGATATTGATCTTGTGTGAACTTGTAAGCAGTCGGATAAGCAGCGCTGTTACATCCCCCCACCTTGTCGAGCATCCCTTGAGCAACTTGCTTCCCTAGGGGATCGATCTCGCGAACCGCTTTTTTTCCGAGAGTCATCATCGTATTGCTGTCGCCGAGATCTTTTTCCAGAAACCCGAGAACCTCCTCAACATAAGCTTGTGCCTTGCGGTTACCCGGAGTGCAGTATTCTTCCAGCGCAGTCAGCACCGATGCATGCAAAAGTAACCCTTCCGCAAAGCCCTGGTAGCGTTCTTTTACTGAAGCGGTATCGTCAGCTTGCACCTGGAAGCTGACGCCCAAAGCAAATAGGAATCCTGTAAGCAGCGAGGTCTTCATGGGTTCTGTCTCAGTGCGCTTCCGACTCGACCAGCTTCTGGTACGCGGCGGCGTCGAGCAGTTCACCGATACCGCCAGCATCGGCGGGCTTGAGCTTGAACATCCACGCGGCGTAGGCGTCCTGGTTGATCGCTTCGGGGCTGGATTCGACATCGCCGTTGCTGGCGACGACTTCGCCCGCGATGGGCGCGTACACGTCGGATGCGGCTTTCACCGACTCGACCACGGCGCATTCCTCGCCCTTGGTCAGCACGCGGCCGACGGCGGGGTTTTCGACGAAGACCATGTCGCCGAGCAGGTCCTGCGCGTGATGGGTGATGCCCACGGTCAGCGTGCCGTCGGCTTCGACGCGCACCCATTCGTGGGAGGGGGTGTATTTGAGGTCTGCGGGGATGGACATGCTTGGGTTCCTTGGGGTTGCTGTGTTGTGTCAGGGACTAGGGACTAGGATTTAGGGGCTAGGGGTAGTGGACTTCGCTAGCGCTCAATCGAATGCGCGGCGAAGCCGCTCAAACCCCCTAATCCCTAGCCCCTCAAATCATCACTTTTCCATTACGCACGAACGGATACTTCACCACCTTGGCGCGCAGTTTCCTGTCGCGGATTTCCACCTCGACTTCCTCGCCCGGGGCGATGCCGAGGGGGATGCGCGCGAGTGCGATCGATTGCTGCATGGTAGGCGAGAACGTGCCGGAGGTGATCTCGCCCGAGCCGTGTTTGGTGTGCACGACCTGGTGGCCGCGCAGCACGCCCTTGTCCAGCAGGACCAGACCGACCAGCTGTTTTGTCACTTCGCTGGATTCCAGCGCCTTGCGGCCGACGAAGTCGCGTTCGGTTTTCAG
>JBGAFQ010000011.1:0-58713 GCA_044227195.1 Thiobacillus sp.
TGCGGCGCCAGCATCATGAAGGCGAGCGAGGCCGCGGCAGGCGCGGCGGCGGGTTGCAGGCGCGCCATCAGCTGGCGCAGGATGCCCGAGGGCGGGCGCGGTCGTACGTGGGACATGGTTTGCTCCTGGTCTGAATGATCGACTGGCTGGCGGAGCAAACGCTTGGCTGGCTGGCGGTTGAAAAAAACGGAAGGCGGCAGGCATGGGTCATCCCCAGCCCGCCGCGACGGCGATGCGATACACGATGAAGCAGGCGATCCAGGCCAGCCCGAACAGGTAGCTGGCCATGACAAGCGTCCATTTCCAGCCGCCGGTTTCGCGCTTGACGGTGGCGAGCGTGGACAGGCACTGCGGTGCGAAGACGAACCAGGTCAGCAGCGACAGCGCGGTGGCGAGGCTCCAGCTGTGCGCGATCAGTGGCGTGAGCGCCTGCGCGGTATCGTCGCCGCTGGCGGAGAGCGCATACACGGTCCCCAGTGCGCTGACTGCGACTTCGCGCGCGGCCATGCCGGGCACCAGCGCCACACTGATCTCCCAGTTGAAGCCGATCGGCTCGAAGATCGTGGCCAGTCCGCGACCGAGCGTGCCGGCGAAGCTGTACTCGATGGCGGGGCCGGTGGCGCCGGCGGGCGGCGCGGGGAAGCTCGCCAGGAACCACATGAGGACGGTGAGCGCGAGGATGATGCCGCCGACGCGCCGGAGGAAGATCGACGCACGCTGCCACAGGCCGATGGCGACGTTGCGCGGGGTGGGCCAGTGATAGGTGGGCAGTTCCATCATCAGCGGGCGCGGCAGGCCGCGGGTGGTGAGTCGTTTGGCCAGCCAGGCAATACTCATGGCGGCGAGCACGCCGGCGACGTAGAGGCCGAACAGCACCAGGCCCTGCAGTTCGAACACGCCGGCCACGTCGCGTTTGGGAATGAAGGCGCCGATCAGCAGTGCGTAGACCGGCAGGCGCGCCGAGCAGGTCATCAGCGGCGCGATCATGATGGTGACCAGCCGGTCGCGCGGGCTGGCGATGGTGCGGGCAGCCATGATGCCGGGGATCGCGCAGGCGAAGCTGGACAGAAGCGGAATGAACGAACGGCCGGACAGACCCACGCTGCCCATCATGCGGTCGAGAAGGAAGGCTGCGCGCGGCAGGTAGCCGGATTCCTCCAGTACCAGGATGAAGAGGAACAGGATGAGAATCTGCGGCAGGAAGACCAGCACGCCGCCGGCCCCCGCGATGATGCCGTCGACGAGCAGGCTGCGTACCCAGCCGTCGGGCAGGGTGGCGGTGACCGTGTCGGCCACCCAGGTGGTCGCCGCTTCGATCCAGCCCATCGGCGCCTCGGCCCAGGCGAACACCGCCTGGAACATGAGGAACAGCACGGCGAGCAGCAGCAGCATGCCGAAAACGGGATGCAGCACCACCCGGTCGATGCGGTCTGACAGGGTTTGCGGGGCGTGCATGTCGAGGCCGAGGCTCGCAAGAATGCGCTGCACCGTGTCGTGGTCGGCCTCGATCGAGATCGGGTGGGCCTCGGCCGGCGCAACGGGCTGCAGCGCAGCCTGCCAGGTGTCCGACGGGGCATCCAGCAGGGTGCGCAGTTCCTCCGCGCCGCCCTTGCGGACCGCCACGGTCTTGACCACGGGCAGGTCGAGTTCCTGCGACAGCCTGTCCGCGTCGACATGGATGCCGCGCCGCGCCGCGAGGTCGGTCATGTTGAGCGCTACCACGCAGGGCAGGCCGAGGCGCTTCACGGCGAGCACCAGGCGCAGGTTGCGCCGCAGATTGGTCGCGTCGACCACGCAGATCACGCGGTCCGGGCGCTTCTCCCCGCGCGCGCGGCCCATCAGCACATCGACCGTCACCTTCTCGTCCGGCGAGCGCGGGTTGAGGCTGTAGGTGCCCGGCAGGTCGAGCACGCGCAGCGGCTTTCCGGCCGCCGTCAGGTAGCGGCCTTCCTTGCGCTCGACGGTGACGCCGGCGTAGTTCGCCACTTTCTGGCGGCTGCCGGTGAGCACGTTGAACAACGCGGTCTTGCCGCAGTTGGGGTTGCCCACCAGCGCGACCAGCGGGCCGCCGCGATGCACGTGGACGACCGCCGTCTTGCCGCCCGGATCGCGGCGGATCGGGTCGTGGCAGGCGCTCATGCGGAAACGGCCTCTTCAATCAGCAGCGAAACCTCGATGCAGGCGGCCTCGGCGCGGCGCAGCGCGAAGGTGCTCGAACCGACGCGCACCACCAGCGGATCGCCGCCCGGCGCGCGCGCCATCAGCATCACCTTCTCGCCCGGGATGAAACCCAGTTCGCGCAGCCACTCGCCCCACTCGGGCGCCTGCGCGGGCGGGCGGACCGCTTCGATGCGATAGGGCTTGAAATCGTCCGAACGATCGAGCGTGCAGGCATTCTGGGTCATAGGCTGGCTTTCTGGCTGGCGAGAACAGGCAACGCCCATGCAAGGCCTGCTGACCCGTACGGGTGCGCCAGACCGGCGGCGGAAAATCCATTTTGGTCGATGAAGGAGGCGTTCATGTCGCGCAATCGGGTTATCGGGTGCAGCGCGTCAGCGCGGCCTCGAGCCACGCGTGATCGACTTCGCCGGTCCGCGTCGTGCAGATTTCGCGCGCAGCGGTGAGCACAACCGTATGCGGCAGCGCCTGCTTCGGGTCGCCGAAGCGGGCAAGCAGGCCATGCGGTTCGGACGGCGCGTACAGGCTGAGGACGGGAGGATGCAAGGCGGCCCGCACGGCGGGCGGCGCGTCCAGGGTTTCGGCCGGTCGCTGAACGGCCACGGCAATCACGCGTGTCGTACCGTCTTGCGCGAGGCCAGCCAGTCGGGGCATTTCGGATACGCAGGCGGGGCAGTCGGAGCGCCAGAAATTGACTACCGTGGTTTTTGGGGGCAGGTCGGAAAGTCTGACGAAGGCGTCGTGTGCGGCCAATTCGAAATCGAGCGGCGCCGCGCCGGCCGTGCCGGCGGACAACAGAATCGAGATCAGCATGGTCCGCGCGCCGTTCATAGCGTGAACTTCACCCCGCCGTAGACGAAGCGGCCGCGGCTCGGGCCCCAGATTTGGGTCACGTCCAGAGCGCCGGCGCTGTCGATCCACAAGAAGTTCTCTTTATCGGACTGCTTGTAGTCGAAGACGTTGTCTGCCCCGAGGTAGGCGGACCACTGCTTGTTCACGCGGTATTCGCCGCGCAGGTCGACCACCCAGAAGCTGGGGCTCTCGTCCATCTTCGGCGTGCCGTCGAAGTTGTAGCGGGGATTGTTGGCATAGTCGTAGAACTTGGCCAGATCCATGGGGCCGGTCCAGGTGCCGCGCACCATGCCGGTCCAGGGGCCGCTTTCATAATCAAGCCGCAGGTATGCACGGTTGTTGGGACGCGCAAAGGCCAGGGTACCGGGATCTTTGAAGTCGTAGTTGAAGTGTTCGAGGCCAAGCGTGGATTCCAGCTGCGGAGTCAGCTTGTAGCTCATCGTCAAGTCGGCCCCGGCGACGGTCACCGGGTTCTGGGCCGAAGTGAACAAGGTCACGGGGGTGGTAAAGCTGCCGCCGCAGGCGCCCACGTTGCCGCTGCCATCCTCGCACTGGCTGGGATCGAGCAACGCCATGTTATTGATGCGGTTGTAGTTCAACGTGGCGACCCAGGCCAGGCGATCGCCGGCGTAGGACAAGGCATAAGAGGCATTGTCGGAGGTCTCCGCCTTGTCGATCTCGCGTACGATGCGGGTGGTGTCGAGGATGCCGTGGTCCTGCTCGAAGAAGGAGGTCGGGGCGCGGAAGCCGCGGCCGACGCTGAAGCGACTGTTGTACTCGGGGCTATGGGTCCACAGCACGTTCAGGCGGGGACTGGCAATGCCGCCGAACACATTGTGATCGTCGTAGCGCACCGAGCCGTTGACCTCGACGGCGCCGTCGAAGAAGGCCCGGTAGCCCTGCAGGAAGACGCCGGGGGTCTTGTACTCGTAGTCGTCGATGCCGCTGGTGACGGTGCCGCCAAAGCTTCCATGGCTGGCGAGATCTTCGTAGCGGTAGTCGACCCCGGCGGTGATCAGCGACTCGCCGAGCGGCTGCTGGGTGCTCGCTTCCAGGTAGTACTGGGTCTGGGTGGCCTTGTAGACGGTTCCCTCGTAGAAGGAATCCTGTTTGTGCCTGGCATAGCCCGCGGCGAGGCGCAGCGTGCCATCGCCCAGTTTGCGGGTCGCACTGGAGATGAATTGCTGGCGATCGGTGAAGATGATTTCCGACATGCCCGCTTGGCCGTCGCTGTAAGGAATGATCGTGACGCCGTCGCTGGGATCGATCCAGCCGGCGGTCGAAGGGGAACCGTGCGGTCCCTTGCTCCAGTCGAACGGGTTGCCGCTGGTGTCCGCCTTGATGCCATCGTAGTCGGTACCTAGGGCACCACCTCCTCGTTTTTCGTCGACGAAATCGAGCCGGCCCTTGAGCTTGAAGCCACCGAGGTCGTCGGCAAAAAAGCCGATCCCGCCGAGGTTGCGCTTGTAGCCCGTGTATTCGGAAATGCCGTTGCCGTCGCCGTCTACCGTATCGTGCTGGTCGTGGCTCAGATTGAGCGTCAACGCGCCGCCCTCCAGGGCCTTGGCCCCGAACACGTCGGTCTTCCACTGGCCGTAGGAACCGAACTGTTGGTTGGCAACGAATTCGTCCTTGGTCGGCACGCGGGTGACGATGTTGACCGACCCGGCCAGCGCCTCGGGCGCGATCAGGCTGGTGCCCGCGCCGCGCGAGACGTCGATGCGCTCGATGCCGCCCAGGCTGACGCTGTCCAGGCCGTAGGCGGAGGAGACCGACGAGAAAATGGGGATGCCGTCGATCAGCAATGTCGTGTAGCGCCCGGGCAGGTTGTTGAGCACGACGTTGCGTACGTTGCAGATCGAGCATTCAGTCTGGACCGAAATGCCGGGCTGCTTGTCGAGCACCTCGGTCAGCATCGTGGCGCCGGTTTTCTCGATTTCCCGGGCGTCAATCGATTCGGTGGCAACGATCTCATCGCGCAGTTTGGGGTTTGTGCCTTCGGCAACGTTGCTCACGGTGATTGCCTTGAGTTCGGTCTCGGCAGCCAGGACGGGCTGGCCGATCAGAAGCATCGCGCTGGCAAGCGTCAGGTATCTGAAGGGGGCGGGTGTAAACATCGTTCGTCCGTATTGGGGTCAATGCATTAGGCGTGGGTACAGGGGGGGTTACCGACGGGCCGGGTTCGGTTCGGTGACGAAGCCGAGCTTGCTCAGGCCCGCGCGTGCGGCATCGGACATGATTTGCGCAACGTTGCGGTAGGCGAGGTCGCCGTCGGCGCGGATGTGGATCTCCGGCTGCGGGTTCTGGTGGGCGGCCAGATCCATCTTCGCCTGCCAGGCGGCGGCGTCCACCGGCTCGGCGTTCCAGTACACCGAGCCGTCGGCCTTGATCGACAGGTTGACCGTTTCCGGCTTGTCCGGGCTGGGCTGACTGGAGGCCACGGGCAGGTTGACCTTGACCGCATGCGTCATCAACGGTGCGGTGATGATGAAGATGACGAGCAGCACCAGCATCACGTCGATCAGCGGAATCATGTTGATTTCCGCGTTGTCGCCGTCGCCGGCGTCGTTCATGAGTCCGCCGAAGGCCATCATGCGCTCCTTGCGACGGGTGCGACGGCCGACGAAGCGGCGTAGGCCTGGACGGCGTCCTTTTCGACGCGGGTGTTGTTGCGCACGCCGGTAGACATGAAGGCGAACAGGTCATGCGCGAAGCCGTCGACTTCGGTCAGCATCTGGCGCTTGGCGCGGTTGAAGAAGTTGTAGGCGAGCACTGCGGGGATGGCGACCGCCAGGCCCAGCGCGGTCATGATGAGCGCCTCGCCGACCGGGCCGGCAACCTGGTCGAGGCTGCCCGAGCCGCTCATGCCGATGTTCACCAGCGCGTGGTAGATGCCCCAGACCGTGCCGAACAGGCCGACGAAGGGCGCCGACGAGGCGATGGAAGCCAGCATGGTGTGGCCGTATTCCAGGCGCGCCGTGTCCTGGTTGATGGCGCGGCGCAGGGCACGGGTGAGGAATTCGTCTTCCGAGCCGGATTCGATCAGGCGCGAGCCGGTCTTGTTGCGGAACTGTTCGGCGGCCTTGAGGCCGTGGTGGGTGAGATGCGAGAACGGATCGTTAATGCCGTTCTTCTGCAGATAGTCGCCCACTGCCGCCAGTCCGGGCGCATTCCAGAAGCGTTCCAGGAATGCCTGCGCGTTTTTCTTCATGCGCCAGTTGGCGAGGCTCTTGGACACGATGAGGTACCAGGTGATTACCGACATCGCCAGCAGGATGACGAGCAGCACGTGGGCGAGCGTGTCGGCCTGCGCGATGAAGTGGGCGAAGCCCAGTTGGGCGGGGTGGGTGGCGGTTTCCATGGATTTCAACTCCTGAGGGTGAACTGAATCGGCACGATGACCCACGCGGCCACCGGCTTGCCGGCCTGGCGGGCCGGCTCGAACTTCCAGCTGGACTGGACGGTCTTCAACGCGATCTCGTCCAGACGCGGGAAGCCGCTGCTCCGGGCGATTTCCAGCTGCGCGACGCTGCCGTCCGGGTTGACCAGAATGTTCAGCCGCACGATGCCTTCCTCGCGCAGGCGTCTGGACAGCGCCGGATAGGGCGGCTTGGGATTGTTCAGGTAGTCCGCGGGCCGCGGCGGGGTGGGCGGCGGAGGCGGCGCGGGTTTCGGCGCTTCGGCCACCACGGGCGGTACAGGCGGCGGCAATACTTCGGGCACCGGTTCGGGCCTGGGCTCGGGTTTGGGTGCTTCGACCGCTGGTGTGGGCACGGGGACCGGACGCTCGGCGACCAGGACGGGCGGCGGGGGCAGCGGCTTGATTTGCGGCTTGGGCGGTTGCGGTTTCGGCTCGGGCCTGGGTTGCGGTTCGGGTTCTTTTACTTCGGGCTCGATCAGGCTCACCGTAATCATCGGGCGCGGCGGCGTGATCGGGTCAGGCGTGTCGGCAGCGAACAGCAGTACGGCCAGCACGCCGGCATGCACGAGTGCCACGCCGGCGAGCGACATGCGCGACAGCCGGGCCGAATACGGCAGCGCAGCCGGCGAGGCATGCAGGGCAGCAGGTGCGGTCAGCGAAAGCGTCATCCCGGGCAAATCCAGTTCCGTTCATGAGGTCCGCCGATCCTTTCGCCACGGGCTTGCGGTTGTGAGACAAACCGGGTGCCCCAGGCGGATCAATTTACGGCGGTGCGTTAACAATGCAAATAATGATAATAATTCGCATTAAATAAGTCAATCGATCAGTATCGACTAATATTTTGCGCAAACCGACAACGCGGCAGCGAGGCGCGATGTGCAATTCCCGAGCAAGCCTTGAGATGGGGCTGGCGGGCATGACCGCAACGAATCCCGGTGTCGTTCCCTCTCGTCCGCACTGTGAGCGACATTCCCAGTGCAGCTGCCGTGCCCTGGCTAGGCGACGCGTTTGCCTGTGCGGGGGATGAATTCCGTCTCGCCGATGTCGGTCTCGATCGGACTGGAAAAGGCATCGCGCGCGAGGCCCATGCCGTTCAGCATCCAGACGCCGATCCAGGTGCGGGTGAAACGCTCGAAGCTGGGCTGGTTGTCCCAGGCCAGCAACAGGGTGAAGGCTTCGCGCCGGTCGTGCGGTTCGACGAAATCGTGGGCGCGCAAGCCGACGGTATGCGTCAACGCATCGCGTGCCGCCTGCCAGGCGTGGCGAAACGCGTCACGATGGCGCGGAAGGACGTGAAAGCGGTAGGCAATGGCGAGCATCAGACAAACTCCTTGTGAAGCGACACGGACGATGGGGCAGGTGGCCTGCCGGTGAGCTTCATGTTGCAACGCCCTGCGCGGACGGGGAAAAGCGCTGTCCGCTCGATGTCCAGATCGTCAGCGAGCTTGCGGCAGGCTTCGCGCTCGGCGTGCGTGAGACTGTCGTGTGCGGCTGCGCGTTCGAGCAGCAGGCGGGCGGCGGTCTTGTTGCGCGCGCAGGGCTGGTGCAGTACGACCAGCGCGGCGACGAGGAGAGAGGCGGCTGGCGAGTCCCGCATGGGTGGCTGCTCGGGCGGCAGCGACGAAGGCATGGCCGGATTGCCCCTCGCAGGCGGCGCGTTCGCGGCCTCGCCAGGCTGGCAGGGTTCGCTGACAACGCCGGAAACGCTTTGTCCAATCGGGTTCATGCAAGGCTCCTTCAATGCGGGCGTGTGGAAACGATGGCGGATAGCGAGCGCCATTCGAACGACAGGCGACTGCAGGCGTCGGCCAGGCGGGGAGCGGCTGCACGGTCGCGCATCCAGGCGAGATGCTGTTCGATCATGCGGGCGAGCTTTCGATTGCCGGTCTGCCGGTAACGGTGCATCAGCCACAACGTGGCGGCGATGACGATTTCACTGGTGTCCTGCGTTTGCGGTGTGTTCATGGCCAGTCTCCTTGCGGGTGGGAGCTGGCTGGCGCGGATGCGCGGGCGGGCGGGGGTGTTTCGGCTCGGCTGGTGGGCCGGTACGGCTTACTTGGTGAGAATGAGCTTGCCGTTCTTGGTGATGCGCAGGCGATAGTGCTCGCCCTTGTGGCTGATCAGGATTTCCTGACTGCCCTGGAATAAAAAGTCCGTCGGGATCGGTCCCGACGGAAAAGTCCGCATTCCGGGCTCGACCGGAGAACGGATGGAGGTGGGGTGTGCGGCTTGCATGGCGTCGTTGTCCTGTGCATCGGAATCGGGGGTCATACGGGTGAGCCGAGGGTCAATGTGTTACGAATAATAACGATTCTCATTTATATGTCAAGCGTGAGAACCGGCGAGATCGAAAATTTTCAGATGCGAGGAGAAAAAACGCGCTTCAGGGATGGACCTTGTCGCGCGGACGAACCCATTCGCCGCGTACCAGGGGGGTGACGGCCAGGACTTCGGGTTGCAAGGTCACGTGCGTGATGCCGTGGCGCTTCGCCAGCGCTTCGCGGGCAGCGGCAAGCAGGTGCGGCCAGTCCGCCAGGTCGCGGATTTCCATGTGCGCGGACAGCGCGATGGTGCCCGACGACAGGGTCCATATGTGCAGATCGTGAACGCGCTGCACGCCGGGCAGCGCGGCCAGGTCGCGCCCGACGGCTTCGAGCTGGATCTGCAGGGGCACGCCTTCCATCAGGACGTGCAGCACTTCGCGCAGCAGGCGCAGCGCGGAAACCAGGATCAGCAGGGCGACGAACAGCGAGAGCAGCGGGTCGATCGGCGTCCAGCCGGTGGCGAGGATGACGACGCCGGAGGCGATGGCGGCGACCGAACCGAGCGCGTCGCCCAGCACGTGCAGCAGGGCGGCACGGCTGTTGAGCGTGGTTTCGCCGCGCGAGAGCACCCAGGCGACCAGCAGGTTGATGCCGAGGCCGACGACGGCAACGCCGGCGACGGCGCCCCCGGCGATGTCGCGCGGCGCATCGAAGCGCTGGACGGCCTCGAACACGATGAAACCGATCAGGGCCAGCATCAGCACGCTGTTGAGCAGCGCAGCGAGGATTTCCGCGCGCACGAAACCATAGGAATGACGCAGGCTGGGCGGGCGCCGCGCCAGCCATGCGGCGGCGGCGGCGAGTCCCAGCGAGGAACTGTCGGTCACCATGTGCGCGGCGTCGGCCAGCAGGGCGAGCGAGTTGGCCCACCAGCCCACGCCCGCCTCGATGCCGGCGAACGACAGGGTCAGCAGCAGCGCGACGAGGAGCTTGCCGGTGTGGCCGGCGTGCCCCAGATGATGGTGCATGTGCGTCTCGCCGCGATCCAGCGAGAGATCGCCGTGCGTATGCTCTGTGTGGTTGCGGCTATGAACGTGCACAGTAGTCTGTCGGGTCGGCCAGGTTGAGGCTGCCGGAATCCACGCCGAGGCCGGCGATGTGGTGCAGCGCGCCGGCATAGCGCGTGGACTCGCGCAGCATGGTCATGCCGGGCGGATGCGGACGTCCGTGCATGCGCGCGAGCCGTGCGCGCGCCGGCGCGGGCCAGTCGACCTGCAGCCGGCTCAGCACCTCGTCGGCGAGGTCGGGGCGGTTGCACACCAGCGCCATGTCGCAGCCGGCAAGGAGTGCAGCCTCCACCCGTGCGACCACGTCGCCCGCCACGGCCGCCCCGGCCATGCAGAGGTCGTCGCTGAAGATGGCGCCGTCGAAGCCGAGTTCGCCGCGCAGGATATCGTGCAGCCAGACGCGCGAGAAGCCGGCGGGACGCTCGTCGATGCGCGGATAGATCACGTGCGCCGGCATCATCGCGGCCAGGCCGGCTTCGGTCATCAGACGGAATGGCGCAAGGTCTGCGCGCGCGATCTCGGGCAGGGTGCGTTCGTCGACCGGAACAGCCACGTGCGAGTCGGCTGCGACGAAACCGTGCCCCGGAAAATGCTTGCCGCAGGCCGCCATGCCGGCATCCTTCATGCCGAGCATCAGCGCCTGTCCGAGTTCGAACACGGCGCGCGGTTCGCGATGGAAGGCGCGGTCGCCGATCACGCTGGACGCGCCGTAGTCGAGGTCGAGCACCGGCGCGAAACTGAAATCGACGCCGTGCGCGCGCAACTCGGCCGCCAGCACGTAGCCGGTCTCGCGCGCGAGATGTTTGGCCTGCTGCGGATGCGCGTTCCATATCTCGCCGAACGCGCGCATCGGCGGCAGCCGCGTGAAACCCTCGCGAAAGCGTTGCACGCGTCCGCCTTCATGATCGACGCCGATCAGCAGCGGCGCAGCCTTCAGGGCGTGGATCTCGGCGGTGAGCGCCTCGAGCTGCGCGGGGTCGCGGTAGTTGCGCGAAAACAGGATGACGCCGCCTACCAGGGGATGGGCAAGCCGTCGCCGGTCGTCGTCGCTGAGTTCGGCGCCCGCCACGTCGAGCATGAGGGGGCCGAGCGTCATGGCCGTGCCTGCTTGCAATCTGGTTTCATACCTTCTCCCTGGTCTTTATTTTTTCAGCTGACCGATCGTTCCAGCACGACAAAGGCAAGAACGAGATCGCCTTCGTCCGACAGCGATACATGATGCGCGCCGACGCCGCGCGCCGCCAGCCAGTCGGTCAGCGCGGGCGCGCATTCGATGTGCGGCTTGCCCTGCGCGTCGCGCAGCACGGCGATGTTGCGCAGCGTCACCGGCGCACGCAGGCCGGTGCCGGCCGCCTTGGCGAAAGCTTCCTTGGCGGCGAAGCATTTGGCAAGAAAGCGCGCCGGGTCGCGGCTGGCGTAGTAGCCGGCGTGTTCGGCCGGCGCCAGCATGCGGTCGGCGTAGTGCTCGCCGAAGCGCGCGAGGCCGTCGCGGATGCGTTCCGCGTCGAGCAGGTCGGTGCCGATGCCGAGGATCACGGCGACACCTTCACCGGCAGGCCGGCCGCGCGGATCCTGTCCGCATAGGCGTCCAGCCACGCGGCCGGCAGGGCCGACAGGCGCGCCGCCTGCGGCTGCATCGAGGGCCGCGCGAGGCCATAGAGCAGCACGCCCTGCACGGGGAGCCGCTCGCGACGCATGCGCGCGACCGCATCGAGATACGCGGCCTGTTCGGTTTCCGACGGCGGCGCGCCGTCGATCGCGAATACGCAGGTCTGCAGCCAGGTCGGACACAGGCGCGAGGCCACCGACAAGCGCTCAAACTGCTTTTCGGGCGAAATGCGCGTCTGGTTGATCGCGCGCATCCCGGCGGCGGTGGCGCTGTCGAACTTGAACCATACTTCGCCGTTCAATGCGGCCATGCGCTTCAGGCCGGCCTGCACGCGCGGCCGGTCGGCGAGGCTGCCGTTGGTGATCAGTACCAGCTTGACTGATTTTTCCGGCGTGCCGCCGTGGACAGCCAGACCGAAATCCGCCATCACCCGGCCGATCAGTTCGATCGCCTCGGGAAATTCGCGCGCGCTGGTGGGTTCGCCGTTGCCCGAGAGCGCGACGTCGTTCAGGCGGCGGGCGCCTTCCGGTACCCGCGTCCGCATGAAATCGCCGTGCAGGATCTCGGCGAGCATCGCGCGCAGTTCGCTTTCCAGTTGCGCCAGATCGATCGCCGGCGCGGTGCCGCGTTGCAGACCGGGCACCTGGCAATACACGCAGGCCCAGTTGCAGGCGTTGTTCGGATTGAGATTGACGCCCACCGACACGCCGCCCGCGCGGCGCGACACGACCGGATAGACATAGGTCATGTCCGCGCTGTCGCGGTCGTGGTCGAGCGGAGTGAGGGGGGCAACGCGTGACATGACGGGATTCTCGCACCAACGCGTGGCAATAAAAACGGCCCCGGAAGTGGGGCCGTCGGCAAAGCGGCGGTAGCGGTGTGCAATTCCCTTCGCCGTCCGCAAAAATCTGGCGGAAGCGGTGAGATTCGAACTCACGGATGGCTTGCACCATCGCCGGTTTTCAAGACCGGTGCCTTAAACCACTCGGCCACGCTTCCTCAAAGTCCATCTATGCGCGACGAGCCGGTTTTAGCTCCGACTCACCTGAAGGCGAGTCTGCACTAGCGCGCCCGCGATGCGGGCTGGCGCCAAGACCGGTGCCTTAAACCACTCGGCCACGCTTCCTCATGTTTCCGGAGGAGGCGCGATTGTAACGGCTCGAACCGGTTCTTGTCCGGTGCCGCTTACCGTGCAGGCTCGACGAGGGGGCTGACGGCCACGGGATTGAACAGGGCCTGCCAGTTGGCGGGTGACTGCATTTCGGTCTGCCAGCGTGCCTGCACGGCAGGGTCGAAAGGCTTGACGAAGGGCTGGTAGCTGGCGGGGGCCATGCTGGCCATGCTCCAGCGCATCCATTTTCCCTGGTCGCCGAGCACGGTGCCCACGGCTTCGTAGAAGCGCGGGTCCATCATGGCCTGCATCCAGGCGACGACGGTCTGCGGCGTGGCGACGGCGGCCAGGTTGCCGACCATGCCCGGGCTGGCCATCGTGTCGGTGGCGCGGCCCCAGTACGCAGGTTCGCTCATGTTGCCCAGGCGCTGCTGATGGAATTCGGGCTCGGTGGCGGCGTTGAGGAAACCGATGAAATTCTCCGGCGCGCGCGCGGGCAGGGTGTTGCCGCGGAAGTCGCTCATTTGCGCGAGCCAGCCGGCGGGCGTCTGCGGTACGGTGTCCGCGAAAGCAGGATGAAGTGCCGACAGGCCGGCAACGAGCATGAGTGCGGTGATTTTCATGAAAACTCCTTCAAGAAGAACATAAGCATAAACTAATAAAGCAAGATCCGGGCCGCTGGCGAGAAAGCGTGCGAGCGCAACCCGCCAGGCCGGCAAGCGATGCAGGGCGAGCGGGAACCGGCGCATCTGCCAGGCGTGTCATGGCGTTGCCGGGCGGTTGACAGGGGCTGTCGGCTTTTCGTCTACACCGCTGCCGGCAAAGGTGACGCAGTTTGTCATCCCCAGATGAAACGGGCATTACGGGCAGGTCCGGGTGCGGGGCAGGGCTGGCACAAATGGTGCAACGCATGGGCAACTGCACCAGGAAGGCACGTCATGACGGATCTGTTCGAAATGCTGAGCACCATTACCCGCCGCCGCAAGGGGGAGTCGGGTTCGCCGTTCGCATCGCTGAGGGCGACGGAGAAATGGCTCAAGAGCCTGCCCGCCGATTCCGACTACGATGCGCATCATGCGCTGGTCGAGGGGCTGGAACGCTTCAATGCGGAAAACATCGCGGCCTGCCCGGCGCGCATGAAAGCACTGCTGAGGATTGAAGAAGCCGGCCTGCCGTTGCAAAGCCGCATCGTCGAGCAATATGTGCGCAACCAGTCGGCGTTCCGGTTGGCGCGCCAGGCCCTGTGGCGCGAGTCGTGGATCTTCTGGTCGCTCATGGCCGAGGCCTGGCTGACCCTGCTGAAGCAGGCGTATCGCGGTCCGAACAGCGTGGAACTGAAGCCGCAGGTCGCCGAGATTGCCGCCCGCGCACTGCGCTACGCGGGCCTGGTGATGCGCTGGGATTTCCATCAGGCGCGCACGCCCGCGACGTCGGGCTGGCGCCGCGTCCACAAGATCTACCGTCTGCTCGAACGCGACGGCTTCGCCACCGAGCCGGTGACGCTGAATGCGCGCGGGACGCATTGCGCGCGCGAGTACACCCTGATCGTACTGATGGGACTGGTGCATCCGCTGGGCTACCGGGCGCAGGAGATCGAATCCATCGCGCAGATATTGGACAGCTACGAACCGCTGCCGCTGCCCGACAAGCAGCCCAGGAAGGGCGAACATACGCACATGGTCGATCTCTCGCTTGCCGAAGGCGCGAGCGTGCTCGACGCCGAATGGGTACAGGGGCGCCGGCTGCGCTACTTCGCACTGCGTCCCATGGTCGAGTATCTGAAGTCGCTCGACCAGACCGACAAGGACGACAGCGGCCTGACCCGCCAGATCGCGAGCCTGATCGAACGCGGCGGCATTCGCCGTACCCGCCAGCGCACCCATCGCTTCGGCCGCGTCTGGGTCGCAACCGGGATGGAACAGATTCTGGCCGCGCTGGCACACCCGGGCACGCCGACCGCGCGGCCGGCGCTGGAATCCTGGATGCTGCGCGACGAAAGCACCGAAGGCATGGGTTTCGCCCTGTCCGAGCGGGACACGTTGCCGCACGGCCGGCTGGTCGCGGTGAGCTGGGACCCGGCGGAAAACGTCTGGCAATTGCTGGCCACGCGCTGGAACCGCGAAGAGGACGGGCAGGTTCTCGTCGGGACGCAGCGCCTGTCGCGCCATCCCAAGCGGGTCGAGGTCTGCTACGACAGCGAGACGCCGGAGATGACGCAGGAAAAAACCTGGGCAGTGTTCCTGCCGATGAGCCAGACCGAGCATGGCCTGAGCAACCTGCTGCTGCCGCAGTCGCACTACCGCATCGGCGCGCGGCTCCTGCTGCGCGACGAGGATACGCTGTATCGCCTGCGGCTGGGCGAAGTGCAGGAGAGCCACGAAGGCTGGCTGCGGGTGGGGCTGGACGTGGTCGGTCGCGAGCAGTTCGCCGCCGCTGCCTGAGCCTGCGGCAGGCGCACGCGGTGCGCGTCAGCGCGTACGGATGTCGCCGAAGTGGAAGTCGAAGCTGCCGCCGCGGCGGTCCCGGAAATACAGTTCCAGCGTCGTGCGCACGGTGCGGAAGGCAAGCTGGTCCCAGGGAATCTCGTCCTCGCGGAACAGCCGTGTTTCCAGCGATTCGATGCCCGGCTGGAAATCCAGGTCGAGCAGGCGTGCGCGGAACATGAAATACACCTGGTTGATGTGCGGCAGGTTGAACAGCGTGTACAGCCCGCCCATCTCGATGCGCGCCCCGGCTTCCTCCCAGGTCTCGCGCGCCGCGCCCTCGAGCGTGGTTTCCCCGTTTTCCATGAAGCCCGCGGGCAGGGTCCACAGTCCGTATTTCGGCTCGATCGCGCGCTTGCACAGCAGCACCTTGTCTTCCCATTCGGGAATGCAGCCGACGACCATCTTGGGGTTCTGATAGTGGACGGTGCCGCAGTCCGGGCACACGTGCCGCGGCAGGTGGTCGCCGTCGGGGACGCGCAGCACCACGGCGCTGCCACATTCGCTGCAAAAGTTCATCGGGATGGGCTCGGAGTGTCTCGGTGCACGGTAACAAAATCTCCCCATGCCGATCAAGGGCGAAACTAGTCGGCGCGGACGCGAGCGATTATGATTTGCGGCATTCCACCGTTGTTGCGACTGCCATGCGCCCCTCCCACATCGAAACCATCCTCGACCGCGAATTCGAAAGCGCTGCCGACGGCCACCACACGCCGGTGATGCTGTGGGGCCCGCCGGGCGTCGGCAAGTCGCAGATCGTCGCCAAGATCGCGCAGCAGCACGGCGTGCCGCTGATCGACATCCGGCTGTCGCAGATGGAGCCGACCGACCTGCGCGGCATTCCCTTCCGCAGCGGCAACCTGGTCGAATGGTCCATCCCGTCCGTCCTGCCCGACGCGACGCGGCATGGTCCTGCCGGCATCCTGTTCCTCGACGAGCTTACCTCGGCGCCGCCGACCGTATCGGCCGCCGCCTACCAGCTCATCCTCGACCGTCGCCTGGGCGAATACGAAGTGCCCGCAGGCTGGGTGATCTTCGCCGCCGGCAACCGCCAGGGCGACCGCGGCGTGACCTACGCGATGCCGGCGCCGCTCGCCAACCGTTTCACGCACTACGAAGTCGAGGTGCATCTCGACGACTGGGTGGACTGGGCGTACGGCGAGGACATCGATCCGCGCGTGATCGCCTTCCTGCGCTTCCGTCCCGACCTCCTGTTCAGCTTCGATCCGGCGCACACGCCGATCGCCTTCCCCAGTCCGCGCTCGTGGGAGTTCGCGCATCGCGCGCTGCAGAAATTCGACCGGACCGCGCTGCTGGCCGATTCGCTGGTCGCCTGCGTCGGCCAGTCGGCGGGCCTGGAACTGAAGACCTTCGTCGACAACATGGCGCAGATGCCCGACATCGACGCGATCATCGAGGGCAGGGACGCCGAGGTGCCGCACGGTGTGGACCTCCAGTACGGCGTGGCCGCCGCGCTGGTGCGCAAGGCGGTGCAGGCTGCCGACAGCGGCAACGCGGCGACCATCTACGGCAACATCCTCAAATATGCGCACCGCTTTCCGCAACGCGAGCTGGGCGTGATGCTGGTATCCGACCTGCATCGCGCGGTCGGCCGCCCGCTGTTCGCCGTGCCGGCCTTCGCCGAATGGGCGAACAGCATTGCGGATCTGGTCCTGTACGAGCATTGATCGGATAGGTCTGGCATGTCCGACGCAGACGACGCCGCGCTCGCCCCCATTCTCACCAAGCTCGCGGCGGCGCGCACGCGGCTGATCATGGAGCGGCCCTTCCTCGGCTCGCTGGTGATGCACCTGCCGCTGAAGCCCGCGCCCGAGTGGTGCAAGACCACCGGCACCGACGCCAAGGCCTTCTACTTCAATCCGGCCTTCATCGAAAACCTCAATCTGGCGCAGACGCAGTTCGTGCTGGCGCACGAGGCGATGCACTGCGCGATGGGCCACGACCACCGCCGCCACGGCCGCGTCAAGCGCCGCTGGGACGTGGCCTGCGAGCACGCGGTCAACCTCGTGCTGATCGAGGACGGCATGAAGCCGCCGCTGCACGGCATCCTCGCCGACCAGAATTTCATGACGCTGTCGGCGGAGGAGATCTATCCGCTGATTCCGGACGATACGCCGGAGGAATCCTTCGACGAGCACCTGTTCGACAGCGACAACGAGACGGGCGCCAGCCCCGACGAAAACCAGCGGCAGGACAACCCCGAGGCCGGCGAATCCGGCGGCCAGGGCAAGGAAGGCCAGAGCGAGGCTGAACAGCGCGAAGGGAGTGGCGGCCAGGCCTCGCAGAAGCCCGATCCGCTGTCGCAATCCGAACGCGAGGAACTCGCCGAGCAGTGGAAGAACCGGCTGGCCGCCGCCGCCCAGGCCGCCCGCCAGGCCGGCAAACTGTCGCAGTCGATGCTGCGCTGGGTCGACGACCTGCTCGCGCCCAGCCTGCCGTGGCGTGCGCTGCTGGCGCGTTTCTTCGCGGCGAACCAGCGCGATGATTACTCCTGGCGGCGGCCGTCGCGCCGCGAAGGCGAGGCGTTGCTGCCACGCCTGTCGAGCGAAGGGCTGGAAGTCGTCGCCGCGATCGACACCAGCGGCTCGATTTCCGACGACGAGCTGCGCGAATTCGTCGCCGAACTCGACGCGCTCAAGGGCCAGGTGCGGGCCAGGGTGACGCTGCTGGCCTGCGACAACCACGTCGCCGAGAACGCGCCGTGGGAATACGAGCCCTGGGACACCATGCAATTGCCATCGGAGATGGAAGGCGGGGGCGGGACCGATTTCCGTCCCGTGTTCGACTGGGTCGAGCACGAGAATCGCAGCCCCAACCTGCTGGTGTATTTCACCGATGCCGAGGGTGATTTCCCCAAGACGCCGCCCAGCTATCCGGTGATCTGGCTGGTGAAGGGCAAGGGCAGAGTGCCCTGGGGCGAACGGGTGCAACTCAATTGAGCGCGCCGGACGGCACGCCCAACCGGGTGCGCGGTTTTCTCTTCGAGCAGCTCGATATCCGCGGCGCCTGGGTGCAACTGGGCAGCGCCTGGCAGGAGATGACGGCCAGGCGCGGCTACTCCGAACCCGCGCGCGACCTGCTGGGCCAGCTTGCCGCGGTAACCGTCCTCATCGCCGCCAATCTCAAGCAGGCCGGGCGTCTGACTTTCCAGTTGCGCGGCGACGGCGCGGTCTCGCTGCTGGTGATGGATTGCGACGAGCGACTGCGCCTGCGCGGGATGGCGCGGGCCGCATCCGTCGGCGTGGCGGGCGACCTGCCGGCCCTGCTCGGCGAAGGGGCGCTGACCCTGACGCTCGACACGGCCGACATGCGCCAGCCCTACCAGAGCCACGTCCCGCTCCAGGGCGCAACGCTCGCCGCCGCGTTCGAACACTACCTCGCGCAGTCCGAGCAATCGCCCACCCGGCTGTGGCTGGCGGCCGGCGCGGATGCCGTCGCCGGCCTGTTTCTGCAGGCGTTGCCGGGTGCCCACGCCCGCGACGCCGATGGCTGGAACCGCGTGCAGATGCTGGCCGATACCGTGCGTGCCGAAGAATTGCTGGCGCTCGGCGCGATCAAGCTGATCGAGCGCCTGTTCCCGGAAGAGGACGTGCGCGTGTACGACCCGCGCCCGGTCAGCTATTACTGCCCCTACGATCCGGCCAAGATCTATGCCATGCTGCGTGGCGTTGGCCGGGCCGAATGCGAGGCCATCATTGCCGAACAGGGCGAGATCCGCGTGCACGACGACATCTGCAATCACGAGTACGTGCTGGACGCGGCCGCCGTGGCCGCACTTTTCGACTGAAGGAGCAGACCCATGCGTTACATCATGCTGCTGTTGATGGGACTGGCCGCGACGGGCGTCGTCCAGGCCGGCGAGGAACGTTACCAGGCCTTGCCGCTGGCCGGCGCAGACGGCAGCAAGGGCGGCGGGCGCGCCTTCATTCTCGACACGCGCGACGGCCACGTGTGGATCTGGAGCGAGAACGAACTCATCGCCGCGCCGGACGGCAGCCGCCGCTATGGTTCAGGCTTCATCTACCAGGGACAGTTGAGGCCGGGCACCCGACCGGGTGAACTTATCGACCCGAAAAGCCGTTAAGGCCGGAATGTCCAATCCGAATCCGCGCTAGCGCATGGCACGTCCAGAAAAAATCCGCCTCGGCGATCTCCTGGTCAAGGAAGGGCTGATCTCGGGCGCCGTGCTCGAATCGGCCCTGGCCGAGCAGAAGAAAACCGGTCGCCGCCTCGGCCGCGTGCTGGTCGATTCCCAGCTCGTCACCGAGGAAGCCATCGCCAAGGCGCTGGCGCACCAGCTCGGCCTGCCCTACGTCGACCTCAAGGCTTCGCCCATCGATCCGGCCGCGCTGAAACTCTTGTCCGAAAGCCAGGCGCGGCGGCTGCGCGTGATGCCGCTGAAGGTGGTGTCGCACGGCCTGCTGGTCGGCATGGCCGACCCGGGCGACCTGTTCGCCTACGACGAGCTCGCGCGTCTCACCCAGCAGGAAATCCACGTCGCCGTCGTCACCGAGGGCGATCTGCTCGGCGCCTACGACCGCTACTACCGCCACACCGAGGAAATCAGCGGCTTCGCCAAGGAACTGGAACAGTCGCTGAAGGTGGGCGAGGAGACGGTTCTCGACGCGCTGAGCGCCGAGGCCGGCTCGCCCGACGCGCCGGTGGTGCGCCTGATCCAGTCGGTGTTCGAGGACGCGCTGCAGGTGCGCGCCTCCGACATCCACATCGAGCCGCAGGAAAAGAAACTCATCATTCGTTTCCGCATCGACGGCGTGCTGCACAGCCAGACCGAGGCCGAGCCGACGGTCGCGCAGGCCCTGTCGATGCGCCTGAAGATCATGTCCGGACTGGACATCTCGGAGAAGCGCCTGCCGCAGGACGGCCGTTTCCAGATCGCGATCAAGGGACGGCCGCTCGACGTGCGCCTGTCCACGCTGCCGACGCAGTACGGCGAATCGATCGTGATGCGCCTGCTCGCCACCGACGGCGGCCTGCTCGACCTGGCGAAGATCGGCATGCCCGACGCGATGCTGGCGCGCTACCGCGAGATCGTCGCGCGCCCGAACGGCCTGGTGCTGGTCACCGGCCCCACCGGCAGCGGCAAGACCACCACGCTCTACGCCTCGCTCGCCACGCTCAACAGCGTGGACCGCAAGCTCATCACGGTGGAGGACCCGGTCGAATACCGCCTGCCCGGCGTGATGCAGGTGCAGGTGAACGACAAGATCGACATGAGTTTCTCGCGCGCGCTGCGTTCCATCCTGCGCCAGGATCCGGACGTGGTGCTGGTCGGCGAAATGCGCGACGCCGAGACCGCGCAGATCGGCCTGCGCGCCGCGCTCACCGGCCATCTGGTGTTTTCCACCCTGCACACCAACGACGCCGCCAGCACGCCGGTGCGGCTGATCGACATGGGCGCGCCGCGCTTCATGGTGGCGACCGCGCTGCAGGCCGTGGTGGCGCAGCGTCTGGTGCGGCAGATCTGCTGGCACTGCCCGCGCCCGCATGCGCCCACGCCGACCGAAATCGGCTGGCTGGAAAGCCTGGGCGAAAAAAACTTCGACGGCTTCAGCGAAGGCGCCGGCTGCCCGCAATGCAACCACACCGGCTATCGCGGGCGCATGGCGGTATACGAGATGCTGGAGATGACGCCGGCGCTGGCGCACGCCGCCAACCACGCCGATCCCCGCGAATTCCACGAGGCCGCCCGCCGCGCCATGGCCGGCCGGACGCTGGGCCACAATGCGCTGGCGCTGGCGCGCGCCGGCAAGACCACGCTGGCCGAGGCGGTGAAGATCAGCAACCAGGGCGACGACTGATGCCGCTGTTCCTTTACCAGGCGCGCAACGCCAAGGGCGAACTGCAGAAGGGCCGCTCGGAAGGCGGCAACTCGGCCGAGGTCGCCGACCACCTGCTGGCCGCGGGGCTGATCCCGGTGGATATCCGGGCCTTGCCGGAGCAGGTCGAGTTCAGCCTCGGCGACGTGCTGGGCCGCAATCGCGCGCAGTCCATCGGCCTGGTCGAACTGCAGCTGTTCTCGCGCCAGCTCCACACCATGCTGCGCGCCGGCGTGCCCATCCTGCGCGCGCTGACCAGCCTGCGCGAATCCAGCGTCAATGCCGGCTTCGCCCGCGTGCTCGCCGACATCAACGACGGCCTGGGGCAGGGCCGCGAGCTGTCGGTGTGCCTCGCGCGCCATCCGAAAATCTTCGACAGCTTCTATCTCGCCATGGTCCGCGTCGGCGAAATGACCGGCCGGCTCGACGAAGTGCTCGACCGGCTCGCCGTGCATCTCGATTTCGAGCGCCGCGCGCGGGAGAAGGTCAAGGCGGCGGTGCGCTATCCGCTGTTCGTCGTCATCGCGCTGGTGGTGGCGATGGGCGTCATCAACCTCTTCGTCATCCCGGCCTTCTCCAAGGTCTACGCCGGCATGCACGCCGACCTGCCCCTGATGACGCAGATCCTGATCGGCACCTCCAATTTCACCCGCGACAACATCCATTTCCTGATCGGCGGCGCCGGCGTGGCCCTGCTCGGTTTCCGCGCCTGGGTCAACAGCGACGACGGGCGCTACGTCTGGGACCGCTTCAAGCTGCGCCTGCCCATCGTCGGCAAGATCCTGCGCAAGTCCGCGCTCGCCCGCTTCGCGCGCAGTTTCGCGCTCGCCACGCGCTCGGGCGTGCCCATCCTGCAGGTGCTCACGGTGGTCGCGGCGGTGGCCGACAACCGCTACTACGCCGACAAGATCACCGGCATGCGCGAAGGCGTGGAACGCGGCGAGTCGCTGCTGCGCACCGCCACGCTGTCCGGCGTCTTCACCCCGGTGGTGCTGCAGATGCTGGCGATCGGCGAGGAAAGCGGCGAGCTCGACAACCTGCTGCAGGAAATCGCCGTCATGTACGAACAGGAAGTCGAATACGAGATTTCCACCCTCTCCCAGCAGATCGAGCCCATCCTCATCACGGCGCTGGGCGCCATGGTGCTGGTGCTCGCGCTGGGCGTATTCCTGCCGATCTGGGACATGGGATCGAAGACGTTCGGCCATTGACCCCGGCAGGGCGCGGGCATTTTCCGTGCCAGTACCGGGAAAAACCCCTAAAGCCTTGCGCCGGCGCGCCGTTAAGCTCTCAATGCCCCCGGGGCTTCATACAAACAGGAGAACTCAATGAACATTCAGTCTGTGGCGATGCGGCGCGCGCGCGGTTTCACCATGATCGAACTCATCGTCGTCATCGTGATCCTCGGCATCCTCGCCGCCGTCGCGCTGCCGCGTTTCACCAATCTCCAGCGCGACGCCCGCGTGGCCAAGCTGAACGCCGCGCGCGGCGCAGTCCAGGCCGCCGCCGCCATGGTGCACGGCGCCGCGCTGGCGCGCGCCGGCCAGGGCGCGATCACCATCAACGGCTGCACCGCCACCACGACTGCCGCCGGCGGCGGCCAGATCTGTACCGAATCGGGTGCCGTCAACGTGGTGAACTGGAATCCGACCGCCAACCTCCAGGGCATCGTCAACGCAGCGGGTTTGACCTCGGTGTTCCCGGCCACTGCAGCGGCCCTGGCGACCGAGGGGTACGCCACTGCGGGGGGCGGTGCCGCGATCGGCAGCCAGATCACGGTCCAGGTGACCGGCGGAACCAACGCGGCAAACTGCTCGTTCACCTATCGCCCCTCGAACGCGGCCAGCGCGGCCGGTTCCGGCGCGCTGATCAGCGCAGTCGTGACCACCGGCTGCTGATTGCCTCGAATCATGGCCCTGGCAAACCGCGGCGCATGCCGCGGTTTTACCTTGGTGGAACTGGTGCTGGCGCTGCTGATCGCCGGCGTGCTCGCCGCGGTGGCGGTGCCGCGGCTGGTCGACCGGGGCGCGTTCCAGACGCGCGGCGCGGCCGCCGAACTGCGCACCGCGCTGCGCTACGCGCAGAAGCTGGCGATGGCGAAGAATCGCGAGGTGTGCGTCGGTCTGACCGCGACCACGGTCACGCTGACCCTCAATCCCACGCAGACTGCGGGCGCGGCGTGCAGCCAGCCGGTGACGCGCCCCGGCGAGGGCAATGCCTACACGGTGACCCTGCCCGCCGGCACTGCGCTGACGCCGGCGATCGGATTCCGCTACGACGGCGCCGGACGGCCGTCGGCCTGGACGACCTACACGGTGGGCGGCAGCATCCCCGTCGCCGTGACGCGCGAGACCGGCTATGTGCAGTAAACGCGCGACGCGTGGCCTCACCCTGATCGAACTGCTGATCTTCATCGTCATCGTCGGCATCGCGGCGACGGCGATGCTGGCGGTGATGGGCAGCCTCACCCGCCAGTCCGCCGGGCTGCTGCCCGAGCAGCAGGCCCAGGTCGTCGCGGCGGGCCTGCTCGACGAAATCCTCGCCCAGCCCTACACCTTCTGCGATCCCGACGCGCCCAATGCGGCGACGGCAGCGGCCGCGACGGTGGCGGCCTGCGGCGGTCCGACCGAGAACGGGCTGGGCCCGGAGGCCGGCGAAACGCGCGGCGGCGCGACGCCGTTCGACAACGTCAACGATTACAACGGCTATGCCGCGCCGGTGCTGTTCCCCGACGGCAGCGCGGTGGCCGGCCTGCCCGGTTACGCCGTGCAGGTCCGGGTGCGGGGCGCCGGCGCGATCGCCGGCGTGCAGGCCGCGCAGACCCTGCGCGTGACCGTCACCGTCAACGGCCCCACCGGCGTCCTGGCCCGGCAGGAGGGCGTACGCATCCGCTACGCGCCGAACACATGATGCGTCCATCCGCACACCGGGGCTTTTCGCTGATCGAGATGATCGTGGCGATCACGGTGCTCGGCATCCTGTCCGCCGCTGCCGCGGTGTTTCTGCGCGGCCCCATCGCGAGCTATTTCGACACCGAACGCCGCACCGACCTGGCCGACGCCGGCGCGCTCGCGCTGGCGAAGCTGCGGCAGGACATCGCGAACGCGGTGCCGAACAGCGTGCGCGTCGCCACGGCCGGCGGACGCACCTACATCGAACTGCTGCCCGTGCGCGTGAACGGCGCCGGCGTGCCCAGCCAGGGCCGCTACCGCACCGGCGGCCCGGGCGACGTGCTGAGCTTCGGCGTCGCCGACACCGGCTTCGACGTGCTGGGGTTTCCCGTCGAGGCGCAGGCGGGCGACTGGGTGGTGGTCAACAATCACCTGGCGGGCGCCAGCGTATGGACGGGCAGCAGCCGCGCCGCGTACGCCGGCGGCTCGGGCACGGTTCCGACCATCGCGATGGCCAGCCACGCGTTCGCGGCGGATTCGCCGGACCATCGCTTCCAGATCGCGACCAGTCCGGTGACCTACCTGTGCGATCCGATCGCCAGCACCTTGCGCCGCATCGGCAATTACGGCAACCCGGCCGCCGTGCAGCCGACGGCGTTCGGCGCAGGCGCGCAGAACGATCTGCTGGCCGGCGGCGTGCTGTCCTGCCGCGCGACTGCCTACGCAGGCACGCTGCGGCATGCCGAAGTCGTCGCGCTCGAAATCGGTTTCGGCAATGCGGGCGAGCGGCTGAACATCGTCCACACGGTGCGCGTGGGGACCCTGCCATGAGGACGCGCCAGCAGGGCTTCGCGCTGATCGCCGCCATCGTGCTGGTGGTGGTGCTGGCCGCGCTGGCGGGTTTCGTCGCCTCGATGGTCGGCGGGCAGGGCGCGGGCGCGCAGCTCGAACGCAGCACGCAGGTTGTCGAACGCGCGGCGCAGACCGGCCTGGAGTGGGGCGCGTACCGCGCGCTGCGCAGCGTGCCCGCCAGCTGCGTCGCGTCGACCACCTTGCCGGCCATCGCGGCGTATCCCGGCGTGACGGTGCGCGTGACCTGCGAGTTGTTGTCGACCAACGAACCGGCGGTGCCCGGCCCCGGCAACGTGACGGTCTATCGCATCGTTTCCACCGCCACCGCCGGCGGCGCGCCGGCCAGCCCGGATTACGCCGAGCGCACGCGCACGGGGATTTTCAGCCGCTGAGCCATGAAAACGCCGCCTGCCTTGTTATACTCCCTCGCACTTTCGGCCCGCCCATGAACGCGCGTTTGTTACCCTGGCTCAAGCGAAAACCGCAGACAGGCTTTCTGGCGATCCAGGCCGGAGCGGGCGGCTTGTCCCACGCCGAGCTGAACTGGCGCAACGGCCGCCCCGCGCTGGCGGCCTGCGTAGCCCGCACCGACGAGATCGAGTCGGCGAAATCCTGGTCCATCTACAGTCAAGCGCCGCTGCCGGTCAGCCTCGTGCTGTCGCCCGGCGAATACCAGCTCCTGCCCATCGACGCGCCGCCGGTGCCGCCGCAGGAGATGAAGATGGCGGTGCGCTGGCGCGTCAAGGACCTGATCGACTTTCCGGTGGACGATGCCACGGTCGACGTCATCCGTCTCGATGCGGGCCAGGCCGAGCCCAGCGGCAAGCTGCTCGCCGTGGTGGCGCACAACCAGGTGCTGAAGCGCTACATCGAGCTGGCCGAACGCGCCCGGCTCAAGCTTGCCGCCATCGACATTCCCGAACTCGCCCAGCGCAACATCGCCGCGCTGCTCGAAACGCCAGGCCGCGTGCTGGCCCTGTTGTCGTTCACCCCGCAGGGCGGCCTGCTCACCATCACCCGCAACGGCGAGCTGTGCTTCTACCGGCGGCTCGAATTCAGCCTCGCCAGCCTGCCGGGCATGGACGAGGATCGCCTGCATCTGGCCTTCGACCGCCTGGCGCTGGAACTGCAACGCAGCCTCGACCACATCGAGCGCCAGTACAGCAGCTGGCGGCTCGACCGGATCGTGCTCGCCCCTCCGCCCGCGGTGCCGGGCATGGCGGATTATCTGCGCGAGCAGCTCTACCTGCCGCTGGAAGTGGCCGACCTGAATACCGTGTTCGACGGCGCGCTACCCGAGCCGGCCACGCTGGGCGCGTGCTGGTTCGCGCTCGGCGGGGCCTTGCGGCGCGAGGAGAAGGCGCTGTGAGCATGCAGCAGATCAACCTGCTCAATCCGCAGCTGCTGACGCCGCAGGTCGCGTTCTCCAGCCGCACCATCGCGTGGATGCTGCTGGCCGTGGTGAGCCTGGGCTTCGCGATCTACTTCTGGGTGATCGCCGGGGCGCAGGGCGTCCAGTCGCAGATGGACCAGGCGCAGTCCACGCGCGATGCCTTGCAGGCCCGTCTCGATGCGCTCGATCAACCCAGCGAGGATGGATTGACCGAGGCCGACAAGCGTGCCCAGGCCATCGCCTCAGCGAAGCAGCGCGTCGCGCAGCTGCACCGGCTCCAGGCGGCGCTCGGCGCGGTGCGCGGCGAAGCCGGCTTCTCGGCAAAACTGCGCGCGCTGGCGAACGAAGGCCTGCCTGGCGTGTGGCTGACGGAAATCGAATTCGGCCAGACCGGTTTCCATCTGGAAGGGCGTGCCTTGCAGCCCGCGCGCATCCCCGATTATCTGGCCGTGCTCTCGCGTCAGCCGGCGCTGGGCGCACTGACGCTCAGCGGCTTCAGCATCGTGCCGCCCGAGGCGCCCGAGGAAAGCGGCAAACCGCCCGCGCCCGGCGTCGCATTCGCAATCAATCCGGCTGCCGGGAGCCCCCAGCCATGAATGCGCTGAAGCAACGCTGGCAGGTGTGGGCGCTGCGCATCGATGCGCTGAGTTTCCGCGAGCGCGTGCTGGTGTTCCTGGCCGTCGCCGGCGTGGCTTTGAGCCTGATGTTCGTCGGCCTGATCGAGCCGGCGCTCAAGCGGCAGGAACAGATGTTGCAAATCGCTTCCGGGCTGCAGCAGGAGATTTTCGGCCTGCGCGAACAGCTCGACAGCCGGGAACGGCTCAGCCAGGATGGCCACGATGGCGAACTGACCCGGCTGCGCGACGAGGCGGCGGCGATCGAGCGCGACGTGAAGGCGCGCGAGCGCGGCCTCATTCCGCCCGACCGCATGGTGGCGGCGCTGAAGGCCCTGCTGGCCGAGCAGCCCGGCCTGACGCTGCTGTCGCTGGAAACCGATCCGGTGCGTCCCGCGCTGGCGTCTTCGACGGACGCGGCTGCGGAGGCGGCCGCGCCCACGCCGGCGGGCGAGACTTTCTACAAGCACGGTGTCACCCTGCGCGTGGCCGGGGGGTATGCGAACCTCACCGACTATCTGGCGCATCTGGAACGCATGCCGTGGACGGTGCAGTGGGAGTCGGTGCAGGTGGATGCGAGCCGGCATCCGCATCTGGAACTGACCCTGAAACTCAATACCCTGAGCCGGGAGCCGACATGGGCGCGCCTGTGAAAATCATGCTGCTCCTTGCGTGGCTGTCTGCTGCGGGCCTGGCGCAGGCCGCGATCGATCCCACCGCGCCGCCCAAATCGCTGGCCGCGAGCGGGCCCGATGCGCAGGCGCCCGCCGAACTGGCCTGGGTACGGCTGAACGGCAAGCAGTCGCTTGCGTGGTACGGTGGGGCTGCGGTGCGGCTCGGCGATGCCGTGGAAGGCGGCCGCGTCGTGGCCATTCGGGAAGACCATATCGTGATCGTCGGCAGCCAGGGGCGGCGCGTGGTGTATCTGTTCGATCCGGCAGTGCGCGCCCGGCAACCGAAAAACAAACGCTGATGCACGCGGAGGCAATCAGAACATGAACCTGCACAAATCCATCATCCTCGTCGCCCTGCTGCTCGCCGGTTGCGCCACGCCCTTCGGCCAGAGCGGCAAGCAGGCCGTGAACACCGCGCTGGAGACGCCGGCGGCGCCGACCCCGTCGCCCGCGCCGCCGCCGGCCGCCGTGCAGCAGGCCGTGATGGACGCGGTGCGCGCCGCGCCGATCGAGGCCAGACCGGTCGCCGCCGAACCGCGTTTCAGCCTGACCGTGAACAACGCCAAGGCGTCGGAGGTCTTCATGGGCATGGTCACCGGCACGCCCTACAGCATGCTGGTGCATCCGGACGTGACCGGCACGCTCACGCTCAACCTCAAGAACGTGACCGTGCCCGAGGCGATGGAAGCGATCCGCGCGCTCTACGGCTACGAATACGAGATCCAGGGCCGGCGCGTCATCGTGCCGTCGCCGGCGCAGCAGACGCGGATCTACGAGATCAATGCGCTGGCCATGCAGCGCCAGGGCAAGTCGGACATGCGCGTGGTCTCCGGCTCGGTGAGCCTGGGCTCGAGCCAGGGCGGGGCTTCGGGCGGCGCCGGCAGCGCATCCAAGTCGCTGGAGACGAGCAGCGTCCAGACCTCGACCGATTCGAAATTCTGGGAGGAAATCTCGAATGCCCTGAAGACGCTCGCGGGCGAAGGCGGCAACGTGGTCGTCAGTCCGCAGTCCGGGATCGTGGTGGTCAAGGCCGCGCCCGCCAACCTGCACATGATCGAGAAATACCTGCGCGCCACCGAGGTCGTGACCGAGCGCCAGGTCATGCTCGAAGCGAAGATACTCGAAGTGCAGCTGAACGACGGCTATCAGTCGGGCATCAACTGGACCACACTCAAGGGCCCGCGCATCGCGCAGGGCGCGAATACCGGCAACATCGGATTCGACAAGAGCATCGTCGGTTCGATGGGCGAAGTGCTGGGCAACAACATTCCGGGCGCGCTCGAGGGCACGAACGGCCTGTTCGGCCTGGCTTTCAACGACGGCGATTTCGCCGCGGTGATCAACCTGATCAAGAGCCAGGGCGCGGTGCACGTCCTGTCGAGCCCGCGCATCGCCACGACGAACAACCAGAAAGCCGTGCTCAAGGTCGGGACCGACGATTTCTTCGTGACCGAAATCACCGGCGGCACCGTGGCGACGCCGACCACGCCGGCGACCCCGCCCAACGTGGTGGTGCAGCCCTTCTTCTCCGGCATCGCGCTCGATGTCACGCCGCAGATCGACGACCGCGACAACATCATCCTGCACGTGCGGCCCTCGGTCAGCGTGGTCAAGGAGAACACCAAGGTGATCGATCTGGGCACGCTGGGGCAATTCACCCTGCCGCTCGCATCGAGCAGCATCTCCGAAACCGACAGCATCGTGCGCCTCAAGGACGGACACATCGTCGCCATCGGCGGCCTGATGAGCCAGAATTTCGACGACAGCAAGAACCGCATTCCGCTGCTGGGCGAGATCCCGGTGCTGGGCGAACTGTTCGGCAATACCCGCCAGAACCATACCAAGCGCGAACTGGTGGTCCTGATCAAGACTACGCTCATCCGCGACAGCCAGGACTGGAGTAGCGATCTGGAAGCTACCCAGCGCCGCTTCCGGGATTACGAACTGCCGGAGACGCGCTTCCAGCCATGAGTGCGTGGTGGGGGCACTTCGGGCTCGCCGAGCCGCCGTTCGGCCTGACCCCCGACACCACCTATTTTTTCCCCGCCGCGCCGCACCGCGATGCGCATGAAACGCTGCTCTACGCGCTGGCGGCAGGCGAGGGCTTCCTGCTGGTCGAAGGCGAGGTCGGCACCGGCAAGACCCTGCTCCTGCGCCAGTTGCTCAATGGCCTGCCGGACGCCTGGCAGGCGGCCTTCGTACCCAACCCGGGCCTCGATCCGCGCGGCCTGTATGCCGCGATCGCGCTCGAATTCGGCCTGTCCGACGCAGGCGGGAGCGAGGCGCTGCTGCATCGTCTGCAACTGCACTTCATCGAACTGGCCCGGCAGGACCGCCAGGCCCTGGTGCTGATCGACGAGGCGCAGGCCATGCCTGCCGATACGCTCGAAGCCGTGCGCCTGCTGACCAATCTGGAGACGGAGAAGCGCAAGCTGCTGCAGGTCGTGCTGTTCGGCCAGCCTGAACTGCTGGAACGCCTGCGCGAGAAACGCACCCGGCAAATCCTCACGCGCGTGAGCTTTCACGCCACGCTGCGCCCGCTGTCGCTGCGCGAAACCGCGGCCTACGTGTCGCATCGCCTCCGCGTGGCGGGCAACGGGCAGCCGGTTTTCACGCGCTGGGCCTTGTTCGCGCTGTGGCGCGCGTCGAAGGGCCTGCCGCGCGTGGTCAACATCCTGGCGGCGAAGGCGATGATGCTGGCCTATGGACAGGGATGCGTGCGCGTGCAGCGGCAGCATGTGCGTGCGGCGGCACGCGACACCCTGGCCGCGCGCCGGGCAGCAAGGGTCCGTGCGGGGCTGTGGGGGCTGGCGGGATGCGCGCTTGCGGGTGCGGCCGCAGCCGGCGCCTACTGGTGGCACTAGGGAGCGCGGCATCGTGAGCATCATCAACCAAATGCTTCGGGAACTGGACGCGCGGGGAACGGCGACGCCTGCCCCCGTGCCGATCGGGCGTGCAGCAGGCCGCTCATCGGGGCGGCCTCTGGCTATGACGGCGGGCCTGGTCGGGATTGCGATCGCTGGCGGCATGGCAGTCTATTTCGCGACGCGGGATGCCCCACTCGGTGCGCTGGAGGCACGGGACGTGCACACGCAATCGCATGCGGCTGCGCGCAGCCGGGCGTCTTACGCAACCGCGAAGCTGGCCGTGCCGACCGGCGGACTGCCGCACGTGGCGCGGCAGTCCGTGGCAAACCCAGCGCACGCTGCGAGCGTGAGGGTTGCGGTGGGGGGGCATGACAATCCGGCCAAACCGGCTGAACCGCATTCTCCGACGACCGATACGCTCAACGGCATTGCGATTCCCTTCGTGCCCGTAGTGGCCCAGCCGGCCAGCATCAGCAAGGTGCCTGCATCCAGCCCTGAAATCGAGGCGCAGCAGCTGTTCGACGACGCGCAGGCCGCGCAGCGTGCGGGTAATGCCGCTGTCGCACTCGACCTGTATCGGCAGGCGCTGGCGCGCAATCCGGCCATGCTGCAGGCACGCCTGGCGCTGGCAACGCTGTTGCGCGACGGCGGCCGGAGCGACGAGGCCGTTTCCCTGCTGGAGGCCGGATATGCGCTGCGGGCACAACCTGCGCTCGCAGTCATGGTCGGCCGCCTGCTGGCCGATTTCGGCCGCCGCGAAGAGGCCCTGGTCTGGCTTGCGCGCGCGCGCGACAGCCTGCGTCCCGCGGATCAGGCACTGATGGGCGCGCTGTACGCGCAATTGCAACGCCACGACGAAGCGGTTCAGGCCTACCAGCGCGCGCTTGGCGCCGATCCTGCACAGGGCGGCTGGTTGCTGGGTCTGGGCCTGTCGCTGGAAGCGCTCGGACGCCGGGACGAGGCGCGGGCTGTCTATCGGAATGCGCTGGAGCGTGGAACGTTCAAACCCGAGGTGGAAAAGTTCCTGCGTGACAGAAGTGGCGCGTCGAATTCATAGACGCAGCATGTCCGCTGCGACGAATTGTCCTGTTGCAATTAGGCTCTTTAGCCGATTTGCTAGAATTTCGCGCGTCGGCTGGATCACAAGTCCCGGACCGATCTCTGGTGTGGGTTTTTAATTCGTATGTAAAGGGAAATCAAATGAAATATTCCGTTCTCCTGGCTGCTCTGCTGGCTGTTGCTATGACCGCTTGCGGCAAAAAAGAAGAAGCTGCTGCGCCCGCAGAAGCGCCTGCTGCTGAAGCGCCTGCTGCTGAAGCACCGGCTCCCGCTGCTGAAGCGCCTGCTGCTGCGCCTGCTGCCGACGCTGCCGCCCCGGCCGCCGACGCTGCCGCTCCGGCTGCCGAAGCGCCTGCTGCTGCGCCTGCCGAAGCTCCCGCCAAGTAATTCCGGGAACCAGCATGAAAACCGGCCTTCGGGCCGGTTTTTTTACGTCTGCAGAAAGCGTCCCAGCCTGTCCACGGCTTCAGTCAGCCGCGCCAGCGGTTGGGTATAGGCGAAGCGTAGATGCTGCGCCGCGCGGTGTGCGCCGAAATCGATGCCGGGTGTGGCGGCAATGCCGGTTTCATCCAGCAGGCGGCTGGCGAAAGTCTGGCTGTCCCCGGTGAACCGGCTGCAGTCGGCGTAGAGATAGAACGCGCCCTGCGGCGCGGCCGGAATGTCGAATCCCAGGGTGCGCAAAGCCGGCAGGAGAAAATCGCGGCGTTGACGCAATTCGGCCTTGCGTGCCTCCAGCAATGCCAGTGTCCCGGGCGCGAAGGCGGCGAGCGCGGCGTGTTGCGCGGGCGTGGGGGCGGCAAGAAAGAGATTCTGCGCCAGTCGTTCCAGCGGCGGGATCGCCCAGGCCGGCGCGATCAGCCAGCCGAGCCGCCAGCCGGTCATCAGGAAATATTTCGAGAAGCTGTTGACGACGAACACATCGTCCCAGCGCGCGGCGCTCCGCTCGGGGCCGTCGTAGGTGAGCGCCAGGTAGATCTCGTCGACGATCAGCGCGATGCCGTGTGCGGCGCACCAGTTGCGGATGCGCGCGAGTTCGTCGAACGGCAGGGTCGTGCCGGTGGGATTGGACGGACTGGCGATCAGCACCGCACGGGTCGCGGGCGTGGCGTGTTGCTCGATCGTCTGCAGGGTCAGCTGGAAGCCGGTCGAGGCATCGACCGCGACGGACACCGCACGCGCCTCGCAAAAACGCGCGAAGTGGCGGTTGCACGGATAACCCGGGTCGGCCATCAGCACCTCGTCCCCGGGCCCGGCCAGCAAGCCGAGCGCCAGCAGCAGCGCGCCCGAGGCGCCGGGGGTGACGACGACGCGCGCGGGGTCCACGCGCGCGTCCCAGCGCGACGCGTGGAAGGCGGCGATGGCTTCGCGCAGCGGGTCCAGGCCCAGGGCGCCGGTGTAGTGCGTATGTCCGTCGCGCAGCGCGCGGATACCGGCTTCGACGATGGGGGCGGGCGTGGCGAAATCCGGTTCGCCGATCTCCAGATGGACGATGTCGCGGCCGGCGGCCTGCAGGGCCTGCGCGCGCGCAAGGATGTCCATGACGTGGAAAGGCGCGATCTCGCGGGCGCGCGCAGCGATGCGCGGATCGTTCATGCGGGTCTGCCCAGCCGCGCCAGCGGATCCTGGCGGTAGAACAGTTTCATCTGCGCATACACGGCGGGATATTCGCCGGCCAGGAGGGCGGGCATCTCGAAAAACACTTCGGTCAGAACGGCAAAGAACTCCCCCGGCGAGTGCGTGGCGTAGGGATCGATGGCGGTGTCCTCGCCGCGGTCGACGCGTGCGCAGAGATCGTCGTAGGCCGTGCCGAAGTCGCGCGCCCAGTCCGCTGCCTTCATGCCGCGATGCAAGGGCGGGAAACCGTTGGCGTCGCCGTTCAGCATGTCGAGCTTGTGCGCGAATTCGTGCAGCACCACGTTGAAGCCTTCCAGCTGGCCGCTGGCGGCGACGTCGGCGATGGACAGGACCAGCGGGCCGCCGTGCCAGGATTCGCCGGCGAGGATGTCGCGCGACACATGGACGACGCCAGCGTCGTCCATCTCCTCGCGCGGCCGCAGGAATTCGTCTGGATAGAGAATGATCTCGTTCCAGCCGCGATAGCTGGATTCGTCGAGACGCAGCGTCAGCAGGCAGGCCTGCAGCGCGACGGCGAATTGGGTAGGCGTATCGACCTCCGCGCCGCCGGCGGCCGAGACGCTCTTGTCGGCGAGCAGCAGGCTGGCCTGTTCGCGCAGGATTCCGCGTTCCTCGGCGTTCAGGCCGGACAGGATGGGCAGGCGGGCGGCGGCCGCGTCGAAATCGGCCTGCGGGATGAGATGACGACGCAGCGCGCGTTCGCGCTTCCAGTGGGCAAACCAGTTCATTCGTCGGCGTCGAGCAGGCGCATCGTCGGTTCGACGTGCGGGTGTTCGAGTTCCACCCGCTCGATCTGCGCGAAGCGCTTGCTGATCTTGTCGCTGGATATGCGCACCTCGCCGACGTCCTTGCTGGCCTGCTCGATGTGGCTGGCAAGCTTCTTCATGCGCTCGTCGAAGCGGGCGAAATCCTTCGCCAGCTTGGCAAGCTCGTCCTTGATCACGTGCGCCATGCGCCGCGTCTCTGAATCGCGGATCACCGCGCGCGCGGTGTTCAGCACCGCCATCAGCGTGGTCGGCGAAGTGAGCCAGACGCGCTTCTTCTGCGCGTGCTCGACGAGGTCGGGGTGGTAGGCGTGGATCTCGGCGAATACCGCCTCGGCGGGCAGGAACATCACGGCGCCGTCGGAGGTTTCGCCCTCGACGATGTACTTGGCGGCGATGTCGTCCACGTGCTTCTTCACGTCGGCCTTGAACTGCCGGCGCGCGGCGTCGCGTTCGGCGGGCGGCAGGCTGTCGTCGAACATGCGGCTGTAGTTTTCCAGCGGGAATTTGGAATCGACGCACACCGTGCCGGTGGGTTCCGGCAGCACCAGCACGCAGTCGGCGCGCGCGCCGCTTTTCAGCGTGTGCTGGAAGGCGTAGGCGTCGGGCGGCAGGCTGTTGCGCACCAGCGCCTCGAGCTGGACCTCGCCGAAGGCGCCACGGGATCGTTTGTCGCCCAGAATCTCCTGCAGCGAGACGACGTTGGTCGCCAGTCCCTCGATCTTCTTCTGCGCCTCGTCGATCACCGCCAGCCGGGTCATCACCGAAGTGAAGGTTTCGTTGGTCTTCTTGAAGCCCTCGTCGAGCCGCTCGGCGACCTTGCCGGATATTTCGTTCAGGCGTCCGTCCACCGTTTGCGAGAGCTGCTGCACGCGCTCGTTGAACTGCGCGGTCATGCCTTTCAGCGTGTCCTGCAGCAGGCTCTGTTCGGCGCGGCCCTGCTCGATCAGTTTTTCCAGCATCGCGGTCTGGAACTGGCCGAACTGGCCGGTGACGGTCTCGCGCGTTTCCGCCAGCCGCTCGGTCTGCGCCACCTGCAGCGCGGCGAGCTGGGTCTGCATGCGGTCGGACTGCTGGGCGAGGCCCGCGTGCAGATCGGTCAGCACCGCGCGGTGACGCGCTTCCATATCCTGCGTCAGCAGGGCCGGCAGACCGGATTGCTCGCGGCGCAGGGTCTGCAGGCGAAGCAGCAGCACGACAGTCAGGGCGGCGAGCAGGACGAGGCCGAGCAGGAGGCCGATTTCGATGGGACGCATGGCCGGAATTCTACCCGCTGGCGCGCATAAAAAACCCGGCGCCGGGCCGGGTTCGGACTGGAACGCGTGCGGGATTTACGCCGCTTCGCGCGACGCGCGCTTGCGCTCGTGTTCCTGCAGGTGGCGCTTGCGGATGCGGATGGACTTGGGGGTGATTTCCACCAGTTCGTCGTCGTCGATGAATTCCACGGCGGATTCCAGCGTGAGCTTGATCGGCGTGGTCAAACGCACCGCTTCGTCGGTGCCCGAGGCACGCACGTTGGTGAGTTTCTTGCCCTTGATCGGGTTGACCACCAGGTCGTTGTCGCGACTGTGGATGCCGATGATCATGCCCTCGTACAGTTTGTCGCCGGGCGAGACGAACATGCGGCCGCGGTCTTCCAGGTTCCACAGCGCGTAGGCGACGGCCTCGCCGTTTTCCTGCGAGATCAGCACGCCGTTGTGGCGGCCGGGCAGGTCGGCCTTGACCGGGCCGTAGTCGTCGAACACGTGGCTCATGAGGCCGGTACCGCGCGTCATGGTCATGAAGTCGGACTGGAAGCCGATCAGGCCGCGCGCGGGGATGTGATATTCGAGGCGGGTGCGGCCGTTTCCATCGGATTCCATGTTGGTGAGTTCGCCGCGACGGCGGCCGATCTCTTCCATGACTGCGCCCTGGGTGTCGTCTTCCAGATCGATGGTGAGGTTTTCGTACGGCTCGCACTTCTCGCCGTTGATTTCCTTGTACACCACGCGCGGCTTGCCGACGGCGAGTTCGAACCCTTCGCGGCGCATGTTTTCGAGCAGGATGGTGAGGTGCAGTTCGCCGCGACCCGAGACGCGGAACACGTCGGCGTCGCCGGTGTCGTCCACGCGCAGCGCGACGTTGGTCAGCAGTTCCTTGGTCAGACGGTCGCGGATCTGGCGGCTGGTGACGAACTTGCCCTCGGTGCCGGCGAGCGGCGAGGCGTTGACCATGAAATCCATGTTCAGCGTAGGCTCGTCCACCGACAGCATCGGCAGTCCGACCGGATTGTCCTTGTCGCAAATCGTGACACCGATGCCGATGTCGTCGAGGCCGGAAATGATGATGATGTCGCCGGCTTCGGCTTCTTCGACCGGCACGCGGTCCAGTCCCTGGAAGCCGAGCACCTGGTTGATGCGGCCGGTGGCCACCTGCTCTTCATGGTTCATCACGACGACCGGCATGCCGGGTTTGATGCGACCGTTGAGCACGCGGCCGACGCCGAGACGGCCGGTGTAGGTCGAATAGTCCAGGGCGGCGATTTGCAGTTGCAGGGGCGCGTCGGCGGAGCCGGGCGGAGTGGGGACGTGGCTCAGCACGGTGTCGAACAGGGGTACCATGTCGGCCGCGGAACCGCCCTGCGAAGGCGCGTCCTTGAGGCTCAGACACGCCCAGCCGTTCAGTCCGGATGCGTAGATGATGGGGAAATCCAGCTGGTCGTCGGTCGCGCCGAGCTTGTCGAACAGATCGAAGGTCTGGTCGACCACCCAGTCGGGACGCGAGCCGGGGCGATCGACCTTGTTGATCACGACGATGGGACGCAGGCCCAGTGCGAGTGCCTTCTTGGTGACGAAACGCGTCTGCGGCATCGGGCCTTCGACGGCGTCGACCAGCAGCAGCACGCCGTCGACCATGCCGAGCACCCGCTCGACTTCGCCGCCGAAGTCGGCGTGGCCGGGGGTGTCGACGATGTTGATGTGGTAGTCGCCGTAGGTGATCGCGGTGTTCTTCGCCAGGATGGTGATGCCGCGTTCCTTTTCCAGGTCGTTCGAGTCCATCACGCGCTCGTCCACCGCCTGGTTGTCGCGGAAGGTGCCGGATTGTTTGAGCAGCTGGTCGACCAGCGTGGTCTTGCCATGGTCGACGTGCGCGATGATGGCGATGTTGCGGAGTTTGCGGGACATGGCAGATGGGCTCTGGGCGGGATTCTGGAAAACCCGGCATTATAGCAGGGTTGTGCGACAGCCTAGCGGATCAGCGGGTGGGCGTTCAGGCGGGCGTCGATGCGGGCGATCACCTGCTGGTAGCGCGGCCCGCCGATCGGGCCGAAGCGGCGGTCGAATTCGGCCTGCGGCATGAATTCCGGCAGATCGCGGAAATCGGGCAGCAGCGCGGCGTCGCCGCGCGCGGCTGCGAGCGTCGTCCGCACCTGCGCTGCATCCGAACCCAGGGCGCGTTCGCCCAGGCGCACGCCGGCACGATCGACGGCCAGATCGGTGAAGCTGAACCCCGAGCCCCTGCCCGCGTCCTCCTCTTCCTTGATGAGGCCGATGGCGTTGGCGAGCCGGCTGCCGCCGTTGACCGACAGCGCAGCGGAAATCGCGAAATGCTCGGCGAAATCGCGCCGGCCGTGCAGCGACAGCAGCACCCGCGGTGCGCGGCGGATCGACCGGCTGTCGCTTTCCAGCAGTCTCGGCAGGCTGATGCCGGCGAGATACGCGGCCAGCGCGGTGAGCGCCGCGCGATTTTCCGCCGCCGCGCGGGCCTTGTCTTGCAGCGGCCAGGCGAACAGCGCGGGCATGACCTGCGCGAGCGGAAGCGTGCTGCCGTGCGGGCGCGGCTTCAGCAGCGCCTCCAGCCGATCCGCGTACAGCAGCATCAGTGCCTGGTCCTCGGGCGCGATCAGGAGTTCGGCGCTCTTGCGCTCGATGTGCGTCAGCAGTTCGGGGCGCCAGCGGTAATCCAGGGTCGCCTGGTTTTCCTCGAAATTCACCCGCGAAAACGCATCCGCCAGCGCGGCGTAGGTTGCGTCGCGGCGCAGCCAGCGATGCACCAGCCGCATGCCCCGGTCGGCCAGCGCCGCGGGAACCGGCAGGCTGCCCAGCTGCATGCTTTCGATGCGCATGCCGTCGGGCGCTTCGGCCACGTCGGCGGTGACGTTGAGGTATTTTCCGAAGGGATTGGACGGCACGGTCAGCGTGGCGGTGAGCGTGGCCTGGCCGGGCGTGAGTTCGGCGGCGATGCCGCTGACCCTGCGCAACTCGACCGCGTAGTTGAGCAGACGGTTCAGTTCGTTCTCGTCGAGCCGTATGGTCTGGATCACGTCCGGCGTCTGGCGGCGCGGATCGTGCTTCTGGAACAGCGATTTCACCCAGGCCAGGTCGGCGCGGCGGAAGGCGGCGGGCGGCTCGATCGCCGGCGCGTCGTCGAGCGCCAGCCAGGGCAGCACGAGCAGCCCCGACAGTATCGCGAACACCAGGCTCCAGATGAGGGCGCGGCGCATGCAGGACCTATTCCTCTCGGTTGCGCATGAAGTCGGCGGTCTTGAAGAAGGCCGCCGTCAGCTCCTGGCGCAGGTCGGGCGCCACCGCGGTGTCTTCCATCGCGCGCTGCATGCAGGCCATCCACTGGTCGCGCTCGGCCTCGCCGATGGCGAACGGCATGTGGCGGCGCCGCAGGAAAGGATGGCCGAAGCGGTCGGTGTATTCCGGCGGGCCGCCGGTCCAGCCGGAGAGGAACCAGGCGAGCTTGTTGCGCGATTCGGAAAGGTCGGCGGGATGCAGCTTGCGGATGCCGTAATAGTCCGGGTCTTCGTCCATCAGGTCGTAGAAACGGTCGACCAGTTTGCGGATGACGTCGCCGCCGCCGAGGCGGGCGTAATGCGTGTTCATCTCAGGCCTTCACCGGTTTCACGCGGGCGGCAGCGGCCTTGGCCCGGGCGCGCGCTTCGTCGGTCGTGGCGGCCGTCGCCAGTGCCACGCCCATGCGGCGGCGGGCGAAGCTCTCGGGCTTGCCGAACAGGCGCAGATCGACGCCGGGCGCATCCAGCGCCTCGGCGACGCCTTCGAAGGCAATGCCGGGGGCTTCAACGCCGCCGTAGACGACGGCCGACGCGCCCGGCTCGCGCAGATGCGTGTCCACCGGCAGGCCGAGGATGGCGCGCGCGTGCAGCTCGAATTCGTTCTGCCGCTGCGTCGCCATCGTCACCATGCCGGTGTCGTGCGGACGCGGGCTGACTTCGGAGAACCATACCGTATCGCCTTGCACGAACAGCTCCACGCCGAACAGCCCCAGTCCGCCGAGGTTGCCGGTGACGGTTGCGGCGATCTCGCGGGCGCGCCCCAGTGCCGCCGGCGACATCGGCTGCGGCTGCCAGGATTCGACGTAATCGCCCTTGACCTGCACGTGGCCGATGGGTTCGCAGAAGTGCGTGTCGGTGCCGCCCTGCGCGTTGCGGGCGCGCACGGTGAGCAGGGTGATCTCGTAATCGAAGTCGATCACGCCCTCGACGATGACGCGGCCCTTGTCCACGCGCCCGCCGGCGGCGGCGGCGTCCCAGGCGGCACCGAGCTGGCTCGCGTCGTCCACGCGCGACTGGCCCTTGCCGGACGAGGACATCACCGGCTTCACGATCACCGGGAAGCCGAGCTTGCGGGCCGCCGCCGTCATGTCGGCGAGGCTGTCGGCGAATACATAGGGCGAGGTGGGGAGCCCAAGCGTTTCGGCGGCGAGCCGGCGGATGCCTTCGCGGTTCATGGTGAGGTTCGCCGCGCGTGCGGTCGGGATCACGGTGGCGAGCCCGGCGGCCTCGATGGCCAGCAGTTCCTCGGTGGCGATGGCCTCGATCTCGGGGACGATGAAATGCGGCTTTTCCTGCTCGACGAGGTTTCGCAGGGCGACGGCGTCGCTCATCCGGATCACGTGCGCGCGATGTGCGACCTGATGTCCGGGCGCATGTTCGTACCGGTCGACCGCGACGACTTCCACCCCAAGCCGCTGCAGGGCAATGACGACTTCCTTGCCGAGTTCGCCTGCGCCCAGGAGCATGACGCGCGTGGCGGAGGGGGAAAGCGGCGTGCCGAGTCGCATGGGGCGGTCCTGAAAGCTAAAGCCCGATTTTACAGCCTTGCCGCCATGCTGCACTCAGAGGAAAGGTTCGATCGGCAAGGCCTGCAAGGTCCGCAGCAGGCCGCGCTGGATCAGGGTGGTGTCGGGCTCGGTACCGGAAACGCGCGCTGCGCCATCGTGCGTATCGAGCCATTGCAGGTGCCGGTTCGCGGTGTGCCCGTCAGGGCTGGCGGCCAGCCGGACCCGGAAGCTGCGTTCGGGCCGCATGGCATCCTCGGCGATGGCGGTCACCTCGTGCGCGAGTTCCGGCGAATGGACCACGATGCCCATTTCGGTATTGAGCACGGCCGAGCGCGGATCGAAATTGAAGGTGCCGATGAAGACGTGCCGGTCGTCGAAGACGAAGGTCTTGGCGTGCAGGCTGGCGCGCGAGGAGCCGCGCGTCAGGTCGCGCAGGCGGCCGCCGGTGGGTTCGGCGAGCGGCTTGAGTTCGTACAGCCCGACGCCGGTCTCGAGCAGCGGCACGCGGTAATTGGCGTAGCCGGCATGCACGACGGGCACGTCGCTCGCGGCATAGGCGTTGGTGAGCACGTCGATCTTCACGCCGAGATGGCGCCAGTAGCGGAAATACGCCATGCCCATCGGGCCCGGCACGAAATAGGGCGAGACGATGAGCGCGCGCTGGCTGGGGTCGATCCACAGGCCGGCTAGCTGACCGATGAGCAGGCTCGACGGCGGCTGGCCCGGGTCGAGCGCCTTTTCCGGTGGGTCGACGATGAGGTCGGCCGGCGCGACATGCCAGGGGAGAAGCCCGGCGAGAAGGGCAGGCAGCGGGTCGGCCGCCGCAACCGCGTGGCCGTATTCGCTCCGTGCGCGTTCGGCACTGAACTCGCGCAGGCGGACGCTGGCGCGGTCGAGGCGCTGCTGGCTGACGCGTACCGGCAGCGCGGCGGCCGGCACCACGGCCGCACTATTCCAGTAGGCGTCGAAGGAACGCGACATGGCGTCGACGATGGCGCCTGCCGCCAGCACGTCGAGATCGACGAAGGCGATCTCGTTGTGCGCGTCGTAGTATTCGTCGCCGATGTTGCGGCCGCCGGTGATCCCGAGCTGGTTGTCGGCGATGAAGGCCTTGTTGTGCATGCGGCGGTTGAGGCGCACGCCGTCGGTCAGGGCCTGCCAGCCCTTCACCAGAAAATTGCTGCTGCGTTCGTGGAAGGGATTGAATAGCCGCACCTCGATGTTGGGATGCGCATTCAGCGTGGCGAGCCCCACTTCCTTGTCGGCGGTATCGACGTCGTCGATCAGCACGCGCACGCGCACGCCGCGATCGGCCGCCGCAAGCAGGGCGGCGGCGACCCATTTGCCGGTGGTGTCGTTGTGGAACAGGTAGTACTGCACGTCGAGCGTGCGGCTGGCGCGCGCCGCCAGCGCCAGTCGTGCCGCCAGCGCCGCGTGCCCGTCGGCGAGCAGGTGGAAGCCGGATTCGCCGGCGGGAATGCGTGGCGCGAGCTGGTTTCTCAGCGGCGTATCTATCTGCGCGGAAATTGCCTGCGAAGGGGTGCGTTCGACTGCAAGATTCAGCGTGGGCGCGCAGCCCGCGAGCGCAAGCAGGGCAAGGAGGGCGGCAAACAGCCGGACGTCAGCGGGCAAGGAGGCCAAGTCGCTGCCAGTCGAAGTGCGGGCCGGGATCGGTCTTGCGTCCCGGCGCGATGTCGCTGTGGCCGACAATCCCCCGGATCGGATAGCGGCGCTTCAGTGCGGCGAGCAGCGACACCAGCGTCGCGTACTGCGCATCGGCGAAAGGCGCGTCGTCGCTGCCCTCGAGTTCGATGCCGACGGAGAAGTCGTTGCAGCGTTCGCGCCCCTGCCAGCTCGACATGCCCGCGTGCCAGGCGCGCAGCGCGCAGGGCACGAACTGGATCAGGCTGCCGTCGCGGCGGACGAAGAAATGCGCGGACACCCGGAGGCCGCGTATGCCCTGGTAGTAGGGATGCGCGTCGAAGTCCAGCCGGTTGGTGAAGAGCTCGATCACCGCCTCGCCGGTGAACTCGCCGGGGGGCAGGGAAATGTTGTGAACGACGGCGAGTTCGACGGTTGCGCCGTCCGGCCGTGCATCGCAGTTGGGCGACGGTATGCGGCGCGCGCGGGCGAACCAGCCGTCGGCATCGAAGTCGGAAGCGTCCATGTAAATAGAATACCCGACCCGTGCCCGGGCGGGAGCAGGTAAACTCGCGCCATGAATCCCGCCGAAGCCCAACGCCTGCTGGACACCGCCGAATGCATTGCGCCTGCCGGGACCGTGCAGGCCGCGCTCGACCGTCTGGCTGCCGACATCGCCCTGCAGCTGGCCGGCGAATGCCCGCTGGTGCTGCCGGTGATGGGCGGCGCGGTGGTATTTGCGGGGCAACTGCTGCCCAAGCTCGCGTTCCCGCTGGAGTTCGATTACCTGCACGTCACCCGCTACCGCGGCGATACGCGCGGCGGCGCGATGGAATGGCGCGTACTGCCCGGCAAGAACGTCGCCGGACGCGTGGTGCTGGTGCTCGACGACATCCTCGACGAAGGCGAGACGCTGGCGGCGATCCGCGACAAGCTGCTGGAAATGGGGGCGGCGCGCGTGCTGACCGCGGTGCTGACCGACAAGGACAACGGACTCGCCAAACCCATACGCGCCGATTTCACCGGTTTCACCGTGCCGAACCGCTACGTGTTCGGCTGCGGGATGGATGCGTACGGCTACTGGCGCAACCTGCCCGCGATTTACGCACTGAAGGACCACTGACCATGCTGGGCATCATCGGAGGCACCGGCCTCACCCAACTCGCCAACCTGCAAATCACCCACCGCAAGGTTGCACGCACGCCCTACGGCGAACCCTCGGGCGCGCTCACCTTCGGCCGCATCTGCGACCAGGAGGTGATCTTCCTCGCGCGCCACGGCTACGGCCATACCATTCCCCCGCACGAGGTGAACTACCGCGCCAACCTGTGGGCGCTGAAGGACCAGGGCGTCGATCGCGTGGTGTCGGTCGCCACCGTCGGCGGCATCCATCCCGCGCTGTTGCCCGGCACGCTGGTGGTGCCGGACCAGATCATCGATTACACGCACGGCCGTGCCGCAACCTTCTTCGTCGGCAACGACAAGCCGGTGACGCATCTCGATTTCACTTACCCCTACTGCGTCGCGATGCGCGATGCGCTCCTGCAGGCAGCGGCCCGTGCCGGCATCCGCCTGCGCGACGGGGGGGTGTACGGCGCCGTTCAGGGGCCGCGCCTGGAAACTGCCGCCGAGATCAACCGCATCGAGCGCGACGGTGCCGACATGGTCGGCATGACCGGCATGCCCGAAGCTTACCTCGCCCGCGAAATCGAACTGTGCTACGCGACCGTCGGCGCGGTGGTGAATTTTGCCGCCGGTCGCGGCACGTCGGCCGATGGCATCCAGATGGGGGAAATCCAGCTGGTGCTCGGCGAGGTGATGCTGCAGGTGCGGCATCTGCTGGAACAGCTGGTCACCGACGAGACGATCGCCTGTCCCGTCCCGCGATGAAGCTCACGCGCGCTCTGCAGTCGCAAGGTTTCGGCACGCGCAAGGGCTGTGTGCTGCGCGTGCAGCGCGGCGAGGTCGCGGTCAACGGCGCGGTATGCGAGGACCCGGACGCCGAACTCGAGCCGGATGGCCTGCGCTTCACGCTCGACGGCGTCGAATGGCCGTACCGCGAGAAAGCCTATCTGCTGTTGCACAAGCCTGCCGGCTACGAGTGTTCGCACAAGCCCAGTCACCATCCCAGCGTGTTTTCCCTGTTGCCGGCGCCACTGCTGCAGCGCGGCGTGCAGTGCATCGGACGGCTCGACCAGGACACCACCGGCCTGCTGCTGTTTTCCGACGACGGGCAGTTCCAGCACCGGATGATTTCGCCGAAGAAGAACGTGGCAAAAATCTACCATGCCGTCTGCGCCGAACCCGTGAGCGACGCCCTGCTGGACGCGCTGCGCGCCGGCGTACGCCTCAACGACGAACCGGCGCCCGTCGCCGCGCTGGCGTGCGAACGACTTGAAGAACGCACGCTGCGTCTGGCACTTGCCGAGGGCAAGTATCACCAGGTGAAACGCATGATCGCAGCCGCCGGCAACCATGTCGCGGCACTGCACCGCGAGGCCATCGGCGGCTACCGTCTGCCCGGGGATCTGGCGCCCGGCGCCTGGCGCTGGCTCGACTCTGCCGACCTCGTCGAACTGGAGCAGCCATGGCCATCCGTGACGTTCTGAGAATGGGCGATCCGCGCCTGCTCGATCAGGCGCGTCCGGTCGAGGATTTCGCCTCGCCGGAACTGGCGCACCTGCTCGACGACATGCACGACACCATGCGCGCGCTCAACGGCGCCGGGCTGGCGGCGCCGCAGATCGGCGTCGGCCTGCAGGTGGTGATCTTCGAGGTCAATGGCAATCCGCGTTATCCCGACGTCGAGCCGGTGCCGTTCACGGTGCTGATCAACCCGGTGCTGACGCCCTTGTCCGACGCGGTGGAGGAGGGCTGGGAGGGCTGCCTGTCGGTGCCCGGCATGCGCGGCCTGGTGCCGCGCCACGCCAGCCTGCGTTACCAGGGTTTCGACGCCGGCGGGCGGGTGATCGACCGCAGCGTGAGTGGGTTTCACGCCCGCGTGGTGCAGCACGAGGTCGATCACCTGCGCGGCATTCTCTACCCCATGCGCATCCGCGACCTGCGGAATTTCGGCTTCACCGAGACCCTGTTTCCGGGGCAGAACCTGCAGGAGGATTGACGGATTCCGCCGTTCGTCGGCGCCCCCGCCGCCTGCCTAAAGTTGTCTTTCTCCGCGCCGCTAACTTGTAGCGTAACCGTGGGCGAAGTGCCCCGGACAGAGGACAAGAATGAGCCCGGAACAACACATCCATCAGGCACAACGCCGAATCCACCCGGCCGGCGCGATACTGGACGAAGCCGCCCAGCTCGACGACATCGCCGCGCAACTCATGGCCGTGCAGCGCTACTGGAGTGCCCCCAACCGCGAGGCGCAACTGGCCGCAGCGCTCGCCGCCAGCCGCCAGGTCTGGTACGGCATCCAGACCGCGCTGGCCGAGGGCACGCTGCCCTTGCCGGCCGACGTGCAGCACAATCTGCTGATCCTGTCGGTCTATGCCGACAGCAAGATCGACGCCTGCAAGAGCGCCGCCAGCGCGGATGCGCTGGGCGGCCTCATTGCACTGACGCGTACCCTTGCGGGCAGCCTGCGCGAATGGCGGGAGGCGGCATGACGCGTTTGCCCGAGACATCCGATCCCGTCGACCAGAATTTCGCGACGGCAACCGTCGGTTCGGCGGGGCGCCCCGGGCGCGTGCGTCCGCGCGGCAAGGCCGAGGTGGACGACAAGATCAAGAAGCCGGTCGATGGCGTACGCAAGAAATCCCCGCCGTCGCGCAAGGCGCCGTCGCGCGGCCGCTACGTCGACGAATACGCGCGCCCCGCTCTGTAACGGTTCATTCCAGCGCCTCGCGCAGGTCGCGCTCCAGCGTCGCGCGGCAGTCCGCCGCTCCCAGGCATTCCCCCCGAATCAGGAAGGTATCCTCGACCCGCTCGCCCAGGGTGTCGATCTTGGCCGCATACACGCCGACCGCGTGCCGCATCAGCACGTCGGCCACGGCGAACAGCAGTCCGCCGCGATCCGCGCAGGTGATCGACAGCCGATGGCCCTGGCCGGGCGCGTCCGCCTCGAGCCGCACCGTGGTCGGGTAGGGATGATGCCGCTGGTGGCGTGACAGGCGGCCGCGCGGCGGCGGCTGGACCGGCCGTGCGGGATCGAGGTCGCGCGCCAGCTCATGCTCCACGAACGCCAGGAAATCGCGGTAGTGGATGCCGCGATTCGCCAGATCCATCACCTGAAAGCTGTCCAGGGCGTAGCCGTGCTGCGTGGTGTGGATCTTGGCTTCGAGGATGGTGTACTGGATGCGGGCGAAGAAGCCGCAGATGCGGGCGAAGATGTCTGCACGGTCGGGTGTGTAGACCAGTACCTGGATGCCTTCGCCGACCGGCGACAGCCGCGCGCGCACCACCGGCGTGGCGCTGCCTGCGTGGCGCCACAGCATGCGTGCCTGCCAGGCGAGGTCGCGCGCATCGTAGCGGGCGAAATAGCGTGCGTCGAGGTGTTTCCACAGTGCGTCGGCAGCGCCTGCCGGCAGGCCGTACAGCGCCAGGTTGACGCGTGCCTCGTCCTGCTTCGCCGATACGTCCGCCGCGCCGTCGCCGTCGAGCCGCGCGCGCGCCGCATAGTAGAGGTCCTCCAGCAGCTTGCCCTTCCAGGCGTTCCATACCTTGGGGCTGGTGCCGCGGATGTCGGCGACCGTGAGCAGGTAGAGCGCGACGAGATGGCGCACGTCGCGCATGCGGTCGGCAAACGCGGCGATCACCTCGGGATCGCTGATGTCCTCCTTCTGCGACGTGCGCGACATGACCAGATGCATTTCGACCAGCCAGGCGACCAGATCGCCGTCTTCGCGCGCGAGCCCATGCCGCCTGCAGAAGCGCCGCGCGTCGGCGGCGCCGAGTTCGGAGTGGTCGCCGCCGCGTCCCTTGGCGATATCGTGGAACAGCGCGGCCAGGTACAGCAGTTCGGGCTTGTCGAAATCCGCGATCAGGCGGCTGGCGAGCGGCAGCTCGTGGGCAAGCTGCGGCACGCTGAGCCGCCGCACGTTGCGCAGCACGGTGAGGATGTGCTCGTCCACGGTGTAGATGTGGAAAAGGTCGTGCTGCATCTGGCCGACGACGCGGCCGAACGCGGGAATGTAGCGGCCGAGCAGGCCGTAGCGGTGCATTGCGCGCAGCGCGCGGGTGACGCCGAGAGGCTGCCGCAGCAGCGTCATGAACAGCGCCCGATGCGCCGGGCTGGCGCGGAAGGCGGCATCGATGCGGGTGCTGCCGCGCCACAGCGCGCGCAGCGTGGCGGGTTCGAAGCCCGCCAGCCCGGGGTGTTGCGCGTACACGATGAAGACGCGCAGCAGGGTTTCCGGCCGGCGTTCGAACAGATCCGGGGCACGCATTTCGAGCAGGCCGCCGCGCAGCTGGAAGTCCTCGTCAAGCGTCTCGGGCGGTGCCGTCACTGGAAACAGGCGGACGCGCAGCGACTGGATCAGGATGTCGTTGGCGCGCTGGATCAGCTTGGCGGCTCGGTAGTAGTCCTGCATCAGGCGTTCGCCCGCGCGCTTGTGCGCGGTGGCGGCAAGTCCCAGGCGTTCGGCGAGTTCGGTCTGGTAGTCGAAGGCCAGGCGGTCGTCGCGGCGACGGGCGAGCAGGTGCAGATGGATGCGCAGGGTGGCAAGCGTGCGTTCCTCGCGGGCGATGCGCGCCGCCTCGGCCTGGGTGAGCAGACCCGCACGCGCGATGCCGGTCCAGCCGCCCGAGAGGCCGCAGGCCTGCGCCAGCCAGTGGATGGTGTGCAGGTCGCGCAGGCCGCCGGGGCTGTCCTTCAGATTCGGTTCGAGCTTGTATGCGCTGTCATCGTAGCGGGCATGGCGCGCCTCCTGCTCGGCAAGCTTGCCGTCGAAGAATTGTTGCGCATTGAAACGTGCGCGGAAGCGGCGCTCGAATTCCGCGAACAGCGGGCGCCGTCCCCACAGGTAGCGCGCTTCCAGCAGATTGGTTTCCACCGTGATGTCGGCGTCGGCCTCGCGCATGCAGGTGTCGATGGTGCGCACGCTGTGGCCGATTTCCAGGCCCACGTCCCAGCAGGCGCGTACCCAGGCTTCCAGCGCGGCCTGCTCGGCGGCGTCGGGCTCGTGCGCCAGCACCAGTAGCACGTCCACGTCGGAGCCGGGAAACAGCTCGCCGCGGCCGTAGCCGCCCACCGCAGCAAGGCAGACGGTTTCGGGCAGGCCCAGGCGTTCGCACAGCGCCGTCAGCACGCCGTCGACCAGCGCGGCATGGCGGGCGAGGTAACGCGAGGCGACGGGGCGCTCGCGCCAGGCGGCGGCGAGCGCCACACGGCCCGACTTGAGCTGGTCGCGCAGGTCCGCGACGGGTGGGGTGTTCACGCGGCCTGGCGGACGCGGTCGGGCACGGCCGGGCTGCCGGCCGAAACAGTGAGAACCTCGTAGCCGTCGTCGGTCACCAGGACCGTGTGCTCCCATTGCGCCGACAGGCTGCGGTCCTTGGTGACGATGGTCCAGCCGTCCGGCATCTGGCGGATGTCGCGCTTGCCGGCGTTGATCATGGGCTCGATGGTGAAGGTCATGCCGGCTTCGAGCACCAGGCCCGTACCCGGCTTGCCGTAGTGCAGCACCTGCGGGTCTTCATGGAAGGCACGGCCGATGCCGTGGCCGCAGAATTCGCGCACCACGCTGTAGCCGTGGTTTTCCGCAAAATGCTGGATCGCGTGGCCGATGTCGCCCAGGCGCACGCCGGGCTTGACGCGGGCGATGCCCACCCACATCGCCTCGTAGGTCACCTGCATCAGCCGCTTCGCCTGGATCGAGGCTTCGCCGACCGCGAACATGCGGCTGGTGTCGCCGTGCCAGCCGTCCTTGATCACGGTGATGTCGAGGTTCACGATGTCGCCGTTCTTCAGCACCTTGTCGCCCGGCACGCCGTGGCAGACCTGGTTGTTGACCGAGGTGCAGATCGACTTGGGGTAGGGCGTATGACCCGAAGGCGCGTAGTTCAGCGGGGCCGGGACCGTGCCCTGCACGTCGACCATGTAGTCGTGGCAGAGGCGGTCGAGCTCGCCGGTGGTGACGCCCGGCTTGATGTGCGGCGTGATGTAGTCGAGCACTTCGGAGGCGAGCCGGCCGGCCACGCGCATGCCTTCGATGTCGGCGCCGGTCTTGATGGAAACGGTCATGAGTTGCTGAGTCGATAACGCTTAAAGCGGCATTCTATCCCGTGCGGGCCGTCCGGCAAGCCGCGGGGCGGCCCGCAGGGGGTCCCGGACGCCTTGAAAAAAGGTCGGGTCCGGATTAGAATCGCGGGCTGTCCGAAATGGTTCGGACAAATTCGCACACCTGTCATTAAAGGGTGGCGGCGCATCGAGAGACCGGATGCGCGGCTGCTGGCGGGTGGAGGCTCAACCCTTTAGGAGATTTTCATGTCCGTCACCATGCGTCAAATGCTGGAAGCCGGTGTCCATTTCGGCCACCAGACCCGCTTCTGGAACCCCAAGATGGCCCCGTTCATTTTCGGCCATCGCAACAAGATTCACATCGTCAACCTGGAAAAATCGCTGCCGATGTTCCAGGACGCGCAGAAATTCGTCCGCCAGCTTGCCGCCAACAAGGGTACCGTGCTGTTCGTCGGCACCAAGCGCGCCGCCCGCGACATCGTGCGCGAGGAGGCCCAGCGCGCCGGCATGCCCTACGTCGATAACCGCTGGCTCGGCGGCATGCTGACCAACTTCAAGACGGTCAAGCAGTCGATCAAGCGCCTGAACGACCTGGAAGCCCAGATCAACGAGCCGGGCCGCCTGTCGAAGAAGGAAATCCTGACCGTGCAGCGCGAAGTGGACAAGCTGAACCGCAGCCTGGGCGGCATCCGCGAAATGGGCGGCCTGCCCGACGCGATCTTCATCATCGACGTGGGCTACCAGAAGGGCACCGTCACCGAAGCCAAGAAGCTGGGCATTCCGGTGATCGGCGTGGTGGACACCAACAACAGCCCGGACGGCGTGGACTACGTCATCCCAGGCAACGACGACTCGGCCCGCGCCATCCGCCTGTACGCGCGCGGCGTCGCCGACGCGGTGCTCGAAGGCCGTGCCCAGGTGATCAGCGAGATCGTCGGCGGCGAGGAATTCGTCGAGCTTGAAGAAGAAGGCGGCGTCGCGGCCGAATAAGCGCGACGTATCGTCACATCGCCGGGATACCCTCCCGGCGGCGCATTCGGGGAGGGGCGTGTGCCCCTCTTTCCATATTGAACTGCTGGTTTGAACTGAACTTTTGGGAGTAGGAAATGGCTGAAATCACCGCAAGCATGGTCAAGGACCTGCGCGAGAAAACCGACGCACCGATGATGGACTGCAAGAAGGCGCTGTCCGAAGCCGGCGGCGACATGCAGAAAGCCGAGGAAATCCTGCGCGTGCGCTTCGGCAACAAGGCGGCCAAGACTGCCGGCCGCGTCGCCGCGGAAGGCGTGGTGACGATCGCGATCGCCGCCGACGGCAAGTCCGCCGCGATGGTCGAAGTGAACTGCGAAACCGACTTCGTCGCGAAGAACGACGATTTCCTGGCGCTGTCGAACGCGCTGGCCGAAATGGTGCTCGCCGACGGTCCGGCCGACGTGGCCGCGCTGTCCGCCATGCCCTACCGCGGCACCACGGTCGAGGCCTTCCGCACCGAGCTGGTCGGCAAGATCGGCGAGAACATGAGCGTGCGCCGCTTCGTGCGCCTGAACGCCGCCGGCAAGTTCGCCAGCTACATCCACGGCAACAAGATCGGCGTGCTGGTCGACGTCTCCGGCGACGAAGCCATCGCGCGCGACATCGCCATGCACATCGCCGCGTCCAAGCCGAAGTCGCTGGACGCCTCGGGCGTGTCGCAAGAGCTGATCGATACCGAGCGTCGCGTCGCCATCGAGAAGGCGAAGGAAGCCGGCAAGCCGGAAGCCATGCTGGAGAAGATCGCCGAAGGCACGGTGCAGAAATTCCTCAAGGAAGTCACCCTGCTGTCGCAGCCCTTCGTCAAGGACGACAAGCAGACCGTCGAGCAGGTGCTCAAGTCGAAGAACTCGCAGTGCCACGGCTTCGCGATGTACGTGGTGGGCGAGGGCATCGAAAAGAAAGCGACCGACTTCGCTGCCGAAGTGGCGGCTGCCGCGCAGGTCTGATTCTGCGATGGCAATCGCGCGCCGCATCCTGCTGAAGTTGTCCGGCGAAGCCCTGATGGGGCCGGACAGTTTCGGCTATCACGCGGAGACCATGGCCGGTTTCGTCGGGCAGATTCGCGAGGTGACGGCGCTGGGCGTGCAGGTCGGCATCGTGGTCGGCGGCGGCAATCTGTTCCGCGGCGCCACCGGCGCGCTGTCCGGGATGAACCGCGCCACCGCCGATTCGATGGGCATGCTCGCCACCGTGATGAACGCGCTGGCGCTGAAGGACGCGCTGCTGCAGGCCGGCGTCGGGGCGCGGGTGCAGACTGCGGTGCAGATCGCGCACGTCGGCGAAGCCTTCGAGCGCGATGCCGCGGTGCGTGAACTGGAGGCCGGTCAGGTGGTCATTTTCGGTGGCGGCACGGGCAACCCCTTCTTTACCACCGATACCGCAGCAGCCTTGCGTGCGGCCGAGATCGGCGCCGACCTGCTGCTGAAGGCGACCAAGGTCGACGGTGTGTACACCGCCGATCCGAAGAAGGATGCGAACGCGCAACGCTACGACACGCTGAGCTTCGACGAGGCGATCGCGAAGAATCTGGGGGTGCTCGATACCGCCGCCTTCGCACTGTGCCGCGAACAGAAACTGTCCCTGGTCGTGTTCAACGTCTTCAAGCCTGGCGCGCTGAAACGCGTGGTGCAGGGCGAGGACGAGGGCACGCGGGTGAGTCTATAAGGAGCAGACATGGCTGAAACCAGCATCGCCGAGATCAAGCAGTCCGCCGAACAGAAGATGGGCAAGTCGCTGGACGCGCTGAAGAACGACCTGGGCAAGGTGCGCACCGGGCGCGCCCATGCCGGCATTCTCGACCACGTGATGGTCGACTACTACGGCAACCCCACGCCGGTGCCGCAGGTGGCGAACGTGAGCCTGGCCGATTCGCGCACGCTTTCCGTGCAGCCTTACGAAAAGAACATGGTCGGCAAGATCGAAAAGGCGATTCGCGACGGCGACCTGGGCCTGAACCCGGCGACGCACGGCGACATCATCCGCGTGCCCATGCCTGCGCTGACCGAGGAGCGCCGCAAGGACCTGATCAAGGTCGTGCGCGGCGAAGCGGAAAACGCCCGCGTGGCGATGCGCAACATCCGCCGCGATGCCAACGCCTCGCTGAAGGACATGGTCAAGGCCAAGACCGCGACCGAGGACGAGGAACGCCGCACCCAGGACGAAGTGCAGAAGCTCACCGACAAGTACATCGGCGAGATCGACAAGCTGCTGGCCGAGAAAGAGAAGGACCTGCTCGCAGTCTGAGCGGCGCACGCGTGTCGAGTCACTCCAAACCGGCGGCAGGCGACGTTCCCCGCCATGTCGCCATCATCATGGACGGCAACGGCCGTTGGGCCAAGCGCCGGCTGATGCCGCGCGTCGCCGGCCACCGCAAGGGCGTCGAAGCGCTACGTGGCGTCATCCGCGCCTGCGCCGAGCGCGGCATCTCGCACCTCACCGTATTCGCCTTCAGTTCCGAGAACTGGCGTCGCCCGCAGGAGGAAGTCACCCTGCTGATGGAACTCTTCATGCGCGCGCTGGAGAACGAGGTCGCCAAGCTGCACGAGAACGGCATCCGCTTTCGCGTCATCGGCGACCTGTCGGGTTTCACCGAGCGCATCCAGGCGCTGATCCGCGACGCCGAGGCGCTGACCCGCGACAACGCCCGCCTGACCTTCACCGTGGCGGCCAACTACGGCGGTCGCTGGGACATCGCGCAGGCGGTGAAGAAACTGCTGGCCACGGGCGTGGCCGCAGGCGACATCGACGAGGCCGCGCTGGCGCAGCACCTGTCGATGGCGGGCGAGCCCGAGCCCGACCTCTTCATCCGCACTGGCGGCGAGCAGCGCATCAGCAACTTCCTGCTGTGGCAGCTTGCCTACACCGAGCTCTATTTCACCGACACGCTGTGGCCCGACTTCGACGCCAGACAGCTGGACGCGGCGATCGCGTCCTATCGCACCCGCGAACGGCGCTTCGGCCGCACCAGCGAACAGGTGCAGTCGGCATCGTGAATCCCGTGCGAGACCCGCGCGCATGACGCCCACTGCTCGCCGCGTACTGACGGCCGGACTGCTGCTTGCCGTATTCCTTCCCGCCGTCTGGGCGCCCGTCTGGTTGTGGCAGGCCCTGATTGCCGGCGTGGTGGGGCTCGCCGCCTACGAATGGGCGCGCCTGAGCGCCTTCCCGACCCTGTCCGCGCGCCTCTATGCGACCCTGTTCGCGGCGAGCACGCTGATCCTGCCTGCGGTGCTTGCAGCCGACTGGCCGGCGTTTCAAACGGGGCTCTTCCTGTTGGCGACGCTGTTCTGGCTGGCGATCGCGCCGCTCTGGCTGCTGGGGCGCTGGCAGGGTGCGCATCCGGCCTTGCGCGCCGCGACCGGCGTCGTGCTGCTGTGGCCGACCTGGGCGGCGCTGGTCTACCTGCAGGCGCGCGGCCCCTTCGTGCTGCTCGGCGTGGCGGGCATCGTCTGGATTGCCGACACCGCCGCGTATTTCGCCGGCCGCCATTTCGGCCGCCACAAGCTTGCCCCGGCAATCAGCCCCGGCAAGACCTGGGAAGGCGTCGCCGGCGCGCTCATCGCGCTTGCACTCTATGCGCTGGTCCTCAGTGCCGCGGCCGGCATGCCGCCCCTCTCTCTCTTCGTTGTCGTGGCAGGACTGCTCTATCTGTCGGTGCTTGGCGATCTGTTCGAATCCTGGATCAAGCGCGTGTCGGGCATGAAGGACAGCGGCGACATCCTGCCTGGCCACGGCGGCATGCTCGACCGCATCGATGCCCTGACCTCGACCCTGCCGGTGGCCGCCGGCATCCTGCTGTGGGTGGAACGCGCCACATGACGCCGCGCGTGCTGACCATTCTCGGCGCCACCGGCACCATCGGCGTCAACACCCTGGACGTGGTGGCGCGCCACCCGGAGCGCTTCGAGGTTTTCGCGCTCACCGGCGCGACCCAGGTCGAGCGTATGGTCGAGCAGTGTCGCGCGCATCGTCCGCGCGTCGCGGTGATGCGCGAACCCGACGCCGCCGAGGCCTTGCATCGGCGCCTGGCCGAAGAGGGGATCGCAGTCGAGGTGCGCGCAGGGGCCGATGCCCTGACCGACGTGTCCACCGCGCCGGAAGTCGACACCGTGATGGCCGCCATCGTCGGCGCCGCCGGCCTGCCGGCCACGCTGGCCGCCGCGCGCGCCGGCAAACGCATCCTGCTCGCCAACAAGGAAACCCTGGTGGTGTCCGGCCAGCTCTTCATGGACGCGATCGCCGCCAGCGGCGCCGAACTGCTGCCCATCGATTCCGAGCACAACGCGATCTTCCAGTCGCTGCCGCGCGATTTCCGCGGCGACTTCCGGGCCGCCGGCGTGAAGGCGCTGTGGCTGACCGCCTCGGGCGGCCCGTTCCGCACCCTGTCGGCCGAGGCCATTGCGGCGGCCACGCCGGCGCAGGCGGTCGCGCATCCCAACTGGGTGATGGGCAAGAAAATCTCGGTCGATTCCGCGAGCCTGATGAACAAGGGCCTCGAGGTGATCGAGGCGCGCTGGCTGTTCAACGCGCGACCCGAGCAGATCAAGGTGGTGGTGCATCCGCAGAGCATCGTGCACTCGATGGTCGAGTACGCCGACGGTTCGGTGATCGCGCAGATGGGCACGCCCGACATGCGCACGCCGATCGCCTACGCGCTGGGTTTTCCCGAGCGCATCGAGGCCGGCGTGTCGGCGCTGGAACTGATGGGCCGGCAGCTGAGCTTCGAGGCGCCGGACACCGCGCGCTTCCCCTGCCTGCAGCTCGCGTTCGATGCGCTCGCCGCCGGCGGCAATGCGGCGGCGGTGCTGAACGCGGCCAACGAAGTCGCGGTCGCGCGCTTCCTCGACGGCATTGTGTCGTTCAACGCCATCGCCGCCAGCATCGCCCACGCGCTCGACAAGCTGGCCGGCGGTGCCGCCGCCACGCTGGACGACCTGCTGGACGCCGACCGGCAGGCGCGCCGGGTTGCGGGCGACTATCTGGAAAGCGTGCGCACATGAGCGTCCTGCATACGATCGTCTGGTTCCTCGTCGCCATCGGCATCCTGGTCGTGGTGCACGAATTCGGCCATTTCCTCGCCGCGCGGCTGGCCGGCGTGAAGGTGCTGCGCTTTTCGGTCGGTTTCGGCCGGCCGATCCTCAGCCGCCGCTTCGGCCGCGACCGGACCGAATGGACCCTGTCCGTGCTGCCCTTCGGCGGCTACGTGAAGATGCTCGACGAACGCGAGGGGGAAGTGCCCGCCGCCGAGGCGCATCGCGCGTTCAACCGCGCGACGGTGTGGCGCCGCATCGGCATCGTCGCGGCGGGGCCGGCGGCGAATTTCCTGCTCGCCATCCTGTTCTACTGGATCCTGCTGATGCACGGCCTGCCTGCGCTCAAGCCCGTCGTCGGCGCGCCGCCCGCCGACACGCCGGCTGCGCGCGCGGGCCTGGTGGCGGGCGACGAGATCGTCCGCGTGAACGGCGTCGATACGCCGTCCTTCGGCGACCTGCGGCTCACCCTGTTGCGCGCTGCGGTGGCGGGCGACGCGCTCGACCTGGAACTGGCCGACGGCCGTAGCGTGCGGCTGGCCTCCCTGCCCCTCGAAACCGAGAACCTGGAAAGCGACACGCTGCGTCCGCTCGGCATCGTGCGCTACGACCCGGACATCGATCCCGTGATCGGCAGCGTGCTGCCGGGCAGCGCTGCCGCGCGCGCCGGTTTCCTGCCGGGCGACCGGCTGGTCGCGGCCGACGGTACAAGCGTCGACAGCTGGCAGAACTGGGTGAAGCTCATACGTGCGCATCCCGGCAAGCTGCTGCGCATCGACGTTCTGCGCAACGGGCAGACGCACCGGATCGGCGTCACCCCGGACAGCGTGGAGGAGGCGGGAAAACGCGTCGGCAAGATCGGCGCCGGCCCGAAAGTCGACGAAAGCCTGCTTGCGGACATGATGACCGAAGTGCGCTACGACCCGGCCGAGGCGCTGTGGCGCGGCGCGGCCAAGACCTGGGAGATGAGCGTGTTCACCCTGGAGATGATGGGCCGCATGGTGCTGGGCCAGGTGTCCTGGAAGAACCTGTCCGGTCCGCTCACCATCGCCGACTATGCGGGGCAGAGCGCGACGCTCGGCTGGCTCAGCTTCGTCGGCTTCCTCGCGCTCGTCAGCGTGAGCCTGGGCGTGCTGAACCTGCTGCCCGTGCCATTACTCGATGGGGGGCACCTCATGTATTATGTTGCCGAAGTTTTAACCGGTCGGCCGGTGTCCGAACGCACCATGGAAATCGGCGCCCGCGTCGGCATGATGCTTCTGCTGCTCCTCATGTCGTTCGCCCTCTTCAATGACTTGCAACGCCTGATAAGCGGATAAAAACTCGATATGACGCTCAATCGCCTCTCGCTTGCACTCGCTGCCGCGTTCGCCGCGCAGGCCGCGTTCGCCGCAGAACCCTTCGTGGTCAAGGACATTCGGGTCGAAGGCATCCAGCGTACGGAAGCCGGCACCGTCTTCAGCTACCTGCCCGTGAAGGTCGGCGAGACGATGACCGACGAGAAGACCGCCGCCGCGATCAAGGCGCTCTACGCCACCGGCTTCTTCAAGGACGTCCGGCTGGAAGCGCGCGACGGCGTCGTCATCGTCACCGTCGAGGAACGGCCCTCGATCGCCAAGATCACGCTCAACGGCATCAAGGAATTCTCCGAGGACGACCTGAAGAAGGGGCTCCAGCAGACCGGGCTGGCCGAAGGCCGCGTGCTCGACCGCTCGCTGCTCGACAAGGCCGAACAGGAATTGCAGCGCCAGTACTTCAACCGCGGCAAGTACGCGGTGCAGATCAAGTCGACGCTGACGCCGCTGGAGCGCAACCGCGTCGCCGTGCAGTTCGACGTGGTCGAAGGCGACAGCGCGAAGATCCAGCAGATCAACATCGTCGGCAACCAAGCGTTCAAGGAGAAGGAACTGCTCAAGCAGTTCACCTCGACCACGCCGGGCTGGCTGACCTGGTACACCAAGAACGACCAGTATTCCAAGTCGCGCCTGTCCGGCGACATCGAGGCGCTGCGCTCGTTCTACCTCAACCGCGGCTACATCGAATTCAACGTCGATTCCACCCAGGTGTCGATCTCGCCCGACAAGCAGGGCATCTACATCACCGTCAACGTGACCGAAGGCCCGCAGTACAAGGTGTCGGACGTCAAGCTGGCGGGCCAGATGCTGGTGCCCGAGGCCGAGCTGGCCAAGCTCGTCACGATCAAGCCCGGCGAGGTCTTCCAGCGCGACCACCTGACCGATACGACCAAGAAGATCGGCGAGCGGCTCGGCAACGACGGCTATGCCTTCGCCAACGTCAACGCGGTGCCCGAGCTCGACAAGGACAAGCACACCGTCGCCTTCACCCTGTTCGTCGACCCCGGCCGCCGGGTCTACGTCAACCGCGTCAACGTGGCGGGCAACACCAAGACGCGCGACGAGGTCGTGCGCCGCGAGGTCCGCCAGATGGAAGGCGCCTACTACGACGCCGACAAGATCAACCTCTCGCGCGACCGCCTCAACCGCCTCGGCTTCTTCAACGAGGTCAACATCGAGACGCCGGCGGTGTCCGGCACCACCGACCAGGTCGACGTGAACGTCAGCGTCGCCGAGAAATCCACCGGCAACGTCATGCTGGGCGCGGGCTTCTCCTCGTCCGAGGGCCTGGTGCTGTCGGGTTCGGTGTCGCAGAGCAACGTGTTCGGCACCGGCAACCGGCTCTCCGCGCAGATCAACTCCGGCAGCGTGAACACCGTTTATGCCCTGTCGTTCACCAACCCCTACTACACCATCGACGGCATCAGCCTCGGCTACGACCTGTATCGCCGCGACGTCGACGCCACCTCGCTCGACAACGTGGGCGACTACAAGACCTCGACCTACGGCGCCGGCATGCGCTTCGGCCTGCCGGTCAACGAGCGCGACTTCATCTCGTTCGGCCTCACCTACGAGCAGACCTCGGTGACCACGACGACGAGCAGCCCCGTCCAGTACATCAACTTCGTCAACATCTTCGGCGAGGACAACGACACGGTGCGTTTCGACACCTCGTGGTCGCGCGACACGCGCAACAGCTACCTGTTTCCCACCAAGGGCCTGATGCAGCGGGTGGCGGCCGAAGTCGGCACGCCGCTCGGCAGCCTGCAGTACTACAAGCTGTCGCTCCAGCACCAGCAGTACTTCCCGCTGAGCAAGGATTTCACGCTGATGCTGAACGGCGAGATCGGCATCGGCGGCGGTCTCTCAGGCAAGCCGCTGCCCTTCTTCAAGAATTTCTATGCCGGCGGCAACAGCTCGGTGCGCGGTTTCCAGAACGGCACGCTCGGTCCGAAGGATTCGGCAGGCGATGCGCTCGGCGGCGACAAGCGCATCGTCGGCAACGCGGAACTCTTCTTCCCCTTGCCGGGACTCAAGGATGACCAGTCGCTGCGCATGTCGGCCTTCGTCGATGCGGGCGCCACCTTCGGCCCGTTCGACGAGCAGAACCAGTACGAGAAATTCGCCTTCGGCGACCTGCGCTATTCGGCAGGTGTCGCCGTGTTGTGGGTGTCGCCGCTCGGTCCCCTCAAGTTCAGCCTGGCGCAGCCCTTGGTCAGCAAGGACGGCGACAAGGAGGAAATTTTCCAATTCACCCTCGGCAACGTGTTCTGAGGGCGTTTCAACGGAGTATGACCATGATGTTCAAGAAGTTTGTCGTTACGTTTGCGCTGCTTGCCGCTTCCGCTGCGGCGAGCGCCACAACGGCCGATACCAAGATCGGCTTCGTCAACACCGAGCGTCTGCTGCGCGAAGCGCCGCTTTCGATCGCAGCGCAGAAAAAGCTTGAAAAGGAATTCGCTGCGCGCGACCAGGAATTGCAGAAGCTCGCCAAGCAGGCGCGCGACCTGCAGGCCCAGCTCGACAAGGACGGCGTGACCATGTCCGACAGCGAACGCAAGAACAAGGAACGCGACCTGGGCAACCTCAACCGCGACCTGCAGCGCCAGGGCCGCGAATTCCGCGAGGACCTCAACCTGCGTCGCAACGAGGAACTCGGCCAGATCCAGGACCGCGCGCGCAAGGCCATCCAGGACATCGCCAAGTCCGAGAAATTCGATCTCATCGTCGAGCAGGCCGTCTACGTCGATCCCAAGAGCGACATCACCGACCGGGTGATGAAGGCGCTGGGCGGAAAATAAAGCGCGG
>JBGAFQ010000012.1:0-56800 GCA_044227195.1 Thiobacillus sp.
ACCGACCCCGACCTGTGGGCCGCCATCCAGCAGGAAGACCGCCGCCAGCAGGATCACATCGAGCTGATCGCGTCGGAAAACTACACCAGCCCGGCGGTGATGCAGGCGCAGGGCTCGCAGCTCACCAACAAGTACGCCGAAGGCTATCCCGGCAAGCGCTATTACGGCGGCTGCGAATACGTGGACATCGTCGAACAATTGGCCATCGACCGCGTGAAGGCGCTGTTCGGCGCGGAAGCCGCCAACGTGCAGCCCAACTCCGGTTCGCAGGCCAACCAGGCGGTGTTCATGGCCTTCCTCAAGCCCGGCGACACCATCATGGGCATGAGCCTCGCCGAAGGCGGCCACCTCACCCACGGTATGGCGCTCAACATGTCCGGCAAGTGGTTCAACGTGGTGGCCTACGGCCTGAACGAGAAGCAGGAAATCGACTACGACAGGATGGAAGCGCTCGCCCGCGAGCACAAACCCAAGCTCATCATCGCCGGCGCCTCGGCCTACGCGCTGCGCATCGACTTCGAGCGCTTCGCGAAGATCGCCAAGGAGATCGGCGCGATCTTCATGGTCGACATGGCGCACTACGCCGGCCTCATCGCCGCTGGCGTGTACCCCAACCCGGTGCCGCACGCCGACGTGGTGACCTCGACCACGCACAAGACCTTGCGCGGCCCGCGCGGCGGCATCATCCTGATGAAGGCCGAACACGAGAAGGCGATCAACTCCGCCATCTTCCCCGGCCTGCAGGGCGGCCCGCTCATGCACGTGATCGCCGGCAAGGCCACCGCGTTCAAGGAAGCCGCCACCAAGGAATTCAAGCACTACCAGGAGCAGGTCGCCGCCAACGCGCTGGTGATGTGCAAGGTGCTGGTCGAGCGCGGGCTGGCCATCGTTTCCGGCCGCACCGAGAGCCATGTGTTCCTGGTCGACCTGCGCGCCAAGAACCTCACCGGCAAGGAAGCCGAGGCGCTGCTGGGCCGCGCCCACATCACGGTCAACAAGAACTCGATCCCGAACGATCCGCAGAAACCCTTCGTCACCAGCGGCATCCGCATCGGCACCCCGGCCATGACCACGCGCGGCTTCAAGGAACTCGAAGCCGAGCAGCTCGCCCACCTCATCGCCGACGTGCTCGACGCGCCGACCGACGACGCCGTGATCGAACGCGTGAAGGGCGAAGTGGCGAAGCTGACGGCGAAGTTTCCGGTATACGGTTGAAAGGGATCAGGGTTAGCGATGTTTAAGGGATTAGGGGTCAGGATTCAGGGGTCAGGGAATGAGCGGCTTGCGCCGCGCATTTTCAGAAACCCGGCCTCAACCTCCACCCCCTGAATCCTGGCCCCTGAATCCTGACCCCTAAAAATGAAATGTCCCTTCTGCGGTTCCTTCGACACCCAGGTCATCGACTCGCGCGTCAATGAAGCGGGCGACGCGATCCGCCGACGGCGCCGCTGCGTGGACTGCGAGAAGCGCTTCACCACCTGGGAAACCGCCGAGCTGCGTCCGCCGCAGATCGTGAAGAGCAACGGCACGCGCGAGGACTTCTCCTCGACGAAGCTGCACGAGGGCTTTCGCCGGGCGCTGCACAAGCGGCCGGTGCCGACCGAACAGGTCGATGCGGCGGTGGAGCACATCCGGCAGAAGCTGCTGACGCGCGGTGCGCGCGAGGTGCCCTCGCGCGAGATCGGCGAACTGGTGATGCACGAGCTGAAGAAGCTCGACAAGATCGCCTACATCCGCTTCGCCTCGGTGTACAAGAGCTTCCAGGACCCGGACGATTTCCGCGAAATGCTGCAGGACCTGGAGCGCGCGCCCCAGGCCGGCGTGGACGATCTGTTCGACCCGAAATGAACTACAGCGCGGCCGACCATGCCCACATGGCGCGCGCCCTGCAGCTCGCCGAGCGCGGTCTGTTCACCACCCCCCCCAACCCGCGCGTCGGCTGCGTGATCGTGAAGGACGGCCGTGTGATCGGCGAAGGCTGGCACGAACGGGCCGGCACGCCGCACGCGGAAATCCACGCGCTGGCGCAGGCCGGCGACGCGGCGCGCGGCGCCACCGTCTACGTCACGCTGGAGCCCTGCTCGCACCACGGTCGCACCCCGCCCTGTGCGGAAGCGCTGATCAGCGCTGGCGTCGCACGCGTGGTCGCAGCGATGACCGACCCCAACCCGCTGGTCGCCGGCGGCGGCATTTCGATGCTGACCTTGGCCGGCATCCGCGCCGACGTCGGCCTGATGGAAGCCGGAGCGCGTGCACTCAACCCCGGTTTCATCTCGCGCATGACACGCCAGCGCCCCTGGGTGCGCCTGAAGACCGCGTCCACGCTGGACGGCAAGACTGCACTGGAGAACGGCGCCTCGCAATGGATCACCGGCGAGGCTGCACGTGCCGACGTGCAGCGCCTGCGCGCACAGGCTTCGGCGATCCTCACCGGCAGTGGCACCGTGCTCGCCGACAACCCGCAAATGACCGTGCGCGACTTCGACATCGGGCGGCAACCGCTGCGCGTGGTCGTCGATTCCGCGCTGGCCACGCCGCCCACGGCCGCCATCCTGCCCGCGCTCGTGGCATGCCACACGGCCGATCCGGCACGCTGGGCAGCGCTCGAAGCCGCAGGCGCCGAGATCGTCGAACTGCCCGCCGGCAACGGCCGCGTCGATCTCGACGCGCTGCTCACGCTGCTCGCGCAGCGTGGCGTGAACGAGTTGCACGTCGAAGCCGGTGCGGGCTTGAATGGTGCACTGCTCGAAGCGGGGCGGGTCGACGAGTGGGTCGCCTACGTCGCGCCCATGGCCGTGGGCGATGCCGCGCGCGGCCTGTTCGATACCTTCCCGCTGACTGCGCTGGCCGGGGCAACACGCTTCCGCCTCGCCGACGTGCGGCAACTCGGGCCTGATCTGCGGCTGACGCTGCTGCCGCAATGAGCGGCTTTAAGGACCACTTCTCCACCGCCTCGGAACGCTACGCGGCGTTCCGCCCCGACTACCCAGCCGACCTCTACGCCTGGCTCGCCGGCCTGACCGCCGAACGCGACACGGTCTGGGACTGCGCCACCGGCAGCGGCCAGGCGGCGCTGGGGCTGGCACCGCATTTCAGGCAGGTCGTCGCCACCGATGCTTCGGCGGAACAGATCCGTCACGCGACACCGCACGCCGGGATCGACTACCGCGTGGCCCCCGCCGAGGCGAGTGGACTGGCCGACCATTGCGTCGATCTCGTCACCGTCGCGCAGGCCGCGCACTGGTTCGACCTGCCGCGCTTCTACGCAGAGGCGCGGCGCGTGCTGAAGCCCGGCGGCGTGCTCGCGCTGTGGGGCTACGGCCGCATGGTGCTGCCCGGTGAACTCGACGCCCCTTTCCAGCGCTTCTACAGCGAGACGGTCGGGCCGTACTGGCCGCCGGAGCGTGCGCTGATCGACGACGGCTACAGACATCTGGCATTTCCCTTCGAAGCAATCGCCGCGCCGCCCTTTGCGATCCGCGTGGAATGGACACTGCCGCGCCTCGTCGCCTACCTCTCGACCTGGTCGGCGGTGAAACGCTACCAGGCCGCGCACGACGACGACCCGCTGCCGGCACTGCAGGCAGAACTCGCACCGCGGTGGGGCGATCCGGAAGCGGCGCGGCAACTCGACTGGCCGCTGTTCCTGCGCGTCGGCCGCTAGTTGAGCTATTTCTTGCGCAGGAAGGTGTTCCCCACCAGGTCCTTCACCTCGGCCTGCGGCGTGTGACACTGCGTGCAGTTGTAGCGGCCCATGTAGAGCGCGTTGTGCCGCACGTCGGTGTAGTGGCTCTTCGGCAGCGGCGTGGGTTCGCCCTTCACTTTCTTCTTGCCGACCTTGTCGGGCTGCTGGTGGCAGGCCAGGCAGGCATTGGAATCGCGCGTGATGGGCACGAGCCCGTCCAGGCTGTGCGGCACCTGCGGCGGCGCGCCGAGGTAGGCGCGCGGCAGCACGCCGCCGCTGTACGGATCGGCCTGCCGGTATTCGAAAGGCTCGGGCTCGGGATCCGTCGTGACGTCGGATTTCGACAAACCCATTTGCGTCTCGCTCAGGCCGGTGTCGGCCGCCGGGGCCAATCCCGACGCAAGCAGCAGCGCCAGCAGGGCCGCGATCGATGTCGATGTCTTCATTGCATCCTCCTAGTTTCGGTTGTCGAGGGCGGCCGTCTCGGCCGAAGTGCTTGCATGCCGCGCGCGGATCAGCGGACGCAGGTCGAAGCCCAGGCTGTTTTCCGGGCACAGGGCCGTGCAGCGTCCGCAGTTGCTGCACTCGCCGGAAAAGACCCAGCCGGTCTGCTCCAGCTTCTTCAGGTTCAGTACCTGCGGCTCCGGGCAGACGCGCGCGCACTCGCCGCAGTGGGTACACGTCGTCTTGTCGAAACGGACGCGCAAGGGCGCGACGAGCCCGACCAGCGACCAGAAGGCGCCGAGCGGGCACAGATGGCCGCACCAGCCGTTCTTCAGGAGCAGCAGATCGAACAGGAAGATGGCAAGCAGCGAAAGGAATCCCAGGCCCATGCCGAAGACGATGCCGCGCTGCAGCATGCCGATGGGGCTGACCCACTCGAAGGCCGCCACGCCGGCGATAACCGACAGGACGAGCGAGGCGGCCAGGATGAAATAGCGCGTATTGCGATTGAGGCTGAACAGCGCGGAAACCGGCAGGCGCTGGCGCAGCCAGCCGGCCAGGTCGGTCACCGGGTTCACCGGACAGACCCAGGCGCAGAACACGCGGCCGCCGACGAGCGCATAGAAGCCGAGCACGATCGCGGCACCGATCAGGGATTCGCTGCGCAGCACGTGGCCGGCCAACAATATTTGCAGCGCAGCGAAAGGATCGGTCATCGGCACGATGCCGGCGAATTCGGAAGCGGACAGGTTGCCGTTCAGCAGCGGCACCTCCTTCGCGGCTTCCCAGCCCCAGTGCGCGGTACCGAAGAAGAGCAGCAGCACGCCGAACTGCACGAGCCGGCGCAGGACGAGATAGCGCCACGACCACAGCCGCGCCGGCAGCGCGCGCGCGTGCAGCTTGTCGATGCTGCCGAGCGCGGCGGAACGGGAGTAGGCGGGGGGCGTGCTCACAGCTCCCCCGAATTCAGGTAATCCATGCCCGGTGCCGCCTCACCCGGCTTCGCGGGCGCCACCGGCGCGGGCGCATCGGACGGTTTGAAGTCCTGCGTGATCTCGCCCTTGTCCTTCCAACCGTAACGGTAGTGTTCGCCGATCTTTCCCTGCACCAGCGGATGCGGCAGGATGCGGATCGCGGCGATCTCGGTCGGGCAGGCCTTCTCGCAGATGCCGCAGCCGGTACAGGCGTCGGAATGCACCAGCGGGATGAACATGGCGTGCTTCGAGGTTTGCCGCGGGTGCGTTTCCAGCGTGATGGCATGGCCCTTGAGCGGGCATTCGCGGTGGCAGATTTCGCAGCGCAGCCCCTGGTACGACAGGCAGTTCTCGATGTCGATCACCGCCAGCCCCATGCGGGCGTCCTCGATGCGCTTGAGCTCGGGCGACAGCGCGCCGGTCGGGCAGGCTTTCATGCAGGGAATGTCCGGGCACATGATGCAGGCGCCGGTGCGCGGCTCGAAAAAAGGCATGCCGATGGGCAGCTTCCCGCCGGCCGGCTGCAGCCTGAGAATATCCGGCGGACACACGTTCACGCACTGCCCGCACTTGATGCAGGCGGCATTGAAGTCGGCTTCCGCCAGCGCGCCGGGCGGGCGCAGGGCATAGGGGGATGCCCGTGCCTCGTTGCGCAGGATGTATTCCCACAGCAGGCCGCCGGTACCGGCGAAGGCGGCGCCCTGCGCCAGCTTCACCAGGAAGTCGCGGCGCTGCGGGTTGCCTGGAGCGCGCTCAGCCATGGGATCCGCCTTTGCGCGGCTTTACGCCTTGTAGAGCTTCACCGCGCACTTCTTGTAGTCCGTCTCTTTCGAAAGCGGACACGTCGTGTCGAGGGTGACCTTGTTGATGAGCACGCTCTCGTCGAACCAGGGCACGTAGACCAGGCCGCGCGGCACGCGGTTGCGGCCGCCGGTTTCCAGCCGCACCTTGACCTTGCCGCGGCGCGACTCGACCCACACCAGGTCGTTGCGCTTGAGCCCCTTGGCGGCGGCGTCCTTCTCGTTGATCCAGCACACCGCGTTGGGCACGGCGCGGTGCAGTTCGGGCACGCGGCGCGTCATGGTGCCTGAGTGCCAGTGTTCCAGCACGCGGCCGGTGCACAGCCAGAGGTCGTAGTTGGCGTCGGGCTTTTCCACCGGCGAGGCGTAGGGACGGAAGTAGATCTTGGCCTTGTGCGAGATGTCGATCTTGTTGGCCGGATCGCCCGGCTTGTCGAGGTCGCCCATCACCAGCGCATTGCCGTTGTTGCCGTAGAAGTCGATGCCCAGGCCCTTCTGCACGTAGGGGTCGTACTCTTCGTTGTTGCGCCACGGCGTTTCCACCCACTTGCCGTCCTTCTGCACCACCGGCCATTTCAGGCCGCGCACCTTGTCGTGGTGGTAGACGTCGAAGGGCGCGAGGTCGTGCGCGTGGCCGCTGCCGAACTGGCGGTATTCCTCGAACATCGCCTTCTCCGGGAACCAGCCGTCCTTCAGCAGTTCGGCGGTGATGTTGGGATGTCCCTTGGCGATGGGGTCGGGCCACTTCACCTTCTTGTTCTCGGGCGTGGCATACAGCACCTCGTACAGCGTCGATTCCGGCGTGTAGCCCATCGCTACGGCGCCGGGCAGCACGTCGGGCAGGCCGCCCTCCAGGCCCGGGATCTTCTGCGCGCCCCACACGTCCTTCAGCTTGAAGCGCTTGGAGAGCTCCAGCATCATCCAGATGTCCGGCCGTGCCTGGCCGGGCGGCTGCACCTGCTGCCGCCAGACCTGGGTGCGACGCTCGGCGTTGCCGTAGGCACCCCACTTCTCGTTGATCATGGCGGCGGGCAGGATGAGGTCGGCCACCTTGGCCGACACACTGGGATAGGCATCGGCGACGACGATGAAGTTGTTCATGTCGCGCGCGGCCTTGATCCAGTGGTTGGCGTTGGCGGTGTTCTGCCAGGGGTTGTTCACCTGCGTCCACGAGAACAGGATCTGGCCGTCTTCCAGATCGCGCATGATCTTGACGAAGTGGCTGCCCATCTGCGGGTTGATCGTGCCGGCAGGCAGTTTCCAGATTTTTTCCGCGACGGCGCGGTGCTTCGGATTCATCACCACCATGTCGGCCGGCAGGCGGTGGGCGAAGGTGCCGACCTCGCGCGCGGTGCCGCAGGCCGAAGGCTGGCCGGTGAGCGAGAACGCACCGTTGCCCGGCTTGCTCTGGCGACCGGTGAGCAGGTGGTTCATGTAGGCCTGCTCGTTCACCCAGGAACCGCGCTGGTGCTGGTTGAAACCCATGGTCCAGTACGACACCAGCTTGCGGTCGCGGTCGCAGTAGTAGTCGGCAAGCTGCTTCAGCTTGGCTTTGAACTGGTCCATCGGCTCGTCGGGGTCGCCCTTGGCGATCTCGGCGACGAAGTCCAGCGTGTAAGGTTCCAGCGCCTTCTTGAAGTCCTCGAAGCTGATCGCCCAGTCCTTCATCGGCGTGGCGGCGTTCTTCTGCGGCACGGCCTCGCCCGGCTGGCGGCGCTGGGCGATGGCTTCGTGCTTGTCGAGCACCCGCACCTGCTCGTTCTTGTAGATTTCCATCTCGGCCGCGCTGGCGTACTTGTCGGCCACCTTCGGACGGAAGCCGTAGCCGATGTCGTAGGGGCCGGTGGCGAACACGGTGTGCTTCTTCACGAAGTCCCAGTCCACCGCGTTGCGGTTCACGATCTCGTGGGCGATGTAGTTCTGGATCGCGAGGTCGGCGCTGGGCGCGAACACGATCTCGGTGTCTGCGATGTCGGACGACATGTTGCCGTAGACGGTGAGGTTCACCACGCGCATCCTGTCGTGGGTGAGGCGGCGGTTGGTGATACGCGACCACAGGATGGGGTGCATCTCCGCCATGTTGGCGCCCCACAGCACGGCAGTGTCGGTGTACTCGATGTCGTCGTAGTTGCCCTGCGGCTCGTCGATGCCGAAGGTCTGCATGAAGCCGACCACGGCCGAGGCCATGCAGTGGCGCGCGTTGGGATCGAGGTTGTTGGAGCGGAAGCCGGCCTTCATCAGCTTGGAGGCGACGTAGCCTTCATGGATGGTGTACTGCCCGGAGCCGAAGATGGAAATGCCGGCCGGGCCTTTCTCCTTCAGCGCCCAGCGCATCTTCTCTTCCATCACGTCGAGCGCCTGCTCCCAGCTCACCGGCTGGAACTTGCCCTTCTTGTCGAACTTGCCGTCGGTCATCCGCAACAAGGGCTGCGTCAGGCGGTCGGCGCCGTAGATGATCTTGCCGTTGAAGTAGCCCTTCACGCAGTTGAGACCGCGGTTCACCGGCGCGTCGGGGTCGCCCTTGGTGGCGACGATGCGGCCGCCCTTGGTGGCGACGAGGATGCCGCAGCCGGTACCGCAGAAGCGGCAGACGGACTTGTCCCACTGCCAGCCCTTTTCCAGCTCCTTGGCGGCGGCTTCGGCCAGCCGCGTCAGCGGCAGGCTCATGGTGCTGGCGGCGACGCCGGCGACGGCGGTCTTGAGGAATTCGCGACGGGTGACGGTCATGGCGGTCTCCTTGAATGGGGCTTACTGGCAGGCAGTGGTGTCGAGACCGGGCAGCGCGGCGATCTCGGGCGGCAGTTCGGACAGGGATTCGTCGTCGTCCTCGAAGTAGTGGAAGACCATCTCGGCCATCAGCACCCCGGGCACGGTCTTGATGCGGCGCAGGCCGTCGGCCTCGGCGCGCACGCTGTCGGCTTCCAGCACGGCGACGAGTCGGCCCTGCGGATCCTGCTGGTGGACTTCCACCCCGGGCAGGGCATCGAGTTCGGCCGCCACCGCGGCCAGGTTCTCCGGGCGGGCCATGACGAGAATTCCGGACAGATTCATGACGATTTCCCTCGTATCGTGTCGCGCGGAGAATCCCGCGACTCTTTTGCGGACATTCTTCTCCGGGATGTCCGGTATCGCCTTGACGCAGGTCAAGCCTTCCGGGCGGGCCGCGCCGGATCATGGCCGCATGCACTCGCATGCGGATTCCCGATGACGCCCGGTCTCGATTACGCGCAGGCGCCGCCGTTCTCGCTGCCGCTGCGCTTCTTCCTCACCGCGCCGCCCTTTCTGTTCTTCGCAGGCGGGCTGATCGCGTTCGCACCCGAGGCGCTCGCCTCGCGCTGGACGCCCGCCGCCCTCGCGCTGACCCACGCGCTCACCCTGGGCTTCCTCGCGCCGGTGATGCTTGGCGCGCTGATGCAGATGCTGCCTGTGGTGGCGGGCGCGCCGCTGCCGCACGCGCGCCCGATCGCGTGGCTGAGCCAGCCGGCACTCGCGCTCGGCACCGGGGCACTGATGACGGGTTTCCTCACGGACGTTCCGGTCGCGTTCGGCCTCGCACTCAGCCTGCTGGCAGGCGGGCTTGCGGCCTATTTCGTCGCGGCCGCCATCGCGCTCGTGCGTGCCGCACCGGGGCACACGGTCACCGGGATGCGGCTGGCGGGTCTCGCCTTCCTGCTCGCCGTATCGCTGGGCCTGGCACTCGGCCTGCCGCGCGCCGGCGGCGCGGCGGCGCCGGGTTTTGTATCCCTGCTCGACGCGCATCTCGCCTTCGGCCTCGTCGGTTGGGTGCTGCTGCTGGTGATCGGCGTCGCCTACCAGGTCGTGCCCATGTTCCAGATCACGCCAGCCTATCCAGGCTGGCTGCGCGGCGTGCTTGCGCCCGCATTGTTCGCATTGCTGCTGCTGCGCGGCCTCGCCCCGGCATGGTCGGTGCCCGTCGCGCCGGGCATCGATGCGGGACTCGCCACAGGCGTCCTGCTGTTCGCGCTCGTCACCCTGCGCGTGCAGACGCGGCGACGGCGCCGTCTGCCGGACGTCGCGCTCGATTTCTGGCGTACCGGCATGGCCAGCCTGATCGCCTGCGTGGCGTCATGGTGCGCGGCCCGCGTGTCGCCGGCGTGGGCGGATCACGACGCCTATCCGCTGCTGCTGGGCGTGCTTTTCCTCGGCGGTTTCGCGGTCAGCGTGGTGAGCGGCATGCTCTACAAGATCGTGCCCTTCCTGGCCTGGTTCCACCTGCAGGCGCAGCTGCAGGCGCGCGCGGGCAGCATTCCCGGCATGAAGGAGATGATTGCGGAAGGCCGCGTGCGCCTGCAGTTCCGCCTGCATCTCGTCGCCTGCCTGCTGCTCGCGTTCGCGACTGCATGGCCGCCCCTGGCGCGGGCGGCGGGCATTGCGCTGGCGCTGTCGGCTGCGTTGCTGGGATTCAACCTCGTGTCCGCGGTACGGTGCTTCAGACGTTCCGGCGGACGAATCGGCTAGTCGATCAGGATCTCGAAATTGCCGTCGCCGAGTTCGCGCGTGCTGTGCCGCACATGCTGCTGGTCCAGCAGTTCGTAGAGCGGATACGGCCGGCGGTGAATGAGCAGGCGCACGCGCTGGCCGGGCCGACGGAGTTCGAGTGCCAGCAGAACCTTCTCCATCGGTTCGGGCGGCACCATCTGGCGTCCGTCGATCAGCACGTCGGCGTTCATTCGAGCTGCGCCATGCGTTCGAGCAGGTCCGCGCGCTGGAGAGGCAGCATGCGGTCGGCCATGGGATAGAGGATGTTCTCCTCCTTCGCGTTGTGTTGCCGCATGAGCCAGAGCAGGGTTTCGGCGTGGCCGAGGAAGCGCGCGCGGTCGCGTGCGGCCAGCGCGGCGGTCATCTCATCGAACAGGCCGTTCATCTGCGCATGCTCGCTCCTCATCACCTGGGTAGGGCCGGCGGATGAGCCGGTGGCTGTCTCGAAGGCGGGAAACAGCACCGATTCCTCCATCGCGAAATGATGCGCCATGGCCTGGAGGAAGACCGGGCAGGCTGCTTCGGCACGCGCCCAGTCCTGTTCGGACACCGACGCCTCGGCATCGGCGAACAGGTCGTCGCAGTGCGCGTGATCGCGGGCGAGATAGTCGGAGAAGGTATGCATGTCGGCGGCGGCGTGGTCGTACACGCGCCGACTGTAGGCAGTGCCTGTCCGCACTGCCTTGACGCAAGTCAAAGCCTGCGGTGCGACCCGTCAGAACAGGCTGGACGGATTGTCGAGCACCGCCTTCAGCCGCGCCTCGTCGTGCACGGTCAGCCATTCGTCGTGCACTTCGAGAATGCCGGATTCCTTCAGCCGCGCGAGCAGGCGCGAGAGGGTTTCCGGCTTCACGCCGACGCGCGAGGCGACGACGTTCTTGGGCACGCGCAGGTGGATGCGCTGCGGATCCGGCGCGTCGCGCAGCAGATCGAGCAGGTAGTACACCAGGCGCTGGCCCGCGCTGCCGCAGGCGAGGTGGTCGATCTCGTTGACCAGGCCGTGGATGCGCATGGCCATGCCGCCCATCATGCGGAACGCGAGACCTGGGCTGTCGCGCAGCGCGCGATTGAGGTCCTCGAAGGCAAAGCTCACCAGCCGCACCTGATCGACCGCCGCCGCGTTCACCGGATAGCGTCCGCCCATGAAGGACACCGCCTCGGCGAAAAGATTGCCAGGGCGGACGAGGTCGATGACCTTCTCTTCGCCGGTGGGCGAAATGCGGTAGAGCCGCACCTGCCCCGAGGTCACGAGGAAGAAGTGCGCGGCGTTCTCGCCCTGCCGGAACACCGTGCCGCCCGGCGCGAACTGGCGGGCCTCGGCCTGCCGCAGCACCGTGGCGAGTTCGTCGGGCGTGAGTTTGGAGAACAGGTAGTTCTGCACGACCTGCAGGCGGGTCAGTTCATCCAGCGGGCAGTTTTCCATGGCAGTCCATTGTCGTTATCTCGGCCGGGACAGGCCATTGTAAGCCCGGAATATCCCTGTTTTGATCCAGGTCAAGGCGAGGCCCGCGAATCAGGCTGTTAATGGCAACCGCATCCTGATGTCGCATGCAGGCTACCCAACCCCGAAGGAGGATCAGACATGAAGTTCGTACCCTACGCAGCCCTCGCCCTCTCCGCGCTGACGCTCGCCGTGTCGTCGACCTGGGCCGCCGAGCCCGCAGCTGCAAGGCAGGCGTCACCGGAAGAAAAATACCTCGCCGGCGCCGCCGCCGGCGCCGGCAAGCTGGAAATGTACCAGTCGTCCGACCCCAACGCGCCGGCCATGGCCAAGGCCGAGTTCGATCAGGGCCGGCAGATCTATTTCGACCGCTGTGCCGGCTGCCACGGCGTGCTGCGCAAGGGCGCGACCGGCAAGCCGCTGCTCCCCGACGGCATGCAGAAGCTGGGCACTGAAAGCCTCAAGGTCTTCATTGGCTACGGCACCGCCGGCGGCATGCCCGGCTTCGGCACCTCGAACGAGATGACCGAGAAGGAAATCGACGTCATGGCCCGCTACATCCAGCATCCGGCACCGACGCCGCCGGAGTGGGGCCTGAAGGAAATGAAGGCTTCGTGGAAGCTTCTGGTGCCGGTCGAGCAGCGGCCGAAAAAGCAGATGAACCATCTCAATCTCAACAACCTGTTCTCGGTGACCCTGCGCGATTCCGGCGAACTGGCCTTGGTGGACGGCGATTCCAAGCAGATTGTCACCATCCTCAAGACCGGCTTCGCGGTGCATATCTCGCGCTTCTCGAAATCGGGCCGCTACCTCTACACCACCGGCCGCGACGGGCTGATCAACCTGATCGACCTGTGGATGGAAACGCCGCAGACCGTCGCCGTCATCCGCACCGGCTCGGATGCGCGCTCGATCGACACGTCCAAGTTCAAGGGCTTCGAGGACAAGATCGCCATCGCCGGTTCCTACTGGCCGCCCGCCTACGTGCTGATGGACGGCTTCACGCTGGAACCGAAGAAGGTCGTGTCCACGCGCGGCTACACCTACGACGAAGGCGAATATCACCCCGAGCCGCGCGTCGCTTCCATCGTCGCCTCCCACATCAAGCCGGAGTTCGTGGTCAGCGTGAAGGAAACCGGCAAGGTTCTGCTGGTGAACTACGCCGACCTGAAGAACCTGAAGACCACCGAGATCGAGGCCGAGCGCTTCCTGCACGACGGCGGCTGGGATTCGACCAAGCGCTATTTCCTGGTGGCCGCCAACATGCGCAATACCGTGTCGGTCATCGACACCCGGGACGGCAAGCTGGCCGCCAACGTGAAAGTCGGCACCAAGCCCCACCCGGGCCGCGGCGCCAACTGGAACGACGTGAAGTACGGGCCGGTCTGGGCCACGGGCCACCTGGGTGACGAGACGATCGCGGTGATCGGCACCGATCCCGTCAAGCACAAGCAGAACGCCTGGAAGGTGGTGCGCAGCCTGAAGAACCACGGCAACGGCTCGCTCTTCGTCAAGACGCATCCGAAATCGAACAACCTGTGGGCGGACGCGGCGCTCTCGCCGGATACCGAACTCCAGCAATCGATTTCGGTGTTCGACCTGAAGAACCTGGACAAGCCCGCGCAGGTGATCAACATCGCCAAGCTCGCCGGCATCGAGAAGGGACGCGTCACCCACCCCGAGTACAACATGGCCGGCGACGAAGTGTGGTTCTCCGTGTGGGGGCCGAAAACCGGCGAGTCCGCCCTGGTGGTGATGAACGACAAGACGCGCGCGCTGAAGGCGGTCATCAAGGATCCGCGTCTGGTCACCCCGACCGGCAAGTTCAACGTGTACAACACCGTCAACGACGTCTACTGACGCACGCCCCGCCCGGCTGCGGCCGGGCGGTTTTGCAGGCCGCTCCCTGACGGGGCGGCGCGCAAAGCCGAAAGGAAGCCGACATGCCATCCAAGCCCATGCTGCCTGCTGCGGAATCTTTCCCCCACCCTATCGAAACCTTCCTGCTACGGGTGGGCGCTGCCGCCACGCTGGCGGTCGCCCTGCTGGCGCTGGGCGCAATGCGCAGCCCTGCGCTGGCGGATGCGCCCAGCGTCGAACGCCAGCACACGCTCACCCGCTTCGTTCGCCAGGAATGCGGCTTCTGCCACGGCCTCAGGCTCACCGGCGGGCTGGGCGGCGCGCTCACCGCCGACGCCATGCGCGACAAACCGGCCGACACGCTCGAAGCCGTCATCCTGCACGGCATTCCCGGCACCGCCATGCCGCCGTGGGCACCCTACCTCAGCCAGGCCGAAACGCACTGGATCGTCGATCAGCTGCAGAAAGGGTTTCCCCAATGAAGTCCTGCCTGAACCTCCTTGGCGCAGTACTGCTGGGCGGGATGACGCTCGTCGCGCAGGCCGACGAACAGCGCGACGCCGGCGCACTGCGCGGAACCGGGGATCTGGGTATCGCCGTGGAACGCGCCACCGGCAGTCTGCTGCGGCTCGACACCACGCGGCGGCAAGTGCTCGGCCGCATCGAGGGCCTGGGCGATCTGTCTCACGCTTCCGCCGTGTTCTCGCGCGACGAGCGCTACGCCTACGTATTCGGCCGCGACGGCGGGCTCACCAAGGTGGACATGCTCACCGGGCAGATCGCCAGACGGGTGATCCAGTCAGGCAATTCCATCGGCGGCGCGATCTCGCAGGACGGCCGCTATATCGCCGCCGCCAACTACACGCCGGGCGGCGTGAAGATCTTCGACAGCGTCACGCTGGAGCTGGTCGCCGACATCCCCACCGAATCCAAGGTGATCGGCCTGGAGGACATCTCCGGCAACCGTTTCGCCTTCAGCCTGTGGGACAAGGGCGAGGTCTGGGTCGCCGATCTCGGCGACGATCCGAAGCATCCGAAGCTGACCCGGTTCGCCAACATCGGGACCCAGCCCTACGACGCGCTCGTCTCACCCGACGGCCGCTGGTACATCGCCGGCCTGTACGGCGAAAACGGCATCGCCGTGCTCGATACCTGGAACCTCGACGCCGGTGTGAAGCGCGCGCTGCCGGATTACGGTCGCGGCGAGGAGAAGCTGCCGGTGTACAAGATGCCGCACCTGGAAACCTGGGCCATGGTCGGCAACCTCGCCTTCATTCCGGGCGTCGGCCGCCACGAAGTCGTCATCGTCGACGTGTCGGGCTGGAAGCAGGTCGGCACGATCCCCGTCGCCGGGCAACCGGTGTTCGTGATGGCGCAGCCGGACGGCCGCCGCCTGTGGGTCAACTTCGCCTTCCCGCACTACGACACGGTGCAGGTGATCGACGTGCCGTCGCAGAAGATCGTCCACAGCATGCAGCCCGGAAAAGCCGTGCTGCACATGGAATTCACGCCGCGCGGCGAAGCGGTGTGGCTGTCGGTGCGCGACGCCAACAAGCTGGAAATCTACGACACCGCCAGTTTCCGCAAACTCGGCGAACTGCCCGCCGAACAGCCCAGCGGGATCTTCTTCACGGCACGCGCGCACAGGACGGGACTATGAAACTCACCGATACCGAATTCAGCCTGCTGAACGACTGGCAGCGGAATTTTCCGCTGACCGAACGTCCCTACGCCGTGCTCGCTGAACAGCTCGGCACCAACGAAGCCAGCGTGCTGCGGGCGCTGGGCAGGCTCGTCGAGGGCGGGCACATCTCGCGTATCGGCGCGGTCTTCCGTCCGCACGTGCTGGGCGCGAGCACGCTCGCCGCGGTGGCCTGCCCGGCCGAACGCATCGAGTCGGTCGCGCGCGCGATCGACGCGTATCCCGAGGTGAACCACAATTACGAGCGCGAGCACCGCTACAACCTCTGGTTCGTCGTCACCGCGCCGACGCGCGACGACGTGGACGCCGTGCTCGCCGACATCCGTCGCAGCACCGGGCTCGCGCCGCTCGACCTGCCGATGCAGACAGATTTCCATATCGATCTCGGCTTCGATCTGACGCGCGCCGGGAAGCAGGACGCTAGCACGCGCACACGGCCGCATCTCGACATGGCGGGCCACGCAACGGATACGGCGGCGCTGCGCGCGCAGCTTCGATCGGTCGACTATTGTCTCGCTGCGGCGCTGGAAGACGGCCTGCCGCTCACGCCCTACCCCTACGCCCAGCTCGCTGTGCGCTGCGGCCTCGACGAGTCGGCCTGCATCGCGCGCATCGCCGAACTGCAGGCGCACTCCATCATCCGCCGCTTCGGCGTGGTGGTGCGCCACCGCGAGCTCGGCTACACCGCCAACGCCATGGTGGTGTGGGATGTGCCCGACGCGCGCATCGAAGCGGTCGGCCGCCAGCTCGCGGCGCAGCCGGCGGTCACCCTGTGCTACCAGCGCCCGCGTCGCCTGCCCGAGTGGCCGTACAACCTGTTCTCGATGGTGCACGGGCAGGACCGCGCCAGCGTGCTGGCGGAAATCGAGGCGATGCGTGCGCGGCTCGGCCTCGATGATCTGCCGTGCCAGCCGCTGTTCTCGCGCCGCCGCTTCAAGCAGTGCGGGGCTCGGTATTCCAGCCTCGCCCGGGCCGCCTGATGGAACCGCCGCTCGACGCGCTCGACCGCCGCATCGTCAACGCCCTGCACGGCGGCTTTCCGCTGTGCGAGACGCCCTACGCAGCCGTTGCGAGCGCGCTCGGCATCGACGAGACCGAGCTGATCCGCCGTCTCGAACGCATGCTGGCGGATCGCGTGCTGACGCGCTTCGGTCCGCTCTACAACGCCGACCGCATGGGCGGCGCCAACGTGCTGGCGGCGCTGGCGGTGCCCGAAGCGGATTTCGAGCGCATCGCCGAACTGGTCAACGCCGAGCCCGAGATCGCCCACAATTACCGGCGCGAGCACGCGCTCAACATGTGGTTCGTCGGCGCAGCGGAATCGCCGGAGAAGGTGGAGTCCGCGTTCTGCCGCATCGAGGCCGCCACGGGCCTCGCCGTGTATCGCTTTCCCAAGGAACGCGAGTACTTCGTCGAGCTGAGGCTCACGGCATGAACCGCGCGCGCGAATTTCCCCTGATGGACGCCATCGACCGCGCGCTGATCCGCGCCACGCAGCAGGGCCTGCCGCTGGTGTCGCGGCCCTGGCACGCGCTGGCCGAGGAACTCGGCATCGCGCCCGACGAGGTCATGCAGCGCTTCGCCACGCTGCTCGACGCCGGCATCATCCGCCGCATCGGTGCCGTGCCCAACCACTACGCCCTGGGTTACCTGGCCAACGGCATGTCGGTGTGGGACGTGGACGACGCCCGCGTGGACGCGCTCGGCGAAATCGTCGGCGCGCTGCCCTTCGTCAGCCACTGCTACCGCCGCCCGCGTGCGGGCGACGCGTGGCCCTACAACCTGTTCGCCATGGTGCATGGCAAGCGCCGCGACGACGTGGCCGACCATCTCGAACAGATCGCACGCGCGCTGGGTCCGGCCTGCCGCGCGCACGACGTGCTGTACAGCAGCCGCATCCTCAAGAAAACAGGATTGCGCATCGCTTAGGAGCCTGATCATGTTTCGTGTCAGCCAGTTCATGCAGGAACTCGTTCATCCCACGCCGCCCGGCCCCAAAAGGAATCCGCCGGGTCCCGTGGTGATCTGGAACCTGGTACGGCGCTGCAACCTCACCTGCAAGCATTGCTACTCGATTTCCGCCGACAAGGATTTCGCCGGCGAGCTGTCCACCGGCGAGGTGTTCCGCACCCTGGACGATCTCCAGGCCGCGCGCGTGCCGGCGGTGATCCTCTCCGGCGGCGAGCCGCTGCTGCGACCGGACATTTTTGACATCGGCCGGCGCGCCAAGGCAATGGGGTTCTACGTCGGTCTGTCGTCCAACGGCACGCTGGTGGACGAGGCCAATGTGCGCGTCATCGCCGACACGGGTTTCGACTACGTCGGCATCAGCCTCGACGGCCTGCGTGCCACGCACGACATCTTCCGCCGCAAGGCCGGCGCCTTCGACGCCGCGCTTGCCGGCATGCGCCTGTGCAAGGCGGCCGGCGCCAAGGTCGGCATGCGCTTCACGCTGGCACAGGAAAACGCGCACGACTTTCCCGCCCTGCTCGATCTGATGGAGGACGAAGGGATCGACAAGTTCTACCTGTCGCATCTCAACTACGCCGGGCGTGGCAACAGGAACCGCGTGAGCCTGACGCAGAGCCGTCTCAAGGCAGGCGAGCCACCAGGGGGGATGCGAACGGCAGCGAGCGGGGGGAGGGACAGCAGCGGCGATGCGCACTTCGCCACCACCCGCGCGGCAATGGACCTGTTGTTCCAGCGCGCCTGGGAGTCCGCGCGCGCCGGTCGCCCCGCCGAGTTCGTCACCGGCAACAACGACGCCGACGGCGTGTACCTGCTGCACTGGGCGGCGGCACACTTCCCGCAGCAATACGAGGCCATCCGCGCCCGCCTCGAACAGTGGGGCGGCAACGCCTCCGGCGTGCACATCGCCAACATCGACAACCTCGGCGACGTCCACCCCGACACGATGTGGTGGAACTACCCGCTCGGCAACGTGCGCCAGCGCGCCTTCGGCGAGATCTGGGCCGACGTGTCCGACCCGTTGATGGCGGGGCTGAAGCAATCGCCGCGCGCGGTCGGCGGGCGTTGCGCCGCCTGCGCCCACCGCACGATCTGCAACGGCAACACCCGCGTGCGCGCCTGGCAGACCACCGGCGACTTCTGGGCCGAAGACCCGGGTTGCTATCTCGACGACGACGAAATCGGCTTCGTCCAACCTGCCTGTCTGGAAACCGCATGAAACCGCATCGCATCTACCTTGCCTGCGCGCTGGCGCTCGGCTTCGCCTCGGCCCGGGCCGCGCCCGATCCCGAACAGCTCTACGCGACCCACTGTCTCGTTTGCCACGCGCCCAACCGGCTGGGCGGCATGGGTCCGACGCTGCTGCCCGAATCGCTGGAACGGCTGAAGAAACCCGCTGCCGCGAAGATCATTGCCGAGGGCCTGCCGGCCACGCAGATGCCGGGTTTCGGCGGAACGCTCACGCCCGACGAAATCCAGACGCTCACCGCCTGGCTCTATACCCCAAACAGCATTCCGCCCAAGTGGGACGCCGCCGACATCGCGGCCTCGCGCATCGTCAACGCGGAAAACGTCGACCTGCCTGCCCAGCCCGTATTCAAGGCCGATCCCATGAACATCACCCTGGTGGTGGAACACGGCGACCACCACATCAGCGTGCTCGACGGCGACACGATGACGCCCATCCATCGCTTCGCCACCCGCTATGCCCTGCACGGCGGGCCGAAGTTCACGCCCGACGGCCGTTTCGTCTACTGGGCCTCGCGCGACGGCTGGATCACCAAGTACGACCTGTGGAACCTGAAGGTCGTCGCGGAAGTGCGCGCCGGCATCAACACCCGCAACGTCGCCGTGTCCAGTGACGGCAACACCGTGATGGTCGCCAACTACCTGCCGCACAGCTTGGTTGCGCTGTCCGGCAAGGACCTGTCGCTGATCAAGGTGATTCCGGTCGTGGGGGCGAACGGCACGAGCTCGCGCGTGTCCGCCGTCTACGATGCGCGGCCGCGCGGCAGCTTCATCGCCGCGCTGAAGGACATTCCCGAGGTGTGGGAGATCCCCTACGACGGCCGGCCGGTCTACAAGGGCTTCGTCCATGACCACCAGTACAAGGAAGCCGTCGCGGAAAAGGGCCCGCTGCCGGTGCGCCAGATCGTGCTGGACGACATCCTCGACGACTTCTTCTTCGACCAGAACTACGACTACATCCTGGGTGCCTCGCGCGACAAGCCCAAGGGCCAGGTCATCCACCTGGGCGCCGGCCGCAAGATCGCCGACCTCGATCTGGAAGGCATGCCGCACCTCGGCTCCGGCATCACCTGGGACTGGACCGACAAGGACGGCGTCGTGCATCCGGTGATGGCTTCGCCCAACCTCAAGGACGGCCACATCCAGGTCATCGACATGAAGACGTGGAAGACGATCAAGATCATCCCCACCGCCGGCCCCGGCTTCTTCCTGCGCAGCCACGAGAACACGCCCTACGCCTGGGCCGACGTGTTCTTCGGCAAGAACCGCGACGTCATGCACGTCATCGACAAGCGCACCCTGGAAGTGGTGGCCGACCTGAAACCCGAGCCGGGCAAGACCGCGACGCACGTGGAATTCGACCGCTACGGCAAATACGCGCTGGTGTCGCTGTGGGAGATGGACGGTGCGCTGATCGTCTACGACGCGAAGACGCTGAAGGAGATCAAGCGCCTGCCGATGAAGCGCCCGGTCGGCAAGTACAACGTGTGGAACAAGACGCGGCTGTCGGCGGGGACGAGCCACTAGCCCGCCGATGCAAGGACGTCAGCCCGGCTTGCCGTCCACCCGCGCGCGCAACAGCACCGGCGTGTAGACGACGACGAAGACGAGATACGCTGCGATCCACAGGCCGCCCGAAAGCTGCCACGCCAGCGGGGTGGCATCCGGCGCGACCAGCGGCAGGCCGACGCGAACCAGGGCAGACAGATTGAGCACGGCGAACGCCCACGCCATGACGGTCGCGGCTTCGAGGCGGCGGCCGGTGTGGCCGAGCGAGACGCGCGCCATCATGCCGAGGATCAGCCCACCCATGGCGCCGACGGTGAAGGCATGCACGGCGAGCGTCTGCGGCAACACGCCGACGGCCGCGAACGCGAGCAGCGCGAAGCCCGCGACGATCCAGCCATAGCCCAGTTGCAGCACCCACAGCAGGGGCACCGCCCACAGGCGGCGGTTTTGCCAGCCTGCCAGGCGCAGGCCGTTGACGAGCGCGGCCGCGGCAGCCGTCGCGGCGAGCGGCACACCTTCCGGCGCCATCAGCCAGACGCTGGCCACCGCCAGGGTGGACAGCGGCGCCAGCCATTCGACCGGCGTCCAGCGGCGCGCGCGGCTCTGCACGCGGTTGTCGGTGAAATAGGGAATCACCCGCCCGCCCATCGCCACCATCATCAGCACGACGAGCATGAGCCCCAGCACCAGCCCGGCATGTGCCGTATGCTGCGCCAGCCCCGCGAACTCGGCGTGCATCAGGGCGTTGGCCGCGGTCAGGCCGAGCAGCATGAACGGGAACGGGGCATTGCGCAGTTGCGTGGTCTTGAGGATGGGCCGCGCGACCAGCACGCCGACGAGCGGCAGGAAGACGAGATCGACGACCGCCGTCAGCGCCGGCGGCACGCCGGGCAGGAGGAAGCCGAGCCGGCCCGCGAGCCACAGCGCGAACAGCGCGGCGAGCGGTGCGCCGCGCGTCATCGGAATCGAGGTCCAGTTCTGCACGGCGGTGAGCAGGAAGCCGGCGATCACCGCGCCGGCAAAGCCGAACAGCATTTCGTGCGCATGCCACAGCGGCGCGGCATACGCGGCCGGCGGCGCGTACTGTCCCGCCAGCGTCAGCAGCCACAGGCTCATCAGCAACACGGCATGGAGTCCGGCGCCGAGAAACAGCGGACGAAAGCCCAGACCGAACGGCGCCCAGCCCAGCGGCCTCGCAGGCGCGGGCTGTTCGATGGCATACAGCGTCACGTTCAGACGTGGGTGAAGAGATACAGCAGGCCGAAGTGCACCACGATGAAGATCACCACGATGGCGGCGACCGCGCTGTTTTCGCTTTTCTGGAAAAGGCCCTGCAAGCTCATGGCTGACTCCTGCGACGATAGGTGCAGTCATTGTGCGCCCGGCGCATCCGCCCGGCCTTGACCCGAGTCAAGCCAGGGCCAGCAGTTCCAGTGGCCAGCGCACAGCAGCGGCAGCGAGGAGAGCGACGCCGACGGAGAGCACGACCGAATACAGCGCGTCGCGCCGGCCCAGCAGTTTCAGCATCATCGCGAAGGTGGAGACGCAGGGCACGTAGAAGGTGAGGAAGACCAGGAAGGTGGCGATCTGCGTGGTGTCGAGCACGCCGGCGAGTTCCTGCGTGCCGAGCGCCTGGAACACCATCAGCAGCGACAGTTCCTTGCGCAGCACGCCGAACAGGATGGGCACGCCCAGCACCGTCGGGAGGCCCAGCCACCACGCCGTCACCGGCGTGAGCGCGAGATTGATCCAGGCATCGGCACCGTAATGGCCGAGCAGGGCCAGCACCACGCTGCCCGCGACCAGCAGCGGCAGCACGATGGTGACGATGTCGCGGCTGCGTTCCCAGGTGTTGGCGAGCAGCGCGCGCAGGGTGGGCACGGCGTAATCGGGAATCTCCTGGATCATGCCCGGCGTGGTTTCGGGATAGCGCCGTTTCAGCAACTTGCCGACCAGGCTGACGACGACGGGGGCGAGCATGAACAGCGCGAACACGCCGAAGCCTCCGAGATATTTGCCGCCCACCGCGAGCAGGATGGCCGAACGCGCCGAGCACGGCAGGAAGGTGATGAGCAGCGCGGCCACGGTACGGTCGCGGCCGCGCGTGACGGCCGCGGTCGCCGCCAGCGCCGGCACGTTGCAGCCCAGCCCCATCAGGAAGGGCAGCGCCACGCCCCCGTGCAGGCCGAGCCGGTGGAAGCCGCTATCCACCACGAAGGCGACGCGATGCATGATGCCGGACTCTTCCAGCCACACCAGCAGGAGCACCAGCGGAATCATGTAGGGAATGACGATGCCGGCCAGGCCGATGAAGCCGTCGAGCACCGCTCGGCCCAGCACGCCGGCGAGATCGGTCGGCTGCCAGGGCTCGGCCCAGGCGATCAGGCGCGCGACGGTCAGGCTGTCGAGAAAGGCGCTCACCTCGAACACGAAGAACAGCACCAGCGCGAATACCGCGAGCGTGCCGACGAATCCCCAGCGCGGATGCAGAAAAAGTTCGTCGGCCCAGCGCTGCCAGCGCGGCGGCATGCCCTCGCCGCCCGGCCGGGTGACGGCCTCGAAGCAGAGCGCCGCACGATGGTGACGGTCGGCGTGGATCTCGTCGGCCAGCGGGCGCGGCAGCACTGCGTCGGCGGCGGCGCGCGCACCCTGCAATTCCGCATGGCGGGCCGGAAAATGCGCCTCGAGTTCCTGCGCGAAGTAATCGTCGTTTTCCGCAAGCTGTTGTGTGAGCAGGGCGGCGGGCACGGCGAAGGCGGCAGCCACCTCGGGCTGCCCGGCGATGGCGGCGATGGGCCGCAACTGGACCTCGATGTGCGGGCTGATCGGGCAGTCGGGGTGCGGCGCATGCGCGTGGCCCGCCTCGCGCGCGACACGCACCACCGCGGAAAACAGATCGGCCAGGCCGATGCCCATGTGCGCCACGGTGGGCACGACCGGCGCGCCGAGTTTGGTCCCCAGCGCGCGCACGTTGATGAAGCGGTGACGGGCGCGCGCCTCGTCCATGCGGTTGAGCGCGAAAACCATGGGACGGCCGAGCTGCATCAGCTCCATGGCCAGTTCGAGGTCGCGCTCCAGCTGCGTGGCATCCATCACCATCAGCAGCACGTCGGGCGCGGCGAAGGCGCTTGCCGGCTGATGCGCCTCGTGACGCGCGATGGCGGGCCAGCGGTCGCCCCACAGCAGGTATTTCAGGACAACGCGCGAGGTCTCGTCGGGCTGGTGGAAACTGTCGAGCGCGGGCAGCGCAACCAGCGAAATCTGGTCGATGCCCACTTCGACCAGACACTCCTCGTAGGCCGGCCCCACCCCGGCCAGACGCTCGTGGTGGGTGACCGTGCTGGAAGCGGCGCGGAAGATGCTGCACTTGCCGCTGCCCGCGCGGCCGACGATGGCGACGCGCGGCCTGCGGGCGCCACGCAATCCCGGGCCGTGGAGTGGAAAGGTGTGCGCAGACGAGGTCATGGATGCGGAACCGTACGGGAAGGGATTCAGGATTTGCTTGTATTATTTTCGCATCGGATGCCTGTTCGCACTATTGCCGGCGCGACGAACGCCGGCGCAAACGAAAAAACCGCCGCACGAGGCGGCGGGAGGATCCCATGCGCCAGGGGAGACCTGCGCGCGCACGGGACGGAGGGTCAGGCGGCCTGCGCGCTTTCGCGATGCAGTTCGACGATGGGCCGGGTTTCGCGCTTGCCGATGGTCAGCAGATCCCACACCAGCAGGATGTAGCCCAGGCTGAACAGGTAGCCGGAAATCTGCCGCCACTTCATCGCCTGCACAAACCAGGGATGCGCCTGCGCGGAGAAGTAGCCGACCCAGGACGAACCCTCGATGGCGCGTTCGATCTGCGACTGTTCGTAGCCGGCGATGAGCAGCGCCATGGTCATGCCGATCATGCCGGCCCAGAGGAAGGCCATCGACCATTTCCACTTCCAGCCGCCGGCAAGGTTGCCGCTCATCCACACGTTGCCGCGCGACTTCTGCGCCGCCAGGTAGAAGAAGGCGATGACGGCGGTGGAGTAGGCGCCGAAGAAGGCGAGGTGGCCGTGCGAGGCGGACCACTGCGTGCCGTGGGTGTAGAGGTTGATCTGCGGCAGGGTGTGCATGAAGCCCCACACACCGGCGCCGAAGAAGTTGCCCGCCGCCTGCGCGATGGTCCAGGCCAGCGCGGGATGGTTGCTGTTCTTCAGGCGATGCACGCCGGAATCGAACACCGCGTGCACGACCATCGCCACCAGCGGCACCGGCTCGAGCGCGGAGAAGAAACCGCCGATGGTGAGCCAGTACTGCGGCGTGCCGATCCAGAAGTAGTGGTGGCCGAGGCCGAGGATGCCGGAACCGAACATCAGCGCGACCTCGATGTAGAGCCAGGTCTCGACGATCCTGCGGCGCACGCCGAGCGTGGTGATCAGCATGTAGGCCATGATGCAGCCGACCAGCACTTCCCAGGTGGCCTCCACCCATAGGTGGATCACCCACCACCACCAGAACTGGTCGACCGACACGTTGGGCGTGTAGAACATGCCGGCGAGATACAGGCCGGCGAGCGCCAGCAGGTCGAGCACGAGCACGCCGCCGATACCGGTGTAGCGTCCCTTGGCGAAGGTGGCGACGACGTTGAAGAAGAACACCAGCACCGCGACGACGATGCCGATGTCGGCCCAGCGCGGCGCCTCGATGTACTCGCGGCCCTCGTTGATGAGCCAGATCGTCTTCATCTCGGCCGGCCCGACCTGCACCAGCAGGTACACCAGCACCACGACCACGACGGCCAGCGTGAGCACCCAGAAGATCAGGTTGCCGAGCGCCAGGCCGACCACCTTGTGATCGGCTTCTTCCTCCAGCATCCAGTAGGTGCCGCCGATGAATCCGTAGAGCAGCCACACCACCAGCGCGTTGACGTGCAGGGTGCGGTTGACCGAGAAATCGATCACCTGGAACAGGAAATCGGGGAACAGATACTGCAGTCCGGCAAGCACGCCGAACAGCACTTGCGCGCCGAACAGCGCGAGCGAAACGGCGAAGTATTTCATCGCCAGTTTCTGCCCGCCGTTCAGGTTGGCGCTGTCGAAAACTCCCAGGGCAGCCATGTCGATCTCCTTATTGTTGAGCGGGGGCGGCGGCATCCGACGCAGCCGGGTCGGACTGGTCGATCGCCTTGAAGTTGTTGGGGAAGCCCAGCGTGTTGATGGCGCTCATCCACTTGAGGAAGGCCACCGTCGCGCGCGCTTCCTCCTCGGTGATGCCGAGGTTGGGCATGCGGCGACCGATGCCGTTGTGCAGCCGGTCCTGCGGGTTCATGAGGAACTCCACCATCTGCTGCTCGCGCACTTCCTTCGAGCCCCACGAAGGATCGAGCCAGGCCTTGGTGAGGTCGGGTGCGTAGTAGGCGCCGTTACCGAGCAGGGTATGGCATTCCATGCAGTTCTTGGCCTGCGTGTTGAGCTTGCCCTTGGAGACCAGCGCCTCGGCCTCGGCCTCGGTGAGCTTCTTGCCGAACAGCGGCTCCTCGGGGCCGATCACCGGTGCGTAGCGGTTCTTCGCCTCGTCGAACTGATAGTCGACGCGCTGGTTAATGATGGAATAACCCGGCACCTGCTTGCCGCCGGCCTGGATGTACGACATGGTGTCGAAGGTCAGAAAGATCAGCATCACGAACGAGCCGCCCGTGATCCAGATGGCGCTCTTGCGCCAGAGCGATGGGGATGCCCACCAGGCTTCAGTCGTCATGGTGCTTACTCCTCAGGGTTGAACAAGATGGGGGGGTTCGGACGCGTCGTCGCCGTGCGTGCCCACGCACAGATGCCAGATGCCGTGCGGTGCGACGAAGTAGCCGGCCAGCATGAGCACCACCACGATGGTCCAGAACCCGCTGTCGAACAGGTGCGCTGCGCGCGCGAGCAGCAGGGCCGACACGGCGAGTCCGGCGTACGCGAGATAAGCCAGCGGCATCAGCCGCGGCATCGCCTTGACGCGCGCATAGGCGAACAGCAGCGCATACAGCCCGCCGCACAGGATGACCAGCGCGGCGGTGAAGAACACGGTGAAGAAATCGGCGAGGGCGACGGGCTCGATCATGACGGCCTCCGCGTGCGGCATGGCCGGCGGGCTTGCGAATACACGGACAGCTTCATGGTCGTCTCCTCTTCAGGCTGGCGAGGCCATGCTAGCGGGCAGGCGAAGGCTCGCCCTTGATCCGGGTCAAGTGGCGTTTCTATGGGGACAGCGGGCCGGGGCCCGCGCGGGGATCAGCGGTGCGCGCCGCCGGGTGGAATGGGTGTTTCGGGCGTGGCCCGGATCTGGAACTGGATGCGGTCGCTCATGCCGACCATCTGCGTGCGGACGATGTGGGCGGCAGCGATGCGCACGGGGTAGTAGTAATCCTTCTCCACCTTGAGCGCGACCGGCACGGCGCCGCCGGCCATTGCAACCGAGAACGCGTGCTCGCCCGGCGCAACCGCGACCGTCAGGCCGTGCCGGACGGGGTTCAGGTGTTTCCATTTCTGCGTCGAGCCGACGAACACGCGCTTGTCGCCCTCGATCCGGTACACCTGCGCACCAACGTGCAATTCGCTGTACGCCGGGTCGTCGGCGGGGATGTAGAACTCGACGTAGCCCCTGGGGCCGGCGTCGTAGGCTTCGGCTTCGTGCGGGGCGCCGCAGCCGGCAAGCAGCAGGCCGGCGGCAAGCCCGATCAGGGCAGTCAGGTGCATGTTCATCCGGTAATTCCGTGCCTCCCGGCGAGCAGGAAAGTGCGGATGGTACGCCATGCCGGCCTCGCTTACACTTGCGCTTTATCCAAGGACACCGGCGTGACCGGCGACACCGGCGCGGCGCTGCGCGTGCTGGCCACGATGCAATCGAGCTGCGTGGCCTGCCATGCAGGCTACCGGTTCAAATGAGGACACCTCAATGCAAACCTTGCGTACTCTCTTCCTGCTGACGCTTGCCCTGCTTGCGCTTCCTGCGCTGGCGCTGACCCTGAAGCCGCAGCAGGTCGCCCCCGGCGTCTATGTGTTCGTCGGTGAAACCGGCGGACGCACCTATGCGAACGAGGCGATGAACGCCACCACCGGCTTCGTCGTCACGAGCGACGGCGTGGTGGTCATCGACAGCGGATCGACTTTCCAGGTCGGCAGGGCGATCCATGCCGCCATCCGCGGCGTGACGCAGCAACCGGTGAAATGGGTGATCAACACCGGCGGGCAGGATCACCGCTGGCTGGGCAACAGCTATTTCGTCACGCTCGGCGTGCCCATCGTCGGCCACGAGAAGATGCGCGCCGACGCGGAAGAGCGCGGCGCGATGCTGCTGCAGTCGCTGCAGGGCGAGCTGAAGGAGAAACTCGACGGCACCACGGCCGTGCTGCCGACCGAGACCTTTTCCACGCGCAAGACCCTGCGCGTGGGCGGAACGGACTTCGAACTCATTCATACCGCGCCCGCGCACACGCCGGGCGACAGCCTGGTATGGCTGCCGCAGACACGCACGGTGTTCAGCGGCGACATCGTGTTCACCGACCGTCTGCTGGGCGTGCTGCCGTTCAGCAACGTCGCGGGCACGCTGGCCTCGTTCGAGGCCATGGCAGCGCTCAAGCCCGAACGCATCGTGCCCGGTCACGGCGCCGTGTGCGATCTCGCCAAGGCGAAACACGAGACCTACGACTACCTGGCCCGTCTTCACCGCCACATGAAGCAGGCGGTGGACAAAGGCGAAGACCTGCAGACCGCGATCCAGTCGCTCGACCAGCGCGAATGGGCGAAGCTTCCGCTGTTCGACCTGCTCAATGGCGGCAACGCGAGCCGCGCCTATCTCGAAGCCGAGTCCTCGGCATTCTGAGCCGACCGCTCCTTTTTCCCGCTTGCGTGGAGTCGGTAACGCTACAATGCTGGGCGGAGACTTGATTCGTCGCTCCCCTGGCAGGGAGCGACGGACGGCCGGAACAGGGGCGCTTACGCCCGCCCGAAAATTGACCAACAAAGAAGACCCGAATGAAACGCGTGGATGACTTCCGCCTGCGCTTCGGCAAGCAGGAACTGGTGCCGATCGTGATCGGCGGCATGGGGGTGGACATTTCCACCGCCGAACTGGCGCTCGAAGTGGCGCGGCTGGGTGGCATCGGCCACATCTCGGACGCGATGGTGCATACCGTGTCGGACACCCGCTTCGACACCAATTTCGTCAGTCAGAAACTGAAGAAGTACAAGGCCAACGTGGCCAGCAGCGACAAGTCCTCGGTGCAGTTCTGCCTCGGTGCGCTCGAAGAGGCGACGCGCAACCACGTCGGCGCCGCCATGCAGGCCAAGCGCGGCGACGGCATGATCTTCATCAACTGCATGGAAAAGCTGACCATGAACGCGCCGGCCGACACGCTGCGCGTGCGCCTGAAGGCCGCGCTCGATGCCGGCATCGACGGCATCACCCTGTCGGCTGGCCTGCACCTGGGCTCGTTCGCGCTGATGGCCGACCACCCACGCTTCCGCGATGCCAGGCTCGGTATCATCGTTTCGTCGACGCGCGCGCTCGCCCTCTTCCTGCGCAAGAACGCACGCCTGAACCGCCTGCCGGATTTCGTGGTGGTCGAAGGCCCGCTCGCCGGCGGCCACCTCGGCTTCGGCATGGACTGGGCGCACTACGACCTCGCCACGCTCGTCGCCGAGGTGCTGGCCTACCTGAAAGCCGAACATCTCGACATTCCGGTGATCGCGGCCGGCGGCATCTTCACCGGCAGCGACGCCGCGGCCTTTCTTGATATGGGCGCGGCAGCCGTGCAGGTGGCGACGCGTTTCACGGTGACGAAGGAGTGCGGCCTGCCCGAGAAAGTGAAGCAGGAATACTTCCAGGCGAGCGAGGCCGACATCGAAGTGAACACGATTTCGCCGACCGGTTACCCGATGCGCATGCTGAAGGGCAGCCCCGGTATCGGCTCGGGCATCCGTCCCAACTGCGAGGCCTACGGCTACCTGCTCGACGCCAACGGCAAGTGCGCCTACATCGACGCCTACAACCGCGAAGTCGAATTGCATCCGAGCGCGAAAAAGCTCTCGGTCAAGGACAAGACCTGCCTGTGCACCCACATGCGCAACTTCGACATCTGGACCTGCGGGCAGACTGCCTATCGCCTGAAGGACACGACGACGCGCCTGGATGACGGCAGCTACCGGGTCCTGAGCGCGGAGCATGTGTTCCGCGACTACCAGTTCAGCGTCGACCAGAAGATCGCGCTGCCGGGCTGAACGGTCTGATCTAGCGCGTTGCGTCTGCCCAGTTGTTGGGCGTTTCGTACAACCGCACGCGCTCCAGCCTGAGCGCATTGCCGTAGGTGTCCACGTAGGCCGCGTCCAGGATGCGGAAGGCCTCGGCCGCGAGGTTCTCCGCGGTGGGGATGCAGGGCAGCACGACGGTCTTGTGTTCCGGCAAGGTCGCAAGAAAGGCGACCACCGCCTGGTCGCCCGCGTAGGCGAGAAAAGCGTGATCCCATTTCTCCACCAGCTCGCGCATGGCGATGCGCTTCACGTCCGAGAAATCCATCACCATGCCTTCGTCCGACGCGCCCGCCGTGAGAACGAGCCCGCCCGAGAGCGTGATCTCGATGGCGTAGCGGTGACCGTGCAGGTGCCGGCACTGGCTGGCGTGGTTGGGGATGCGGTGGCCGGCATCGAATTCCAGCCGGCGGGTGATGCGCATGCTCACGCCGCGGCCGCCACGCGGGCGCGTTTCTCGCCGACAAGAAAATACTCGATCAGGTCGCGCACCGGGCGGATCTCGTCGCCGAAGGGCAGCGATTCGGAACCGCGGAAGAACAGGCCCTTGCCGACGTCGCCCTTGAGCGCGGCGACGAGCTGCGAATCGATGCAGAACTGCCCGGCCGTCGCAATCCCGTCGCGCAGGCCGCATTGCGTGAGGCAGTGCAAACCAATGGCGCAACGGCCTGGATCGGCCTTGGCGCACGCCTGCAGGCGCGATTCGCGCTTGAGGTAATTGGCGAGCCAGGGCGTGTTCACCGCGCGCGCCGGCAGGCCCGCCACGCTCATGAAGGTGACGATGTCCTCGGGCCGCGCGTCGGCCAGCACGCGCTTGAAATTGGGATGGGCGTCGCCTTCCTCGGTGACGGCAAACGGCGTACCGATCTGCACGGCGGAAGCACCCAGCGCCAGCGCAGCCTGCATTTTTTCGTGGCTGTTGATGCCGCCGCCGACGATGACGGGAATCCGTCCGCGCGCGATGCCCAGATCGTCGAAGCACTTGAAGATGCCCGGCAGCACTTCGGCAAAGTCGAATCGCGCATGGGTGAGGTCGGCCGGGTTCGGCGCGCCAAGATGGCCGCCCGCGTAGCGCGGATGCTCGATCACGATGGCGTCTGGCAGGCGCCCTTTTCTTGCCCATTTCTTGAGCACGATGGCAACGCCGCGCGCGTCCGAGAGGATGGGAATCAGCGCGACGTCGGGATGGCCCTCGACGAGCTCCGGCAGGTCGAGCGGCAGGCCCGCGCCCATCACGATGGCCTGCGCGCCCGAGGCGCAGGCCTGGCGCACGTAAGCCGGATGCGCGTCCACGGCCTTCATCACGTTCGCCGCAACCAGCCCATGGCCGGCCGCGATGTCGAGCGCCGCGCGGATTTCGCGGTCGAGCGCGACCAGGTTCAGGCGGTTGAGCGCGTCGCGGTCGCGGCAGTGTCTTGCCTGTTCCATCAGGTCGGCGTGATGGTGACGCAGGTCGATGCTGGCGATGGTCCCGACCGCGCCCGCTTTCGCTACCGCCCCGGCCAGGCGATGCGCGGAAATCCCCACCCCCATGCCGCCCTGTACGATGGGCAGCAGGATGCGGCCACGGATGGCGAAGGTCGGGGGAGTGTTCATGCGGCGAGTCCAGCTTGTCCTTGAAAGCGCATTATAGCAATTTGACGACCTGCATATCTTTTTATAAACACCTGCACGCACAGGCGTTTCGATGCGCCGGGCGCGCGTGGTTGTAGGACGCTTTAGCGTCCCACAACCACGGCCTACCCCTCGCGGGTGTTCACCGCAGGCGGCGAAACGCCTACAATGCCGGGTCTCGCACGCAGGTCTTTCCGCCACTCCGCACATGTTCACCGGCATCATCCAGGCCATCGGCCGCATTCACGAATTCGAGGCGCGCGGCGCCGACGCCCGCATGGTCATCACGGGCGGCGGGCTCGACTTTTCCGACGTGGCGACCGGCGACAGCATCGCGGTGAACGGCGTCTGCCTGACGGCTGTGGCGGTGACGCCGACGCGCTTCACGGTCGACGTTTCCGCCGAGACGCTGCGCTGCACCGAAGGCTTCGCGCCCGGCGCCGAGGTCAACCTGGAAAAGGCGCTGCGGCTGGCCGACCGGCTGGGCGGCCATCTGGTTTCCGGCCACGTCGACGGCGTCGGCACGGTGCACCGCTTCGCGCCGGTAGGAGAATCGCACCTGCTGGAGATCGACGCGCCGATGGAACTGGCGCGCTACATCATCCGCAAGGGGTCGATCACGGTGAACGGCGTGTCGCTCACCGTGAACGCGGTGGAGGGTGCGCGCTTCGCGCTGAACCTCATCCCGCACACGCTGGAGATGACGACGCTGAAACATCTGCAGGCCGGCACCCGCGTCAACCTCGAAGTCGACATGATCGCGCGCTACGTCGAGCGCATGACGCAATTCACCCAACCCACGGACAAAGACTGATTCAATGAGCCTCGCCTCCACCACCGAAATCATCGAAGAACTGAAGGCCGGCCGCATGGTCGTGCTGGTCGACGAGGAAGACCGCGAGAACGAGGGCGACCTGGTGATGGCCGCCGAGCACGTGACGCCGGAAGCGATCAATTTCATGGCGAAATACGGCCGCGGCCTGATTTGCCTGACGCTAACGCCCGCCCGCTGCGAGCAGCTCGGCCTGAAGCAAATGGTATCGGACAACCAGACCCCGCACGGCACAGCCTTCACCGTATCGATCGAAGCGGCCGAAGGCGTGACCACCGGCATTTCCGCCGCCGATCGCGCCGTCACCATCCAGACCGCCGTGAACCGAGAGGCCCGCCCCAGCGACATCATCCAGCCCGGCCACATCTTCCCGCTGCGCGCCCAGCCCGGCGGCGTGCTGGTGCGCGCCGGCCACACCGAGGCCGGCTGCGACCTCGCCGCGCTGGCGGGACTGGAACCGGCGTCGGTGATCTGCGAGATCCTCAAGGACGACGGCACCATGGCGCGCCTGCCGGACCTGATCCCCTTCGCGCAGGAACACGGCCTGAAGATCGGCGCCATCGCCGACCTCATCCACTACCGCAACCAGACCGAGAGCCTGGTCGAACGCGCGGCCGACCGCCTGATCCAGACCGTGTACGGCGCCTTCCGCCTGATCGCCTACCGCGACAAGTGCGCGAAGGAAACCCACCTCGCGCTGGTCAAGGGCGAGATCCACGCCGACAAGGAAACCCTGGTGCGCGTGCACGAACCCTTGAGCGTGATGGACTTTCTCGACGTGACCGGCGGCGGCCACTCCTGGCCGATCATCGGCGCGATGGAACGCATCGCCGAATCGCAGTCCGGCGTGATCGTGCTGCTGCACCGTCCGGAGACCGCCGACGCGCTGCTCGACCGAATCAATCCCGCGCCGGTGGTGCAGCGCAAGGTTGACCTGCGCGACTACGGCATCGGCGCGCAGATCCTGCGCGACCTCGGCGTCGGCAAGATGAAACTCCTGGCCAGCCCGCGCAAGATGCCGGCGATGGACGGCTTCGGACTCGAGGTCACGGGCTACCTCGACAAGGCCTGAACTTCAACGGAGGAATCCCACATGGGCAGCAGCAGCGACATCAACGAACTCGATCCCCTCTACAACGGCAAGGGCCTGCGCATCGGCATCGTGATGAGCCGGTTCAACAAGGACATCTGCGAGGGCCTTCTCTCGGCCTGCGAGGCCGAACTGCTCCGCCTCGGCGTGGCCCAGGAAGACACGCTGCTCGTCAACGTGCCCGGTGCGCTCGAGCATCCCCTCGCGCTGCAGAAGATGGCGCAGTCCGGCAGGTTCGACGCGCTCGTCGCCATCGGCGCCGTGGTGCGCGGCGACACCTACCATTTCGAGGTCGTCTCGAACGAATCCTCGCGCGGCATTCTCGACGTGGAACTGGAAACCGGCATGCCGATCGCCAACGCCATCCTCACCGTGGACACCGAAGAGCAGGCGCACGTGCGCATGGCCGAGAAGGGCCGCGACGCCGCACGCGTGGCGATCGAAATGGCCAACCTGCTGAAGCGCCTCTGAGATGGCCGGTTCCCGCAAGGTCGCGCGCGAGTTCACCCTGCAGGGTCTCTATGCCTGGCTGGTGGGTGGCGCCGACGTCACGCTGATCGCCGCCAACCTCAAGGAAGACGAGCAGTTCAAGCGTGCCGACGAAGATTACTTTCGCACCCTGCTCCATGGCGTGCTGAAGGAGGAAGACATGCTGAGTACGCGCCTCGCCCCGCTGCTCGACCGTCCGCTCGCCGAACTCTCGCCCATCGAGCGCGGCATCCTCCTCATCGGCGCGTACGAACTCGTCCATTGTCCCGACGTGCCGCTGCGGGTCGCCATCAACGAAGGCGTCGAACTCGCCAAGAAATTCGGCGGCACCGACGGCCACAAGTACGTCAACGGCGTGCTCGACAAGCTGGGACGGGAAGTGCGTACGCTGGAAATCAGGGGTTAGGATTTAGGAGCTAGGATTTAGGGGGCTTTGTGTGGCTTCGCCACGTTTCATGAATTCATCCAAGTGCGGCGAAGCCGCTCATCCCCTAGCTCCTAAATCCTAGCCCCTAAAATGGAATTCGACCTCATCGCCCGCCACTTCACCCGCCCCGCGTCTGGCGCGGTGCTGGGCGTGGGCGACGACTGCGCCCTGCTGGCGCCCACGCCAGGCATGCAGCTTGCGGTCACCTCGGACATGCTGCTCGAAGGCCGCCACTTCTCGCCGCAGGACAGCCCCGCCGGGCTCGGCCACAAGTCGCTCGCCGTGAATCTGTCCGACCTCGCCGCGATGGGGGCGACGCCGCGCTGGGCGACGCTCTCGATCGCCCTGCCTGAAGAAAACGACGCCTGGCTCACCGCATTCGCACGCGGCTTCTTCCGCATCGCCGACCAGTTCGGCATCGAGCTCGTCGGCGGCGACACTACGCGTGGCCCGCTCACCTTCAGCATCACCGCCATCGGCGAAGTGCCGCCGGGGCAGGCGCTGCGGCGCGACGGCGCGCGGGTCGGCGACGATGTCTGGGTGTCGGGCGTGATCGGCTCAGCCGCGCTGGCACTGGCGTATCGCCAGGGACGGCTGTTCATGGAGCAGATCGACGCCGCGAAGGTGCTGCCCGCGCTGTATCTGCCGACCCCGCGCGTGCCGCTCGGGATCGCGCTGCGTGGCATCGCCACCAGCGCGATCGATATCTCCGACGGCCTCGCCGCCGACCTTGGCCACATTCTCGAACGTTCGCAGGTGGGGGCCGTACTCGAATTCGCCGCGCTGCCGATCCTGCCGGTCGCGCAGGCTTATCTGCATGAAGCCGTCGCGCGCGAATGCGTGCTGGCCGGCGGCGACGATTACGAACTCTGCTTCACCGCGCCGGCCGACAGACGTGACGACGTGATCGCCGCCGCCGCGCAGGCGAACACGCCAGTGACGCGCGTCGGCCGCGTCGTGCACGACGCCGGACTGCGCATCGTCGATGCAAACGGCCACGCCATTCCGCTTGCCCGCACCGGCTATGACCACTTCAGCCAATAGCCCCTCTCCCGCAAGCGGGAGAGGGGCTGGGGAGAGAGCAACTTTGCGCTTTCTCTTCCGTCACCCCGCCCACTTCATCGCCTTCGGCTTCGGCAGCGGGCTCGCACCCAAGGCGCCCGGCACCGTCGGCACCCTGCTTGGACTGCCGCTTTACTGGCTGATTGCAGCCATCGCGTCCGGCCTGGCGGTGCAGATCGCCCTCATCGTCTCCGCCTTTCTGGTCGGCACCTGGGCCTGCGCGCGCACCGGCCGCGCACTCGGCGTCGCGGACCACGGCGGCATCGTGTGGGACGAGATCGTCGCCTTTGCGCTGGTGCTGATGTTCACGCCGCCGTCCTGGCTGTGGATCGCGCTGGCCTTTGCACTGTTTCGCCTGTTCGATATCCTGAAACCCTGGCCGATCAGTTTTTTTGACGCTCGCTTGAAAAGTGGTTTCGGCGTGATGTTCGACGATCTGCTGGCTGCCGGTTTTGCGATTGCGGTTCTGAAGGGGATTCAATGGCTCGTGTAAGCGACGACGAACTGCGCGGCCTCGCGACCGAACTCGGCGAGATGCTGCGCGCGCGAGGGTGGATGCTCGCCACGGCCGAATCCTGCACCGGCGGCTGGATCGGCCAGGTGCTGACGGCAATCCCCGGCAGTTCGGCCTGGTACGAACGCGGCTTCATCACCTATGCCAACGCCGCCAAGATCGAACTGCTCGGCGTGCCGGCCGACACCATCGCAACGCACGGTGCGGTCTCGGAGGAGACTGCGCGTGCCATGGCACACGGCGCGCTCATGCGCAGCCCGGTGCACGCCACGCTCGCGGTGTCCGGCATCGCCGGCCCCGGCGGCGGCACCCGCGAGAAGCCGGTCGGCATGGTGTGCTACGGCTGGGCGCTCAACGACGGCACCCTGATGTCGTCCACCTGCCGCCTCGACGGCGACCGTGAGGAAATCCGTTCGCGCGCGGTGGCGGCGGCGCTGCGGGGGATGATTGAATTGATTGGGTGAGCGGTGAGCGGTGAGCGGTGAGCGGTGAGCAAACAGCCTAGACCGCTTACAGCTTACTGCTCACCGCTCACTGAAACGCCCACGCCGCGAACGGTTCGATCTCGTCGCGGTTCGCCACCACGAGCTGCCAGGCGTGCGGATTCATCGAATGATCCGCCGTGGTGTCCACCCCCAGCCGCTGCAGCACATACCCGAGCAATGCACGGCGGACGTTCACCTCGACCATGTTCCCTGACGCGCCGTAGTCGATCAGCAGGCTGGCGCGCTTGTCCGCATCCAGCGCGGGATGCGGCGCCAGTTCCAGCTTCACCCATTCCACCCAGTCCTCGTCGTACTCCTCCGCCGACTCGGCCGGCGCGTCGAGGCATTCGGCTTCGACGACGCGCGACAGGACGAAATCGCGGAAATCGCTGCTGGCTTCGCTGTAGGCCCGCACGTGCCAGCGCAGGCCGGCATCGACCAAGGTATGCGGTTCCAGCACGCGCGCATCGTGGGCGCTGCCCGTCAGCGAGCGATACACCACGCGCAACTTGCGCCGGCCGTGGATGGCACGCGTGATCTGCGCCAGCGTCTCCCTGCCAGGCAACCTCACGGGCAGGGGCAGCGCCGCCGTCGGCAGGCCGTAGATCCGCGTGTCGCCGTAGGGCCCGTTCGCCACCGCCAGATTGGCCGCGATGGCCGGCAGCACGGCAGCGGGCGACAGGTCGGCGAACACCGGCGCAAAGCCCAGCGCCGGCACAAAGCCGAACACCGCGTGGTTGTAATTCAGGTTGCCGGGGGCGAGATCGCCATAGAGCTTGAGATCCTTGGTCGCCGCCGGATCGGACAGCCCGAAGGCGCGCGCCACGTCGCCGCGCGTCACCACCCCGGCGTACCAGGCCATGACCTCGATGAACTGCAGGCGCTGGCGCGTCGCCCATTTCAGGTCGGCCAGCATTTTTTCCTTTGAAATCATTGCATTCTCCGCTTCCCGCGCATTATAGGGCAGCCCAATTCAAATACAATTTATTAGTTGATACATTTTATGTAGGTGATATTTTTTATTGACATTGAGAAATGTATGGCCTACAGTGCGTCCATGCAGTCGCCCGCGCGCTGCCCCATTCACGAACCGAGGAGAGAAGCATGGCAAGCCCCGCACTGACAGAAGACAAATCGAAGGCCCTCGCCGCCGCCCTGAGCCAGATCGAGAAGCAATTCGGCAAGGGCTCCGTGATGCGCCTCGGCGACCACGACGTCGCGCGCGACATTCAAGCGGTATCCACCGGCTCGCTCGGACTCGACATCGCGCTCGGCATCGGCGGCCTGCCGCGCGGCCGCGTCATCGAAATCTACGGACCGGAATCCTCCGGCAAGACCACGCTCACCCTGCAGGTCATCGCCGAAATGCAGAAACAGGGCGGCACCGCCGCCTTCATCGACGCCGAACACGCGCTCGATCCGACCTATGCCGCCAAGCTGGGCGTCAACGTCGACGACCTGCTCGTCTCGCAGCCCGACACCGGCGAACAGGCCCTGGAAATCGCCGACATGCTGGTGCGTTCCGGCTCGGTCGATGTGGTCGTGGTCGACTCGGTCGCCGCGCTCACGCCCAAGGCCGAAATCGAAGGCGAGATGGGCGACTCCCACATGGGGCTTCAGGCAAGATTGATGAGCCAGGCACTGCGCAAGCTCACCGCCAACATCAAGCGCACCAACACGCTCGTCATCTTCATCAACCAGATCCGCATGAAGATCGGCGTGATGTTCGGCAACCCGGAAACCACCACCGGCGGCAACGCGCTCAAGTTCTACGCGTCCGTACGCCTCGACATCCGCCGCGTCGGCGCGATCAAGAAGGGCGACGAAGTCATCGGCAACGAAACCAAGGTCAAGGTCGTGAAGAACAAGGTTTCCCCGCCCTTCAAGGAAGCCTTCTTCGACATCCTCTACGGCCAGGGCATCTCGCGCGAAGGCGAGATCATCGAACTCGGCGTCGCCCACAAGCTCGTCGACAAGTCCGGCGCCTGGTACGCCTACAACGGCGACAAGATCGGCCAGGGCAAGGACAACGCGCGCGAATACCTCAAGGAGCATCCGGAAATCGCACACGAAATCGAAGCCAAAATCCGCGCCGCCGTCGGCGTCAACAACCCCACGCTCCTCGCCGAGGACGCGGATGAAGCCTTCGAAGACGCCTAAAGCGGCCGATCTGCGCGAAAGCGCGCTGCGCCTCCTGGCACGGCGCGAGCACAGCCGCTTCGAGCTCGCACGCAAGCTTGTGCAGGCGGGCTTTGCGCACGACGACATCGACCCGTTGCTGAATGAGCTTGCGGAGAAGAACTGGCTGTCCGACCAGCGGTTTGCCGAAAGCTACGTGGCCAACCATCGCGCGCGCGCGGGCGGCATCAAGCTCGCCTACGACCTCAGCCAACGAGGCTTGGATAACGCTGTCATCGACAGCGTACTAAGCGAACATTACGACAGCGAATTGGAGCGGGCGCGGGAAGTATGGCAAAAAAAATTCGGCTTGGCACCCAACGATAAGGCCGGGAAGGCTAGGCAGATGCGGTTTCTGCAAGGCAGGGGATTCAGCATCGACGTGATACGGAGCGTTATAAAAACTAGTGATTGAATCGCCTACTGTAAAACGTGCACCGGACTCGGACGTTGAATGCCTCACTCAGTTGCCAACAACGTTTTTGCTATATGGTCCAGACGCGCATCAATATTTTCCGCGAAATTCTCAGGCAATGGCAAGGCCCTTCCAGTCTCCATTTCGGAACGCACATTCCGCAGCTGCTTTTCGATCGCATCCAGTTCGGCAGTCATCCGCGGTGCCGCACGCTGACGCAGAATTTCGACAACGAGTAACTGCTGGTCACGGCGGCTAAGCACATGCTGCGTGGAGGATGCCAGGAATTGCTGGGCCAGTTGCTGGTGTCCTTCGACCACCTCAAGCCGCGATAACGCGATCATGCTGTCGACATGAAAAGGATTCGTACGTAAATTCTGGATCAGGATTTCACGTGCGCGCCTCAATGCCGCATTTGGTTCAAGCCAGTCCCGATATTGAATAAGTGTGCGTGCTTCCCGCACGCCATATGCCGGGCTGTTGGCGGTTTGGGCACGTACAATCTCATAGCGGTCCAGTGTTTCCTCCAATAGCTCGCGCTGAAAACTGCCGCCCTGCATACTAATTCCACCACTGTTTTTCAGTGCGTCTTCGCTAGTTAGCAGCATATACTCCTGTGCAATTCCAGTGCTGGGACGCAGCGCGGAAACAAATTTTGCGATCGTATAAGCATTGGCTGCTGGCCAGACTGTTCGCAACACGACGAGGCCAGGCTGGGTGCCAGTCAATGTCGACTGCACCATCAGATGAAGCAACAGCGGCCCGGCCAACAGCAACGCTATAACCCCAGTCAGCATGACCTTCGTGGCACGCCCGACGTGCGACAGTCTCACCAGCCTCACCTCGCCGACCCCACGTGGATCTAGAAGTTGGATAGCGCGCGCAGCAAACAAGCCCGCCAGAATGTTCATGAAGGCAAAGTAAAAAATGAAATTCAGGCTAGCATGAATAAACAACGCTACCGTGGCTAGCAGCAATCCCGTCGCTTCCAGCGCATGGGGGGTTTGCTTTGACGTCAGGCTACGTTTTAATTGCAGCAACAAGCTCGCAAGGAGCCCAACCAGCAATACTAGTGCCGGAATTCCGCCCTCGGACGCAAGTTGAAGGTAATCATTGTGAGTGTACCCACCTGCCGTGGTTTTCTCATGTGGATCGCGATAAGCCGGGTATTGTGAAGCAAACGTTCCCCACCCCGTACCCGTGATCGGATGATCTTGCACAATCCGTATCGTGGATTTCCATAACTGCATACGTGCACTTGTCGAAGCATCCTGCTCAAGGTTCAGGGTGCGATGCCCCACATTCAGACCCAGAACACTGGCCGCCCCCAGATAACCCGTCAACGCGATCAACAGTACGGTAACGATTGCGCGCTTGCTACGCGTGCTGTGGTAAATCGCCCAAAGGAGCAAAGGCATCAGTAGTAGCCATGTTAGGGTCGCACCACGCGACTCCGTGGCAAACAGTGCCATGGCGATCAGAAACAAACCCGATATCGCGGGGATCAGTCGCCAATGCTGGCCGCGATCATGCATTTTCCCAGCGAATTGAGCGCTCGCCATGAACCAGAACAGATTCATCAATGCTGCGAAGGCATTCTTGTCAACCAATGGGCCAACGGGCTGCCCGTTACCATAGCCCATTGCCACCTGCAACAGCCCCCATAACGCCAAGCCCGGGCCTGTAAACAAGAATAAGATACGCAATGCACGCCATAGTCTGTCAGGATTCGGCGTCATTCCCCAAGCAAGGTAGGCGATCGGCAAACCTGCGAGTACCCAGCCAGTCAACCAGCTGACGTTAGGAATCCTGCTCCAGAAAATCGCGATCCCTAGCCAGGCCAGAAAGCCCAGCATCCAACCGCTTAGCGGAAAGCGTATCCATCTCCCACTGATCAACACCAGCCGCAGTTCCAGCGCTGCCCAAATAAACAGCAGAAGTCCCGTAAGCGCGCCACCTATGAATACAAACCCGGAACCCAATGCGGCCACAATCAGGAAAAATCTTGACATGGTGAAAATAGAATTCATGCGACTTCGTGTTCACGCCTCGACCAGGAGCCAATTTGACAAGCCAAATTGTAAAGGCCTCCCGAAGGAGGCCTTTACTGTCTGCCATTCGGCGCAGCGTTCTTTCTTGCTGCGCCGGATGCAGAGCATTACTTACAGTAGTTAGCAGCCAGGCAAGTACCCGTCTGGTTCCAGGTGAGTGCGCTGCCTGCGGCGTTCGCCACGGGGGTGAGAATAAAGGTTTTATTACCCGCAGCCGTAGTGCTCGTCATGTTGATCACACCATCAGTTACCGTCATGCCCGCAGCGAGGGCGTTCGTTGCTGCAGCTGCAGCAGGAATGCCGTTGGAACCAGCATCACAGGCAGCGAGAGTCGGATCGGCATCCGCGAAGCAAAGGGCCACCGCTTGCTTGTAGGAGTCTGCAATAGACACCACTTCCGAAAAGCGTGCTTTCTTGGTGTAGTCGTTGTAGGCCGGAATCGCGATCGCGGCCAGAATACCGATAATCGCCACGACGATCATCAGTTCGATCAGGGTAAAACCTTGTTGAACTTTACGCATTTTAATCTCCTAGGGTTGAACGGTGTCGAACACGATAGCGCCGTGTCTGGAGCTTTAACGAGCAGCGGTCGTGCCAACTTTAGCGGGCTGGAGGGAAAATTATCCGGGAAACAGCCGGATGCCCCGTAAATAAAGGGATTGCAGCAAAGCGGCCCGCGATGACCCGCCGTAATTCAGTGGCGCTACCCCCTCCGATTCCCCCCCAGCCCTGACAGCCCCTGGCAGGAACTGCCGTTTTTTGTCACCCAGGAATGGAAAAAGCCACGCTGGGCGTGGCTTTTGGATGCTGGTGGGTCGGGCGAGATTCGAACTCGCGACCAACGGATTAAAAGTCCGCTGCTCTACCGGCTGAGCTACCGACCCGGGATTTGACTTGAGCCTATGGCTGCCGCCCTATCCGCGAAAGCCCGAGATTATAGCCGAACGCCTTCGGTCGGGTAAAGAGCCATGACGGTTTTTTGATGACACAGGCTATCGTGCCGGCGCACCCGCAGCCTGCCTAAACAGGCGCATCGGCACAAAAGAAAAAGGCGGGGGTTAGCCGCCTTGTCCTGATTCAGGTCCGGTTTTCTATTTATTCAGAAAACGGTCGTTATTTTTTTTTTGCCCTGGAGTTTCGCCGGGGCGGGCTTGGCCATGCTCGCTTTTTGTACGCCAGGCTTGGCAAGCACGGCGTCTAGCGGAGGCTCGTTCTGCGCAATCTCGGTCGCGCCGGTGGGTTGATACTGTTCGGTGAAGGCGATGATCTTCTGCTTGCTGATGATGCCGGGCACGAACATGACGATTTCGCCATCCGGCGCATACAGGTAGGAGGTCGGATAGAAATCGACGGGACCGACCTGGGTGGAAGGCGGATTCGCATCCCGGCGATTGCCGCCGATGATCTGCGGATAACGCAGGTTGAAACGCTGCATCGTGTTGTAGACGGAACCTTCGTCGATGCCGTAGTCCATGGCGACGCCGATCACGACGAAGTCGTTGCGCGCGTCCAGGTCGTTGAGTTCGTTGAACTCCATCTTGCAACGCGGGCACCAGGGCGCCCAGAAATTGACCAGTACCCATTTGCCCTTGTAATCGGACAGGCGAATGGTTTTACCCTTGCTGTCGATGAACTGGAAGTTGACTGCCTTGGCTGCGTGGGCCTGCACGGCGAACGCTGCGAGGAAGGCAAAGCAAAAGGTGCCGAACCACTTTTTCAAAGTCTTTCCTTTCGGCCCCAAGGACCAGTAGTTGCACCGTAACAACCCGTCTTGGACGGGTCAAGGTTCATTTGAACCATATGCATAAATTCTTGCTGGTAGTGTGGTTTTTAGCCTTCACGCATCAGCAGGATGTATTGCACTTTCATGGTGATGGCGGCGCCCGCGATGATGGCGGCCAGCACCAGGAAAGACGACACCGCAAGCGTCGAGATGCCGGTGACGCCCTGGCCGATGGTACAGCCCAGGGCTGTGACGCCGCCGAACCCCATCATGATGGCGCCGATGATGTGGCGGAACATGTCCTGCGGGGAATTGAAGGATTCCCAACGGAACGTTTTGTGCGTCACGCCGTACACCAGCGACCCCACGATCACGCCGAACACGCTGGCGACGCCGAAGGTGACGATGGTCGCGCTGTCGGTCCAGTATGCCCAGAGGTTCATGGTGTAGCCCAGCGGCGCGACGAAGGTCATCGATTCGGCAAGATGGGAGTTGGTACCAAGGTAGACCATTTCGAGGGTGTCGGGATCTTCGCCGAAACCGAAACGGCCCGTGACGTACCAGCCCACCACCACGATCAAGCCAATCACGATACCTGCAAGAATATTATCGGTATTGGCGCGGAATTCTTTATTGAGAAACACGAACAGCAGCATCGCTGCGCCGATCGCCAGCCCGATCGCCAGCGTCCCGCCCGGCGTGTGCAAACCGAGCAATGCCGGCAGGGTCTGCATGCCGTCGAGATAGACGGTGACGGGTTCCGCCTGCAATACGCCGACGCGGAAAGCGCCGAAGATGCCTGAAATCGTCACCAGCGCCGCGTAGCCCATGAAAATGAAGACGACGACGGACTTGAGATTGCCGCCCCCCAGCCGCACCAGGGTGCGCTGTCCGCAGCCGCCTGCGAGCGTCATGCCGACGCCGAAGGTCAGGCCGCCGACCAGTGCGGCCAGCCAGTAGAAATTCGATCCGGTGTAGATGGTTTTGGAAACGTCGAGATCGCCCAGATACACCAGCGTGCTCGTCCCGACGATGGCGACGGCAATGGCCAGCAGCCAGGCACGCATGCGATCCCAGTGGTTCATGTTGACGATGTCGGATACCGCACCCATCGTGCAGAAATGCGTTTTGTTGCCCACGTAGCCGAAGACGAAGGCCAGGACAAAGGCCATCCAGGCGATAACACGGGTTTTGACGAAAGCGTCGTTGGGATCCCAGCCAAGCGCGGCAAGCCCCTGGCTGATTAAATCAAGTCCTTCCATGCTGGCGCGTCTCCGAGAAAATCTTTTATTGATTACAGCGATATTGCAGCCCCGGCGATTATTCCCCAGCGTGCCCGCTTAATCAAATAGGCTTTCTGTACATACGGTTTTTCTGATACAGAGTAGCGTCAGGCACGCCTGCCTGCTCGAATCCCTGGCGCCTCAACCGGCAGGCATCGCACACACCGCAGGCGCGCCCCTCGGCGTCCGCCTGGTAGCAGCTGACGGTGCGTGAATAATCCACGCCCAGCGCGATGCCGCGCCGGATGATGTCGGCTTTCGACAGGTATTGCAGCGGCGCGTGAACGGCAAGTGCCGCCCCCTCCACGCCGGCCCTGGTCGCCAGATTGGCCATGCGCTCGAATGCGGCGATGAATTCGGGCCGGCAGTCCGGATAGCCGGAGTAATCCACCGCGTTCACGCCGATGAAGATATCGCGCGCGCCCAGCACTTCGGCCCAGGCCAGCGCGAGCGCGAGCATCACCGTATTGCGTGCGGGCACGTAGGTCACGGGGATGCCTTCGGTCGGGCTTTCCGGCACCGCGATGGATACATCGGTGAGCGCCGATCCGCCGAGCTCGCCCAGACCCAGCCGCATCACACGGTGCTCGACAGCCCCGAGGGCGGCGGCCACGCGCGCGGCTGCCGCAAGCTCGGCGTTGTGGCGCTGGCCGTAATCCAGACTCAGGGCATGGCAGGCAAAGCCGGCGTCGCGCGCGATGGCGAGCACGGTCGCGGAATCCAGTCCGCCGGACAGGAGCACGATGGCGGGCCGCACGCTCATTTCCCCGGCGCGTTCCCCCACAGCAGTTTGTGCAGTTGCACCTGCATGCGCACGGGCAGGCGATCGGCGAGTATCCAGTGCGCCAGCTCCGCGGGCGGCAGTTCGCTCTGCACCGGCGAAAACAGCACGGGCGCAATGTCGTCCAGCCTGCGTTCGCGCAGGATTGCGCGCGCCCACTCGTAGTCCGCGCGATCGGCCAGCACAAACTTGATCTCGTCGCGTTCGTTCAGATGGGGAAGATTCTCCCAGCGGTTGCGCCCGGCTTCGCCCGACGCCGGCGGCTTGATATCCACGATGCGCGACACGCGCGGATCAACGGCCGACACATCCAGTGCGCCGCTGGTTTCCAGCGATACCGAATACCCCGCATCGCAGAGTGCGGCCAGGAAAGACAAACAGTTTTTCTGCGCCAGCGGCTCGCCGCCGGTGACGCACACCGTGGACACGCCGTAGTCCGCGACGCGCGCCAGCAGCGCGTTCAGGGTCACGGTTTCGCCGCCCTGGAAACTATAGGGCGTATCGCACCAGCGGCAGCGCAAGGGGCAGCCCGCCAGACGCACGAACACGGTCGGCAGGCCGCTGCGGCTGGTTTCGCCCTGCAGGGAGAGGAACACCTCCGTGAGACGGAGCGTGGTTGTAGAGGCATACGATTCCACACGCGCTTCAGCGCGTAGCGGATCGGAGTCCTTTAGGGTTTCTGCGTCTTTAGCGCGTGGTTGTTGCCGATTAATCGGTTCTACAACCACGGCCTCCCCCTCGCGGGGGCAATCACGGCCCACTCCTTGCGGGTGGCGCGTTGCAGCGGTCTCGCTCACGGTCTTACTTCAATGCGGCCAGGCGACGACTGGCGAGCGTGGCGGCGTTGGTGCCCGGATGTTTCGCCACCAGTTCCTCGAGCGTCTTCTTCGCGCCCTCCAGATTGTCCAGGGCGATCTGGTTGGTGGCGATGTTGAGCAGCGCATCGGGCACCTTGGCGCTGCCCGGGTAGGCGGCGACCAGCTTCTGCTGATGCGCCAACGCAGTCTTGTAGTCCTTCAAGGTGTAGTAGGAATATCCGATCCAGTATTGCGCGTTGGGTGCCAGCGCACTGTCTGGATACGCTTTCAGGAAACCCTTGAAGCCTGCAATGGCGCCTGCATAGTTGGCATCGCGAAAATGCGCGAGCGCCGCTTCGTAGGTGCGGGATTCGACCAGCGGGTCGAGCTGCGGCGCAGCAGGCGCCGCATCCGCGGTTGCGGGAGTGGATGCGGGCGCGGCAATAGGGCCGCTTGCGGCCGGTGCGGGCACAGGCGGCGCTGCAACGGCGACGGGCTTGCCCGCCTTGGCAAGTTGCGTCAGGCGCTGATCGAGGTCCTCGTAAAGGTCGTTCTGGCGCTTGCCCAGCGTATCGAGCTGATGCGTCTGGACTTCATCCAGGCCGCGCATTTTCGCGACTTCTGACTTGAGCGTTTCGACTTCCTTCAGCAGCCCCAGAAGCTGCTGGTTTTGCTGAATCAATCCTTCCAGTTTGTTCAGTCGGGCATCGAACGCATCGAGTTTCTGCTGCATGGCCTGTATCTGGGCCGCAAGCTCGGCCGTGTTGCCGCCGAACAGTTGTGCTGAGGCGACCCCTGGCAGAGCCAGCGCCAGACAGACGAGACCGGTGCGGATCAAACGCATCGTGCAGCTTTACTCGTCCGTGTAGACCACATCTACGCGGCGGTTTTCGGCATAGGCTTCTTCGGTGTCGCCTTCCTTGCGCGGCTTTTCCTCGCCGAAGCTCACGGCCTCGAGTTGCGCGTCGGACACGCCCAGCACGGCCAGCGCCTTGCGCACCGCTTCCGCGCGCTTCTGCCCCAGCGCAAGGTTGTACTCGCGACTGCCGCGCTCGTCGGTGTTGCCCTGCAGGATCACGCGGGCATCCTTCTTCGCCAGCAGATAACCCGCATGCGCTTCCAGCACGGGGCGATATTCCTCCTTCACCACGAAGCTGTCGTAGTCGAAGTAGATGCTGCGCTTGGACAGGGGGCTGGCCGGGTTCTTGCGCTCGTCGCCGGCGAACTTGCCGCTGCCGCCGTCGAGCTGCTTGCCGTCCAGCGCGCTGCCCGACACGCCCGCCCCGCCAAGCGCGGCGGTTTCGGCGCCTCCTGCAGTCGTCGCGGCCTTGCCGTCCGTACCGCTCTGGGCGGTTGCGGCCGAGCCGGCCTTGCCGCCGGTGCGATCTTCCACCGTCGCTTCCTTCCCGCCGGTGCTGCTGCATGCCGACACGACCAGCGCCAGCAGAATGGGCCAAAGCATCTTCTTCATCTTTACTCTCCTCGTGTCTTGTATGCCGTTCAGGGTTTGGCGGCATGCGTATCGCATGCCTGTGCCGTGTGCGTCCAGGGCATCAACGCATCCTGCATGCCTTTCGCCCAGGCGAGCATGCATTGATAGGGTTCGGCCGCGGTCTGCGGCGCAGCGGGCCGGGACGCTGCCGGCGTCACGTCGGCCACAGCCAGCGAGGACGCAGGCTCAGGCGCCAGCACCGCCACGGGCGGCGGCATGTTTGCCGGGACCGCGGCAGGCTCGCTGGTCGCCTGCTTGGTGCCGGCACAACCCGCAAGCGCCGCCAGCACGGCTACGCTCATCATTCGATTCGACATTGTCACTCCTGTCACTTCAGATTGGAAAACAGCAGTCACGGTCCCCATGCCGGCTCGCGTGCATCCACGCCGGATTCCGATAGGCGCGCGCGGGTCTTGCCGTCGAGGCTCACTGTGCCGAGGATGCCGCGTCCGTCCTGCACCGTGGCATACAGCACGGCCTGGCCATTGGGCGCGAAAGCGGGCGACTCGTCGCGCGCGGTATCGGTCAGCACGCGGGTCTGCCCGGAAGCGAGTTCCAGCAATGCCACATGAAAACGTCCTTCGTCGCGGCTGATGTAGGCCAGATACCGCCCGTCCGGACTGATCGCCGGCGACACGTTGTAGTTGCCGCCAAAAGTCACGCGCTTGGGGTCGCCACCGCCCATAGCCACCCGGTATATCTGCGGGCTGCCGCCGCGGTCGGACGTGAAATAGAGCGTCTGGCCGTCCGGCGAAAAGACCGGTTCGGTATCGATGTTGCCGCCCTGCGTGAGCCGGGCGAGCCCGCTGCCGTCGGCGTTGATGAGATAGATTTGCGAGGCTTCGTCCCGCGTGAGTACCACCGCAAGGCGCTTGCCGTCCGGCGACCACGCAGGTGCCGAGTTGGAGCCCTTGAACGCCGCGACCTTGCGGCGGGCGCCGTCCGACAGCGACTGCACGTAGACGACCGGCTTCTTGTCCTCGAACGACACGTAGACCAGCCGCCCGCCGTCGGGCGAGAACATCGGCGAAATCAATGGCTCATTGGAACGCACCACGGTACGCGGATTCTGGCCGTCGGCGTCGGCCACGCGCAGTTCGTAGCGCTTGCCCTGCTTCTGCACGTAGGCGATGCGGCTGCTGAAGACCCCGCGCGTGCCGGTGAGCTTCTCGTACACGATGTCGGCGATCTGATGCGCAGTGGCGCGCCATTGTTCGGGCGCGATGTTGTAGCTGTAGCCCGCGAGCTGGCTCTGCCTCACCACGTCGAGCAGACGAAAGCGCACTTCGAAGCGCCCGCCGGGCAGCGCGGTCACCTGGCCGATGACCATCGCCTCGGCACCCTTGCCGCGCCAGACGCCGTAATTGACCTGGGAAGGCTCGAACGGCGGCTGGGTGCCGCTGACGTCGACGAGCTTGATCTGGCCGCTGCGGTTGAGATCGTCGCCGGCGATCTGCGTCAGGGCCGGCAAGGGCTGGCCCTGCGCGGTCTGGAACGGCACCATCGCCACCGCAATCTTGTTGGCCGAACCGCCGATCACCTGGATTTCCATCGCGGCACGCGCCGAGAAGGGCGTACACAGCAAAGTCAGACACAGCAGGGGAAACAGCAGTACGGCACGCAGCATGGGGAAAGCGGTCTCGAACGAAAGTGCTTGATAACCAAGCGAGTTTAGCATAGCCCGCATGACGCCCTGATTGACGCGCACCGCGCCAATCCTCCGTCCGGCGCGGCGTGCCGCGCGAGCATTCACTCTTTGGGGCGATGAACGAAAGAAAGTTCCGGCACGAAGGCCGCACGCGCTTCGCGGTCCGCCGGCAAGGGCAGGGGCGAGGATTTTCGGATCGCCCGTTCCACCGCCTCGTCGTAGGCGGTATTGCCGCTGGACTTGGTGCGTTCGACGTCGACCACCTCGCCGGTCGGCAGCAACTTCACCCGAAAGCGCACTTCCGGATTGCCCTTGAGATCGTCGGGCAGGCGCGTGTTGCCGCGCACTGCCGCGCTGATCATGTCGCGGTACTGTCCCACCGCCCTGGCCAGTTCGGCCTGGCGCTTGCCCGCCACGGCGCGCGCCTCGGCCTGCCTGACCTGGCGCGCCTCGCTCGCCGCCTCCTCGTCCGCCATGCGCTGCATCAGTTCGTCTTCTTCCATCTGCCGCAGCAGATCGCGTTTCTTCTTCTCGGCGAGCTGTTTCTCCTGCGCTTTCTTCACGGCCGCGGCTTCCTCGCGCGCGGCGTCCGCCAGTGCCTTTTCCTCTGCGGCCTGCATGGCCTTCAGCTTCTCCAGCTTGGCCTTGTCGGCTTTTTTCTTTTCCAGCGCGATATCGGGCGCCTTCGGCTGCGGCGCCTCCCGCACGACGGGCTTGGGCACGGGCGCGGCTTTCACCGGTTCGGGCCTGACCGGCTCCGGCACAGGCGGCGGCTCGACCGCCGGCGCCGGCAGGTCGGGCAGCGCTTCCCAAAGATCGACCATCACCGGTGCGGGGTGCTCGTTCTGCCATGACACGCCGACGACGAGCAGCAACACGAATACGACGTGTACGCCGAGCGCCAGGGCGCCGGCCGCGATGTTCGGAACGGGGCGGGAAAAATGCGGCGCGTCCGCTGCGGTGATCACGGCGCCGGGCGTGCGAGCAGGCCGATGCGGCTGATCTGCGCCTTCTGCAGCAGCGACATCGTGTTCATGACTTCCTCGTAGCGGACGTTCCTGTCCGCCGCGATCACCACCGGCTGGTCCGGTGCGGCACGATGCAGCGCGGCGATCTCGGCCGCGAGATCGGCTTTCCTCACCGTGCGCGGCTCGTTGTCGGCGGCACGGTCGCGCAACAGGTAATCGCCCGATTCCTTGATGATGACCTCGAGCGGCTGCGCCGGCGTCTGCGCGGTCTTGCCCACGCTGGGCAGATCGACCTGGCCCGGATTGATGAAGGGCGCGGTCACCATGAAGATGACGAGCAGCACCAGCATCACATCGATCATCGGCACGACGTTGATCTGCGCGACCTGCTTGCGGGTGCGGGCCATGATTTATGCTGCTTTGGTTGCCTGGCGCTGGAGGATGTTGGAAAATTCCTCCATGAAGCTTTCCATGCGGTTGGCCAGCCGGTCGATGTCGTGGGTATAGCGGTTGTAGCCGACCACCGCCGGAATCGCGGCGAACAGGCCCATCGCTGTGGCAATCAGCGCTTCCGCAATACCGGGAGCGACCTGCGCGAGCGTGGCCTGCGCCACGCTGGACAGGCCCATGAAGGCGATCATGATGCCCCACACGGTGCCGAACAGCCCGACGTAGGGCGACACCGAACCGACGGTGGCAAGGAAGGACAGGTGCGACTCGAGACCGTCGAGCTCGCGCTGATAGGTGGCGCGCATCGCGCGGCGGGTGCCGTCGATGATGACGTTGACCGTGAGGCCGGCCTGTCGCCGCAGCTTCATGAATTCACGGAAGCCGGCCTCGAAGATGCGCTCCATCTCGCCCGCCGAATCGCGTTCGGAGGAGATGCGCTGGTACATCGCGTTGATGTCGCCGCCGCCCCAGAATTCGCGCTCGAAACGCTCGGTCACGCGCTGCGCGCGCTTGAGCGCGAACAGCTTGATGAAGATGTACCACCACGACATCAGCGAGGCTGCCAGCAACAGCGCCATCACGATCTGGACCGGGACGGAGGCGTTGAGGATGAGGTGGAGGAGCGAGAGGTCTTGACCGAGTTCGGGTTTCACGTGGCGCGGCCTACGGCTTCAATGATGGGCAAGGGTATTTTAGCGGGTTTGAACTTGACGGCATCGACGCAGGCCAGCTTTACCCGTGCCGTGGCCAACCGGGTTGGTCCGCGCAGGATGGTCTGCTCGATGTCGAGGCTGGCGCGGCCGGGTTCGGCGCATTCGGCCGACACCTCCAGTTCGTCGTTGAAGCGCGCCGGCGCCAGATAGTCGATCTCGACCCGCCGCACCACGAACACGATGCCGGCGCGATCGCGCAGTACGTCCTGCTCGAATCCCAGGCTACGCAACCACTCGCTGCGCGCACGCTCCAGGAATTTCAGATAGTTGGCGTAGTACACCACGCCGCCGGCGTCGGTGTCCTCCCAGTACACGCGCACCGGCCAGACGTAGGCCATCAGAACAGGTCCGCGTTGGGTTCCGCCGGTGCGGCAAGGCCAAGATGCCGGTACGCCAGCGGGGTGGCGATGCGGCCGCGCGGCGTGCGCTGCAGGTAGCCCTGCTGAATCAGGAAAGGCTCGAGCACGTCCTCGATGGTATCGCGCTCCTCGCCGATGGCAGCCGCGAGGTTGTCGAGCCCGACCGGCCCACCCATGAACTTCTCGACCACCGCAGAAAGCAGCTTGCGATCCATCACGTCGAGGCCGGCGCGGTCGACGTCGAGCATCACCAGCGCCGCATCCGCCACTTCGCCGGTGGCCTGTCCGCCCGCCTTCACCTCGGCGTAGTCACGCACGCGCCGCAGCAGCCGGTTGGCGATGCGCGGCGTGCCGCGCGAGCGCCGGGCGATTTCCAGAGCGCCGGCTTCGTCCAGGTTCATCTGCAGCAGGCCCGCCGAACGGTGCACGATGAAGCCGAGTTCTTCCGCCGAATAGAACTCCAGCCGCGCGACGATGCCGAAGCGGTCGCGCAGCGGATTGGTGAGCATGCCGGCACGCGTGGTCGCGCCCACCAGCGTGAACGGCGGCAGGTCGAGCTTGACCGAGCGCGCGGCCGGCCCCTCGCCGATCATGATGTCGATCTGGAAATCTTCCAGAGCGGGATAGAGCACCTCTTCCACCACCGGGCTCAGGCGATGGATCTCGTCGATGAACAGCACATCGTGCGGTTCCAGGTTGGTGAGCAGCGCCGCCAGGTCGCCCGCACGCTCCAGCACCGGCCCCGAGGTCTGCCGCAGGTTCACGCCCATCTCGCGCGCGATGATGTGCGCCAGCGTGGTCTTGCCCAGGCCCGGCGGCCCGAACAGCAGCACGTGGTCGAGCGCCTCGCTGCGCTTGCGCGCCGCATGGATGAAGATTTCCAGTTGCTCGCGCGCCTTCGCCTGGCCGACGTATTCCGCCAGCGTGCGCGGCCGCAGCGCGCGTTCGATCTGCTCTTCCTGCGGGCTGACGGCGGCGGGGGCGATGAGGCGGTCGGTTTCGATCATGCGCGCATCTTACCCTTTGGACAGCAGCTTCAGCGCCTGGCGAATCGCCTCCGACACCGGCAGGTCGACCGGCAGTTTCTGCATCGCGGCCGTGGCCTCCTTGTCGTTGTAGCCGAGCGCGAGCAGGGCCTGCCGGACGTCGTCGGACACGCCGGCCGGCGCCGCGCTGGCGATCGCGCCGGCGAACACCGGCCTGCCTTTCAGTTCGAGCAGCAGGCGTTCGGCGGTCTTCTTGCCGATGCCGGGCACTTTCACGATGCGTCCCGCTTCCTGCGCGGCGATGGCCATCGCGAGATCGTTCACCGAAAGGCCGGACAGCACCGACAATGCGGTCTTCGCGCCGATGCCCGATATCTTCAGCAATTCGCGAAAGGCCGCGCGCTCGGTCTCGCTGCCGAAACCGTAGAGCAGGTGCGCATCCTCGCGTATCGCCAGATGCGTGAGCAGGCTCACCTTCTCGCCGATGCCGGGCAGGTTGTAGAAGGTGCTCATCGGCACGTCGATTTCGTAGCCGACGCCGTTCACGTCCACCAGCACCTGCGGTGGCTGCTTGGCGGCGAGGGTGCCCGTGATGCGCCCGATCACAGGGCGCCTCCCTTGAAAACAGTACGTCCGATCATCGGGCATCTCCAGTCATGTGGATTTTCCGGATAGCAACAAAACCGCCGCCAGTATGGCCGGCAACAGATGCGCGGCAAGCAGGCTCAGCCGGATCGCGAGCACAAGCTGCGCCGGCGTGGCGGCGAAACGCCGCAACTGCCGCCATGCGGCAGTTGCGGGCATCCAGGCAAGGAACGCCAGCGCCGCCGCAAGCGGCAACTGGCCAGTGGCAATACCCGCCAGCAGCGCCAGCGCCGCCAGCAGCAGAATCAGCCCATAGCCCCGCGCCGCGGCCGCCGGCGGCAGGCGCGCCACCCAGTGCAGCTTGCCGCTGGCGCGGTCGGCCTCGCGGTCGGGGAACTGGTTGATGTAGAGGATGTTGGCGACCAGCAGTGCGTAGGGCGCGCCGGCCAGCCAGGGCAGCGGCGCCCACGCGCCGCGCTGCACGTAATCCGCGCCCGCGACCACGAGCAGGAATCCGCATGCGACGCACAGTTCGCCCACGCCCCGGCTGTTCAGCTGCAGCGGCGGCGCCGAGTAGGCCCAGCCGATGGCGAGACCGGCCAGGCCGATCCAGAACAGGCCCGGACCCGCGACGCTCAGCAGCCACAGCCCCCCGGCGATGGTGGCGGCGAACAGCGCAACCGCGAATCCCAGCACCTGCTTCGGCGTGAGCACGCCGTTCTGGATGAAGCGGCTGCCGCCGGTATACGGATAGATGCGTTGCGTGTTGCGCGCATCGGTGCCGTTGAGATGATCGCAATAATCGTTGAGCACGTTGATCCCGGCGTGCGCCAGCAGGGCCAGCAGCAAGGTCGCCAGCGCGCGCGCCCAGTCGAACGCTGCACCGCCGGCAACCGCGGTGGCGAAGCCGAGCAGGCAGCCCGCGAGGGTGATGCTGAGAAAGGCCGGGCGCGTCGCCAGCCCATAGCGCACGAACGGATTCGTCAGGCGTTCCCGTGACGGCTCGGCCGGAGCGAGCGCCGTGCTCATACCAGCCGCCCGCCCTTCACGCGGTAGCCAGCGGTGGATTGGCTGCCGAGGCGGCTGCCATGGGCGTGGGCGATCGCACAGGCCAGCGCATCGGCGGCGTCGGCCGTGGGTGCGACGGGCAAGGCCAGCAGGCGCTTCACCATCTCCTGCACCTGTTCCTTCGCCGCCTTGCCGTGGCCCACCACAGCCTGCTTGATCTGCAGCGCAGTGTATTCGGCCACGACCAGTTCGCGCGATACGGCGGCGCAAATCGCGGCGCCGCGCGCCTGTCCGAGCAGCAAGGTCGATTGCGGATTGACGTTGACGAACACGATCTCCACCGCGCAGGTATCGGGCTGGTAGGTGGCGATGACTTCATTCAACCCGGCAAACAGCACGCCGAGCCGTTTGGGCAACTCGCCCTCGCCGCTCTTGATCACGCCGCTGGCGACGTAGGCCAGTTTCTGCCCCGTCTGTTCGATCACGCCGAAGCCGGTGAGGCGCAGACCGGGGTCGATGCCGAGGATGCGGATGGCACTCACGCTTTCAATGCCTTCAAATGCCCTTGCGCAGCGTAAGCCAGGATTCTTTCGTCTGCGGTGAGCAGTGTCAGGTTGTGCACCCGCGCACTGGCGATCAGAATCCGATCGACGGGGTCGCCGTGCGGCGCGTCGGGCAACCGCGTCGATTCCAGCGCAATGTCGGGGATCAATCCCAGCATCTGCATGCCGGGCGTGGCCGACGCTTGTCGTATCCATTCGTCGAGCGGCATCGCGAGGCGGATGCGATCCTTCGCCACCAGCATGCCAATTTCCCACACCGACATCACCGACACCCACAAGCCGCCCGCCCGCGCCGCCGCTTCGATGCGGGTGCGAGCCGCCTTGCCCAGGCGGCCCGGGTCGGATTCGAGCCAGAGCCAGACGTGGGTGTCGATGACCAGGCCGACGTCAGACATCCGCTTCCCAGGTTTCCCCGATCGGCGCCAGCAGGTCGCCACGAACCTGCACCGTGCCCGCGAGGCGACCGAACAGCACGGGTTCGCCTTCCTCCACCGGCATCAGGCGCGCGACCGGGCGTCCGTGTTTGGTCAGGGTGATTTCGGCCCGCGTCTGCGCCACCTGATCGAGGTAGGCGAGACATTTGGCCTTGAATTCAGTTGCGGGGAGTTCCATGACGACCCCATATGGTCATTTAATTATGACCACTTTAGCAGGCCCGCCCTACTCCGGCAACACGGCGTTGGTATACACGTCCTGCACGTCGTCCAGGCTGTCGAGCGCGTCGAGGATCTTCTGCATCTTCACCGCATCGTCGCCGGCAAGCTCGGTCTCGGCTTCGGGACGCATGGTGATCTCGGCCACCGCAGGTTTGAAACCGGCGGCTTCGAGCGCGTGCTTCACCGCCTCGAAGGTCTTGGGGTCGGGCGGAGTCAGGACTTCGATCGAGCCGTCGTCGTTGGAAATGACATCGTCGGCGCCGGCGTCGAGCGCGGCGTCCATCACCGCGTCCTCGCTCGCACCCGGCTCCAGGATGATCTGCCCGCAGTGCTTGAACTGGAAGGCCACGCAGCCGTCGGTGCCCATGTTGCCGCCATGCTTGACGAAGGCGTGGCGCACGTCGGCGACGGTACGCGTCTTGTTGTCGGTGAGACAGTCGACCATCACCGCGACGCCGCCGATGCCGTAGCCCTCGTAACGCACTTCCTCGTAGTTCACGCCTTCGAGCTGGCCAGTGCCGCGCTTGATCGCGTTCTCGATGTTGTCCTTGGGCATCGATTCGGCCTTGCCCTTGTCGATCGCCAGCCGCAGGCGCGGGTTCATCGCCGGGTCGCCGCCGCCCATCTTGGCGGCCACGGTGATTTCCTTGATAAGCTTGGTGAAGATCTTGCCGCGCTTGGCATCCTGGCGCCCTTTGCGGTGCTGGATGTTGGCCCACTTGGAATGTCCTGCCATGTCTGTTTCCGAAGCTGAATGAATGCGCGATTTTAGCACCGAGCCCCCTACCCTCCGTCTTGGCATCGACCTCGGCGGCACCAAGATCGAGCTGATCGCGCTGGATGGCAACGGCCGCGAAATCCTGCGCCGGCGCGTGCCCACCCCGCAGAACGACTATCTCGCCACGGTGGCCGCCGTCGCCGCGCTGGTGCACCAGGCCGAATTCGAACTCGGCGGACACGGCAGCATCGGCATCGGCACCCCGGGCGCCGTCTCACCCGCGACGGGACGCATGAAGAACTGCAACTCCACCTGCCTCAACGGCAGACCCCTGCAGGAAGACCTCGAACGCGCGCTGAATCGTGAAATCCGCCTCGCCAACGACGCGGACTGCTTCGCCCTGTCGGAAGCCACTGACGGTGCGGTAGCCGGCGCCGGCTGCGTGTTCGGCGTCATCCTCGGCACCGGCGTCGGCGGCGGCGTGATCGTGCGCGGGCACCTGCTCCGGGGCGCCAACGCCATCGCCGGCGAATGGGGCCACTCGCCCCTGCCCTATTTCCAGTTCGCCCACGCCCAGGCCGACCGCGAACCCACCGGCACGCATCCCGCCACGGGTGAGGCACTCGTCCACCCCTGGCCGACCCCACGCGAGCTGGACGCCGCGCCCGCCTGCTACTGCGGCAAGAAAGGCTGTATCGAAACCTGGCTCTCCGGCCCCGGCTTCGCCGCCGACCACGTGCGCTACGGCGGCGAGGATCTGCCCGCGCACGAGATCGCGCAGCTGGCTCATGCGGGCTACGGGCCGTGCAGCGCGACGCTGGCGCGCTACGAGGAACGCCTGGCGCGCGCGCTCGCCGGCGTGATCAATCTCATCGATCCCGATGTCATCGTGCTGGGCGGCGGCATGTCGAACATCGCGCGCCTCTATGAAACGGTGCCGAAGCTGTGGCGCCGCTACGTGTTTTCCGACCGCGTCGACACGCGGCTCGTGCCGCCGGAATTCGGCGATTCGAGCGGGGCACGCGGCGCGGCGTGGCTGTGGAACGCCGCCTGAGCGACCGCAATCCAGCCAGGCTGGGCGGCTCGGCTAGTGCAGCTTGATCCGCGCCCGCGTCGGTGTGCTGATGAAGTGCGCGTAGGTGGTGAGTGCGGTCTTGAACCAGCCGTGCAGCGCGATCTGGTGCATCTTGTGCAATGACCAGTACACCACCCGCGCCATCGCGCCCTCGATCATGATGCTGCCGCCGGTGAGCCCGCCCATGAGGTTGCCCACGGTGGAAAAGCGACCCAGGGCGACGAGCGAACCGTAGTCGCGGTATTCGTATTCCAGCAAGGGCTTGCCGCGGAAGCGGCGGCAGATCGCCTTCGCCATCAGCGCAGCCTGCTGGTGCGCCGCCTGCGCGCGCGGCGGCACGTTGCGGCCGTCGGGCATGGGGCAGGCCGCGCAGTCGCCGAGCGCGAAGATGTCGTCGTCGCGCGTGGTCTGCAGGGTCGGCCGCACCACGAGCTGGTT